>JBKEDB010000104.1:0-3964 GCA_047975195.1 Cumulibacter sp. | reverse complement strand
CGTCCTGCAAACCCGTTCCGTCACGTCCCGTGCGGATGAGGTGCTGCCAGCGGCTTCGCCGATCCGATGGAAAAGCACCTCGCACGAGCCGCGCCGTCACTACCCGCGCGGGTTGTTCGGGGGGGCGGTCGTTGTGGGCCTCGATGGTCGACTCTGGCGGCTCATTCTTCGCACGCCAATCGCTCCCCTCGGCCACTCCCTTCGCCGTACTGGCGGCGGTCGTCGCGTCCTCTTCCGTCGCCAGCCGCTGGCGCTCCTTTTCGTCGTTGCACTCCTCTCGCCGCCGTCCGCTCCTTCCTCCTTTCGCTACGGCGGGAGTGGGCGTGTGCCGGCACTCTTGCGCCTTCGGCGATTTGTTTTGAAGGGGTGCCCACTCCCGCCTCCGCTTCCCCGGTTTTGGGTGGCTGGCGAAGGTTCGGAAGCTCCGGCAAATTCAAAGTTCTAATGCACAGCCATCCCACAGGCTGGCGTAAAAAAAGGTTGGCTGGCGGCCCATTCCACAGGGAATGGGCCATGTGAAGAAAAAACCAGCCGCCTCAAAAGTTCCCGTTCTCGCCCAAGTCTGCAAGCTCATTCCAGCCGGACTTGTGCCCAAGCTCGCCCGCAGGCACGGCCTCGACAAGAAGGCCCGCACCTTCAGCCCCTGGAGCCAGGTCGTCGCCCTGCTCTACGCCCAGCTCACCCATGCCATGGGACTCAACGATGTTTGCGACGCTCTGCGCAACCATGCCGGATGGCTCGGTTCGATCCGCGGTGCCACCGCCCCGGCCCGCAACACCCTTTCCCATGCCAACAAGACCCGGAGCAGCGACTTCATGGAAGAACTCTTCTGGAAAACCCTCTCCCACCTCGAACACCAGCTCCCCGGCTTCGGCCTGCGTTACAAGGGCCTGCCGCGCCGGTTCAGGAAAGCCATCCACGCCATCGACTCTTCCACGATAGCCCTGGTCGCCAACTGCATGGACTGGGCCAAACACCGCCGTCGCAAGGCCGCCGCCAAGCTCCACCTGCGGCTCGATCTCCAGAGCTTTCTGCCCGGATTCGCCGTCATCGAGGAAGCCAGCCACCACGACGACACCCGCGCCCCCGCCCTCTGCGCCGGGCTGCAGGCGGGCGAAATCGCCCTTTTTGACAAAGCCTACGTCCACTTTGCCCACCTCTTCGCCCTCACCCGGCGCGGCGTCTGGCGGGTCACCCGCGCCAAGGACAACATGGCCTATCGCGTCGTCAAAAAACTCCAGGCCAAGCCCTCGGGAAAGATCCTCCGCGACGACCTCATCGTCCTCAAAACCAAAAAGAGCAGGGAGCAGTATCCCCAACGACTCCGCCGGGTGGAGATGCTTGTCGAAATCGATGGCAAGGAAGTGCTCATGGTCTTCATCACCAACCACACCGCATGGGCCGCCAGCAGCGTGGGCGAACTCTATCAGGCGCGCTGGGGCATCGAGGTCTTCTTCAAACAAATCAAACAGACGCTCAAAGTGTGCGACTTCCTCGGCCACAGCAAACAGGCCATCCGCTGGCAACTCTGGTCGGCGCTGCCGCTCTATGTCTTGCTGCGCTACCAGAGCCAGCTGGTGGACTGGTCGCACAGCTTCGTGCGTCTCTTCGCCATGATCCGGGGCGTGGTCTGGGACCGCGTCGATCTTGACGAACTGCTACGGTGCTATGGGACAGCAGGTGGCGGCTTTCGCTACCGGGCCACGCCGGAAACCTCGTGGCTGCCGGGATTGGCGCCTCCGGTCCATGGGACAGCATGAGGGCGCGAACACTGAAACCATCGAAGCAGACGCAAAAAGTTCAGGATTGCAAAATCGCGAAAACCACCCAAAAACAACCAAAAATCAAGCCTCGCAGCTCCTCAAATCCGAGCTATGGGATGGTTGTGCATTAGAACTTTGAATTTGCCAATGATCAACAAGAAAAAATATTGGCGAATGAAATGACCGTAATCTTTGAGGCTTTGGGTTTTTAGATCTTGGCGGATTTCCGCTGTGCTGGAAACCCGATCGGCGCGCGGCTTCCGCCGGCAATCGCCGGTTGACTTTTTTTCCGCCAGGCCTTGCTCTTCCGGGGTGAAAATCTGTGTGATCGGCAAAGGGGGGCGGGAGCACGCCCTGGCGCGGGCTTTCCGCGAATGCGGGGCGGAGGTCTGGTGTTTTCCGGGCAGCGAGGCCATCCGCGAGCTGGAAGGGGCGAAAAAAGTGGAGGCCGAGGGGATGGCGGGGCTGGTCGGCTGGATGAAGTCCGGAGGCATCGACCTCTGTGTGGCGGGGGAGGAAAGCTGGCTGGTGAAGGACGAGGGGCTGGCCAACGCCTGCCGCCGGGAGGGCATTCCCTGCTGGGGACCGCCTAAGGAGGCCGCCCGGCTGGAGGCCAGCAAGGAATTCGCCAAAAAATTCATGGAGCGCCATGGCATCCCGACCGCGAGGGCGGTGGCGGTGGATGATGTGGAGGCGGCCCGCGCGGCGATCGGCGGACGCTATCCGGTGGTCCTCAAGTTCGACGGCCTGGCGGCGGGCAAGGGCGTGGCGGTGTGCGCGGACGAGGCGGCGGCGGGGGATTTCTTGCAAGAGGTCCTGGTAGATCGGCGCTTCGGCGCGGGCCGCCTGCTGGTGGAGGATTGCCTGAGCGGACCGGAGATTTCCATCTTCGCGGCGGTCAGCGGGCCGGACTATCTCGTCTTCACCCCGGCGCGGGACTACAAGCGAGCCGGCGAGGGCGACACCGGGGCCAATACCGGCGGGATGGGTGCCGTGGCCAGCCGCCGGCTGATCGACGCGGCCCTGCTGGAGCGCGTCGAGGAGGAAATCGTGCGCCCCACGGTGCGGGGGCTGGAAGAGGACGGCCTCGGATACGTCGGCTTCCTTTATTTCGGCCTCATGCTGACTCCGGACGGCCCGAAGGTGATCGAGTACAACTGCCGCTTCGGCGACCCCGAATGCCAGGCGGTGATGCCCCTGGTGCGCGGCGATCTCGCCGCCTTCTGCCTCGACGGGGCGCGGGGGACGTTGAAAAAAGACCTCCTCTCCTTCGACGAAGGCTGGCAGGTGGCCGTCATCCTCGCCTCGGCGGGGTACCCGGCGGGCTCGCGGAGCGGAGATGTGATCGACGGGCTCGACGAGATCGACGGAGCCCGCGTTTATCATGCCGGGACGCGGAAAAACGCGGGCCGCTGGGAAACGGACGGCGGCCGGGTGCTGGCGGTGGTGGCCGGAGGCGCCACGCGCGGGGAAGCCGTGGCCAAGGCCCATGCCGAGGCGGACAAAATCCGCTTCGGGGGCGCCCAACGGCGCCGCGACATCGGCATTTTGCATTTCTGACGCGCGGAGGAGGCGGAAGACAGGGCGGCCCGCAATGTGCGGTCGCGTTCGAGGGAACGTGGAGAGGGAGGATGGCAGGGGAGCGGCAAAAAGGCCCTTACCTTGGGCCGGAGGGCCTGCGGACTTTGTCGGCCGGCTCGCCCGATTTGAAGTTCGGGCACTGGGAGAGGAAGGTCCGGGGATTGTGGTAGATGACTTTTTCCACGATGGAGGGAGAGTGGTCGCGCCGCCTCATTTCGAGGGCGCAGTTGATGACGGAGAGGGGATCGGAGACGCCCCAGTCGCAGGCGGAGTTCATCCAGACGCGTTCCATGCCGTAGGTCTCGAGGATGTCGATGGCGCGGGCGGGGGAGCATTTGGATTCGGGGTAAAGGGTCAGGCCGGCCCAGAATCCGGCGTCGAGGACGAGGGGGGCGGTGTGTTCTTCGACGTGGTCGATGATGGTGGCCCCGGGGTCCGCGCCCGCGTTTTTGAGGGCGTCGAGGATGAGGCGGGTGCCCTTGAGCTTGTCTTCGAGATGGGGGGTGTGGATGAGGACGGGGAGGCTGTGCTCTTTGGCGAGGGCGAGGTGTTCCTCGAAGATGGCGAGTTCGCTCCGGGTGTTTTTGTTGAGGCCGATCTCGCCGATGCCGAGGACGTTT
>JBKEDB010000142.1:0-2992 GCA_047975195.1 Cumulibacter sp. | reverse complement strand
CTCCTTGAGGTGCTCGGAGTAGCGGAAGATGCCCGCCACGCCTGCGAACAGCAGGTTCGACAGGAATCCTCGGCGCACGACCTCGCGAGCCTTGAACACCTGCGGAAACGTGAGGACCTGCGCCGCATCGAGTTCGACCATGCGGCCTTCGGAGTCCTCGCCGATGACGGGGAAGAAGTTCAGCAGGCGACGGATGTTCTCCTGGCGCACGCCTGGGTTGCCCGAGGGGTTCGCGTTGAGGTTGTTGGCGAAGGTGTCGAAGATCGTCAGGGTGCGCTCGGGGGCGAAGTCGAAGATGTAGGCGTTCTTCTTCTGGAAGACGGCCCCGCCGCGCTCGAACGTGCACGGGTTCTGCGCACGGAACGCGGCCTGCATGTACAGCGCGGGCGAGGTAACGTTCGAGAGCATGATGACGGCGGTCCACTCGGGCACGGTGACGCCCGTGGTGAGCTGACCGACCGACAGGGTGATCGTCTTGCCGTCATGCTGCTCGGCCTCGCTGATGGCAGCGCGGACCTTGTCCAGCGACTTGCCGATGATCGCCAGGTCTGCGTCGTCGGATCGGCCGTCGCCTGCGGCGAGGACGATCGTGTAGTCCTTGAACACCGGGTGCTTCTTCAGGATGCGTTCGAGCGCCTTGGCGGAGGCGACACGGTCCAGGAGCCAGAACGAGTGGCGGATCTCGTCGCGCAGCTCGGGCGTGGAGAACGGGTACTTCTCGTTGGTGGTCAGGCAATCGAGGAACTTGACGATCTCGGCCTCGTGCTCGAAGAAGCCGTTGTCCTTGGTGGCGAAGAACTCACCCAAGTCGAAGGCGTAGTCGATGTTGGCGCTGTCCTCGTCGATGGCGACGCCCACGGCGAGCTGGTCGCTGATCATGCGCGAGACCTGGTAAGTGAGCATGTTCAGCGTCGGTAGCGCCTGGTAGGGGTTTTCCGCCGCGTCGTCGTCCCAGTTCGCGCGGGCGGTCTGCTCGTCCTCGTAGGTCCAGTTGAAGATCTGGTCCGCGTCGAACTTCCCCGAGGCCAGCGCCTTGAACGGGGTGCCGGATAGGTGCAGCGTGTGGGTGCGCTTGATCTGGTCGAAGGCCACGTCCGTCTTGGTCGTGTCCACGCCCTCGTGGGCCTCGTCGATGACCAGCAGGTCCCACTGGAGGTCGGCGATGTGCCGGAGCTTGTCGTAAGGACCGCCGAAGTACTGGGACCCCTTGAGGTCTTGGAGCGAGAGGAACTCGACAATGCGAACGTCCTCGTCGGCGTGATCGAGGCTATGTCTGCGCCACTGAGCGCGCGTCATCGGCTCGCGGGAGGCCAGCGACGGCGACTCGGAGACGAACTTGTAGGTCGTCTGGTGGCCGATGAAGCGGGCGAAGTCGTCGAACCAGGAGTTCGCGATGGCGGGGCGGTTCGTGACCACCAGGACCTTGCGCGCGTCGAGCGCACGCATGAGGTCGTAGGTCGTCAGGGTTTTGCCGAACCGGGGCTTGGCGTTCCACAGCACCTCGGTCCGGCCGGCCTCGAACGCCGCCAACGCCTGTTCGACTGCAGCCTGCTGCTCAGGCCGCAGGGTGTAGTCCTCGGAGCCGCTGGCTTGCAGTGCCGCAAAGTCCTGCCCGGCGAAGTCTGTGAGGTATTCCAAGGAGGTCTTGGGCGCACCGGCGAAGCGGTGCCATTCGGTCGTCTTGGGATACTTGGGCCTGCGCTCGCGTTCCACGCCCCGCTGCTTGAGATAGGCGTGGAAGTCCTTGTCGGTGAACCACCCGCCCGCCTCAGAGGTGAACATCGCACGGCGTGACCAGACCTTGATCTGCTCGACTGAGAGCTGAGACGCCTGCTGCGCGATGCGCACGTCGGCGCCGCTCTGCTCGGTGTAGCCGATCTTCTCCCAGCCCTCGTACTTCGGGATGTCGGGCGTCCGCCAGGAGTAGATGAGCGGCGTGATCTTGCGGTAGGTGCTGATGTCCGGGCTAGTCATCGGCCCTCACCTCCTTGTGGACGTGGTCGATGCGGCAGGGTGCATACACCGCGTAGGTCGTGAAGTCGAAGGCGCCCGCCTCGCGCAGCGAGGCCAGGGAGAATGGCTCGCGGCGCACCGTGCCGGGGATGTTGAGCACGCGGCGCCACCACGAGAACTGGATCGGCTCGCCGTACGCATCGAGACCGGTCAGTGTGTTGCCTTGCACCACGTTCGTGTGCAGTAGGAAGCGGGCTGAGCGGTACAGATTCGTGCGGTAGCCGCAGCTGGTGCCGCTGGATTCGTGGAAGGCCACGAACTCGGCCAGCAGCGCCTCATGAGCGGCTTGGTGATTGTCTTCCAGCAGCTCGACGCCGTAGATGGACGCGAGCGCGAAGAGCGACTCGGTCGGCCAGAACTCGCTCTGGTAGCGCCGATTGATGGCCCGCAGCTTGCGTTGCAGGATCGCCACAAGGAAGTTGCCGTCGCCCGCGGCAGGCTCGAAGAAGGTCTTGTCCACGAAGTTCGGGCCGGTCTCCAGCTCGGCACGGACCAGATCGAGCATCTGATCGACCATGCGCCGCGGCGTGAACACTTCTCCGTACGCCTTCACGCGATCGCGCGACTTCACCAAGCGCTCGGGGGCCTCGTGGCACTCAGCGGTGCCCGCTGGCGAGCGCTGCGGGTCGAGGAGAGCGGGCTTGGTGGTCATGAACCTTCTTCTGTAGGGCTGGTTGCCATGTATCAGAAATATTACACCGAAAGACAGTGGGGCCGGGTCACCGACACGCGGAGCGCAGTCCGGCCATCACCTCCGTCCACCAGGGTCTACATCGGCGAGTACTCCTACGCCGGGAACGTGATAGACGGCGGGATGCCGCAGCTCGTCGACGCGGCGACCTTCGAAGAAGTGCAGAAGAGGTTCGCGGTGAACAAGCGCCGTGGCGCGAAGACGAAGGCCGAGCTGTCCGCCCTGGGTGATGATGCGCCGGACTACTGGCTGACCGGCCGTCTGTTCTGCGAGCGGTGCGGCGGTCCG
>JBKEDB010000020.1:0-4870 GCA_047975195.1 Cumulibacter sp. | reverse complement strand
CAAAATATGGTAGCGGGCAGGGTCAAACTTAACGCCTGGGACGAGATAGTCCCAAATCGCTGCCGCGCTACTCTCGCAAAAAAGGTCGGCATACTGAAAGTGAAGGCCGGGCAGGTCGTACAGAGAAAGCGCATCCCGCTCAGTCATAGCCGGGAACCCCAGCAATTTCAGACTGGAATTTATATCGCGAATATCCCGGTGAATAATTACTTTTCGCGCGGGATGGCTAGACACAAACTGCGGCCACCGCCAAAGCGCGGTGCAGCTCACACCTACGGTTTTTCGACCGATCGAAACTCTGTCTGCGTAGCTGTCTAGCTCGCTGTAGTGACAGAGGTATAGCGGATCGTGCAGACAAAATGAGTGGGCTGTAGTGAGCCACTGTGCCGCCCAGGTGGTGCCCGATCTGGGCAGACCTATTACCATGAAATCGAGCATCGTCATATGACCCGTATCACCAGCCTGGAGTCAGCTGTAACGGTTCCGTCAGATACAGAGAGAGTTACAGGATAGTCTCCCGCTGCAGCTGAAGGCCCCGATACCTCGATGAAGCTTCCTGAGACCGAAGCGCTCCACCCAGCAGGCAGACCTGTAGCAGATACGGTGAAAGGCCCGACCCCAAAGACCTCTATATCTGACAAGCTGGAATAGGCTGCCCCTGCCGTGCCAGCCGGCAGTGAGCCTTTGACAGCTAGTGCGGCTATGGCTTGGGCCTGATAGACGGGGGATTCAGGGGGTGTAAAGTCCTCATCCCAGTAGACCACGCCACCCTTAAAAATCGAAAGTTCGTCGACGTTCGCATTCAGTCTGCTATCTGAGTACGACATACTGCGGCCCATCTGTACAGCCAGGCTCCGGTTTCTCAGGTTGACTGGCTGGGGGTAGTCGAAAGTGTGCTGCCCTCCAGAAAAGCACCTAAGAAGATTACCCTTTCTGCTCATAGCAAGATGCGTCCATCTGTTTAGCAGACTACCCTGGGCGGGGTCGGTTGTATCGTGTATCTTCGAGAACGATTTGCCGCTAGAGCCGTCATAACGCTGCAGCCCAACTGACCCATCCGCTGTGTTGATAAAAGACCAGTCGTGGTCGCTGCTGCCATTCCTTTTAGAGATGACAGAGCCGTATTTGCTGTTGCCTGTGTGGCTTCTCTGGTATAGCCAAAAACTGACTGTCCAGTCGTCTGCGGATAGATCAAAATCGGGGCTATATGGAGTAGTGAGCTGTGCCCCGTTTCCGGGGAACCTCGCGCTTGCGACGCCGACTTTGTACTCATCCGTCTTGGTGACGAGACCTGACCCGCTTAGGGATATAGGCTTACCGGTATCGTCCACAAAACTTGTTCCGTTGTCTACTCCATCGAAGTGCATCATCAGGGAGCAGGTCATCAGGATAAGGGACGCTGGAAGGGAGGATGTTGTGCCAGCTGCATCTCTAACCCACAGAGTGAATGTGTATTCCCCTGTGGCGTCATCTGGCACCCCGGATATGACCCCGTCACTGCCTAAGAAAAGCCCTTTCGGCAGTGAGCCGCTCAAGACACCCCAGGTCAAAGTCCCCTGACCCCCATCTGCGACAGCAGTCCATTCAAAAGACGCGCCGTTTGCGCAGATCGGAATCGGCGGTAGTGAGATATCTATCTTAGCGCCGTATAGGAAGGTCAAACTGTGGGCCATGCTCTGAAGTCCGCTATTATTGTTTAGACTGAAGAGAGAAAGTTTGCAGTTGCTGGGGAGCGCAGTTTCCGTTGACAAGTCGAAGGGACTAGACGCATCGGGGACAGTGTGAATCAGCGTATCCGTGTCAGCATCATAAACCTCAACCACAGTAGAAACACCAGGCTCGACAGGGACGCCGGGCTCAAACCACCCTATCAGATTTTCAGGGGCTGTTTGTTGAAGCCTGTTTTTAGTCTCAAAAGTCACTTCAGCGCTGCCAAGAACCTCAGACGGAAAGTATTCATCCGCAACCTTAACGTTCCCCGGCGGGTATGGACGTCCAGCTCTCGACTGCATCGTCACAACTGACTCGGGAGCGTCTGCGATGTCTAAGACACCGCCTGTCGATGTCGTGACGATCTTGACCGAAACATCTTCCCCGGCAACGAGTTCGGTATCATCCCAAACAGCGAACTCGTCCCAGAAGAAAACAGCATCCCCTGCGGAGTGCATAACCGGTATGGTATCGAGAACTCCACGGGAAACAGTTACCAAGCCGCTAATAGAGTCCACCGAATCGACACGCACAAGCTCATGACCAAGCTGTGCATGGCTGCCTACAGGTACTGCATCAAGCCCCTGGTAGTCAGAAAGCTGAAGAACCGTATCCGACCACCCAACATCTGCAGAAAGAACACCGACAGGCGAGAAGTCCAAGCCCGTCACCTCTTCATACCCAGCCCCGTAGCTTGTGAACATTCGTGCGTTTATCCCACCTGGAGGCTTACTTGCGGCGGCTAGAACATGCCCAAGCTCAGGGTATGTCACAAGCTTGTCGTCTACAGCAGTCTGCCCGAACGCCTGCACAAGCTCGTAGTAGGGGGTCTCTATCGCAAGTTGATGTGGTGCGGGCACTGGAGCCTTGCCTGTGTCCTCCCAGCCGCCAGACTCGTCGGATACAGCAGACGAAAAAGGCAGAGAAAAGACGTCTTCTGTGGCGGTTATTTTGACACGGTTGCTTTTTCCATCACCGAGCGCCATCTGCATGACTCGCATGACTACAGACCCATCGTGATAGTCCGGCCATTCAAGCTTAAAAACATCGCCAACGTTGAGGAAAGACGCTTCCCGGTTTGCTTCCAGTGTCACAGTCAGGAGAGTGCTAGATAGAGTCTTAAGGTCTCTTTCTGCCGCCCTGGTTGCCAAAGCAGAAGTAGTAAAGCCAGGATATTGGATAGTCGTTCCGATCACAGCGCCAGTCGACAAGATAAGCGCTGGGTTATCAACGGATACGCTTGAGTTATTCCCTGTTTCGGCATCCCAGTAGACGACAGATACGCTGTTTACGATGTCCCCTTGAGCAACGCGGCTGTAGTCTGAGATTTTGGCTATGTTTGACTCGTCCAATACCAGTATTTCAGAGATATCATAGTCATCTCTTACCAGCTTGAGAACAAACTTTCCTGTAGTACGGTCTACGTATAAAACAGCGTTGATATGCCGGATGACCTCTTTAACGAAATCGTCGATTGGCATCTGCTTATCCCAAAGCAGACTCATGCCCATGCCCTCAGAGTAGAGCGTATCGGCAGAAGATCGGAAGGAGTCGTCATCTATGTCGGACTCGATGTACCCCATCCCCCAAGTGCCGTCAGTAAGACACTCGCGGATGATGTGGGCAGGGTTCATATCACCTTCTTTTTTATCTAAGTAAGTACCACCAGGGATAAAATCTTCATAGTTTTTGAAGGTCAGCATCGCTACATCGTTAGAAGCGCCGGCAGTATCGTCTCCAAATCTTACCGCGATTATGTTAAGCCCTTTCCTAAAGTGCTGGTTGGTATAGCTTCCTTGCTTTTCCCCGCCGTTATAGTAGTACTGCGAAAAAACCGGGTTTCCGTTGACTGAGATTGCTATTGCGTTATCAATCCATATATCGAAGTTGGTCGTGCCTGACGTCCAGTCGCTGCTTGGCTCGCCTGGGAAGTAGACGGGAAGTCTTGCGAAGGTCGCGCTCTGGCGCGGGGAAGGGTACTGGAAGTTAGTATCATATCCAGCAGCCGAAGCCCCACCGTCAGAACCTGTCTGCGATAGCTCCCCGACAGGAAAACGACCACCCTCCCAAACCGCGTGTCCTTTGTGGTTATTTGCATCAGGATACGGGCTATACCAATCTGTGAGGGTGTATTCTGGGGACGCCCAGTTATGTCCGTTCACGTCATCTGGCGGCTCAAAAGTCTGCCAGTCTGCTTCGTCTCCAAGTTCTGGCCGTTCCGGGGTATTCGGCACATACTCGATATTCATAAAATACCCAGGGATTGCGTTAATCCCGGGTATAACTTCACCCGGTAAAAAACGGGTGAAAATTTCTGATTTTTCGTCATACCACTGCTGTCGGCCATCGCTACGGGTATGTATCCGCTTTGCTCTAAAAGACCATGGTTTAAGATAGGGATTCATACCGACATAGCACTGTCGGAGTACTACACCTGAGACACCACGAAAAGCCGGGATATCCGTACCAAGATGTGTCTGCAGGTAGCTGTTCTGCATCTGATCTGGCGAGCCCATCTCCACGTCGATAAGACCGGAAACGCCGCCCTCTCTGCTCTCACCACCGAAAAGATCTTCAGCCGACACTGATATCTGGCCGCCTTCTGTGCCCTCACTCCATGCCGTCCGTCCGTCAACCATCACCCTGTACAGCTTATCAAGCTTACTGTGGCAAAGTATCATGTGGATACCAAGCTTATACTTATACCCTATAGTCTGCTTTTTACTGCTGCCGCCCACGGGCAACCTCCACTACTTTTATGGCCATAGCGTCCCCGGTTTTTTGCAAAGCCTCTGAATCAATGCCGCTTTTCAAAAATTCCTGCCAATCCAGACCTTGCCTCTTGAAAAACTCCCTCGCCCCGCTAGAACACATCTTTGCCGCTCGAATGTCGCGCATGGTCACGATAACTCGGCTCACTTTTTACCTCCTTTTTTCCTGACGGGCTCTGTCGTCAAGTCTCCATACCAAACGATGTTAGGCCCCTTTAAGTCGCGAGTTCCGAACAGAACAGGAATCTCTCGGCCCTCCTCGGCAGTAGGCGCCTGTATCTCGTCCAGACCAGCAGGTGGCCGTGACTGAGGTTTTGGGGCCATCGCATACGCAGCGACAAGAGCGACCACCCACACGATTGCATATACCCATGCCATAAAAATTCCTT
>JBKEDB010000170.1:0-4293 GCA_047975195.1 Cumulibacter sp. | reverse complement strand
CTGAACTTCATTATCGAAAAATACTGGGTATTCCGTGCCAAGCCTGGCCAAAAACGCCAAACCAAGCTAGGTGTGATGGCAGGTCGCTACATCGTCTACACTGCGCTTAATGCCTTCTTGCTTAACTATTTGATCCTGTATTTTATTGAGCGGCAACTTGGTTGGGGCCCAGAAATTGGGCAATTTATTGCTAGCGGGTTCTTCACATTCTGGAACTACTTTTGGTACAAGTACTGGGTGTTCAATAATCACGCTCCGGGCAAACCCAAGCGCACACGCCATCACGCTTAAGAAGTCTAGTAATAAAAGCAAAGGAGAAGCAAAATGAGCAAAAGCACACGACCGACCAAGAAGCAGTTCGAGCTACTGGCTTATATCGATGAGTTCATCAAAGAGCACAGCTATAGTCCGAGCTACCGTGAGATTATGCGTGGCTGTAATTACACGTCGGTGGCAACAGTGGCGTTGCACGTCAACAATCTGGTTAAGCGTGGGCATCTGATCAAGCGTGAGAATTCGGCGCGCTCCTTAGAAGTCGTAAAACCTGAGAGTGTTGGTGAGAAAGTATCAGTCGAAATCGACCACGCCAAAGAGCTCATCAAAGAAATCGAATCACGTCTCAAAGCTCACGAACAGGCTGCAGGTGAAGAGCTGCTCAACGAAATCTATGTCCTAGTTGGTGCGCTCAAAGTCCTTGGCCACCACGACCACGCCCTAACCTACGCTACTCAACTAAATAACATCAAAGGCTAGCTCAATGGTGAGTAAATCTATCCTCCGACAGCGGAGGGTGGTGGCTGTGGTTTTGCTTTTGGTTATTTTGGGGTTGGGTAGCTTGCGTGATAGTAATACTCCGACTCCTGTTCAAAACGATAATCCAGAGGTTCAAGGTCAGACTACCAGCAATACTGAGTTGGCACGTGATGTTTTAGCGCAGCTGCCGGTGAAGGGGCGGGCGGCTAAGACAGGCTATTCACGCAGTCAGTTTTCGAGTGGCTGGGCGAGCTTTGACGGCTGTGATGTGCGTAATCGGATTTTGGCTAGTCAGTTGACACAGATTGAGCTTGGTGAAGACGATTGCTCTGTGTTGGTTGGCGTACTAGATGACCCTTACTCTGGTAATCAGCAGGTTTTTGTGCGTGGTGAAATGTCCAGTTCGGAGGTGCAGATTGATCACGTGGTGGCACTGAGCGATGCTTGGCAAAAGGGTGCGCAGGCTTTGAGCGAGGAGGACCGGTTGGCTTTTGCTAATGATGCCTTGAACTTACTGGCTGTAAACGGTGAACTCAACCAAGCCAAAGGTGACTCCGATGCGGCGAGCTGGTTGCCGCCGAATCGGGCTTTTCGTTGTCAGTATGTAGCGCGGCAAATTGCTGTTAAGGCTAAGTATGATTTGTGGGTGACAGACGCTGAGTCGGCAGCAATGAATCGTGTGTTGGCGGGTTGTTCGGAGCAAAGGTTGCCAAGTGCTAGCTAGAGCTAGTCTACGGCTAACTTTATCTAAGAAAATTCATGTTTCGTGGCTACTGATGAGCGGTTGTTTGGCGGTGATTGTTGGTACGGTTGTTGCGCTTGGCTGGCAGTGGTTCGGCTCGGTGGAGTGGCTGATTATCGGTGTGGTGTTGGCTGTAGTTGCTGTGATTCGGCCGACTATCACTAAGTTGGGCTTGGTGATTGTAGCTGGGTTGTTGGTTGGGTTGAGTCGAGGTGGTATGGAGCTAGGTAAGCGTAGTGTCTTGCAGAGTTATATCGGTGAAACAATTAGTGTGCAAGGTTATGTGGCTGATGATCCGACGATTTCGCAAGATGGCGACATTCGGTTGATTATTGATGTTGGTACAATCAACGGGCAAGCAATCGAGGGCAAACTCTGGGTATCCGTACCTGCAACTGAGGCAAAGCTAGCAGATGTCAGAAGGTCAGATACAGTTGAACTTAGCGGCAAGATTGATTCGGGGTTCGGAACTTTTGCGGCTGCTATGTATCGGGCTAAGCTGCAGAAGATTACACGCACGCCATATATCGATATGGCTCGTGATGTGCGAGATGACTTCTCGGCTTCAATCGCACGAGTTGTGGACTCACCTGAGAGTGATTTAGGCAGTGGATATTTGTTGGGCACTAAGACACGCTTACCAGAGAAGCTGGATCAAGAATTGCGCTTACTGGGTCTGACGCATATTGTGGTCGCGAGTGGTTATAATTTGTCGATTTTGGTACGGTTGAGTCGGCGATTATTTGCTAAGATTTCACGTTTTACGGCATTGGCTTTGTCGGTGGCTTTAGTGGTGAGTTTCGCCTATGTAACTGGCTGGTCACCGAGTATGACACGGGCAGCGATGATTACTCTGATTAGCTTAGTGACGTGGTATTACGGACGCAAAGCACATCCTTTTGTGTTGTTGGGCGTGGTGGCTGGCGCAAGTGTACTGATCAATCCAAGCTATGCTTGGGGTGATATTGGCTGGTTACTTTCCTTTACTTCTTTTGTTGGTGTTATTATTCTCTCGCCGATGTTGCATTTGTATTTTTGGGGCGATAAGCCACGTGGTACTGTGCGGCAGATTTTGATAGAAACTACTTCTGCGCAGCTGCTGACAATGCCGATAATTATGTTTGTTTTCGGGCAATATTCGCCTTTAGCGCTGATAGCTAATCTGCTTGTCTTGCCGTTGATTCCTTTTGCTATGGGGCTTGTTTTTGTGGCTGGCTTAGCAGGGTTTTTGCCGTGGTTGGGGTTGGGCGGTGTTTTGGCTTGGCCAGCTCAGACTTTGCTGACCTATATGGTGGTTGTTGTCGATTGGTTGGCTGGGTTTGCTATTGCCGAGCAAGAAATCTCTCTCGGTGTGACTGGGCTAGTAGTGTTGTATACAGTGATTATAGGGTTGATGGTGTTCTTGTATCGTCGCGCCGATTATAATCTTCGTGAGTTTAATATAGTGGAGTAGATTTGCTTTTTGAATAAAGCTTATGCATAATTCTGAATATGAAAAGGTGGCTGGGCGGTACTTTTCTTAGGTTGGTGTTGGCGATATTTTTGGCTGCAGCCAGCTTAAATGCAATATCGATTACTAACGTTGCAGCTGCTCCTGATACGCCCAATTCATTGATATTTACAGAAATTTATCTTGGTGATGTAGGCAAGTCGGGCCATGACTATATTCAGATATATAACAGTAGTTCAGTGGATGTTTTGGTTAATGATATTTGTGCAACCTTTAATGATAAAGAGGCGTTTTGTCTTGGCTCTACGGAGGACTATACCGATAGTTATTTTTACGCAGGGACATATGTGCTGTTCGCAAGCACTGACCTAGTGTCGGATAGTGGCTTGTCTGCAGACGGACAGTTTACACAGAATATGCCCGGGACTAATGGTGAGCTCAAAATAGTCAATCAATCTAGTGGTCAGACACTAGACACAATAGCTTGGAGTAGTGGTGCCGATACAACACTTAGTAAGTTGCCATCACTGAAGAACGGCTTGGTGTTTCGGCGGAGTTTAGAGTTAGGCGAGTACAAGAATACTGGTGTTAATAATGTCGACTATGAGGTACTCAGTCCAAGCACCAGTCTAGATGGTGGTGGCTTGGTAGATATACCTGCTGTTGCTTGCGTACTTGATAGTGTGGGGTATTTTATACACGAGATACCAAGTGGATATTTTGTAGACTCGGGTAAGTGCGTGCAAGATATTTGCCCTAACTTGCCAGATAGCTATGCTGTTTTGCCCTTTGGCTACGAGCTGGATACGACTGGAGATTGTGTTGAGGTAGATTTGGAGTCTAGTAAGATTGAGATTACTGAACTAATGCCCAATCCTAGCGGTAAAGATATAGGTAAAGAGTTTATCGAACTACACAATCCAAACAGTAAGTCTATAAACCTACAAGGCTATGTTTTGCAAGCTAAGAATACTCAGTATGTATTACCAGATCAAGAGATTAAGTCAGGTGATTATTGGTTGATTGATGACTTGATGAGCGGGATAACTCTACCGAATAGTAATGGGGTAGAGTTGATTTTGTTGGCGGCTAGTGGTGCTGAGGTGAGTAGGTCGGCCACCTACCAAGATGCACCAGATGATCAGAGTTGGGCTTTGGTTGATAGTAGCTGGCAGTGGAGTAGTCAGCCGACACCCGATAAGGCGAATCTAGCGAGTAAAGTTGAGCAGAAAGATACTCCAGCAGCTACGACAAGCCTTGAAGATTGTGGGTCAGGTCGCTATCGCAACCCAGAAACTAATCGCTGTCGAAATATTGCCGCAACTGCAAGTTCGCTAGTACCGTGTGG
>JBKEDB010000146.1:0-2269 GCA_047975195.1 Cumulibacter sp. | reverse complement strand
GGCTCCGAGGAACCCGAAGATGTATAGCCTTCACCTGCCATCTGCCTCGGCATCAGATACCTACACAACGGCGGTCGGCACGATCCGCAAAAAGTTGTCCCGTATTCCTTACACTACGGCCAAGCCTTCCGTGCTGGCGAGTAGTGAGGCGTTCGATGCCTTCGCTGCAGCAAGCCAACTCCACCTCGCTGTAGGGAGTGACTTTGACGTCGCCGGTGTTGCCGGCGCGGACATGGTCGCGCTCTACGACAACCAATTCAGCAGCCGCATCGGCACCGCTGCGATCCGCGACAGCATCAAGAACGCAGCAATCAATGCACTCTGTCCCTACTGCGGCGAAGGTTACGCCTCCGAACTCGATCACTGAAGTTCCCCCGAAACCGTGGAGGCATCAGCTATAAGGAGTAGCGAGATGTCTGAGAAGCGAAACAAGTACGACCGGGAGTTCCGTGAAGGGGCGGTCCGGATTGTCGAGGAGACGGGGAAGCCGATCGCGCAGATCGCCCGGGACCTCGGGGTCAACGAGGGCACGCTGGGCAACTGGGTCCAGCGCGCCCGCGCCGACCGCGAAGGTCGCGGGGAGTTGCGGGAGGACCAGTTCGACGAGCTCAAGCGGCTGCGCGCGGAGGTCGCGGAGTTGCGGATGGAGCGTGATGTCCTCAAGCGATCCGTGGTCCTGTGGGTGAAGGAGGCGACGAAGTGAGTGTGGCACGCTTCATCGCCGACCAGAGGACCATCTACCGCGTGCCTCACACGGTCGTGTGCGCCCTGCTGGGGGTCAGCCTGGCGTGGTTCTACAAGTGGATCGCTCGCGCAGCTTCGCCGGGCCCGCACACGCCGACCGCGCAGCGCCGCGGCCGGCTCGACGCGGCGATCGCGGCCATGTTCACCGTCAAGCGTGGCTTGCATGGCTCCCCGCGGCTGCACGCCGATCTCCGCGACGCGGGCTGGGTCGTCAGCGAGAAGACGGTCGCGGACTCGATGCGTCGGCAGGGGCTGGTGGCGCGGAATAAGAAGCGGAGGAACGGGCTGACCAAGCAAGACAAGACCGCGTTCAAGTTCCCGGATCTGCTGCGGCGGGACTGCACCGCGGATCGGCCGAACGCCCGCTGGGTGGGCGATATGACCGAGATCCCGACCGCGGGTGGGAAGCTCTATCTCGCGACCGTGATCGACCTCTACAGCCGTCGCCTGCTCGGTGCGGCAACGGCCCTGTCACCGAACGCGCAGTTGGCGTGTCAGGCGATCAAGATGGCTGTGACCGCCCGCGGCGGGAAGGCCGCGATCTGGCGCGATGACGACGCGGACAAGGTCGTGTTCCACACGGATAGAGGCTCGACCTATACCGCGGACGCGTTCACCGTGCTCTGCGGTCAGATGGGCATCCGCCAGTCGATGGGCCGCGTCGGGTCGTGCTTCGACAACGCCGCCGCCGAGGCGTTCTTCAGCTCGCTGGAATGGGAGGTCCTCTCCCGGCACGAGTTCACCGACCCGAGGCAAGCCCAGGCGGTCGTGATCGACTGGTGCTACGGGTTCTACAACCACGAACGTCGCCACTCCACCATCGGACTCATCACACCGGTAGAGTTCGAACGCAGCAACGTCGCCCTCAACCGAGAAGCGGCCTAACCAGCCCTCCACGATCTCGGGGGAAGCTCACACTTTCTACCAAAGTCCGTCTTCGCCGGAACCACGGTGCATCCAGCGAACCTGATCCCGTGCTGCGGGGACTGCAATTTCGCCAAGCACGACTACACGCCAGATGAAGACTCTCCAGCTGTGCTGCACCCCTACTTTGACGGCGCACTGTTCAAGACTCCGTGGCTCTCCGCAAGACTCGATCGTGGAGCACTTGATACCCCCAAAGTCAGGTTTGTCATCGAACTTTGCCAGCCGAATGCAGAGCTCGAAGCTCGACTGAACCAGCTCATCAAAATCTTCAAGCTCCAGAAGCGTTTTCGAGCGTGGGCCGCGCAGGAACTCAACAACTTCGAGATACTTCTCGCAAGCGATGTGGGCCAGTCGGGTCTGCTGCACGTTTAGGTGTCAGGTTGTAGTCACGCCGCGAGTGCGACGTTCGTGTTCATGATGGTCTCGAACTCGATCGGGGTCAACCTGCCCAACCTGCGTTGACGGCGGCGGCGATGGTACGTCCTCTCGATCCACGTCACCATCGCGATACGCAGTTGTTCTCGGGTCGCCCAGGAGCGGCGGTTCAGCACGTTCTTCTGCAATAGCGAGAAGAACGATTCCATTGCCGCGTTGTCTC
>JBKEDB010000085.1:0-1931 GCA_047975195.1 Cumulibacter sp. | reverse complement strand
CGTCGATCTGTACACCTACGACGGAACGCTGTACGGCGCACCCAAGGACTTCGACACCATCGGTGTCTGGTACAACAAGGATCTGTTCGACGCCGCCGGTGTGGCCTACCCGAGCGACGACTGGACGTGGGACGAGTTCCGTGCGACGGCGGAGGCGATCACGAACCCGGCCGACGGAGTGAACGGCTTCGTCGCTGCGCAAACGAGCCAGACCGGCTACTACAACACGATCGCCCAGGCCGGTGGCTACGTGATCAGCCCCGACGGCACGACGAGCGGCTTCGGCTCGCCGGCAGCGCTGGAGGGCGTCACCTTCCTGACCGACTTCATCGCCTCCGGCGATTCGCCGACGGCCCAGCAGATGACTGACACCTCGGCGACCGACCAATTCAGCTCGGGCAAGATCGGCATGATGTTCAACGGGTCGTGGGCGGCGGTCGGGTTCGCCGCCAACGCCGACATCGCCGACAAGGTCGACGTGGCATCGCTGCCGACCGGCCCGACGGGCAACCAGAGTGTCGTGCACGGACTGGCCAACGTCGCCAACGCGGCCAGCGCGCACGTGGAGGTAGCTCAGAAGTTCGCCGCGTACGCGAGCAACGAGCAGTCCTCCAAGGTCCAGGCCGACACCGGCACCGTCATCCCGGCCTTCAACGGCACGCAACAGGCATGGGTCGATGCGATGTCGCAGTACCACGTGCAGATCTACATCGACGCGCTCGACACCGCGGTGCCCTACCCGGTCTCGAAGAACACCTCCGCGTGGACCAAGCTCGAGTCGGAGATCCTCGCTCAGGTGTGGGCCGGGAACGTCACGCCCGAGCAGGGGCTGGCTGATCTTGCGACCCAGATGCAAGCGGCGCTGGACGAAGAGTAGACAGACCGATGGCCACTGCGACAGTGCCACGCACCGCGCAGGCCCGGGCGGACGCCGGCGGGGACGATACTCGACCCTCCCGTCGGCGCCGTCGGGGGCCGCGCTCCTCCGCCTGGTGGGCGCTGCTGTTCGTCGGGCCCACCGCGGCCGGGCTGGCGGTGTTCTACCTCTACCCGACGGTGCGCACGTTCGTCCTCTCGTTCACCGAGTCCGGCGCCTTCGGTGGGAGCACCTTCGTCGGGTTCGACAACTACGTCGAACTGTTCCAGGACCCCGAGCTGCTCGGCGCGCTGCGCAACACCGCCGTCTACACGGTGATCGCTTTGATCGGCATTCCGATCGCGATCGCGATCGCGGCGTTGCTCAACACCGCCGGCCTGCGCGGCAGGGGCGTGTACCGCACGCTGTACTTCATCCCCGTCGTGACCATGCCGGCCGCGATCGCGCTGGTGTGGCGGATGATCTACAACGGCGACTACGGGGTGCTCAATCAGGTGCTCGGCCTCGTCGGGATCGAAGGAACATCGTGGCTGACCGATCCGCACACGGCGCTGATCGCGATTGCCGTCGTCGGCATCTGGGCGGGACTGGGAACAAGCATCGTCATCTTCCTCGCCGGCCTGCAGGGTATTCCGGACACTCTCAAGGAAGCCGCAGAACTGGATGGTGCCGGTCCGGTGCGCACCTTCTTCTCGATCACGATTCCGCTGCTGAGCCCCTCGATCTTCTTCGTCAGCGTCATCAGCGTGATCGGGGCGCTGCAGGTGTTCGACCTGGTGTACATGATGCTCGGGTCCAACAATCCCGCTCTGCCGGACACCCGCACGGTCGTGTACCTGTTCTACGAAGCCGGGTGCCTCGACAACCAGCGCGGCTACGCCTCAGCCATCGCGTTCCTGTTGCTGGCGATCATCCATGTGCTGACCATAGTGCTGTTCCGGCTCCAGAAGAAGTGGGTGCACTATGAATGACGCGGCCCTTGACACCACCGTCGTCGTCACCGGGCAGATGCGACCCGCCCGCCGCGGGAGCACGCGACGTGGGCGCGCGCTGG
>JBKEDB010000156.1:0-2114 GCA_047975195.1 Cumulibacter sp. | reverse complement strand
GGGCACCTCGACATTGTGCACCAAGAGTCGGCCTTCCGCGGGTGGGGCCAGGCCACAGAGCGCGCGCGCAAGGCTGGTCTTTCCTGTGCCAGATCGGCCGCGAAGCGCGACAATTTCTCCGCTGTCGATGCGCAGTGTTGCCTCGCGCAACAGGACGCGATCTCCGCGCCGAATCGTCACGGATGCCATGTCAAAAGCCCGCTTTGCCGCGGAGTGATGTGCTCCCGTCGTGAGTGTTGCCGGGGCGCGTCTGTTCGATCCGAACGTTTCCGAGGTAGCGGGCGATCCGTTCGTCGCCCCGGACTCACGCAGCCGCCCGCCGTCGATACGGACGATGCGATCGCTGACACGGGCGACGAGATCGGGATCGTGACTGATAAGCAGCAGCGCGGGCTCCCACGGCAGCGTTGCGAACCCCGTGCTGACACGCCGGGCGGTTTCCGGATCCAGCCCGCTTGTCGGCTCGTCAAGCACCAATAGTTGCGGCCTGACGATGAAAACCCACGCGAGCACGGCCCGTTGCGCCTGTCCGCCGGAGAGTTGCGTGGGGTAGCGATCGAGGAGCTCTGGTTCGAGCGAGGCCGCCTTGACTGCGTTGCGTAGGCCGTCGAGGTGTGTCGATCGCGGGTGTCTGGGATGCGCGATACGGGCAGCGGCGAGTAGCTGTCGACCGACCTTCCGCATCGGATCGAGGGCGCTCGCCGGATCCTGGGACAGGTAGGACACGAATCGCCCGCGGAGTTTCCGCTGGCTCCCGGGAGTGAACGGGTCGATGCCGCCCACACGGATATGTCCGCCGTCTCGGTACATCCCCGAACCGAGGTGGCCCAGAAGGGACATGGCGAGGGTGCTTTTCCCGGCGCCCGACGGCCCAACGAGACCGACAACCTGGCCGGGTGACACCGAGAGATCGACGCCGTCGAGGATCGTGGTGTGCGCGCGCGAGCGGATGGTAACGCCGGCGACGTCCACGACGGAGTTCATCTCGAACCTCCCCTCCGGTTCGTCGAGACCGTCGGCGAGGTCACCGAGACCCGATCGATCAGCGCAGTGACCGTCACCGCGAGCATGACGAGAGCGAGAGCGGGCACAAGCACCGGAAGTGGGTTTCGATCCAGGCCGACGCTGTTCTCCCGAACCATGCGTCCCCAGTTCGCCACAGGCGCGCCCGCGCCGAGGCCAAGAAATCCGGCGGTTGCCGCCATCTGGGTCGCCGCGACAAATCGGATTCCAGCCTCGGCGAGCGCGACTGGGAGCACTCCCGGCAGGATGTCGAAGCGGACCCGTGCGACCCACGGATCGCCGCGCAGATGTGCGTGCCGGGCGTAGTCAGTGGCGGCGAGGCTGCGGCTACGCTCGCGGATGACCCGCACTGAGAACGGAAGCCCGACGACGGCGATGGCGATCGCGACAACGATGTCACTGCTGGGAAATCCTGCCGCGAGCAGAAGAAGCAGCAGGAGCGCGGGCAACGCTGCGATTCCATCGACAACGCGGGTGACGATTGCGGCGGCGCGTGATCGGTGTGCGGTTCCCGCCCACACGACGATCGTCATTCCGATCATGCTGCCCAAGACTGTTGCGGCCAACGCCTGGACGATCAGGGTGCGGCCCCCGGCGAGCACGCGCGCGAGCGCGTCTCTGCCGAGAAGTTCCGTTCCCAGCACCGCGGCGCCGGATGGTGGCTGGAAGGGCCCCCCAACCGGTGTTGTCGTGCTGGCCACGGTGAGCGAAGGGCCGACGAGCGCGCAGGCAATGACGAGAAGAGCGGGGATGAGGGCAAGCCAGCGTCGGGGTGTCATCGACCAATCTCTCCCGATGTACGCGCTTGCCACAGTCGCGCGACAACGTCCCCGACGAGCAGGAGCGCGAGGATCACCGAACCGAGGGCCAGACTCGCCCCTTGCACGAGGGGAACATCGCGATTCTGCACCGCACGGGTGAGCTCGTGGCCAATCCCCGAGACGTTGAAGAGTGTCTCCACAACGATTGCTCCGCCGATAAGTCCCGCGATCATCACGGTGAAGGCATGGATCACGGGAACCGCCGCGTTCGTTGCGATCCTGAGGGCGTAGTTCAGGCCGCGGACGCCGTTCAGTCGTGCGAACTCGGCG
>JBKEDB010000144.1:0-3011 GCA_047975195.1 Cumulibacter sp. | reverse complement strand
CGGCCGCGCATAGAAGTCGATGTCGTGCGTTGACTCCGGCGCACGGCGCGGCACCGCGATATGTGCTTTGCGGGGCACCTGGGTCGACACCCGGAGAAGGTTCGACGCATCCAAGCCCGTTGGCCCCACGCCGGGGCCGGGAGCGAGTTCGGCGATTACCAACTCCGTCCGGGGATAGCTCATCCCCAACGGAGTCTTGTTCCCGCGCCAATAGAGGCCGCGACGGATGCGGCGAAGCTCACCAGCCTCCACAAGATCGGCCAGCAGATGCAGGGTCGTCGAACCTGATGTCGCCAAGTCCTCGGGTCGCCAGAACTCATTGCGCGAGCCCATGATGCGGTCGCGCTCCTGCGCGGCCGTGGCGCGGTCACGAGTGATCGTGGTCATGGCAATCTCCTTTCCGCAAGACGATACGGGAAACGTCTCTATGGTCAGGGTGCATCAAGATACGAGAAACGTCCTTAGTGGTTGCGGACAGCAGCCAAGCCTTGACCAAACCCGCTGTTCGTCTCCGCGAACTCGCCGCTTCCAATCGCGCTGAACATCGCACTCGCGCCGTTGCCTATCGCCGGCGCCACACCGTTATACGCCCGTCCTCGGCTCCGCCGACCCCAAACGAATAAACGAACGAATAAACGAATGCTAACGGCCGTAGTGGCTGCGCTCCTTCCTCCCGAAGATGTGAGGAAGGAGGTTGGCGCGAAGGGTGGTGCGACCCTGTTCCGTAGTGCGGGTGCGACGGGCGTACCGGTGTCTGGAGTCGGACCGTTCGACGGCGGACGACTACCACCTGGAGGGCGGTACCGCGCTTGCGGAGTTCACCCTGACCGACGCCTCGGGCGAGGTCGTGGCGGAGCGTGTGCTGTCGCCACTGGAGTACGTCGCGTGGGTGGATTGGACCGACCCCCTCACCGGCAGGTCGATAGTGGTCCGACCCCGTCTGAGTCGTCCATCGCGCGACGTCGCATAGGAGCCGCATCACACGACTGCGGCGTGGCTCACACCACGTGCCGGGTTGTCCAAACCCTAGAGTGTGGCCCATGGAGGATCCGTTGGACCTGAGCACCGTCACGGGACCCAATCTCACAGCCCGTTTGGAGATCCTGCTGAGGCGCAATATCGCCGAGGGGATCTGGAGTGTCAGCGAAGCCATCCCTCGCGAGGTTGAGATTGCCGAGCGCACGGGTGTGAGCCGCAACACCGTCCGCACAGCGATTCAGCGGCTAGTCAGCGACGGCCTCGTGGAGCGCGTCAAGGGGCACGGCACCTTCGTCACACCGCCACGAAGTCCCGTCTCGGTCGGCGTCGCCCGCATCCGCGAGACCATCCATCTGGTCATGCCGACGCCGGTCGCTCGGATTGTTCGTGACGAGTACGTGACTCCTCCCCCAGCCGTTGCCGAGGCATTCGGTCTCCATGAGGGTGAGAAGCTGTACTACCTGGAACGCGTTCGGTACCAGATGCTGGCCGCCAGCGAACCCGTCATGTTCCATTACGCGTGGCTGTTGCCCGACCTCGCTGGCGGCATCGACAAGCGACGCCTGACCCTGGGACGCCTGCAAGATCAGCTGCTGGAGAAGTGCGGACTGAGGCCCGTGCGGATCACCGAAACCCTGTCGGCCCTCGGCGCGAACGCAACGGAAGCCCGCGAGCTGGATGTCCCGCTCGGGTCCCCGCTCCTGCTGCTCGAAGAGCGGCGCTTCGACTCCTCGGAACGTTTGTACACGATGGCCCGATTCGCCATCGTGCCGCAGCTGCTTCAGCTTGAGTTCGAACACACACCACCCGACACACCCGACTTCTGACTCACCACGGGCTGAGTCGGACACGCCCCGCATCCGCAAGTAGCGTCTCGCCACACAGAGCACTCGACAGCGGCGAGCACAGAAACAGCACCGTCCCGCACACATCCTCGGGCGTCAGCACCTGTCGTCCGGGCATCTGGGGGGTGTAGTGCACGGAGAACACCTCGCTTCCGTAGTAGGCCTCCATCAGTTCAGTCAGCATCGGCCCTGGTGCCACGGCGTTCACAGCTACGCCGTCGGGCGCGAACCGACGGGCTTGATATCGGGTCAGGGACTCCGCGGCACCCTTGGAGGCGTTGTAGGCGATGCCGTCGCCCCCACCGGAGAATGTGCCCGATGTCGTGATGTTGACGATTCTTCCCCGCTGGCGCGTCCTCATGTTCGCAAATGCGGCCTCATTCAATGCGCGCTGCGCGGTGACGTTCACCGCGAACACCTCCTCCCAGCTGCCCTTGGTGATCGCAGCGTTGTTGACGAGGATGTCCACTCGACCGAAGCGATCGACAACATCTCCGATGAGCAGCCGGCATCCCTCGACAGTGCTGAGATCGGTGTGCACGAACCACGGTCGCGGACCGACCGCCGCCGCGGCCTGCAGGGCATCCTCGGCCTCGCCCGCCGCCGCGATGTCGGCCACGACCACCTGGGCACCCGCCTCGGCGAGCCGAACCGCAATGGATCGTCCGAAGCCGCGCGCAGCCCCGGTGACGACGGCGATCTGATCCGCCAGATCAATGTTCACACTCATACGGCATTCATACCATGTAGGCACATATATGACGCATCGCTTGGGAAATCTTGGGCAATACGAGGGGATATCGCACATCACGGGACATCTTGACTTGGTATGTACCCTCATACTAGCCTCAGGGATGGCCGCCGCGCAGAGCGGAGTGGACGGTCCGTAGCCCCCATGGACCACCGGCCCGTGTCAAAGGGAGATGCAATGAAGAAGTACGTCATCGGGGTCGATGTCGGGACGACCGGCACGAAGGCCATCGTGGTCGACCTGGACGGCAAGAGACTGGGCTCGAGTTACCGCGATTATCCATTTATCCATCCTCAGCCGGACTGGTTGGAACTCTCTGCGGCGAACCTGCGAGAGCAGGTCATCACCGTCGTTGCCGTGGCCGTCGCCAACTCGGCGGTGGATCCCTCCGAGATCGCCTACCTTTCCTTCTCCGTCCAGCGGGCCTCGTTCGCTCT
>JBKEDB010000118.1:0-2769 GCA_047975195.1 Cumulibacter sp. | reverse complement strand
TCGCGCAGGTCCAGGCGTCCGTCGTCAGTAATATTGCCCATCCGCAGGATAGGCCATGTGCCGGTGGAGTGTGCCTTACTGGCTGTTCCGTATGCAACCGACTGCGAGAGGTCGCCTATAGTGCTCACCGGCCAACGGTCTCGCCATGTGTTGGGTAACCCAAAATGATGGTGAAACAGCGCGCGGTCTAAGGCGTCGAGGTGGGTGAGGACTTGGCGGCGCTTGGCGCGGAGGGCGTCGGCGTGGTCAAGGATCGCGGCAATCCGCCGTTGTTCGGACAGGCTCGGAAGCGGGATCGCGAGTTCTTGTAGATACTTAGCCGGAACTCGGCGCTGGCCACCGCTCCCGGTCATACGTAAGGCCCCAGTCACCAGGATCGACGGCTGACGCAGATAGTGCAGTAAATACCGCCGACAGAGGTGGCCGCTTGGTCGGATTACATGAAATTCAGTCGATCCCACGCCGATCGACGTGTTGAGTTGCGCCTGGCCAATTTTGAAATTCTCCCAGCAAGGTGTCATATAAGCCGCAAGCAACTAGCAAGTGAGAAATACGTTGTATCACGTGGCAAATTCTGCGAATGGTCGTGTCTCGCGGGGAACGGCTTTCGCGGATTCAGCATTGAGCTCAGCCATCCCGACGAACGAGATTTGCTCGTTGCTCGAGATGACGTCGGCCCGTGGATTTATGGATGCGACTTCACCAAGGGAGATCGTCTTCACGAGAGCATCGCTTTCAGGTCAGCGACGCTCTGCGCGATCTCGGCGTCGAGGGTCTCGATGTCGGCGATGATCTCGAGCGGATCGCGGTGTTCGACCTCGTCGTACTCGATCTCCTTGTAGCGATTGATGGACAGGTCGTAGTCCTGCGCGACGATATCGGCCTTGGGAACCAAGAACGACTGCTCGGTGCGGGCGCGATCGAGTTCCGGGCTTTTCGGATCAGCCAGGGTCAGCCAGCGCTTCAGCACGTCTGGCAGGTCGTTCGACTCGACAGGATTGCGCTTGTCATCGAGTGAGAATCCGTCGGATTGCACCTCGTAGAACCACACGTTCTCGGTGTCACCCGAGTCGGTCTTCGTGAAGGACAGGATCGCGGTCGAGACTCCGGCGTACGGTTTGAACACGCCTGAGGGGAGCTTCACGACCGCATCGAGCTTCTGCTCCTCGACGAGTGTCTTTCGCAATGTCTTGTGCGCCTTGCTGGAGCCGAATAGCACCCCATCGGGGACGATGACTGCCGCCCGTCCGCCCGCCTGCAACAGCTTCAAGAACAACGCGAGGAACAACAACTCGGTCTTCTTGGTCTTAACGACCCTCTGCAGCTCCTTCGAGGTGGATTCGTAGTCGAGCGAACCGGCAAACGGGGGATTGGCGAGGATCAGCGTGTACTTGGCGGCGTCCTCGCTAGCGCCCTCAGATAACGAGTCGCGGTAGCGAATGTCGGGCGACTCGACGCCATGCTGCACCAGGTTCATGCTGCCGATCCGCAACATCGTGGAATCGAAGTCGTAGCCATGGAACATCGAGTGGTGGAACTGGCGCCGCTGCTGCTCATCGAGCAGCGCGTCCGGGTGCTGCTCGCGAACGTACTCGCTGGCGGCCACCAAGAATCCCGCCGTACCGCACGCGGGATCGCAGATCTCGTCGCCCGGCTTAGGCGCAGTCATTTTCACCATCAGGTCGATGATGTGCCGTGGCGTGCGGAACTGACCGTTGGTCCCAGCCGAGGCGATCCTGCTGAGCATGTACTCATACAGATCGCCGTTGGTATCGCGGCGGTCCATCGGG
Organism: Cumulibacter sp.; assembly: GCA_047975195.1. Lineage (GTDB taxonomy): Bacteria > Actinomycetota > Actinomycetes > Mycobacteriales > Antricoccaceae > Cumulibacter. The sequence goes on along the minus strand of JBKEDB010000118.1, from coordinate 979 downwards.
ATGTCATCGAGCATGTCGACCACCCGGCTGAGCAGCGCCGGGGTGGGAATTGTGAAGCGAGCGTCCTTCATATGCTCGCCATACGTGGATCCGTCGCCGCCGATCCGATCACCGAGCATCCGCAGGAATGGGAACACCTCGTCGGCGACCGTGCGATGCATCGCCTCGGCAGAGAGGTTCTTCAGCTCGTCCCACCGCAGATGCTGTTCCTGGGGGGAGAAGGTCGGATTCTCGATTGTTTCGCCGACGATGCGGGCCCGATTCTCGGCGCGGGTCTGTTCGCGGTCCAGCCGGCGGATGAACAGCAGGTAGGTGATCTGTTCGATCACCTCGATCGGGTTGCTGATTCCGCCGGACCAGAACGAATCCCAGACGCGGTCGATCTTGCTCTTCAAATCTCCGATGATCACGGATGTCACTGTAGTAAGCGCCGAGCGCTGAGAAACCGTCATATCAGGCCTTCCTGCTGGCGGCCCGTCCGCGCAGCCCAACAGCATGCCGCGCCGGTCTGACAAAACTGATGTGCTGGTTGGCGCCCAAGATAGCGATGTAGTTCAGACCCGAAGCGCGCACGGTGGTCGAGGTGCGAGACTGCAGAAGTGCTTGGTCATCTCGGAATCAACGTGCCGGACTTGGCTGCGGCCAAGGCCTATTACGACGACCTGATGCCGCTGCTCGGGTTTACGACCTTCCTGCTTGCTGAGGATGAAGTCGCCTATCGGCCTGCAGGTGGGAAGCCTGGCACCTTAGTCTTCCTCTATCCATCTGCGGTGCCGTCGGACTACTCGAAGGAGGCGACCGGCTTGCAGCACCTCGCGTTCATGGTCAGGACGCGCTCCGCGGTGTACGCCGTCCACCACCACGTCCTGGAACGGGGCGGGGCCGTGGTTCATGACCCGCAAGAATTCGCGCAGTATCCGCCGCCGTATTTCGCCACCTTCTGGCTCGACCCGTTCGGGCTCATGCTAGAAGCGGTCTG
>JBKEDB010000059.1:0-31314 GCA_047975195.1 Cumulibacter sp. | reverse complement strand
CGCGGGTGCGCTATCGCTCAGGCCGATCTGGCCGCAGCCGTGGTCCTTGTGCGCCGCGGCGGGTCCAGCACATAACTGATCGCCAGCAGGAGCGCCATCACGGCACCCGCGGCGGCCCACGCCCACTCAGCGCCCCATGCGGCCAACGAAGGCGCCGCCGCGAAAGCGCCGACGCCCGCCGCCAGCGAGCCCGCAGCCTCGGCCAGGCCCTGCGCCGACGCGGTGTCCCGTTTGGGCGCGGCCTCAGCGATCGCTACCTGGCTACCGGGGTTGAGTAGCGCCTCCATGATCCCGTGCAGAATCGAGATGAGGATGATGATCCAGATGACGCCGATCACGCCGTAACTCATCATCGCCGGTGCCGTGATTGCCGCCGCGGACATCGACACGAACCGTGCCCCGTTGCGATCGGTAACCCCGCCCGCCCAGCGCGCGACGACCAGCATCGGCAGGGCGAACAGGGTCATCGAGATAGTGATGAGCATCGTCGAGGCGCCCAGATCATCGAAGAACACCGCCCACATCGGCTCAAAGGCGCCGACCGAGTACCTGAACGCCATCACCACAAGTAGCGCGGCGATCATGGTGCGGCTACGCAACAACCTGCGCAACACCCCCGAACGCGGCTGCTGCGGTTCATCCTCGCCGAGAGGTTCATCGACCCTCAGACCCCGCAGTGACGTGGCGCTGAGGGCGACGACAAGGCCGAGAACGACGAACGGCAGTCGCACGTCGGCGATCGTGGTCAGCAGTCCAGCCAGGGGCGGGCCGAACACAAATCCGGACAGGTAGGCAGCGTAGAACGTGCCGAGCCTGCGGCCCAGATCCACTCCGGCGGTGACCACGATCGCGCGTCTCGCCGCGGGGACGACGATGCCGACCGAGGCCCCGAGCATGGCTCGCGCGATGATGAACTGCCACAGTTCGGTCGCGGCCGCGAACCACAGCAACCCGACTACGGACAGGCCTAGACCCACGCGAAGCAGCAGCATGCAGTACCCGCGATCGGCGTACCGCGCGAGCGTCAATTGCACGCATAATGCCGCGAGGAACGCCGTCCCAGCGATCCAACCCAGACTTCCGGGGCCAAGCGCGTAGCGATGCTCCAACTCCGCAAGCAGCGCGAAGACCGAGCTGACACCGGCCATCATCGCAGCGGCCGCGAAGTAGAGGCCTCTCAACTACTCACCCCTCTGGGTACGCCCGCGGAGCCCCGCCTACCCTCGGAGGCGGCGTCTTGAGTCGGCATGGCACGGAACACGCCGCCGAATCAGCGGCATGGTTAGCGGCCTTGGAACTCCGGATCACGCTTCTGTAGGAACGCCGAGACGCCTTCCTTGAAGTCCTGGGTTCCTAACAACGGCAGCAGTTGCAGGTACACGTGGTGCACGTTCTGCTCGAAAGTTTCAGTTTCGGCAGCACGCATCATTCGTTTAATTGCGCGCACCGCCAGCGGAGCGTTCGCGGCGATCTCGGCGGCGATACCACCGGCGAACTCGGCCAGTTCACCGGCGGGTACGACGTGGTTGACGATCCCCAACTCAAGGGCTTCGGCGGCCGTCAAGGTCTTTCCGCGGAACGCAATCTCGGCAGCCTTCGCATAGCCGATCATCCGCGGCAGCAGCCAGGTACCGCCGCTTTCCGGCAGGATCCCTCGCTTGGCGAATCCGGTGTTGAGCTTCGCCGAGTCGGCGGCGATCCTGAAGTCGCAGCCAAGGGCGAGGTCTAGGCCGTATCCGGCTGCACCACCGTTGACGACCGCGATGGTCGGGGTGTCGACGTTGTGCAGCACGTTCGGCGGAGCGGTACGCATTTCCAGCTCACCCGGAGCGCCCGAGCCCGTGCTCAGGTTCCCGAGACCGCCTGATTCGGTCTTCGACTGCGCCTGCAGATCAAGACCCGCGCAGAATGCGCGCCCGGATCCGGTCAACACGATGCAGCGCGCCTGCGCATCGCGGTCGGCCTCGATAAGGCGTTCGGAGATCGCGGCGAGCATCGTGCCCGAGATCGTGTTCATTCGTTCGGGAGCGTTCAACGTAATCGTCGCGACGCCATCGGCTACCTGGTAAAGCACTTCATCCGTCATGCGCTCACCCTAGCTATGCCCCGCGAGCAGAATTCGATCGACCGTTACATTCTGATCCCAGCGCAGCTTTACTCGATAGTGTGATCGGCGGCACGTTCACTTCCACCGAGCGAGAGGCACGTCTTCATGGCACAGGTCAGCGGCACCTACGACCCGAAATTTCAGAGCGTCGCGGACACGCTCTCCGGACTCATCGACTCCGGGCAGGACGTTGGCGCCTCCGTCGCCATCGTGATGGAGGGCAAACCGATCGTCGATATCTGGGCCGGCTGGATGGATCAGGAAAAGACCCGGCCATGGGAACAGGACACGATCACCAACGTGTGGTCGACCACGAAGACCGTCTCGGCCCTCGCCGGCCTGATGCTCATCGATCGCGGTCTCATTCATGAAGATGATCCGGTCGCCAAGCACTGGCCTGAGTTCGCCGCCAATGGCAAAGAGAACGTCACCATCGGACACGTCCTGTCCCACACCAGCGGCCTACCGGTATGGGAGAAGCCGATCACGCTCGAGGAGGTGTATGACTGGACGACCGCCACCGAAAAGTTGGCCGGCCAGGCGCCATGGTGGGAGCCGGGCGCCGCCTCGGGCTACCAGGCGATGAACTACGGCCATTTCATCGGCGAGGTCGTACGGCGGGTCACCGGAAAGCCGCTAGCCCAATTCGTTGCCGAGGAAATCTCCGGTCCGTTGAACGCCGATTTCCAGATCGGCGCCGCACGGGCAGACTACGACCGGATCTCCGCGGTCATCTCTCCCCCGCCACCGGAGCCTGTCGCAGGTCTAGACCCGAACAGCGTGATGGCTCGCGCGGCAGGCAGCCCGCTGATCAAGGCCGGATACTCGAAGGGGGACGCATGGCGCGCCGCCGACATCGGCGCCGCAAACGGGCACACCAATGCCCGCGGAATTGCTCGTGTGCAATCAGTCGTCTCCAACGGCGGTGAGGTCGACGGGGTCCGGTTGCTATCGCCGGACACGATCTCGCGGATCTTCCGCGAATACTCCAACGGCGACGATCTAGTCCTCGGTCGTTGGGTGCGGTTCGGCCTAGGCTATGCCCTGCAGTCCGCCGACATTCCGTATATACCTCAGGATGGTGTCGCATTCTGGGGCGGATGGGGCGGGTCCCTGGTGGTCAACGATATCGAGCGCAAGAGCACTATCTCCTTCATGATGAACAAGATGAACGCCGGGACGCTAGGTAATCCCTCCTCGCAGTCGATCTTCGAGGCGGCGTACGACGCACTCGGGTAACGGTCTCAGTCGCCCGCGTCCGCTCCGATGTGGAGTGGACGCGGGCTTTCGGTTATATCTCGGATCGGAAGAGTCCGCACTGCCCGACTACCGACCTGTGCATAACTTCGCGATTATCCACAGCACCCGCCCTACCTGCTGGCGCAAGATACACCACGGACCTAGTTTCGCTGCACCAAACGAAACCAGCACTCAGGCGGTCCGATGCGAACTCTTCGATCCATTCTCACCCTCGCCGTGGCATGCGCTTCTGCGCTGCTGCCCCAGGTGGCCTTCGCCGATTCCGAAGCCAATCCCCCCACATTCATCGCCGGTGACACCGAAGCTGAGGGCCTACCACTGAAGCTGCCGGGCCTGCCCACCTTCGGCACGTTCACCTACGCCGCAACGTCCGCGGACGGCGAGCACATCACCGGATATTGCATCGATCTCGATGCGACCTATCATCTCGGCGCCGCCCTCATCGAGTCCGAATGGTCCACGCCGTCGGCGACTACGCAGCACGCAGACGAGATCAACTGGCTACTGCATCAAAGTTATCCGTTCGTTCCGCTCGCTCAGATCTGGCCGGGCGCTGGATTCAACGGCGGTCTCTCGGTGGCTGAAACAGTCACCGCGACCCAGGCGGCCGTGTGGCACTACTCGAACGGGCTCGACCTAACTGAAGCGAACATCGTCGGCACGGCGGCCGAACGTCAGGACGTGTTGGCTCTCTATGGGCACCTCACAGGTCCAGCGAACACCGGCCAACCACAGATACCAACCGGCACGCTATCGCTCACCGCTGATGACATCGGCGGTGTCTCGGGCACCCTGATCGGACCGGTAAACCTCGATGCGTCTGGACCAACCACGCTCACCCTCGATGACCCGCCCGGCGGCGTAGAACTTGTCGATGCCGACGGCGCACCGCTGGATGCCGAGACAATGACGACTGAGTTCTACCTCGATGTTCCGCTCGACGTCCCTGCCGGTTCGGTAACGGTCACCGCCAGCGCAACCACAGACGCGCAGACCAGCAGGCTATTCATGCCGACCGGCGCGAAGCCGGCTACCCAACCGCTCGTGACAGCATCACTGACCAGTTATCCCATGCATGCCACGATCACGATTCCGTGGACGCCAGCGCCCGAACTGATCACCAGCGCGACCGATGCGCACGACGGAGACCAGCAGGTGCGCCCGGGCGGAACGGTGCACGATGAGGTCGCGTACATCGGTTTTGCCCCAGGAAACGAATACACACTGGTCGGCGAACTCGTCGAGGTCGAGACCGGTGAGTCGACGGGCGCCAGCGGATCAACGACGTTCACGCCAACGTCAGAGGCTGGTTCAACTGAGGTAACGATTCCGGTTCCGCACGATGCTGTCCCGGGCACCCAGTTGGTCGTGTTCGAGCGCGCGTACGACGCCGAGGGCAATCTGATTGCTGAGCATGCCGACATCGCAGCCGTCTCCCAAACGGTCACAATAGACACTCCGTTGCCTGTGCCGCCTCCGGCCTCCCCGACGCCAGTCACACCGGAGCCCGTCACCCCTCAACCTGTCACCCCTGAGCCCGTCGCGCCGCAACCGAACACCGGCGAGTACGTCGCACCCCAGCCGATCAACCCGGAGCCGATCAACCCGGAGCCGATCAATCCCGGGCCGGCCCTACCTGAGCCTGCCGCGGTCATCGAACAGGGCACTGACACCACCGTCGAGGCCACCGCCGAGGAAGGTCAGCTCGCCGAGACTGGCGCGAGCCTCGGCCCCTGGATCCTGCTATCCGGCGCCGCCCTGCTGGTAGGCGCAGGCACGATGGTGCTGGCCCGGCGCGCCCGATGAGGACAACACGTGCGGTCATGCGGCACAGTGGAAGGCTCACCGAGCAACCGAGGAGCTGCAATGACGGACGCACCCGATCCCACCTTCGCACCGGAGGCGCATCGATTCGCAGAATCAAGTTATTTCGAGGATCTATCCCTCGGCGAACGGTTCTACATTCCCTCGCGCACGCAGACCCCGGCGTTGTTCAGCGCCTTCCAACTCGCCAGCGGCGACAACCATCCCATCCACTACGACCGCCCGTACTGCCAGGCGCGCGGTCACCGTGACATGCTCGCGCACGGACTGCAGGTCGCGATTCAGGCGGCGGCCGGCGCTGGTGTCTTCCCGCATGTCCTAGGTGACTCGTTGATCGCATTCATCGAGCAGTCCTCGAAATTCCGCGCACCGGTGTACGCCGAAGACACCCTGTACCCGATGTTGGAAATCACCGCGTTGGAGCCCGGACGTACGACCGGCGTAGTGGTTGTTGCAGTCAGCATCCACAACCAAGACGGCGTCCTCGTCATGGATGGTGAGCACAAGTACCTAGTACGCCGTCGACCCGACGCGGCGTGACACGAGGTCGAGCGCAGAGAATCGTCCAATCGCCGTGAACCCCACTGGTGGGATCGCCGTGAGCGTACCGACGACGACTCTGCGCCCGGAGCGGACGGCGGCACGCGCGCAAAATCTGGGACAATGAGACCCAACCCCGCGATGAGCGAACACGACGTGTGTCCGGCCCTCCGCGGTGCTAACAGGAGGAGCGGCGAAAGGCATGCCAGGAACGACCGACCCAACAGTGAGCATCATCGGCACCAAGACCCGTCGCTCGTTCATGGTTGGCACGACCGCGCTCGCAGCAACGGCGGCGCTGGCCGCATGCACCCAGCAGGGCGGCGGGCCCAAGCGCGACGAACTCAACCCAGGCGACCTGATCGGCAATCTCGATCAGGTCGCCCTCGGCAACGGGAAGGTGTTTCCCGAAGCCAGCGTCGTCGTCACCCAACCCAGTGAGGGCGAGTACGTGGCACTCTCAGCGATCTGCACTCATCAGTCCTGCACGCTGCGCGAGGTCAACAGCGGCGAAATCTACTGCGGATGCCACGGATCAAAGTTCGACCTGCAAGGCAAGGTGCTGGAGGGTCCCGCGACCGAGGATCTGCCCTCGGCCGAGATCGAAATCAAGGACGGAAAGATCTACGCCGCCTAACCGCCCAGCCCATCCTCTGCCCTCAGCCAGCGCTTCCCGACTGGTCATCGACCGGATTCGCCCGCCGAGGGGAGGGACGAGCCGACGCGAAGCGGCGATACCGCGGGCCGTGGGTATCCCAACCATCACCGAACCGACCTCGACCACAGGTAGCAGTCACCGTCGGCCCAAGCCGGTCGTACGCCGCGCCGCTCCGCAACGGTGCCCTGCATCAACCGCCGTCCTCGATACGGACCTCGGTGGCATTCTTGTCCGGCCGCCAGCCCTTCCACACCGCGTGGCGCAACCGCCGTGAATCGGTCCAGTGCGCAAAATCCACTTCGCCGACATAGACCGGATCGACCCACCGCACACCCTCAGAATCAGCCAGTGGAACGCCATCGACCTGCGGTCGCGGCACCTCGATCTCACCGAGCTTGGTGAGCGCGTCGACGAGTGCGCGATCCGTGAAGCCGCTCCCTACTTTGCCGACATAGGTCAGTTCCCCATCGATAGGGATTGCCAGTAGCAATGACCCCACCGTTGCCTTGCGATTTCCACGACCGGGAAGCCAGCCGATCACAACGACCTCCTGGCTCCGGATGTGCTTGATCTTCACCCAGGAAATTGACCGCTCTCCGGGGAGGTACTTGCTCTCCACTCGTTTCGCGACAATTCCCTCCAGTTGCAGCGACCGGCTGGTAGCCAATGCGTCTTCGATCGAGCCGCCTAACGCCGGCGGCACGTGTACCGCAGGCGTATCAGTGATCAGCGCTTCGAGCGCTGCGCGTCGCTGAGTGTAGGGATGATTCAGGGTCGATACCCCATCGATTTCCAGTAGGTCGAACAACATCAGTTGTAGTGTCCCGGCGCCGTCCTGCAACAGGTCGAACCGCGGTCGCCCCCGCTCATCTATCGCGACGATCTCACCGTCGAGCACGCATGAGTCAACGCCAATCGCCGATGTTGCGGCCTGGAGTTCGGCGAATTTGCCAGTCAGATCTATACCGTTGCGGCTCGTCAGGGTGATTCTCCCGTCGCGCAGCCGCACCAGGGCACGATATCCGTCCCACTTGACCTCGTAGGCCCATTCCTCCCCGCGTACCTGTGCGGGGGTCCCGGTACGCGCCTGCATCGGGCGCAGTTCACCTGATGAAGCCGCCGCGCCTGCACCAAACCACCGCGGGCGGTCCGGGGTGTTGCGGGCAACCTCCGGCGACGGCGCCAACTCCAGCATCGGATCACCTTCCGAGTCGAGCCGTTCAATCACCTCGTACAGTTCCACTTGCCGCAGACCCGGAGCGATCTCCTCCCACCGCCGCGGACACGCGACCTGCGGGCGCTGAGTGCCACGTAGCGAGTACGGCGCGACGGTCGTCTTCGCCGCGTTGTTCTGTGACCAATCCAGCAGCACCTTTCCACCGCGAAGGGATTTCTTCATATCGCTGACAATCAGCTTCGGGTGGTCTGCCTCCAGAGCCAGCGCCAATGTGTGCGCGAAGGAGGACGCCTGCTCGGAAGTCTGCGTCCCATCGAGTTGCGCGTACAGATGGATCCCTTTACTTCCCGAGGTCACCGGAACGCTGGGCAGCCCGACCTCATCCAGGATCGCCCGGCACAGCAGCGCAACCTCGACGCACGCGTCCAGGTCCGCCCCGGGCCCCGGATCGAGGTCCAGCACCAGCCGGTCCGGATTTCCACGCATCCAGCCGGATTCCGGCTCAGCGCCAGAACCGGGAGCACCGGATCCTGAATCTACGAAGGACCACTGCGGCACGTGCAACTCCAACGCACCCATCTGCGCACACCACACGACCGTTGATGCATCGTTGAGCAGCGGGTAGGTGACGCCTCGGTCCGAATGCTGCATCTCCACCCGTTGCACCCACTTGGGTACGCCGCTGGGAAGGTTCTTTTCGAAGAACACCTTGCCCGGCGTTGCGTGTGTCCCTACGCCGTCGACGTATCGTTTGCGCGTGGCCGGACGCATCCGTGCGTGCCGCACGAGATGGGGCGCTACCGCGGCGTAGTAAGCCAGCACCTCTTGCTTCGTCGTGCCGGACAGCGGGTACATGACCTTGTGCAAGCTGGTCAGACGCAAGGTCCGTCCATCGATCACGGTTGCTGCGGGATCACTGTTGCTGGCCATAACATCAAGTCTGACGGCAAAATGTGCCGAACGGTGCGCCAATCAGGAAGCGAGCGGGATCATGAGGTCGATCTGGAAGGGCGCGATCGAGTTCGGACTGGTCAATGTGCCAGTCAAGTTGTACTCAGCGACGCAGAGCCACGATGCGCCGCTTCATCAGGTACACGAGGAGGACGGCGGGCGGATCCGCTATCAGCGGCGCTGCGAGCGCTGCGGTGAGATCGTCGAGTACCGCAATATCGCCAAGGCGTTCGTGGACGGCGATTCGACGATCATGCTGACCGACGAGGACCTCTCGACGCTGCCGTCGGAGAAAAGCCACGAGATCGAGGTTGTCGAGTTCGTGCCGCGTGAGCAGGTACCGCTGGAACTCTACGCATCGACGTACTACCTGGAACCGGATTCGAAGTCCCCCAAGGCATACGTGTTGCTGCGTCAGACCCTGAAGGACACCGACCGGATGGCGATCGTGAAGTTCGCGATGCGCCAACGCACCCGCCTCGCTGCCTTGCGAGTCAGTGGCGATGTGCTCGTGATGCAGACCCTGCTGTGGCCGGACGAAGTACGCGAGCCAGCATTCGACGTACTCGACACCGAGATCAAGGTCAGTGACCTCGAATTACAGATGGCCTCGCAGTTGGTGGAGTCGCTGGCAACCGACTTCGAACCGGACAATTTCACTGACGAGTACCAAGAACAGCTACAGCAGCTGATCCAGGCCAAGATCGAGCAGGGCGACACGTTCGATACGGAGGCGACCTTTGGCGAGCAGCCCGCCGCCGAGGGCGAGGTCATCGACCTGATGGAGGCGCTACGCCGCTCGATCGACTCCAAACGCGCCGCGTCCCAGGACGACACCCAACAGAACGTTGGCTCGTAACTGCCGGTTGACGCGGTTCACCTACACGGACGTCTCCACGCTGCACCTGCCCGCCGCAGCGGTGAGGTTCAACATGCTCAGATGCGCGTGCACCAAGGCGTCGCCGTACTGTTGTTCACTCTGCTCATCGGCACCGGACAACTGCGCGAACCGCATCGAGGCACCGGTAACCAGTTCGGCGATCATCCGCGGCGGCAGGTGCGGCCTGGCCAGTCCCGCTTCCACGAGCGAGACCATGAACTTCTCGTGCCGACGGTTCGTACGCCGGTGTATCTGGTCCAGCAGGCGCTCGTACGCCGGATCGCCGAGCGCCTGATGCTCGATCACCACCAGCACGCCGTAGTGCCGCACGAACTCGCGTAGGTACTGCCGCAGGGTGAGTTCGAACGTTTCCGCAGGCGTGTCACCGGCGAGTTCCTGCAGCGTCAGGAAGTGATCTCGCACCGCCCCGGCGACGCCGGCAAGTACGTCGTCCTTCGAGGAAAAGTACGCGTACACGGTCGGTCTCGTGACTCCCGCGGCCTCGGCGATATCGGCCATGGTCGTATCCGCATACCCCTTGCGGGCGAAGACTTCCTCCGCCGCCTGCAGCAGCTGCTCGTGTCGCGGTGTCATAGCAGGCACGCTCGCAGCGCACGAGTCACGATGTCGCGGGTGTCCGCGGGATCGATCACGTCATCGACCTCGAAGGCGGCCGCGAAACTCAGCGCCTTACCGCGCTCGTACTGCTCGGCGACGAGTTCGTCGTAACGCACCTTGCGCTCGGCAAGGTCCTCAATCGCTTCCAGTTCCTTACGGAAGCCGAGCCGTACGGCACCTTCGAGGCCCATACCGCCGAACTCACCGGTCGGCCACGACACCGAGAGCACCGGGGCGTGGAAGGACCCGCCGGCCATCGCCTGCGCGCCAAGTCCGTATCCCTTGCGCAGTACCACCATCACGATCGGGGTGCTCAGCCGCGCGCCGGCCACGAAGAATGCGCCGAACTTGCGCACCGTGGCGTGCTTTTCAGACTCCGGCCCGACCATGAATCCAGGCGTGTCGCACAGCGAGATCACTGGCAATTGGTGGTCCTGGCACATCGTCAGGAAGCGGGTTCCCTTTTCGGCCGCGTCGTGGTCGATCGCACCACCGAGGTGATGCGGATTGTTGGACATGATGCCGACCGAGATTCCATTGATACGGCCGATCGCGGTGACGATTCCGGCTCCGTAGCCGCGCCGCAGTTCCAGCATCGAACCCTCATCCAGCAGGGTCTCGAATACCGGGCGGACGTCGTAGCTGCGCAGCCGGTTCTCCGGAATTAGGTGTCGCATCTGTCGTTGGTCCGCCGCGGCGACCTCGCTGTCGGTCTTGTTCAGCAGCGAGATGGCGCGCCGCGCCTCGGCGACCGCACTCACCTCGTCCTCCACGAGCACATCCACCACACCGTTGGCGTACTGAATCGACATGGGGCCGACCTCGTCCGGCTCGTACACACCCAAGCCGCCGCCTTCGATCATCGCCGGACCGCCCATACCGAGGCTGGCTTCCTTGGTCGCGATCACGACGTCCGCGCAGCCGACGAGTGCGGCATTGCCGGCGAAGCAGTAACCGGACACGACGCAGACGATCGGGACCTGCCCGACGAGCCCGGCGAGGGTACGGAATGTCGGCACGACCAACTGCGCGACGTAGGGATGATCGGTGTCGCCGGGACGACCGCCGCCGCCTTCGGCGAACATGACCACCGGCAGACCCTGACGCGCGGCGAGTTCGAGGAAACGGTCGGTCTTGCGATGGTTCTGCAGTCCCTGGGTGCCGGCGAGGACCATGTAGTCATACGACATCACCGCGACCGGTTTGCCCTCGATGGTGGCGGTGCCGACGATGATCCCATCGCCCGAGGTGCGTTCAATCAGGTCCTGCAATGAGCGGCGTCGGCGCTGAGCGGCGATGGTGAGCGCGCCGTACTCGACGAACGATCCTTCGTCGACCAGGTCGGCGAGGTTTTCCCGCGCGGTACGCCGCCCGATCCCGTGCCGCTTGGCGACGGCTTCGGGTCGCCCTTCGTCGAGCCCGTACAGGTGGCGATCGATCGAGTCCTGTAGGTCGGGGCGGATCGCGTCGAGGTCGAGCTCGACCTCCTGCGTTGAACTTTCCCCGGCGGATTCAGTTTCCTCCAGGTAGACCAGCGGCTGCCCTTCGGCCGCAACGTCCCCGGACTCGACGGCGATCGCGCGGACGATCCCCGCGCGCGGCGCGCTGATGACGTGCTGCATCTTCATCGCTTCGAGGACGACGACCTCGTCGCCGGCCGCGACCGCATCGCCTTCGGCGACGCCGATCTCGACGATGACCGCCTGCATGGGCGCGGCGACGGCGATTGCGTCGTCGGGCGCGTCGATGGCAGCAGCGCTCTCGACGTGAGTTGCGTCATCGGCACGCCCACTCACCTCTTTAGAAGCCGCCACGGCAAGCAACTCGGCCAGATGCGCATCGACGTACCCGGTATCGACACCCGATGCGCGCAACGTGTCATCGCTCAGAATCGCCCGCAAGACGGCGATGTTGTTCTGCACTCCGGCGATGTCGAAGGAACTCAGCGCGCGATCGGCGAGCGCGAGCGCACCGGAGATCGTCGGCGCAGTGGTGATGACCTTCGCCAACAGCGAGTCGTACCGGGGGCTGACGACATAGCCGGCGTAGCCGTGGCTATCGACGCGGATACCGCGCCCGGACGGCGGCTGGAAACGCGTCAGTCGACCGACGCCGGGATGCACGGTGCCGTCGGCGTTGAGGACTTCGGAATTGACTCGGGACTGCACGGCGAACTTGGTGGTCTTCGGGGAACGGAGGACCCCAAGATCATCCAGGCTGGCACCGTCGGCCACCCGTATGCCCACCTCCACCAGATCCAGCCCGGTGACCTCCTCGGTGACGGTGTGCTCGACCTGAATCCGTGGATTGACCTCCAGGAAGATGATCTCCTCGGCAGCAGCGAGGAATTCGACGGTAGCCAGGCCGACGTAGCTCGTGGTGCCGATGATGGCCTCCGCGGCGGCGTGTAGCCGACCGCGGACGTCATCGCTGATCCACGGCGCCGGACCGATCTCGATGAGTTTTTGCCGGCGGCGCTGAGCAGAGCAGTCGCGATCGCCGACGGCGGCGACGTTGCCCAGCGCGTCGGCGACGATCTGCACCTCGATGTGGTGGGCGCCGCGAACCAACTGTTCGACGTAGAGATCGCCGTTGCCGAAAGCGGCCTTGGCTTCGGCGGCGCAGCGCTCAAATGCCTGCGGCAGGTCCTCCAGGGACGTCACCGGGGTCATCCCGCGGCCACCGCCGCCAGCGATGGCTTTGACCATGACCGCGGCATCGTCGCCGAGTGCGTGCATGAGGTCCGTCGCCTGCTCGAGGCTCGTCGCCCCCTCGGTGGCCTTCGCGACGGGAACCTGCGCCAACTGTGCTTGCGCCCGGGCGCTGGACTTGTCACCGAATATCCGCAATGTCTTGGCGTCCGGCCCGACGAACGTGATGCCCTCCTCCGCGCAGCGCCGCGCCAGGTCGGCGTTCTCGCTGAGGAACCCGAGCCCGGGGTGCAGCGCATCGCATCGAGCCTCCTTCGCGGCCCCGATGACTGCTTCGACGTCCAGGTACGCCGCAGCGCCCGCACCCGGGATAAGCACCGATTCGGTCGCTCGCTCGACGTGCAATGTGCTCTCGTCGTCGTCGGGGTAGATCGCGACAGTGGTGAGTCCCAACGCTGCCGCGCTGTCGATAATCCGGACCGCGATCTCTCCCCGGTTGGCGACTAGCAACCTGCGCACGACATCAAACCCTCTCCGTTAAACTCAACTGTAAAATCTCATCTCACTTTTACACGAATGTAAAGGGTGAGACAAGGGCGGCGATCGGCTCGTTCGGCCGGACGAGCACTCACACATCACCAGCTATCGAAGGAAACGATCTCCTCGACGTTCGGGCGACGGACCGGCTTGAACTCGGCCCCCTTGGTATAGGCCACCGGCAACAAGGCCACTTGCGTGTAGTCATCGGGAATGTTCAACAGTTCGGCCGCACGCTCAGCCAGGTTCAAGTGCAGCGTGGTGTAACAGGTGCCTAGTCCACGCGCACGCAGCGCCAGCATGAAGCTCCACGTTGCCGGCACGATCGAGCCGTAGAGCGAAGCGATTCCGGCCAACGGCATGGCTTCTGGACGACCTGCCACGCACGGGATGACCAACGCTGGGGCCTGCCCCATCACAGCTCGCAGATAACGCGCACTGGAGCGCACCCGGTCGGTTTGTGCTTGATCGAAGTCGGCATCGGGTTGTTCGGCATTGAAATACTCCTCGGAGGAGTCCCAATAGATCTGACCGAGTCCCCGTCGCTTCTGTTCGTCGGTGATCACCACCCAATGCCACCGCATACGGTTGCTACCGGTCGGTGACTGCTGCGCGATATCAATACAGTCCAGCAGCACCTGCCGCTCTACCGGGCGCTCCAAGTCCAGACGTTTGCGCACCGCGCGTGTCGTCGTCAGCAGCTTGTCGGTAATCGCAAGATCGAAGGGCGCCTCAGTCGTCATATATACATAAACACCCGAATGTGACGCGTATGTCAAGTCTTCTGAACCGAACGCGTGCGGCTACCAGCCGGTTACCCGCACAACCGCGGGCTTTCCACAGGGAAGCGTCGTTACCGACCCCGCAGTGACCTAGCCTTGGAGAATGGACGAGGAGGTCATGCACGCTCCGGCGGGCGCGCTCGCGGCAAGCGTTCCGCGGTTCGTCGCGTACCGATCTGAGGGGCTGACTCCCGGATCGCACGTCGGACTCCCCTCCAGCACCATGACTCTCGTGCTCGCGCTTGGCGAGAGCCTCGATGTAGCCCTCGGCGGCGCTCGTGGGACATACGACGCGATGCTCAGTGGACTACATACGACTCCGGCGACGATCCGTTACGGCACGACGCGGGTCGGGATCCAACTCGCGGTCGACCCGCTCGCCAGTCGCGGGCTGTTCGGGGTTCCGGCGGCAGAACTCGCGAACGGTGTAGTCGACCTCGAAGCCGCGTGGGGACGGCTGGGTGAACAGGTGCTGGACGCGGCGGGCTCTGCCGGCTCCCTACGTGAGGCATGCCGGGCAGTCGAATCGAGCATCAGCCTCGCAGGTGACCCCGGCGTACGACGCGAGGTCGCCGGGGCGTGGCAGCTCATCGGGCACACGCAGGGCCGAATGACTGTCGACGTCCTCGCGGAGGCGGTCGGCTGGTCCCGCCGGCACTTGGAGCACGAGTTCCGCCATGAGTTCGGAGTCAGCCCGAAACAGGCGTGCCGACTGCGGCGCTTCGAGCGGTCGGTCGAGTTGGTGCGGGCACATCACGATCTCGCCGAATCAGCAGCAATCGCAGGATTCAGCGACCAATCGCATCTGAATCGTGACTGGCGCGCGCTTGCCGGCAGTAGCCCCACGAGGTGGCGCCGAAACGAGAAACTCGCATTTGTCCAAGACAGCGCCCGCGCGCTGGCGGATAGTCACCTACATGACTGATCACAACATTTGGCCCGGATTTACCTACGACGACCCGATCGCGGCCCGCGCTTGGCTTGCCTCGCTCGGTTTCGCCGAGGGAATTCTGGTGAAGGACGATAACGATCCCACAAGCGTGGAGCACAGCGAGATGTACTGGCCGGAGGGCGGTCGCGTGATGATCAGCAGCCGCTCTCGGGACAGCAAATTCGCAACTGCACCCGGCGCACAGGGCGTGTAGGTCGTCTGCGACAACCCCGACGACGTCTTCGCCCGAGCCCAGCGCATCGACGCCGACGATATTCAGGGACTGACGGACGAAGATTACGGATCGCGCGGATTCGCGGTCCGCGACGTCGAAGGAAACATCTGGAGTTTCGGCACGTACGCCGGCTCCTGACGCGCGACTTCGGCTGCCGCCCGGCCGACCGCGACGACATGTAACCAGTGGCACGTGGAGGGCGCGAGGCGGAATTGGCCCGCATTGGCCGAGTTAGGCCGCATGGACAGAGTGCGCCCGGCCGAGCGTGGACAGAGTGCGGCCGGTCGAGTGTGCCAGCACGGACAGAGTACGGCCGGTCAAGTGTGCCAGCACGGACAGAGTACGGCCGGTCAAGTGTGCCAGCGTGGACAGAGTGCGGCCGCGCTGAGTGTGCCAGCGTGGACAGAGTGCGTCCGCGCTGAAAACGCAGCCGCAGCAGCGAGATAGCGGCCATAGATCGCTAACTCAACTCCTGGGCTGCGTTTTCAGCGGGCTCGGTTGCCTGGTTCGACGGCGATACCTATCCGATCCGCAGCGGTAGGGCGCGGGGACCGCGGATCTGCCCCACGCTCCACTGCGTCTGATCCCCGTCCGGCGGCAGTGAGAAGTCCGGGAATCGATTAATGAACTCCTCGATTGCCACCCGTAGTTCCAGCCGAGCCAAGTTGGATCCCAGGCAGCGATGGATTCCCAGCCCGAACGCGGAGTGCCGATTCACCTCGCGGTCAATGATGAACTTGTCGGCGTTCTCGATGAACTCCTCGTCGCGGTTGGCCGCTGGGAATGGCAGCAGGACGAAGTCCTCTTCTTTCATCGGGCATCCGCCGATTTCGACATCCTTGGCGACGAGACGCGCCATCGTCACCGGCGCGTACGCACGCAAGAACTCCTCCAGCGCAAAGATCATTACGTCAGGATCCTTACGCAGCCGCTCGACGTCGGCCGGGTTCTGCGCCAGGTGCCACAGCGAGGCACCTATTGCGCTCCAGGTCGTGTCGATCCCAGCAATAAGTAGCAACAAGATTGCCCCGCGGACCTGCTCATGAGGTAACGGCTGACCGCCGATCTCCGCATCGATCAGGTACGTCGTGAGGTCGTCGCGAGGGTTCTGGCGGTGGTCTTCGATCTGCTCATCGAGATACTCGTCGAACTCCTTCGCGAATGCCCGCTTCTGCTCGGGCGGAGCGTCGATCTCTTCGAGCGCGTTATGGATGAAGTAACGGAACTTATCGTCGTCTTCCGGCGGGAAGCCCAGCAGCCGAGAGATCACCGCCGGCGGAATGTGCTGGGCGTATTGCGCGGCGGCGTCGATGATCGTCTCGCCCGGCTTGATTTCGCCTAGGTCATCGAGCCGCTGCCGACAGACCTCACGGATGTCGCCTTCAAGCGGGTTGATCTTGTTCGGACGGAATTGCGACAGCAGGAGTTTGCGAGCCATCCGGTGGAACGGCGGATCGCTGGTGATCGGCGGCGCCTGTCCGATGGGGCTCTTCGCGGGATCGATGCGGCCGTTGACGACAATCACCTGGCGGCTGGTGAAGTTCTCGGTGTCGTAAGCGATCGCCCGGACGTCCTCATGCTTGGTCGGTAGCCACGTGCCGCCGTACCGCTCGGTGTGCGCGATCGGGCACTTCGACCGCAACTCGTCCCAGATGTCGTGCGCGTTGCGGTTGTACTCGGGGTCCGCGTGGTCGAAGTCGGTGGCCCAGTCTGCAACCGGTACCCCGTGGCTCGAGGGATACAGCTTGTACACGTCGTCGGGTAATTCGTGTCCGTCGGCGGCGTAGATCGGTTCGCCACGGGGCGCTGGTCCTTGGTTCTGCACGGGGTCAGCGGACATCTCAGTCATCCTCCAGGGTGAGAGCGAACTCCGGGCAGTTGTCGACGGCGAGCTGCGCCTTGTGCAGCAAATCCTCCGGGACGGAGCCGTCCTCCAGGACGACCGCATAACCCTCGTCATCTGCTTCGATCAGTTCGTGCTGAAGCACCATGCACCTGTTGTGGCCCTGACACAGCTCGGAGTTCACTTTCAGTCTCATTACTCGACGGTAACCTCTCGTGAAGTTCGTCACAAGCCATTGGCCCGAACTCTGTCAGAGATGCCGAGAGGCGCCGACGATGCGTCAGCATCATCGGCGCCTTTCTGGCTCCTGGGGAGTTAGCGGCCCTTCCACTGCGGTGCGCGCTTCTCGGCGAAGGCAGTCGCGCCTTCGATCGCGTCCTCCGACTTGAACACCGGGTCGATGACCTCGGCCTGCAGGGCGAGCAGGTCCTTGTCGATCCACTTGATGGACCGCGAGACCAGTTCCTTGGACGCCTTGACCGCGAGCGGGCCGTTGGCCGCAATTCGCTTCGCGAGTTCGAGCGCACCCTCAAGCGCCTTGCCGTCCTCGGTCACGCGGGTGACGACGCCAAGTTCCTGCGCGCGCTCGGCGTCCAGGAAGTCACCGGTGAGCGCGAGCTCCATGGCGGCGCCGTACGGCATGGTCTTGGCAAGTTTGAGCACGCCACCGCCAGCAGCGACGAGGCCGCGCTTGACCTCCGGGATGCCGAGCTTGGCGGTCTTGGCAGCGACGATGATGTCGGTGGCGAGCGCGAGCTCACAGCCGCCGGCCAGGGCGTAGCCCTCGACGGCTGCGATGAGCGGCTTGTCGACGACGTGCTCGGACAGACCACAGAACCCACGACCCGGGATCGACGGACGCTCGCCGCGCGTGAACGCCTTGAGGTCCATACCCGAGCAGAAGGTGCCGCCCGCTCCGGTGACCACGATCGCGACGACAGCATCGTCGGCCTCGAAGGCATCGACCGCGGCAGCGACGCCTTCGGCAACGGCGAGGTTGACGGCGTTCTTGGCCTCCGGGCGGTTGATCGTGACGATACCGACGCCGTCGGTGATCTCGGTCTTTACAACATCACTCATGTGCGCTCCTGATGTGGTTAGCAGAACAAAGTTTCGCCCCTGACTCTAACTGCACTCGGCGAACCTGACCACCGTGTCAGGTTCGGCCCCGGCATGACGGTGCCGGCGACCGCGTGATGAGAGGACGGGCAGCCACGACCGGACCACCGGGTCGACGGATGGGGCTGCCGGGTCAACGGATCGGGAGGCCGGGACGACGGGACGCCAGGTGGGCATAGTGTGTGCGGGTGGAGTTCACCGGATTCTCCGAGCGCGCGCTCGATTTCTACGAAGACCTTGAGATCGACAACACCAAGTCGTTCTGGGACGCACACAAACACGTCTGGCAGGATGAGGTTCGCGCCCCGATGGCCGCACTGACCGGCGCCCTCGCCGCAGAGTTCGGCGCGGCGAAACTGTTCCGCCCACATCGTGACGTCCGGTTCTCGAAGGACAAGACGCCGTACAAGATCCATCAGGGCGCTTTCGTCGGCACGGCCCCCGCGACCGGTTGGTACGTCGAACTGTCCGCTGCTGGGCTGCGAGTCGGCGGCGGTTTCTATCACGCCGACGCCGCCCGCCTCTCCGCTATCCGCGCGGCGATCGACGCCGATAAGACGGGGACGACATTGGTGAGGATCGTGCGGAAGTTGGAGGGTTCGGGGTTCACGGTCTCCGGCGACCGGCTCAAGACCGCGCCGCGAAACTACGCGAAGGACCATCCGCGGATCGAGTTACTACGGCATAAGTACTTGTTCTGCGAGCTGCGGTATGGCTTCGACGGGCTCCATTCGCCCGAGCTCGTAGAGCGGGTGCGCACCGACTGGCGCTCCGTGCGCCCACTGGTGCGTTGGCTTGAGGCGATTCGGACCGACTAACCAATGACGCCAGTGACAGCAGGCTCAGTCTTGGCGTGCATAGATCAGCGCGGTCGCGTACGCCGTACGGCCCTCACCGCTCCCCTCGACGCCGAGTCCATCAGTCGTCGCCCCGGCGACCGAGACGGGTGCCCCCACTACCCGGCTCAGCAAGTCTTGCGCCTCGTCGCGCCGGGTGCCGAGGCGCGGAGTGTTGCACACCACCTGCACCGTCGCGTTGCCAACCTCGTAACCGGCCTCACGCACTAGCCGCGCGCTCTCGGTCAGCAGCGCCACGCCAGAGGCCCCCGCCCATTCGGGCCGGTCGGTGCCGAACACCGCCCCGAGATCGCCCAGTTGAGCAGCACTCAGCAGTGCGTTGCACAGCGCATGGCAGGCGACGTCGGCATCGGAATGCCCCGCGCACCCATCCGCCTCGTCCCACCGCAGCCCAGCCAGCCAACACTCGCGGCCGACTTCGATGCCGTGTACGTCGATACCGTTTCCGACCCGAGGGATGAGCATGCGCCCACCCTAAGCGGTGGCGATACTCTCGTCGGACTATGGGACAGACAGTTGCGGTGGTGCTTGCCGGAGGCCGCGGAAAGCGCGTCGGCGCGGACCGCAACAAGGTGCTCATCGAGGTTGCCGGGCGCACCGTGATCGAGTGGAGCGTGCGCGCATTCGCCTCCCACCCGGCGATCGAGCGCACCATTCTCGTTGCGCATCCTGATGACGCGGCCGAACTGCGCGTCATCGCCGCGGCGTACGGCGACGTCACGGTGATCGGCGGTGGCGCGGAACGCGCCGACTCCGAACGTGCGGCCCTCGATCATCTGCGCCGCGACATCACCGACGGCGCGCTCGACGCAGTGCTGATTCACGACGGCGCGCGGCCCTGCATCAGCGCGCGACTGATCGCATCGACCGCGACGATGGCGACCGAGTGCGGCGTACTGCCGGCACTGCTCACCCCTCCGCTGGCCACCATTGAGCGCGGGATTCTTCAGCCGGTCGACGGACGACTCGTGCGGGCGCAGACGCCGCAGGGTGCCCCCGCGTCCTGGCTATTGCGGGCGTACGACGAGGCGCGAGACGAGGGGTTCACCGGCACCGACACCGCGTCGTATTTGGAGCACGCCGGATTCACTGTCCGGGTAATTGACGGCGAACGCTCGAATATCAAGGTGACGTATCGCCAGGACCTCGAAGCCGCGGCCGAACTGCTGCGGTAACGCAGCGGCTACCACGCCGCAAACGGGCGGGCCTCGCCGGTCGCGAGCGCGCGGCGCAACGCATCGTCCGGCTCGGTGCATCCGCCGAGCAGCGCGGCGGGCAGGGCGATGGGGTACCCGACGATCTGCACCTGCTCACGCGGGACGGTGCACAGCACGACCTGGTCGTCGTCCACTCGCTTGACCGTCTCGGTCATCGGTGCAACGGTCACCCACACGCCCAGGTTGAGCGGCGGAGGTGCAGTGCCGACCGGAAACAGCGCCACCGACTCCTGCGTCGGCGATTCGAGAAACGCAAGAAGGTCGCTCGCCGATACGCGGCGAGCGACCTTCTGTTGCGTACTGACCCATTCCAGGTCGGTCCACTGCATATTTCTAGGAAGCGAGAACCTCGTCGAGGAGCACTTCGGCCTTGTCCTCGGACGTTGATTCCGCCAACGCGAGTTCGGAGACCAGGATCTGCCGAGCCTTCGACAGCATCCGCTTCTCACCCGCGGAGAGCCCACGCTCCTTGTCGCGGCGCCACAGGTCGCGGACAACCTCGGCAACCTTGTTCACATCGCCGGAAGCAAGCTTCTCGACGTTCGCCTTGTATCGACGGGACCAGTTCGTCGGCTCCTCAGTGTGCGGCGCACGCAGCACCTCGAAGACCCGATCCAAACCCTCCTGACCAACCACGTCTCGTACGCCGACGATTTCGGCGTTGTCAGCCGGCACTCGCACAGTCAGGTCGCCCTGCTGCACCTTGAGAACCAGATAGGTCTTCTCTTCGCCTTTGATCGTGCGCGTCTCGATCGCTTCGATAAGTGCCGCACCATGATGGGGGTAGACGACGGTTTCACCGACGTTGAATTCCATATTCGCTTATCTCCTATCGGGTTGTGTCAATTCTAACACGCATCTTGCGTCGAAAAAAATCGGATGGCGTTGTAAAAAGCCTGTTCAGCGGCTACTTTCGGAAGCGGGCTCGGTTTGACTTTCGCGCCAAGATTTGCTTTCCAACGCTAAACAAACCGTTCCGAACCCAGATGCGGCCGCAGTTAGGTAGCAACCGTCACTCCCGCCTGTCCAGGATCCGTGAGCCGGTCGTAAACGCGCGAGGCCAGCGCACTAGTCTGTTAGCCAGGTATGTGCACCGAATCCTGAGGAGACCGCCGTGAGCCTGACCGCCACATCGCGCCGTCCAGCGCGCAGTACCCGCCTCACCGCTGCTGCGATCGCGACGCCGTTCGTGCTCGGCGCTGTGCTTACTGGCTGCTCCGCCGGCCAAGTCACCCAGACCGCCGAGAAGCGGCCCTCGGTCGAGGGCGAGCAGGGCGAGGTCGGCGACCTCAAGGTCCTCAACGCACACTTCGTCGCACCCACGGACGAGGGCAAGTACCAGGCCGGCGACACCGTTGAGATCGAATTCGTGGTCACCTCCGGCGGCCCGAGCGACGAACTCACCGGCATCGACGTGGACGGAGCGCCCGCCACGATCGTCGGCGCAAGTTCGATCGAGATTCCCGCTGGCGATCACCTCATCGTCGGCGAGAACGGCGACATCACGGTCGAAGCCACGATGACCGATGAGGTCTACCCTTCGGCGCTGATCCCCGTCACATTCACCTTCGCTGAAGCGGGCGAGTTGGAGATCGAGTTGCCGATTGCGGCCTCACTCGACGAGATCCCGCGCGATCCCGACCAGACGTACTCCCCCGAAGAGGGTGGCGGACACTAACGCCAACAGTCCTGTGCGCGTGGCGCCCGGCACACCGTCGGGCGCCACGCGCATTTCTGTCACCGACGTACGGCAGGGTTGAGGGATGGCGTCGAAGGTAAAGCAGAGCTACAAGTGCTCCGAATGCGGCAACGTGACGGCTAAGTGGTTCGGCCGGTGCCCCGAGTGCCAGTCGTGGAGCACGATCGAGGAGACCGCAACTACTGCAGCCGCGCTGCGCAAGGTCAGCGCCGGCGCGGTCAGCGCTCCGGCTCGTCGAATCGCCGATGTCGATGTTGAAGCCGCCCGCGCCCGGCCCACCGGAGTCGATGAACTTGACCGCGTGCTCGGCGGCGGACTGGTACCCGGATCGGTCGTACTGCTCGCCGGTGAACCTGGAGTTGGCAAGTCCACCCTGCTGCTGGAGGTCGCCAGCCGGTACGCCGGTCGGGGCAGACAGACCGCTCTCATCGTCACCGGCGAGGAGTCGGCGTCGCAGGTGCGGTTACGCGCCGAACGCACCGGAGCGCTCGCTCCCGCCCTGTACCTCGCCGCCGAAACCGACCTATCCGCGCTGATCGGGCACGTCGATACCGTCAGCCCGGGGCTGTTGATCGTCGACTCTGTGCAGACGATCGCCTCGCCCGCGATCGAAGGCAGCGCTGGCGGAGTCACCCAGATCCGCGCCGTCGCGTCCGCCTTAATCGCGATGGCCAAGGAACGCGGTATCGCGACCGTGATCGTCGGGCACGTCACCAAGGACGGCGCGATCGCCGGACCTCGGCTACTCGAACACCTCGTGGACGTCGTACTGCATTTCGAGGGTGATCGGCACTCCACGCTGCGCCTGGTGCGTGCGGTGAAGAATCGCTTCGGCCCCGCCGACGAGGTCGGCTGTTTCGAGATGGTCGACGAGGGGATCCGTGGGCTCGCAGACCCCTCCGGCCTATTCATCAGCGAGCGCGAGGATGCCGTCGCCGGTACGTGCGTGACGATTACCGTCGACGGACGACGCCCTCTTCCCGCCGAAACTCAGGCGCTTGCCACTGACAGCAACCTGGCCTCCCCACGGCGATCGGTCAGCGGCTTGGATGCCGCTCGCGTCGCCATGTCGATCGCCGTACTTTCCCGCTGTGGCGTCAATCTGGGCAAGCACGATGTGTTCGCCGCGACTGTGGGCGGGGTGAAGGTAACTGAACCGGCCGCTGATTTGGCGCTCGCGCTCTCACTGGCATCATCGGCCCGCGACCGCGCTTTGCCAGTCTCGATGGTCGCCTTCGGTGAGGTCAGCCTCGCTGGTGATATTCGACGGGTCACCGGCGCCTCACGCCGGTTGGCCGAGGCGGCGCGGATGGGATTCAAGACCGCAATCGTGCCCAGCGGCTCCGGTAAGGCCCCCGCGGGGCTGCGCGTCATCGAGGTCCGCACCCTGGCAGAAGCGGTTCACGCGGCCGGGCTCCAAGAAGGCTCGCCTACCGGCGGTTAGCATGAGGCGCTCGCATCTATTGCCTAGCCCATGAGCAGAGGACACAATGCTGCGCACGATCCTGGCCTTGATCGCCCCAGGCACCGACCTGCGCGACGGTCTCGATCGCATCCTGCGCGGGCGCACCGGCGGATTGATCGTGTTGGGGTGGAATCGAAGCATTGAACAGATGTGCACCGGCGGGTTCACCATCGACATCGAGTTCTCCCCCACCCGGTTACGCGAACTGTGCAAGATGGACGGTGCCGTCGTACTGACCACGGACGGTGCGCGACTCGTGCGCGCCGGCGTGCATTTGATGCCGGACGCGACCGTGCATACCGATGAGTCCGGTACCCGCCACCGCACCGCGCAACGTGTCGCGATCCAGGCCGACGTCCCGGTGATCGCGGTCAGCGAGTCTATGAACGCGATCACGCTGTACGTCGGCAATGAGCGACACCAACTCGAGCAGCCCACGCGACTTCAGGACCGCACTAACCAGGCCCTGGCGACCTTGCAGAAGTACCGCAACCGACTGGACGAGGTATCCGGATTGCTGTCGGCGCTGGAAATCGAGGACCTGGTGACGGTCCGCGATGTCGCTTCGGTGAGCCAGCGCCTGGAGATGGTGTCGCGGATCTCTGAGGAAATCGCCGGATACGTGAGCGAACTCGGCACCGATGGCCGGTTGTCGGCGCTGCAACTGGACGAACTCCTCGCCGGCGTAGTGGACGAACGCGCGCTGATCGTCCGCGACTATCTGTCCGCGAGCCGCCGTACTCGTACGGTCGAGGACGTGCTCGTCGATCTAGCCGAGCTGCCGGCGTCCGAACTCATCGACCTCGCCCGGATCAGCGAAGCGTTGGGCTTCAGCGGCGTCGCCGACTCGCTGGACGAGGCGGTCAGTCCGCGCGGATATCGGCTGTTGGCGCGGGTGCCGCGGCTGCCTGCCGCGGTCATCGATCGCATCGTGGAACATTTCGGCTCACTACAGCGGCTGCTGGCAGCTACAACCGACGAATTGACCGAGGTCGAGGGCGTGGGTGAAATGCGAGCGCGAGGGATCCGTGAGAGTTTGTCGCGGTTGGCCGAGGCAACGATCTTCGAACGGCACCACTGATTCCACCGCGCGTGCGTCGCACCTATTGCACCCGCCGAGGCGACGGGCCGATTGGACATCGCACCTCTTGCAGCGTCGACGCTCTTGAATGTCGAACCTCAACATCATCATGTCTTCGTGCTCGAGATTGTGACAATGCCGGTGATCTCGCCGGCGACGGCACGCACCTATGTCAGCCGTCTGCTGGCCAAACTCGGCGCGCGGGACAGGTCTCAGCTCGTGGTGACAGCGTACGAGTCTGAACTGGTCCGTCCTTGCCGACGATGTGTCCGCCGCTGGTGGCGCGTCCTGGCTGCCGACGCTGTGTCCGCCGCTGTTGCCGAGTCCTGGCTGCTGACGAACCGGCCTCTGCTGCTGGCGTGATGCTGATTCGGGCAGGCGTCGGCCGGTTGGCACAATGGGGCGCATGTCCGAGACGTACGCGCCGCTCATCGAAGCGATCGGCGGCTGGTATCGCGGCGCTAAGCGCGAGCTGCCGTGGCGCGGGGACGACGTCCCCGCGTGGGCGGTGATGGTCAGCGAGTTCATGCTGCAGCAGACCCCGGTCGCGCGCGTGCTGCCGGTGTTCGAGCAGTGGATGCAGCGCTGGTCTACTCCGCGCGACCTCGCGGCGGACAGCCCCGGCGAGGCCGTTCGGATGTGGGGCAAGTTGGGCTATCCGCGGCGAGCGTTACGGCTGCACGCGGCCGCGGTTGCGATCGACGACCGCCATGGTGGCGACGTACCCAGTGACCCAGATGCCCTGAAGGCGCTGCCTGGTGTCGGCGACTACACGGCGGCGGCCGTGGCAGCGTTCGCGTTCGGGCAGCGGATAGCGGTCGTCGACACGAACGTGCGGCGCGTCGTCCACCGCGCGGTACTCGGCGCTGCCGACGCCGGACCGTCGACCACTCGGGCGGACTTCGCATTAGTCGACCAGATGCTGCCCGCCGATCCAGCGCAGGCCGCGCACGCTTCGATCGCGCTGATGGAACTCGGCGCTCTGGTGTGCACCAGTAAGAATCCGCGGTGCGTCGACTGCCCCGTGGTGGCGGCATGCGCCTGGGTCGCTGCCGGCAAGCCGGCGTACGACGGTCCGCCCAAGCGCAGCCAACGGTTCGCCGGCACCGATCGCCAGGTGCGCGGTTTGCTGATGGACGTGCTACGCGGCGCGGCTGAGGGGGTGCCGCTGGCGGAGTTGGACGTCGTGTGGGGTGACGACGTACAACGTCAACGCGCGCTTGAGGGCTTACTCAGCGACGGTCTCGTCATCCTCGAACCCGACGGGCGATACGCACTGCCATCCGGAAGCCCATAGGGGTCACCGTGAGCGGCGGCCTAGTAATTCTTCAGGTCAAGTTGCGGGTCGGCCGCGCCCGCGGTCGTCAATGACTCAATGATCGAATCGAACTCGTCGAGCAGTTCGGGCCCGACCTGCTGACCATCGTTGAGTTCAACGGTGAGGATGGTCGACACCCCCTCGAAGGCGACCGACAGTTCGCGCACCACGCCGGTGTCGAAGCCTTCGATATCTCGGCTAATTCGGTCGACGGCCGTCGCGGCCGCACTGTAGGTCGGTTGGAACACCGATCCGGCGGCGATGCCCGCTTCGAGTTTTGCGGCGCCGCAATCGAACCGAACCGAACTGAACGAAATACCGCCGGCGGTCGCTGCGGAACTGAGCGCCGGAACAACCTGTGCCAGCGCCGCATCGGCGTTCTCACACACCAGGCCCGGGACATTCGCGGCAATGCTCAGCAACGGTGATTCACCGGAAGACGGTGGGCCGTAATCGACGGCGACCTGGGCCGATGCGGCAGATGCGGACAGGAAAGCCGCCGCCTGCGTGACGCCGAACCCGTAGTGCACCGGCGCGACCTTAAGCGTTTTGTCGGGAGTCAGCATCAGCGTGATTGGTAGGTCCTGCATCCCCACCTGCGACGGCGCGATCTCGTCGTGCTTAGCAACGACCGCGCTGATCTGCTCAGCTGTTGCCGAGGCCCGAAGCTCGACTTTCGCACCATAACTGCGGCGCGTTTCGCTGCAGTCATCAATGCACTCCACGGTGTCGATGACCTGCGCGCGCTTAACCCCCTCCAGGTTGTCGAGTTCTTGCTCGATCTGCGCCGCGATGGCCTGGTCGGGTTGGCTAGGCGCATCCGAAGGGTCGACCGTGTAGCCCGAGAGGATGCCGGTGACGATGAAACCGAGCACGGCAAGAACGCCAAAGACCATGACCGCGACAGGTCGCGGGGTTCCGTCCTCACGCGTTGCCATCGTCCATCACCACCCCTTCGACGCGCACGACCATCATGGTCGCCCCTCGCGTCAGCCCCCGAGCAGGAACCTACGCGAGTAACCGCAATCGGCTACAAACCGACCACCACTTGATTACGGTACTCGGCGATTGCGGCGACGCAGGGTGATCCACCGAACTTCGCGGCTCAGATGCAGAAAATGGCCCGCGCTCGTTCGGCGAGCGCGGGCCATTTCATTTCGGTATTCGATGTGCTTCACCGCTCCGAATGGTGCGGTCGTTCTTGTCGACTAGGCCGTTCCGCCCGCGACACCACCCGGCGTGCCGAGGTCCGGCTTACCCGGCGTATCCGGCACGATGCCCGTGCCGCTCACGTGGTCGATACCCGTTCCGACCTCATCAGCGGCCACGGTCACCGGCTCACTCTTCGGCTCGCTGTGGAACGCGAAGTGGAAGTCGAGCAGGCCGTTCTTATCGGCCGACAGGATGTCCTTGACCTCGAGCGACTTGCCGTCCGCGTCGATGACGTCGACGGTGATCGCCGAACCCGATGGAAGTTCGCCGTACAGAATCTTCTCCGAGAGCTGGTCCTCTATATCGCGCTGAATCGTGCGACGTAGCGGACGCGCACCCATCACCGGATCGAAACCGCGACGGGCGAGCAGGTTCTTCGCCGTGTCGTTCAGTTCCAGCGTCATGTCCTTGGCCGCGAGCTGCTGACCGACGCGGCCAATCATCAAGTCGACCATTTCGACAATCTGGTCCTGGGTGAGCTGGTGGAACACGACGATGTCGTCGATGCGGTTGAGGAACTCCGGACGGAAGTTCTTCTTCAACTCGTCGTGCACCTTGAGCTTCATCCGCTCGTAGTTCGACTCATCGCCTTGGCCGGACTGGAAGCCGAGACCGACCGCCTTCGCGATGTCCTTCGTGCCCAGGTTGGTCGTCAGGATCAGCACCGTGTTCTTGAAGTCGACGATGCGGCCCTGACCGTCAGTCAACCGGCCTTCCTCCAGCACCTGAAGCAGCGTGTTGAAGACGTCCGGGTGTGCCTTCTCGATCTCGTCGAACAGCACGACGGAGAACGGCTTGCGGCGGACCTTCTCGGTCAGCTGGCCACCCTCGTCGTACCCGACGTAGCCGGGAGGGGCACCGACCAGACGTGAGACGGTGTACCGATCGTGGAACTCGGACATATCGATCTGGATCAA
Organism: Cumulibacter sp.; assembly: GCA_047975195.1. GTDB lineage: Bacteria > Actinomycetota > Actinomycetes > Mycobacteriales > Antricoccaceae > Cumulibacter. The sequence continues at coordinate 3,435 of JBKEDB010000059.1, read as the reverse complement.
CGCATCCGGGTCGCCGAACAGGAACTCAGCGAGCGCCTTCGCGGTCTCGGTCTTACCGACACCGGACGGGCCGGCGAAGATGAACGAACCACCGGGACGCTTCGGGTCCTTCAAGCCGGCGCGAGTACGACGGATCGCCTGCGAGACCGACGTGACAGCGTCTTCTTGCCCGATGATTGTCCTGTGGAGTTCGTCCTCCATGCGCAGCAGACGAGTCGTCTCCTCCTCGGTCAACTTGAACACAGGGATGCCGGTCCAGTTGGCCAGGACCTCGGCAATCTGCTCCTCGTCGACCTCAGAAATGACATCCAGGTCCCCCTGGCGCCACTGCTGCTCGCGCTCAGTCTTCTGCTCCTGCAGCTTGCGCTCGTCATCGCGCAACTTCGCGGCGCGCTCGAAGTCCTGCGCGTCGATAGCAGACTCCTTGTCGCGGCGTACGGCGGCAATCTTGTCGTCGTACTCGCGCAAGTCCGGTGGCGCGGTCATCCGCTTGATTCGCATCCGCGCGCCGGCCTCGTCGATCAGATCGATCGCCTTGTCCGGCAGGAAACGGTCGGAGATGTAGCGGTCGGCCAGTTGCGCGGCCGCGACCAGCGCGTCATCGGTAATCGAGATGCGGTGGTGCGCCTCGTACCGGTCACGCAGACCCTTCAGGATCTCGATGGCGTGCTCCAGCGACGGCTCGCCGACCTGGATCGGCTGGAAGCGGCGCTCAAGAGCGGCGTCCTTCTCCAGGTGCTTGCGGTACTCGTCGAGGGTGGTCGCTCCGATCGTCTGCAACTCACCGCGGGCCAGCATCGGCTGGAGGATGTTGGCCGCTTCGATCGCGCCCTCGGCGGCACCTGCGCCGACGAGCGTGTGGATCTCGTCGATGAACAGGATGATGTCGCCGCGGGTGCGGATCTCCTTGAGCACCTTCTTCAGGCGCTCCTCGAAATCACCGCGGTAGCGCGAACCGGCGACCAGGGCGCCGAGGTCCAGCGTGTAAAGCTGCTTGTCCTTCAGCGTCTCGGGGACGTCGCCATTGACGATCGCCTGGGCCAAGCCCTCGACGACTGCGGTCTTGCCGACACCGGGTTCGCCGATCAGCACCGGGTTGTTCTTGGTGCGACGGCTCAGCACCTGCATCACGCGCTCGATTTCCTTCTCGCGCCCGATGACCGGGTCGAGCTTGCTCTCGCGCGCGGACTGCGTCAGGTTGCGACCGAACTGGTCAAGCACCAGGCTCGAGGACGGCGTGCCCTCCTGCGGAGCGCCGGCGGTCGCGGTCTCCTTGCCCTGGTAGCCCTGCAGCAGCTGGATGACCTGCGTGCGCACGCGGTTGAGCTCGGCGCCCAGCTTCACCAGCACCTGAGCGGCGACGCCCTCACCCTCGCGGATGAGGCCGAGCAGGATGTGCTCGGTGCCGATGTAGGTGTGGCCCAGCTGCAGCGCCTCACGCAGCGACAGTTCGAGGACCTTCTTGGCGCGCGGCGTGAAGGGAATGTGCCCGGACGGCGCCTGCTGACCCTCGCCGATGATCTCCTCGACCTGCGAGCGCACAGCCTCGAGGGAGATGTTGAGCGATTCCAGAGCCTTCGCGGCGACGCCCTCGCCTTCGTGGATCAGCCCTAGCAGGATGTGCTCGGTACCGATGTAGTTGTGCGAGAGCATGCGGGCCTCTTCTTGCGCCAGCACGACGACACGACGGGCCCGGTCTGTAAAGCGTTCAAACATGCGTCAGTCTCCTTATGAGACCGCCCCCTAGGAAGCTGCGCCCAAGGGCACGAGGCGGTCATCCCATTAAACGACGCATAGGGCCGACTTTCTTCCGTTGTGGCGCTCGGATGGGTACGCCACAAGCGAACGCCCTTATTCCCACCGCTGCTTCCGGACAGTTCTGCCCCGCTGCGGTGCCCGTTCGGGGCCGCGCGGCGGTGCCCGCTCGGGCCGCGCCGGGTCGGTTCGGGCCGTGCGGGGTCAGTTCGGGGCCGCCGCGGAATCCTGGCGGCAGATGTTGAACCGTAGTCGGTTCAACATCTGCCGTCGAAACCCGCACGCCGCCAGCGTCCGCTCCCGACCCACTATCCTGCGCGCCGCCGTACAGCCCACGGGCACGCGATCGGACATTCTGCTGCCCAGCGGACCTCGCAATCCACAGCGGGGATACTTCCCAGCTCCCGCCCACTATCACCACTTGCCGGACCAAAACCCCACTCTCGAATCACCGATGCTGAGCTGACCAGGCGCCGTACGCCGGCCTCCGTGGGTCTGAGGGTCTGCTGGGGTCGGCGGGTCTGCCGCGGGCTGCGCTACCCAGCACCGTCAACCGCGTCCGGCGAACGGCATTCCGGCGGCCATCACCATCAGTTCGGGTACGGAGACCGTATTGGGGAGGGCGATGACGTCGCGGATCATGGCCACAAGGTGCTCCGGGTCGAACGTTGGCTCGGCGCGGCGAGTGCCGTCGGGCTGGGGGGCCTCAATCATGCCGCTGGTCATCGCGGTGGCAGCGTTGCCGATGTTGAGTTCGGTCGCGGTGATCTGATGTGCCCGACCATCGAGGTTGATTGAGCGTGTCAGGCCAGTAATCGCGTGCTTCGTGGTCGTGTACCCGATCGATCGCGGACGGGGGACGCGCGCCGAGATCGAGCTGTTGTTGATGACCCGGCCACCGTCACCCTGCTCCTTCATCCGCTTGATGGCTTCGCGGGCACAGTAGACCGAGCCGGAGACGTTGGCGGCGAGGATGGCGTCCCAATCCTCGTCGGTAACCTCATCGACCGACGCAGGGCGGCCGAACACCCCGGCGTTATTGATAAGAACATCAACGCGGCCGAACTGCTCGTCGACGGCCGCGAACAGACGGCGCACGGAATCCGGATCACGGACGTCGGTCGGCACACATAACGCGTTGGGGTCCTTGTCCGCCGTCTCGCGCAGCGCTTCTTCGCGGCGTCCGGCGAGTACGACGCGATGTCCAGCGGCGAGCAGGCCACGCGTCAGCACGCGACCAATCCCACTACCCGCGCCGGTGATGACGATGACCTTCGATTCGCTGCCCATGTGTGGAGCGTATCGGTGGATCCGACAAGGTCGCTAACGTCGCCGAGGTCTCCTGACGGAACACCCGCCGCGCACCGACGATCACCGATGCACCGCCGATAGCTCCGCTGGCCGCAGGTCTGAACATCGCGCTATTAAGCCTTCCATGATCCGAAAGAACTACCGTCCGATTCTCTGGACTTCGGCAGCAGGACCTCGTATCTCGTTTCCTGTCGTGCCCGAGTTCTATGGTTTGAATGGCTAGAGAGAAGCCGATGACTCAGGCGCGCATTGCCGGGCCTCGGGCCGCCGGTTGAGCTCCAAGCTCCCCTCCTGTCACGCACAGGAGTTGTGGTATTCCGCGATGGCTTTGGAGGATCCGTTCCATTTCGCGATAGGTAAAGAACCGCT
>JBKEDB010000064.1:0-3003 GCA_047975195.1 Cumulibacter sp. | reverse complement strand
CTTTCTGCTGCTTTAATTGCTTTTTCAGCTGCTTCTTTTTCTTCTGCTATTTTGGCTTCAGCTGCTAGTCTTTCTTTTTTATCTTTGATAGCTGCTGCTTTTGCTTCTTTTTTCTCTTTTTCAGCTTTTAATTTTTCTGCTTCTTTAATTGCTAATTCTTCAGCTTCTTTAGCTTCCTTAGCAAGTTGTTCTCTTTTAGCTTTTGCTTTAGCTGCTTTTTCTTCTTTAGCTTTTAATTCAGCATCTGCTTTTTCTTTTGCTTCCTTAGCTTCTTTAGCAAGTTTCTCTTTTTTATCTCTTGCATCTTTTGCTTTAGCAGCTTTCTTAGCTTTTAGATCAGCTTCTAATTTAGCGGCTTCTTCAGCTTCGATAGTTTTAGCTTCTAGTTCTTTAGCTTTTTCTGCTTTAGCTAATTTAACTTTAGCTTCTTGTTCAGTTTTAATAACTTCTTGTTTAGATTTTTCAGCATCAACAATTTTTGATGACTTAGCAATGATTGCTTTATTGGCTTTAGTAATTTTCTTCTCTGAAGTCTTTTTAGCTTTTTCAAGTTTAATAACAACTTCTTCAGCTTCTTTAGAAGTTGTTTCTTTAATATCTTTAGCTGCTTTTGCAACTTTAGATTTTACTTCTCTTTTTGATTCTGCAATTTCAAAATCTTCTTTTGCTGCTTCATCTTTTTTAGCAGCAAATTTTTCTTCCTCTTCAGCTACTTTAGCTAGTCTTTCTTTTTTAGAAATTGTAGATTTAACTGTTTCGATTTCTCTCGCAGTTTTTTCTTCTTCTAATTTAAGATCTTTAGCTTCATCTTTCTTTTGTTTAACAGTTGCTTTTTTCTCTTCAATAGCAACTTCCATTAAGTTAATCTCAACAGTATCTGCAACTGGTCCAAACTTAACTTCTATTGTATCTTCTGCAGGAACAAATTCTTCTTTAGCTTTTGTTGATTTTTTAGCAGTAGTTTTTTTAGTTGTTGTAGTTTTTTTAGTTGTAGCTTTCCCTTTTACTTCTTCTTTTGCTTTAGTTTCTTTTTTAACTTCTAATTTAGCTTCTTCAGTTTTAGCCTTTTTATATTTTGTATGCTTAACTGGAGATTTAGCAATAGTAGTTTTTTTAGCAGTCTTCTTTGGAGTTTCTTTATGATCTCTTTCTATTATATGTTCATCTAAATGATGCAAGTGTCCATCAATATGATTTTCATGTACTGCTTTTTCTATTAGATCATGTTGATGTTTAATCTTATCTTTAGACTCTAATTCATGATGAGCCACTAAATCAATTTCTACGTTTTTCTTATTTGCTTTACTTGGGTGTTTTTTCTTTGATTGATTAGTTCCATCTAGTTGATGTGGATCTAATGTATCATTAATTTCTGCGTTAACTTTTTTAGTTTTATTCTTGATTTTTGATTCTTGTGTTTTTTTATTATTTACTTTTGCCATACTAAAATAATTATATATTATATCTCCATATTTCTATATGCCTTTATACCTAATTTGTAAAAAAATAGCTTCTAATTACTAAAAGCTATTAAATTAATATAAAGATTAATTTTTTTGAGGCATTGAAACACCAATTATAAATAATATTACGATTCAAACATAAGATGCAAATCAAGTTATGTTTCAATATAATGCTGTAGGCATTGGTTCATATCAAGTGTAGTAATCTTTATTTCCTAATAATTGGAATGCCGAGAATTCAACAGCTCCTTCAGGTGGCACTTGACCTACCGCTTCAGATAATGATGTCATTAATTGACCGCTTGAATAGAATGGAAAGCACATTGAAATTCAATATGAAGGATAAGGGAATAAAGAAGTCTTTACCTCAGCATATACATTTCCATCCATTACACCAAATCAATCAAAATAATCATTTAATCCAGATCCGAATATAATTGTCAATAACAATAATGAGATTGTAAATATATAATATGATTTTTCATTCTTGAATAATTTAGTTAGTGCAAATGATATTGAAAAATAAACAATAGAGTTTAATAAATAGAAGTAAGTCATTTGTACTCATCTAACATTAGAGAAATTTAATTTACCAGCTTCACCTAAAATTCTTCAATTTGATAACATTAATCCAAACTCATCATAAACCATTACAAATCCAATAAATATTAAATAAGCACATAATGAAACGATCAATATTACTAATAATATATTAAAGTTAAAAACAATTCTATTTACTTTGGTCAATTTCTGGTTTTTAGATATAGAAGATTTTTTTCAGTTGTATGATAATGATGCAAATGTTAAATTAACCGCTAGAACATTTACCAATGCAAAACAAAGACCCATACTCATGTTTAAAGGTATGAATATCATTGGCACTAAAGATATTATCAACACTCCAAATACAATTATTAACATTAACTTTGGCTTGTGAAAGAAATATTTTAAATTAAATATGATATGATTTTTTGAATTATTAATTACATTCAAAAATTAATTTTAGCAAAACATTCTAATTTTTATCTATTTGTATCGAAATAATTAAGTAGATAATGTCTCCAACTTTTGTCTATAATGTAAATTCTATTAAATGTAATAAAAAACAGACCATTGGTCTGTTTATTAATCTTGCTTTCCTGTTTTTAATCATGGATACTTATCGAAGTATCTCTCTGCTTCTTGAACTCTAACATAGTTCTCTGGACTTTCAAGTTCAAAGTGTTTTTTAGTTATGATCTCATATTGAAGCTTAGTTCATTTTTCTCCAAATGTAACTATTGCTTCTTGCTCAGTTCACATTCTATGTTTTTTATGTGTTGGCAATGGTTTAGCAATATTTGCTCCATCTAGGTTTGGTACATCTCCATTGTAATCTTTTGTAATTCCGTAGAATGTTTGAGATGGCCTAATGTTTGTATCATAGTTTGATGAATATGACATTCCACAATATGTTGTATTTGGTTCTAAGTTAATTAAATCTCATTCATAGAAATCATCTTGATTTCCTAAGAACTTAGTTTCAAATTCATATGTATTT
>JBKEDB010000159.1:0-5000 GCA_047975195.1 Cumulibacter sp. | reverse complement strand
TGTACCTTGTGAGTTTGATATCCCACCACCATTACTTACTTGGAATGGTCTAATGTTTTCAAAATGTGGTCTTCAACCATTGTACATTGCTTCAATATAAGTTATCTGAGCAAGTTTAAGTTGAGTTTGTTGAAAGTCAGTTAAGAAATTATCATTATCATATTCTTCTTCATATATTTCCCCCACTCAATAAGTATTAGGTTTCAGAATACCATTGTCATTTCAGTATCTTTGTGTTGTGTTGTCTTCTGATAATTCAGTAGTGTAATCAGAATCATCATAGTCTAGTGCTATTGTTCCATTACCAAAATATGTAATTGAATTACTCATAATAGAATTTATTGATTGTCTTGTTTTTGTTTCAACTTGATTATATTCTTGTGTATCTCCACCAAATGTCAATGCTGAAAGAGTAGCATACTCTGCCATTGTTGTTCAAGGTAAAGATGGTGTTGTTAAATTTTTCTTATTCATATGTGCTCCTTTTATAAATTATAAAGCAAAATAAAAAAAGAAACAAACTTTGTTTCTTTTAATTTAAAATATCAATGCTCACTTAGCGATCTTAACTGCTCTTTTAGATACTATTATAAATCTTCTTCCAACTGATATATCTCTTTTTCAGTGAACTTGCAATATTTTTTCTCCACCTCTTTCAATATATCTTTTCTCTAGTTTATATGAATTTCTTTTTTTGAATCCTGCCGCTTCTTCTCTTAGTAATTTTCTATGATATCTCAGCACCTGTTCTACTGCATCTTTCCCTTCATAATATTTCCTTCCTTGTGTAGTTTGTTTGATTGTTCTGAATACTTCTTTACCTTTATAGGCGATCCTATTTCTTATTAATGGATTATGAGAATTCGCAAATCTTTTACCAATCTTAGCAGCGCCTTCAATACCTTCTTTTTCTAATAAATCATATATTCCTTTTATCTTTGCCTTATACCTTACAAACATAGCAGGATTAAGTTTACCTGCTGATATGTGTGATAATATTTGTCCTTTTATTCTACCATCAATACTTATACCAAATAAATCTTCTATATCTCTGAATAATAAATAGAATAGTTTTTTTCCTGATATTTCTTCATTTTCTAACATCTCTCTCTATAGTGCTGTTTTTTCAAATAGATTATCTACAGCATCTATATTGTCTGATAGTGTTTTGATTGATACTATTTGATTTTGTGAATAACCATTATCATAAAGTGCTCTTTATTCTTCTTCTTCATTACCATCTCTTACTGCTCTTTGAAAACTTTTTATTACTTTTCTATTAGCACCTTCCTTTTGTCTATTTACAAATTGCTCATTTGTAATGAATGTATTTCTGTTGCTTTTTACATCTGATGGATTTTTTCTTCTTCTATTATCATTACCACTTTTTGATACTGAACCTTCATCTTCAACTTGTGAATTTGTTTCACTAGATGAACCTAAAATTCCTGCAAGTTTATTTCCACCTGAATCATTATCATCTTCATCATCTTCTGATAAAATATCATCTCACATTTGTTCAAGGAAAGTATCTTGTCCACTGTATCAATCTTTTCCCCCCATTCTCCAGTTGTGTCAATACTCACTACCTTCACCTTGAACAAGTGCTTCATATTCATCTATAGTTACTCAGAAATATAAATCACCATTTGTGTAACCTGCTTGGTTTTCATAATAAACAGTAACAATAACATAGGTGTCATTGTTATCTTCTCATTCTTCATCACTTCTCTCAATGTATTTTATTCAAGCACTCATAATGTCTCCTACTCTAATTATAAAGAAAACACACTCACAAATGTGAATGTGTTTGAATTTTACATTAATGCATTATTGTAAAATTATTTTAGAAGTGCTTCAACTTTTGCTTTTTCAAGCGCTGCTTTGCTCTCTGCTTTCACAGATTTTCTAGCGTGCTTAACTGCTTTTGCTTCTGCAATTCCTGCTTTAGTTTCTAATTTTGCTTTAGTATCAATTGCTCTTAAGAACTCAACAGATGCTTTACCTTTGATAGTTCCTACTAGTCTTACAATGATTCCTAATGCTGCAAAAATAATTGCAACTGCTTCTACTTTACCTGTAATTAGAATTAATCCTAATGCTACAAATAAGAATACTGCTTCTAAAATTGCTAAAGTATATTTAGTAACTTTTTTGAATAGTTTTTTAAACATAGTTCTCCTTTCATAGTTTCCACCAATGCCCAACCTACCACCATAATTTTATTTTTTATAGTTTTTGTTTTTTATTTTCTTACCATTATCTATATTATAAATATATTTAGAATTATTCTCTCTTAGTTTTTTATTTTGTTTTGCTAGTGTTGCTCTTGTGCTACTAGTTGAACCATAGACTTTAGAAGTTAATGTACTTCTTAAATTTCCACGTCTATTTTCTGCTCTAAACTCAAAAGCAGGAACATCTATCTCAACACCTGAATAAGTTGTTTTACAAGGAATATCTCCCCTTATCAAACTGTCTTCATATGAATTTTCAAAATCTTCAATTACATAGGAATAACCACCAAAATATCTCATATTGAATTGTTGAATTGCTTCTATATTATAGTCTGATTCAATTTCTAAAACTCATTGGTCTCCATAATCTTTATAGAAGTTTCTTGTTGATGTTCTTAGTTTTGCATTGAATGCTTGTGCATATTCTAAATATATATCTCCAAATCCATATTGAATTGAAGATGTTTGAGACCTTAATTGTTCTTGTGGAGTATATCCATCATCAATAAAATCTTTAACTCAACCATCTGTATTGTAATCAGTGGTAGGGAATCAACCTGTTCACCTTTTTATATCATTTTTATTTCAATCCTTGGGATTTCCTGAAATATCAAATGATTCAGTTACAATATCATCTACTGTTAATGGGAATGTTTCTCCTAATAAAGTTGCTCTCCTTTGTAGTAAATCTTCTAAGAAATCCAATCTTGAATCTATTCATTGTGCCTTATCGAATGCTAAATCACCATCTGCATCTGCTCTCAAGTCGATAGTTTTTACTGGTTTATTAAAAGCACCAGTAGTCCTTACATCAGGGATAAACTCGTGTGCTGAACCACCGACATCATAGGAAAATATCGATTCCTGTTTTCTAGTTAATCAAGGGGCAGAATCTTGATTTTCTTTTCTTGGTAATGCTGTCGAACTTGTATCCCCGTTACTTTCTATTGCTGTATAGTTTAATGCATTAAAAGGGAAGTATAGTGAATCTTCACTTGCTAAAATTTCATATAGCAATGTAAATAACTCACTTCTTTTTCCACCCGAACCACCAGAGAAGATTGAAGTGTCCACTTCTGCAAAATGGTATTTTTGAAATGGAATAAAAGCACTCATTTCACTTACTCCATATTCACTGTTTGTACCAGATTTATCAATTGTAACTGTTTCAGTTCTATGAATTAGTGCAGTTGCACGCATATTGAATGCGTAATAAGTAGCAGTAAGTCAGGCGACTTCATTACTTCACATTGGATAAAAAGTTAAAGTCTGGTCTGTTATTAATGGAGTAAAAGGTTGATAATGAATTTCATCTCGATGTCTGGTTCTATCAGAGAATTTTCAATTTACTGAAGCACCTTCACTATCTAATAATATCAACTCTCACAATATTGGTTTTGAATTAAAAGTTATTCTTCTTCTTCTTCAATTTTTAGGTTGAATTTCGATCTTATAAAAGTTAAGAACAATATACTGAACAATATCATTATTTTGTCCACTAGATCCACTTGATTCTTCAAGTACTGCTCCCCTTTTTGCTACATAAGGGATTATTTTCTTGAACTCTATATTTGTATATTGGAATATACCATTCTCATCATATTGTGGTGAAGTACTTTCAATAACATAAATATCAACACCTTTCTCAACTTGTATTTCAGATGGTACTCCATTATTATCCATTTTACCAGTATAAATTGAATCACCAATAGTGGCAAATATCAATTTATTATTTTTGTTTATTTCTGTTGGTGACTGTAGTATTGGTTTTTTATTTTCATAAATAAGAGATGCTGCATCATTGATGTTCATATTCCTTGATGTTGATTTGTTAGATATTCATCTAGCATTAACAACTGTAGGAATCTCACTTGCTGGAGCAAGTGAAATATCAAATGTTGTTGTCTCAGAAACTGTGTTAACAGTAGAAACAAAATCTTCTTCATATTCATATTGGTCATATCCACCTTCTGCTGCTGTTTGATAGAAAAAGATTCTTACAGGATAATTAGTAGCATCTAATTTAGTATCACTAAATTTTTTTTGTTCTTTAACAGCAAACTTAGGAATTGCTCTTCAATCTCTTAAATCCATTTATTTCCCCATTTCAATTTCGTGAATTTCATCTTTAATCACTTCTAGTTCATCTTTAATATGTCACATTTATGTAATCAAAAGAAATGCAACAAATAAATTCATTATCAGTTACATTGTTATCACCTTTATCAGTTTCCTGTTCTACAATCTCTGGTTCATGTTCTTCAACTTCTTCTGCTCAATCAAATGGAACTTTAATATTTTGTGGTAAGTTTCCATTAATTGCTGGTAGAGCAGATACCATTTTAGATTTGATTTCTTTCTCTTTATTGTCAACCATATCTTCAGCGATTTGTGGAGAAACATCAAGCATCTCAACATACATATCTTTCAATGGATAGTATTTAGCAATCTTATCAATTTGTTCTAACATAATTGATTTTGTTCTAAAGTCATTTACTCTTGGTCTGATAGATAATTCTTCAACACCTTTTCAATGAGATTTTATAGAATCTATTTTCATACAAATCTCTGCTATCTTAGTTCAGAATTCTTCTTCTACAGATTTTCTAAGAGATGCTTCTCTATGTGCAGGATCTCCAATCATACTTGTTTTATGTGTAGTATCATTTGTTTTACCTGTTGCATCATATCCGACTTGTATACCTGTTAATTGGTCTAGTTCAGTAATCTTAGCAATAAGGTTTTCTTGTAAGTTTGATAATG
>JBKEDB010000038.1:0-1704 GCA_047975195.1 Cumulibacter sp. | reverse complement strand
GAAACAATACAAAATGAATATAGAGAATTTATTAAGACTGAAAAAGAATTACTAGAAGAAGCTAAGCTTGAACTAGATACTTTAAAAGATATTGATACATTCAAAAAAACACATCATGACTACTACCAACAAAACCATTTAGCAGAAGTTATTTTAAAAGGTGGTAGTTCAGCAGTGGAAGCTGAATTCATTGATAACTTTGCAAGATCAATTGAGATCTTAAAAGAATCAAAAGAATTAAGACAAGAATTAAAAGAGTTAAAAGAAACAACTCATAAGAAAAATAAAATTATTAAACTTAAAGTTAAATCTGAAAAGATTATCATGGGGAACGAAAGATCTTCAGAAAAAGAGTTTTATCAAGCATCTAAAAAACAACAACTTGCTGATTATAAATTATTAGGTGAAAGATTTGAAAAAGATCCTGAGAAAACAACTGCTAGAGTTGTAAAAAGATTCGACTCATGATACAAGAAAATTTCTAAAAGATTTGAACATATTAAAATTAATGAAGGAAAATTAATCCCATTAACTTGAGATGAAGCCAAAGCTAAAAAAGCATTAACTGCTTTAGAAAGAGCTATTGAAAGAGATGTTGATGTTGAGTCAATTCCTTCAGAAGAAAAATTCTTAATTAAATCTGTAATTATCGATTTACATGTAGCACTTAAGAAAAGAATCGATGTTGTATCTCCATTAAATACAAGAGAGTTTGATAAATTATATGCAGACACTAATAAGATAATTAATGATAGAGTTCATGGATATAACAAATTAGTTACATCTATCAATGCTAGAATTGATAAAACTCTTGTTGATCATGAAGCATTAAATCAAGGTGGAAAAGTTGTAGATAGATATTATGAAAGATCAATTAAATATCTAAAAGAATATAGATCAATTGTTATTTCTTTAATTAAAGAATTTGCAAACATTTTATTAAACATGCAAACATGAATGTTAAATCAAGATTCTTCATCAATCAAAACTCTTTACAATAATTTCGAAGATCAAGCTAAGAAAAATGAAACTTTAAAAGTTTCAATCATGACTTGAAAACTTGAAGAGCAAGTTAAATACAACAATAGAACTTATGCCTGAAGAGGCGGACAAATCCAAGAGAAACTTGCTTTATTAGCTGCAGAACTAGCGGAGATTGAAAGCAAATACATTGATATTCATAACCCAGTTCAAGATGTTATTAATATCTTCGCTCCTGACTTTGTGCACTTCGATGAAGAGTATGAGATTCCTCAAGAACTTTACGAAAGAGAACTTAAGAAAGCTCACTTACTAGAAGAAGCTATTAATAATGCTAAACTAGAAATTAAGAAACATAAAAAAGCTTTAAGAACAAAACATAGAATTAAAAAAATCCAAACTGAAAGAGTTAGAGAGACTTTATTAAAAGTTGGATTACAAGATGATGCATTAAATAAATATCCATCACAATTCTCAGGTGGACAAAAACAACGTATTGGAATTGCAAGAACTATAATTACAAATCCTAAATTCATTGTTGCTGATGAACCTATCTCAGCACTTGATGTTTCTGTTCAAGCTCAAGTTATAAACTTATTAAAAGATATCCATCAAGAAATGGGATTAACAATGGTATTCATTGCCCATGATTTACAAATGGTACATTACATCTCAGATAAGATCGCTGTTATTTACAGAGGTAATATTGTTGAGTATGGTAAT
>JBKEDB010000150.1:0-51407 GCA_047975195.1 Cumulibacter sp. | reverse complement strand
GGCTTCGGTCGGCGGGTGCCGTTGTCATTTCGGGCTCCGCGACCTTACCGGTAGGTCAGTCTTCACAGTCCGCCACGAACGCGTCGAGACTCTCCTGCAAGGCCGTGAAATTCATCTGGCTCACCGCTCCAACAATCGCGATACCGTCCTTCGTCCGCGGATCGTCGCCGGGATACCCGATCATCGCGCCGACAAGCGCGCCAACGCTCGCGGCTTCGTGCCACGCGGGCCCCTCACCGATCCCGCCCCATGTTCCGACGTCTCCGCGTTCATCCAGCACGTAGTTCGCCAACCCGCACGCATACGCCATCCGCCCAGTCGCAGTTATGTCGGCATCGTCGGCCGAGGGCGCATCTTCGCAACTCGTCACCAAGCCCGCGAACTCGGCCGCCATGAGATCCTGATCGGCCGTCATCAACGACTGGAACACCCCGGCGGCGTGCGCGGACAAGTCCGGGTAGTCCGCCAAGGTGTAGGCCGCGCTGCCACCCAACAGACTCGCTGCCGCGCTCAACTCGAGCACTCCCTCGTCAGCGTCCTGCCCCACGAACGTGCTCCACGTCGACGGGTCGCCTTCAATTCCCTGCACAAGGGCGCAGGCGTACGCCACTTGCCCGGTCGGGCTCACGTCCGACTCGGCTGACGGGGCTGACCTAGTCTCCTCCTCGGCGGGTAGGTCATCGCTTGCGGAATCGCACCCGGCCAACGCTGCCAGTAGCGCAACGATGCTCGCCGCCACGACACCGCTGGAGCGATTCTTCTTACTACTCGTGCAGAACATCCAGGTCCTCTGTGTGCGCAATCGTCAGCGGTAGGAGTGATAAACGGGGCCAACCGTGCCGACTCCCACCCCATCACACCACGCTCCGTCAGCGATCAGGACCGGATCCTTCCCCGATCGGGGCCGCCCGGGTAGGGATGCCTAACCTGAGTCGGCGTACTCTAGCCCGGTGGGATCGAAGAAGCACTCGAAGAAGCAGCGGATGCCGAAGAGCAAATGCTGTGTCTCCTCCACGCGCTGCAAGCGCTGCCCGATCCGCATGCTCAAAGAGGGGACGTTGCCCGAGGGGTACGCGGTGAAACGACGTCGCCTCGTCAAGGTCGCCTGAGTCAAGGTCGCCTAAACAGAAATCGGCCAAGCACCTATCGTTGGTCGATCCGGTCCGAACTGATCGACCTTGCGCGAGGTCGTCGATGCTCGTCGGCGAACTCGGCCGAGTCTTACTCGCAGTATCCACCAACGGGCCAACCTCCCACCAGCTGGGCAATTCCGCGCCAACATCTCGCCAACCGGTCGAACCCACGCAAAAAACGCAGTGCAAAAGGCAGGGCATCGCACATACATCGATGCGCGCTCTCTCAGGCTGCGTCTTTTGCAGGCACATACAGGCTCACGACGTAAAACCCTCATCTGGAATGGGCGAAACGCGCTCAAAACCGGTCGAACACGAAACACGAGGGGCCCGCGCTATCGCGCGGGCCCCTCGTGGACTGTCTCACCAGTGCGGGCTCAAAGGGATTCGAACCCCTGACCTTCGGTTCCGTAGACCGACGCTCTATCCAGCTGAGCTATGAGCCCATTCGCAAGTTTCCTCGCGAAGTGCGTTATCCAGTATCGCATAACAACTACCCGCCTCGGGCGAGAGGTGGTACACCACACATGACGCAGCGGAGGATGCGGGATTTGAACCCGCGAGGGGCGTAACCCCAACCGCATTAGCAGTGCGGCGCCATAGGCCTCTAGGCGAATCCTCCTGATGCCGACGCCCAATGAGCGCCCGCGACGATCAAGGATACAGGGCCGAAGTTCGCGGGTGCAAAGCAGATCAGAAGAACAGTTGGTAACCGACGAAGGCGCCGATATCCAACAGCCAATGCGCGACGATTAACGGCATCACGCGGCCCTTCTTGTGGAACCACCAGGCGAACACGATGCCCATCAAGACATTCCCGATAAAGCCGCCGAACCCCTGGTAGAGGTGATACGAGCCGCGCAGTAGCGCCGAGGCCGCAATCACCATCCAGACTCGGACCTTTAGTTGCGTGAGGCGAGTCATCAGGAACCCGACAACGATGACCTCCTCGAGCACCGAGTTCTGCAGCGCGGCGAGGATCAGGACTGGAATGGTCCACCAATGCGTGCCCAACCCGCTGGCGGCGACAGTGGTGTTAAATCCCAGATAATTCGCCAGGAAGTAGAACCCGAGCCCCGGTATGCCGATGACCGCAGCGAGCGCGGCACCCCAGCCGAGATCGGCGGCAGCCCGCCGGCCGGAGCGCACCGACATTCCCAGCCGATCCAACACCGGCAACCGGTCGCGTGACAGTAGGTACAGGGCGAGCGCGACCGGGATCAGCGCGAAGAAGATCCCGGCGAGTTGATAGGTCAGATCCAGCAGCGGCCGCGAGGACTGCGATGCATTCAAGGTGGTCGTCTGGTCAGCGAGCCGCGTCGGCGCAGTCAGTTTCGCGGTGATGCTGATGATGGAGTAGATCGCAGACTGCCCCAGGGACAATCCCAGCAAGATCCAGATCTCGCGCCGGTAGTCACGGCGCTGCTCGAGGGTCACCGCCTCGTCGTTCGCCCCGGCGTACTCCGCGTGCTGCGCCTCACTCACGTGGCTGATTCTGCCCGGTACGCCAACCGGCGGCCATCCGCGGGTCGGCAAACACTGGCCTTCGGGGTGGAAGTGTGAACTGATCGCGTTCATCCACCCGCATCCTCACCGAACCCACGTGACAGGTGAGGTTGAGGGCCCCTCGTACCTCGGGACAGTCGACAGCATTCGTGGAGGGTGTGGGAACCGTCGCGGCTCGTACCTCACCGCTCCTCCCAAATCCCGCTCAACCAAACAATGCTGTCGACCACCCCTCGTACCTCGGGACAGTCGACAGCATTCGTGGAGGGTGTGGGATTTGAACCCACGAATGGTTTCCCATTGCGCGCTTTCAAGGCGCGTGCACTCGGCCGCTATGCGAACCCTCCGAAGTTGCGGTTACTAGTTTCGCACGACCACGCTAGCTGCGCCGTACGCCGGTGCCCGCACCGAGACAGTGCACTGTGTGCATGGCCATGGTCGCGCCGGGTACAGGCCGGCCAGCGGCGCTACTCGCCTAGACCGACCTGATCGGCGCACTCCTCAATGATCTCGTCGCCCGTATCCGCGTCGTCCTCATCGATGTACGCGCCGCCAATGCCGTCGTCGACAATCTCATCGAGAGACGAGGCGCTGAGCTCCTGATGCAACTTCGGTGCGACGCAGTCCGCGAACGCTACGGCATCATCCTCAGCCACCGTCGCGCTCAGATCCTCGATGATCCTCGCACGCAGGTCGGACTCGGCCGGCTTGCTGGCGCATCCGCCTAACACGGCGGCGGCCAGCAGCGGCGCGAGCGCGTACTTCGAGAAACGCACAGGCAACCCCGCGTTCTTACGCCGTGCCGAGAACTTCTTCCTGGCACGCCTGATCAATGTCGTTGTACGGCGCGACGTCATCCTGATCGACCATTTTGTTACCCATCGGGTTTTCGATGATCTTCTCGAGTGTGTCGCCGCTCAGTTCCTCATGCATCTTGGGCGCAGCACAATCCGCGTACGCCGCGGCGTCGGCTTCCTCCGCACCGGCCTCGACGAGAGCGCTCTCAATCGCCTTGTGCAAGTCACCCTCTGGGGGCTTACCGCCACACGCGGACAGCGCCAATACCGGCACGGCCATCATCGCAACGGCCGCGAACTTCTTAACACGCATCTTGTTTCCCCTGTAGCAGGATGGCGCGACGCCGGACGCCTACGCGACGGGTCACGATTCCCTGGAACGAATCTAACTGGCACCCAACACAGTACGGTCCCGGTTGACAGATCACCACGGATCGCTGCCTGTCTGACTAATGTCACGAGAAATGCCGGTCCGCATCGATCAGCCTGATCACCGCACGGCCGTCTTCGGTGTCGGGCTGACCACTCGCGGACGCACGACGAGTAGCTAGGGTAGAGCCATGAAGGCAGTAATCGTGAATGAGCCCGGCGGGCTAGACGCCCTGACCTGGGCTGAAGCCCCCGACCCCACGTGTGCTCCCGACGAGGTGATCATTCAGATCGCCGCAGCTGGGGTAAACCGCGCCGACACGATGCAGCGCCAGGGGCATTACCCACCCCCGAAGGGCATCACCGACATCATCGGCCTAGAGGCCGCCGGAACAATCATTGAGATCGGCTCCGAGGTGACCGATTGGAAGGTCGGCGACGAGGTCTGCGCGCTGTTGGCCGGCGGCGGGTACGCCGAGCGAGTCAACGTACCTGCAGTGCAGGTCCTGCCGCTGCCCCAGGGCCTTTCCATGGCCGAGGGAGCCGCCCTCGTCGAGGTGATCTGCACGATCTGGTCGAATCTATGGGCGCCCTTCTCGCCCGGCCGCGCTGCGGCGGGCGAAGCGGTGTTGGTGCACGGCGGGTCCTCCGGCATCGGCACGATGGCCATCCAGATGGCGCTGACCAAGGGCAACGACGTGATCGTGACCGTCGGCAACGACGAGAAAGCCGAGTATTGCGAGAAACTCGGCGCCAAAGCGATCAATTACAAGACTGAGGATTTCGTCGAACGCACCCGCGAGCTGACCGGTGGCCGCGGCGCCGACGTCATCCTCGACATCATGGGAGCGAAGTACTTGGACCGAAACATCGACGCTGCAGCACCGGATGGACGCATCGTCACCATCGGTTTGCAGGGCGGAAACACTGCCGAGCTCAAGATCGGCAAGATGCTCGGCAAGCGGATCACCTACGCAGCGACGAGCCTGCGAGGCCGACCGATAGACGGCCCGCGCGGCAAGGCCGCGATCGTCGCCGGCGTCACCGACGACATCTGGCCGATGGTCGAATCGGGCCAGCTCAAGGCCACTGTGGACAGCACGCTACCGATGAGCGAGGTCCGCAAAGCACACGAGCGCATCGAGTCGTCGGTGCATATCGGCAAGATCATCCTCACCAACTAGATCCCGATAGATTGGCGAACCCACCCATGTCAGACAGCGAGCAGGACAACGGCCCCACCAACGAAGAAGCGGCCGAGCAGGCGGCGACGCGCCGCGTCGTCGTCGGACCCGACGGGCAGCCCATTGGCCAGGTCGACATCGCGTCCGACGCCCAGGGTGCGGACGGCGGCGAAGGTGACGAGCGTCCGGTGACCGACATGGTCGAGCAGCCGGCCAAGGTCATGCGGATCGGCACGATGGTCAAGCAGTTGCTCGAAGAGGTCCGCTCGGCGCCGCTGGACGAGGCCTCTCGGCAGCGGTTGCGGGGCATCTACCAGCAGTCGATCACCGAACTCGAAGATGGCCTGGCGCCGGAATTGCAGGAGGAGTTGGAGCGCCTTTCGCTGCCGTTCACGGAGGACGAAGTACCGACGGACGCCGAACTTCGAATCGCTCAAGCGCAACTCGTCGGCTGGCTCGAAGGGTTGTTCCACGGCATCCAGACCGCACTGTTCGCACAGCAGATGGCCTCGCGGGTCGCGTTGGAGCAGATGCGTGCCGGCGGTCAGCCAGCCGCGCTGCCGCCGGGGCTCATGCAGGGCGGTCAGCCCGGGATGCCGCAGCGCCGTCAAGGCGACGACCCGGCGGCAGGGCAGTACCTCTAGCGGGCAATACCGGTAACCCCTATTTCACCAGGGATTCGAGGTACGTCGCGATTCCGTCGTCCTCGATGTGGCCGATCAGCACGTCTGCACGCGCTTTCGCGTCGGCGTTTCCGTTCTCCGGGACGACGGCCGTACCTGCCCACTGAAGCATCTCAAGGTCGTTCGTCATGTCCCCGATCGCCACGATATCGTCAACATCGATTCTCCAGCGCAGGGCGAGCGCTGCACAACCACTCGCTTTCGTGACTCCGCGAGCGGTCATCTCAACCAGCCCGCCGCCTTCACTCGACCAGGAAATCTCCATCGACTGACCCACGATCGGCGCCACTTTCGCTGCGATCTCGCTGCTGCGGTACTCCCGGTTCACCGCCCACATCTTTGCCGCGGCACACGCGCCGAACTCGGCGATCTCCAGCGGTTTCTGACCAAAGTCGAACAGTTCGACCTGGCGGGGTTCGGAATACATCGCGCGCGGGTGCGGGGTGATCCGGGACAGCCCCAACATGAGCTCGGGGTGCGCGTGCGAAATCGCTGCTGCAACGTCCCCGACAACGCTCCCCTCGATCAGCTCACAGGCGAGTACGTCGTTATTGCCGACGTCGTACGTGAACGCACCGTTGTCACAGATCGCGACGCCCTGATAGTCGTGGTCGTCCATCGGGTACAGCAAGCCAGCAGCCCGACCGGTAGCTACCGCAAACCGAATGTCGGCGTCAGCGAGCGCCCGGATCGCCGCGAACGTCCGCTCGGTAATCTTGCCGCGGTTCGCCAACGTTCCATCAATGTCGCAAAGGACCAGTTTCGGTCTGCTCATTCCACCCCTCCGGCGGACTTGTCGCGCGCGGCCAAGATCTCGCGCACCGGATCCTCGGGAATTCGGAATCCGTCGAATAGTCCCGCTATATATCTGGCAATTCCGATGTCACAGACAGGAGCGGCGACATCGTCTGCGGCAGCAAGGACGTCGGGATGCCCATCTCCCATAGCAACCGCCCGCCCGGACCACTCGAACATCGGCAGGTCGTTGGGCATATCCCCAAAGCAAAGTACGTCGGCGTGATCGATCCCGTACCGCTCACAGATGAATCTCACGCCTGCGGCCTTACTGACATTCGGTGGCGAGATCTCGACGAACCCGATCCCGGAATGCGTTACATATGCAACTTCCGGCGGCACAAAGGACCGGATCATCGCCACCATCCGATCGACGTCATGGGATTGCGACTCCACGAAGACCTTCAGGACTTCGGCGGGTACGACGTCCTGCGCGTCTACGTTGATCGATTCGTCCATCGAGAACGGCCACACAAACCCGTGCTCCAGGCGTAGCAGCTCGGTAAAGTCGTCCGCATCCTCGGCACCAATGCGTACATCGTCGATGCGTTCGCGAACCTCCCGCAATATGTGCGATGCAACGGCGCCGCTCATCGATGCGCGGTGCAGCAGGGTGCGGCCGTCGTACACGATTCCGCCCTGCCCCATGATCAACAGGCCGTGTTCCCCGATCTGGGCACGGGTGAGATCCAACAATCGAGGGCCGCGGCCGGTAACCGGGACCACAGGGACGCCGATCGACTCGAGCCAATCGCGGGCCGCGCGGTGCGCCACCGAAAGCCCGTGCCCATGGCAGATATAAGTGCCATCCAGGTCAGTTGCCACGAGCTTCGGCAACCACCCAGGCATGCGGGCGGCCCGCTTGTGCTCGCGCATCAGGTCGTTTTCGCCTCGATCTTCTCGAGGCCGCCGAGGAATGGCTGCAGTGCCGCAGGTATCCGCACTGATCCGTCGGCCTGCTGGTGCGCGTCCAGTAATGCCGCGATCGTCCGGGTGACCGCGCACAGCGTGCCGTTGAGCGTCGCAGCGGTCTGCGGTTTGCCGTCAGCATCGCGATAACGGATGTTGAGCCGACGAGCCTGGTACGTCGTACAGTTCGACGCCGACGTGAGTTCGCGGTAACGCTGCTGCGACGGGAACCAGACTTCACAGTCGTATTTGCGGGCCGCCGACGAACCGAGGTCGCCGGCGGCGACGTCGATGACGCGGAACGGAAGTTCGAGTTTGCCGAGGAACTCTTTTTCCCATTCCAGCAACCGCGCGTGCTCGGCCTCGGCGTCCTCTGGTTTGCAGTAGGAGAACATCTCGACCTTGTCGAACCAATGCACGCGGAAGACGCCCTTGGTGTCCTTGCCGTAAGAACCGGCCTCGCGCCGAAAACAGGAGGGGAACCCGGCGTATCGCGTCGGGCTGTCGCCGATGTCGATGATTTCGTCGGAATGGAAGCCCGCGAGTGCCACCTCCGAGGTCCCGACGAGGTAGAGGTCATCGGACGCGAGGTGGTAAACCTCCTCAGCGTGCGCGCCGAGGAATCCGGTACCTTCCATCGCCTCCGGCCGCACCAGGGCCGGCGCGATGATGGGGGTGAAGCCGTACGACGCCGCCTGGGCCATCGCCATGTTCACCAGCGCGAGTTCGAGTTGCGCACCGATCCCCGTGAGGAAGTAGAACCGCGAGCCGGACACTTTCGCCCCACGGGCGATATCAAAGACACCGAGGGCGTGCCCGAGGTCGTCGTGGTCTTTGGCCGGAAAGTCAAACTCGGGGATGTCGCCAACGGTCTCCAGCACGTTGAAGTCGTCCTCACCGCCGGCCGGGACGACGTCGAGGATCAGGTTCTGTACGGCGGAGTGCGCTTCACGCAGATCGGCCTCCGCCTGGTCCGCAGCAGCGTCAGCCGCCTTCACCTCCGCAGACAGCACCTTGGCGCGCTCCAGCAATGCCGGACGTTCGTCGGCGGACGCCTTCTTCACCGCCTGACCCGCGGTTTTCTGCTCGGCGCGGAGTGACTCAAACGCCGATAACGCGGTACGACGCGCATCGTCGGCGTCGCGCAGTTCGTCGGCTGTTGCCGGGTCAAGACCACGGGCGACCTGGCTGGCGCGCACGCGGTCGAGATTGTCGCGGACTTCTCGCAGATCGATCACCACACGAGTCTAACGATCGTGTGACGCGCCGGCCGGTCCGCACGGGTGGACAGCACCGAGGCGCAGACGATCAGCCCGCTCAGCGGCGGTTACACACGACCGCGAACGGAGCCCAGTCGCTCCAGACCCGACCGATATTCACGGCGGTTCTTTAGTTGCAGGTCTATCGGTGGTGATCTCGGCGTAGGCTGCCGGGCGTGAAGTTGCTCAATGACGTCCAACCTGCCCATGACCTGACCTACAACGACGTGTTTATGGTCCCGTCACGTTCGTCGGTCACCTCCCGGATGGACGTCGACCTACGTACGCCGGACGGCGTGGGTACGACGCTGCCGCTCGTTGTGGCCAATATGACCGCCGTCGCCGGACGCCGCATGGCCGAGACGGTCGCGCGTCGCGGCGGAATCGCGATCCTGCCGCAGGACATTTCGCACGAGGCGATCGAGGACATGGTCAGCCAGGTCAAGGCCAGTCACCCGGTCTTCGAATCCCCGGTCACAGTGAGCCCGCACGAGCATGTCGCGAATGTGCTTGCGCTGCTTGGTAAGCGTGCACACGGCACCGCTGTCGTAGTGCAGAGTGGCACCCCGATTGGCATCGTCACCGAACGTGACTGCCTCAGCGTCGACCGCTTCACGCCGGTCGGTGACGTGATGTCCACGCACATGGTGACCGCCGCGCAGGACGTCGACCTCTACGCCGCGTTCGACACCATGACCGATCACAATCTCGAGTTCATGCCGGTGGTGGACGGCGACCAACTCGCCGGCGTCCTCACGCGTAAGGGAGTGCTGCGCTCGACGATTTACCAGCCCGCCCTCGACCCCGGCGGACGCTTGATGGTCGGCGGTGCCATCGGGATCAACGGTCCCGTGCGCGAGAAGGCCGACGCGTTACTGGCCGCCGGCGTCGACGTTCTCGTCGTCGACACCGCGCACGGGCACCAGGAAAAGATGTTGGAGGCGCTGCCGCTGGTCACCGCCGCGCGCGATGCCTTCGCCGACGCGACCGGCCGCCGCATCCAGGTCGTCGCTGGCAACGTTGTCTCCCCCGCGGGCGTCACCGACTTGGTACGCGCTGGCGCGGACGTTCTGAAAGTCGGTGTCGGCCCTGGCGCCATGTGCACCACGCGAATGATGACCGGCGTCGGACGTCCTCAGTTCTCGGCAGTCCTCGAATGCGCCGACGCCGCACGTGATACCGGCGCGCACGTGTGGGCCGACGGCGGCGTGAAATATCCCCGCGACATCGCCTTGGCCCTCGCCGCAGGTGCCGCCAGCGTGATGATCGGTTCCTGGTTCGCCGGAACGCACGAGTCGGCCAGCGACCTGATGACCGACGCGAATGGGCGTCTGTACAAGGAAAGTTTCGGCATGGCCTCGGCGCGCGCCGTACGCAACCGGACAAAGGACCAATCTGCCTTCGATCGGGCCCGTTTGGGGCTGTTCGAGGAAGGTATATCTCAGTCACGCATGTACCTAGATCCAGATCGCCCTGGAGTCGAGGATCTGGTCGACATGATCATCGCCGGCGTACGGTCGTCGTTCACCTACGCGGGTGCGCGCAGCATCGATGAGTTCCGCGATCGCGCGATCGTTGGAGTACAGAGTGCTGCGGGTTACGACGAAGGTCGACCACGAGAAACCTCCTGGTGACATGCCAAAAGCCCCGAATGCGCAGGCGTCATGGTGACGATGAGCCGGCGGAAGTTCGACCGCATGGTCAGCGAAGCGCTCGATGAGATCCCGCCAGAACTGACCAAGCGGATGGATAACGTCGTCGTACAGGTCGCGGCACGCAACGATGAGGAACCCACGCTTCTTGGGTTGTACGACGGAGTTGCACTTACCGAACGACTCGACGACTACGCAGGTGTTCTGCCGGACACGATCTGGATCTATCGCGACGCGATTCTGGATATGTGCCGAGACGAGGACGACGTTCGCGCCGAAGTACGCATCACCGTCGTACACGAAATCGCACATCACTTCGGTATCGACGATGCGCGCCTGCATGAGTTGGGCTGGAGCTAGATATCCGCCGTCAGGAAGTGTCGCGAGTCGGCATTCCGCCTATCGCAGGTGAAATCGCGGTATAGATCACGACTCCCGTATAACTTCGATAACAAAAGCCGTACCGATCGGACACAAAGGGACTGAAACCGTCGTACGCATGCGCGAACGATGGTTGTATCGACAAAGGAGCTACCCCGTGGCGGGGCTGAGACCCGGTGCTGGTCCGCTCTGTCGTCTGTGAGGTCGTCGGAGCAGTTCAGGTCGGCATCGTAACGATGGCGTACCGGTGCCGCGGGTTGTGTCGTCTCGGCGTCCACCACAGGTCGTCGTCGACGACTGAGTGAGCCACAGGCAACCACCGCAGACGGAAGGGCTGATTCGTGGCCAAACTAAGTGTAAAGAACGTATACAAGGTCTTCGGAAGGCGGGAACAGGAAGCCGTTCGACGCCTTGAGGACGGCGCGCCAACCTCTGAGGTCCGACCGCTCGGCACCCCAGCGGTCATCGACGCCACATTCGACGTCCAAGAGGGCGAAATCTTCGTCGTCATGGGCTTGTCGGGCTCCGGTAAGTCGACGCTGATCCGGACCCTCAACGGCCTCTGGACCACCTCGCACGGCAGCGTTGAGGTCGATGGTGTCGATATCGCGAAAGCAAGCGACGCCGAACTACGCACGATCCGTCAAGACAAGATCTCGATGGTGTTCCAGCACTTCGCACTGATGCCGCACCGCACTGTCCTGGAAAACGCCGCGTACGCGCTGGAGGTCAAGGGCGTCGACCGCGATAAGCGTCTCGCGTCGGCAGAGCACTGGCTCAACGTGGTCGGGCTCGAAGGCTGGGGGGACAAATACCCCAGCCAACTCTCCGGCGGCATGCAGCAACGCGTCGGGCTCGCTCGCGCACTCGCTGCCGAGACCGACATCCTGCTCATGGACGAGGCGTTCTCGGCGCTCGATCCATTGATCCGCCGCGAAATGCAGGAGCAACTCGTCGAGTTGCAAAGCACTCTCGGCAAGACGATCGTCTTCATCACGCACGACCTCAACGAGGCGATGTTCCTCGGTGATCGCATCGCGGTCATGCGCGAAGGTCGAATCGTGCAGATCGGCACCTCCGAGGAGATCCTCACCGATCCAGCCAACGACTACGTGGCGCAATTCGTGCAGGACGTCGACCGTACTCGCGTGCTGACCGCTCGCTCGGTAATGGAGAAGCCACTGAGCCTGGTAGGCGCGAACGCCGGTCCACGGATCGCGCTGGAGCAGATGCGGAAGGGGCAGAGCACCGGCGCGCTGGTGGTCGCCCGCGATCGCACCCTGCTCGGGTACGTCAGCGATCGCGACATGGTCAATGCGGTCAAGGCCGGCGAGCGCCGGATCGACGCCTATCTGCTGCACGAGGAACTACAGACCGTGTCACCCGATGCACCGCTCGTCAATCTGTTTGCGCCATCGGCCGGATCGCCGATCCCGCTGGCCGTCGTGGACGAGTCCAACCGTCTCCTCGGCATCATCCCGCGGATCGCGCTGCTGTCCTCGATCGCGTCGCTCGGCGATCAGCCAGATATGAGCGCGGTCAACGAAGACGGAACCCCCCACGAGAGCACGCACGGCCCGCTCACCACCGGATCGATTCCGCTCGACAGCATAGTCAGCGCGGCAGACGCCGCCGGAGAGGAGCAGTCCGATGGACGTGCTTAATCCCAGCATTCCTTTCGGCGACTGGGTCTCGGACGCGATCGACTGGATCACGTCGACCTTCAGCGCGGTATTCGACTTCATCAAGTTCGTCTTGGAGGGCTTCCATGAGGGCCTGTTCTGGATCCTCAGCGAGCCGCCGTACTACGTCATCATCCTCGTCTTCGCCGCGCTGGCGTGGTGGGCACGCGGGTGGCAACTGGCTGTGTTTACCGTCATCGGGTTCTATCTGATCCGAGGGTTTGATCAGTGGATCAACGCGATGAACACGATCGCGCTGGTGATCGTGTCGGTGGTGATCGCTTTGCTCATCGCGATCCCACTCGGAATCTGGGCGGCACGTAACGACGTGGTCTCTCGGATCGTCACACCGATCCTCGACCTGATGCAGACCATGCCCGCACTGGTCTACCTGATCCCGGTGATCATTATCTTCGCCGTTGGGCCGACACCCGGCGCGGTCGCGACCGTCGTGTTCTCGCTGCCGCCGGGCGTCCGACTCACTGAACTCGGCATCCGCGGCGTGGACAAAGAGGTCGTCGAAGCCGGACAGGCGTTCGGCTCGACTCCTGGCCGGATCCTGCGACAGATTCAGTTACCGCTGGCGATGCCGACCATCATGGCCGGCGTCAATCAGGTGATCATGCTCGCGATGTCGATGGTCGTTCTGGCCGGTATGGCTGGCGCGAAGGGACTCGGCGGCGAGGTCGTGGCCGCACTGTCCCGAAGCCAAGTCTCGCTCGGCGTAGAGGCCGGCCTCGCGGTCGTCATCATCGCCATCTACCTCGACCGGCTCAGCAACTCGATCGGCAGCCGCTCGGGGCAAAAACAAAAAGCCAAAGCAAACGCCTAATACACACGTGAACACGCGCCTCGGCGCGGAACGACGAAGGAGTTGGATTCCTATGAAGAAGCTTTCGCTCGCTGCGATGGCTACAGCAACGGCGCTGGTACTCGCCGGCTGCGGCGCCTCAAACGAAGGCGGTGGCGGTGGCGGTGACGACGAGGGTAACGGCGGTAGCGCAGCCGACTCGAAGTGGGCCGACTGCACGGTCGGTTCGGATGCTGCCGAGGTCGGTGACCCGTCCGAGGACGCCGACCAGGAAATCTCGATGATCGCCTTCAACGGCTGGGACGAATCGTTCGCAACGACGTACCTGCTCGCAAACGTGCTCGAAGCCGACGGCTACACCGTCGAAATCCAGGCACTGGACGCCGGACCGGGCTACACCACGCTCGCCGCGGGCGAGGCCGACCTGCTCACCGACGTATGGCTCCCGGTCACGCACGCCGACTACGTGTCGCAGAACGAGGAGAACTTCGAGAGCCTCGGTTGCTGGTACGACAGCGCCACGCTGAACATCGCGGTCAACGCTGATTCGCCGGCGCAGACCATCGGTGATCTGAAGGACATGGCGGACGAGTACAACAACGAACTCGTCGGCATCGAAGCCGGCGCGGGCGAGACCCAGCTGGTCGAGAGCACGGTCATCCCCGGTTACGGCCTAGAGGACCTCACCTTCACGACGTCGTCCACCTCCGCGATGCTCGCCGCGATCCAGAACGCGGAGAACAACGGCACCAACGTCGCGGTGACGCTGTGGCACCCGCACTGGGCATACACCGCACACGATCTGCGCGACCTGGAAGATCCAGATGGCCTGATGGGCGGCGCCGAGTTCATCTACACCTTCGCGGCAGATGGCTTCGGTGATGACCACCCGTACGTCGCTCAGCTGGTCAAGAACTTCACCTTGGACGATGACCAGTTGGGTGAAATCGAAGACCTGATGGTCAACAAGTACGACAACAAGCAGCCCGAGAAGGCCGTTGCCGAATGGCTCGAAGCCAACCCGGACTACATCGGTGATCTGAAGGCCGGTGCGCTGGTCTAAGTTTCCGGGTCTTATGGACCCACGCCGCTGAAAGGGCGTCGCGCGACCAACGCGCGGCGCCCTTTCGTGTTCGCAGACGTCGGTCCCGTCGGTGCTGGCAGCGCCGATGGGTTGGCCGTATACCCGACCGCGGCGATAGTCTCGGAAAATGCGCAACGAGCCGATGCCGAAGATCCTCCGCCAGATGCCCACGTGGGCCGAACTCAAGCCCTTACTTGGGTTCCAGAGTCCTCAGCTGAACGGGCACGCGCGCCGGCTGTCGCGGGCGTTCACCATCGACGACCTGCGCACGATCGCGAAGCGTCGTACGCCGCGATCAGTGTTTGACTACACCGACGGTTCCGCAGAGGACGAGTCCTCACTCGGACGTTCACGCGAGCTGTGGCGCAGCGTCGAACTTCAGGCGGACGTCCTACGCGACATCGCGGACGTCGACCTCAGCACCGACATCCTGGGAGAGCGCTCGGCGATGCCGTTAGCGTTCGCGCCAACGGGGTTCACCCGAATGATGCACTACCAAGGCGAGATCGCGGTGGGACACGAGGCGAACAACGCCGGCATCCCGTACTCGCTGTCGACGATGGGGACGACCTCCATCGAGGACGTCGCCCGCGTGACCCCGGACGTACCGCGCTACTTCCAGTTGTACGTATGGCGTGATCGCGCGGCGAGTACCGAACTTGTCGAACGCGCCCGAGATGCCGGGTACTCCACGTTGATACTGACCGTTGACACAGCGGTCGGCGGCGCCCGATTGCGCGATGCGCGCAACGGCCTGACGATTCCGCCGCGACTCACGCCCAGCACGTTTGCCGACATGGCACTGCACCCTCACTGGTGGGCGAACCTGTTGACCACGGCACCACTGCAGTTCGCCTCGCTGTCGAACTGGGAGGGCACCGTCTCGGACATGATCAACCACATGTTCGACCCCTCGGTCTCGTTCGACGACGTCGCGTGGTTACGTTCTGTGTGGCCAGGCAAGCTGGTGATCAAGGGGATCCAGAACGTCGAGGACGCCAAGCGGTCGTTTGAAGTCGGCGCTGACGGGCTGATCCTGTCCAATCACGGCGGCCGGCAGTTAGCGCGGTCGCGTCCGCCGTTGCGGTTACTGCCGGAGGTGCGCGAGTCTGTCGGCGACAAGCCGGTGTTCATCGATGGCGGCGTAATGGGTGGCGGCGACGTCGTCGCCGGTCTTGCCGCTGGCGCGGATGCCGTATTCGTGGGCCGCGCCTACCTGTACGGCCTGATGGCCGGCGGGAACCTCGGCGTACGCCGCGCGCTGGAGATCTTGCGCTCGGACATGATCCGCACCATGCAGCTGCTGGGGGTTTCCAAGGTGTCCGAGTTGGGGCCGCAACACATTCGTATTCCGTAACTTCCCCGCACGGCCGGTTGACCCGCAAAAGACGCAGCGAAAACCCCAGGGCATCGCGCTATGAGCGATGCCTAGCCGATTTCGCTGCGTTTTTTGCGGCATGTCCGCGGTCGGCCCTGGTGAGGGTTGGCTGTCGCGGACATTCGTTGGCCTACGCGGTCACGTTCGCGCACATCTGCTGGCTCGGCTGCACTCGCGCCGCTTGGGCGCCCGCTGCGGCCCGCGCCCGGTCGGGTTGGCGATAGGCACCGGCACCGACGTCATCGACCGGCAGGGCAGTGCGGTGCCGGTCGCCGGGTACCCTCATCAGGTGACTGACTCCAAGCTTCCGATCATGATGCTGCACGACCGACTGTTGGTGCAGCCCACCGACGAGGCCGGCGACCGTCGCTCCAGCGGCGGCATCCTGATCCCCGCGACCGCACAGGTCGCCAAGCGGCTGCGCTGGGGCAAGGTGCTAGGCGCCGGACCCGCGGTACGTCACGTGAAGATCGATGACCGTGTGTTGTTCGGCGAGGAGGACCAGCATGAGGTCGAGATCAATACCGAGACGTACGTGATCCTGCGCGAACGCGAGGTGCATGCCGTCGCCGCGCAACGCGTCGACGTCTCGATCGGCCTCTACCTCTAGCGCGCCTCGCTCGCGCCCGCTCTGGAACTCCCCGCTCCGGCGATGGCAGCCGACTGGCTGGGACCAGTCAGTTGAACCGAGCCAAGCCAGATTGAGTTGAGCCGGACTGAGGTAAGCCGAGCCGAGCCAGACTGAGCTAAGCCAAGTCGAAGTTAGAGAATGCCGCCTTCGGATGGGCCGGTGGTCGCCGGGTCGATTCCTGCCCACTCCAGAATCCGCGGCTGCTGCGAGCGGTCGGCGGGTACATCGACCTCGATGATCGCGGTGTTCGGCAGGACGTTACGGTACGCGAAGTCGAGCGAAACGCCCTCGGCCCACCGCTGCGTCGCCGTCCGCAGACACAGCCCATGCGCCACCGCGACTACGGCGCCATCACTGTTTCCGTGCGCATTACGGATCCGATCGAACTCGGCAGTCATTCGATCAACGACATTCTGTCCAGACTCGCCGCCGGGACGAGCCTGATCAAGTTCGCTGTTCACGTTCCAGGACGTCGCGAGCTTGTCCATCGCCTCGTACGCCTCAACGTCCGCGCGCTCGCCTAGATCGCCCAGGTCGACCTCGTGGAAACCGTCGAGCTCAACCATCTCCATCCCTCGCCGGTGCGCGAGCGGGAGTGCGGTCTGCTTGGTCCGGGTCATTCGCGAGTGGTAGATCGCTTCGATGTCAGTGTCTTTGAGCCGGTCGGCGAGGGTCTCGGCCTGCAACCGTCCGAGGTCGGTCAAGTCAGGTCCCGGAATCGAACACGCGATGACGTGATCGCGATTGGCTTCGCTCTCGGCGTGCCGCACTAGGTACAACCTCACGACGATGCACCGTCCCGACGTACTGTCGCGAGCCACTGAGCGGCCTCGGCGAACGCATGGTCGGTCGCGTCGTCCGGAAGCTTCTCGTTCTGCCGGTCACCGCGCGGATATGACCCCAGGAATCTCACGTCGCGGCAGGTGCGATGAAGCGCCGCCACTGCGTCGCCCACCCGCGGGTCCGAGACGTGCCCCTCGCATTCGAGAATGAAGTGGTACTCGCCCACTCGTTCGCGCCACGGCCGCGACTCGATCCGGGTCAAGTTGATCGCGCGCGATGCGAGTTCAATCAACACACCGCTGAGCGCCCCGGGTTGCTCCTGGCGGATATGGACCACGAACGAGGTCCGATCATTACCCGTCACTTCCCCGGGGGTGCCGGGCAGGCTCAGCAGCGCGAATCGTGTCACCGCCCCCGTGGTGTCCTCGACCTGTTCGGCGAGGATGTGCAGGCCGTTGTTATCGGCGGCGATCCGCGCACTGATCGATGCGTCGTACTCGCCGCTGCCAACCAGTACCGCTGCCTCCGCGGTGGACGACGCGACGACGGTCTGCGCGTTCGGCAAGTGCTGCTGAACCCAAGCCCTGGTCTGCCCGTGCGCGTGCGGGTGGCTCACGACCGTCTTGATGGCGTCGAGGTCGAGCGGCTCGCGTGCGGCCAGCACGAACGACACCGGCAGGAAAACCTCGCGGACGATCTGCAACGGCTCGCCGACAACCAATTCATCGGTGGTCACCGACACGGGGCCCTCAACAGAGTTCTCGAGCGGCATCAGGCCGTACGTCGTTTCCCCCGATCGAACGGCCGCAGCGACCGCCGGCACGCCGGCCTGCGGCACCTGTTCGCCGTCCCGAACCTCCGGGATCATCAGCAGCGCTTGTTGGGTGAAGGTTCCGGCGGGCCCGAGATAGGCGTAACTGTCTGGCACCCTCCGAGCCTAACTGCCGGACCCGCCGTTGCGCCCAGCACCCGGCTACAGATGATTGCCTTCTGCGGCGAGTTCCGTCGACGCGGGCATGTCGCGCCCGGTGGTCGGCACGCAAACGCAGTGGGTGGCCGGCGACATTGGCTACCTTAGACATCTCTACTGACTCGGCGCCCCCTTCGCCGTCGACCGGTCAGGGCCGAGCCCCGCCACGCGCGGAAACTCGCGCGCACCGTCGACCGATCGGGGAAGAGCCAGACCGGCGTAGGACGGGCGAGTTAGTAACCCTGGGCCGGGTCGATGATGTTGCGTAGCGCAGCGCCGTCGAGATAATTGCGCAGGTTCTCCAGGAACAAATCGACCACCCGACCTTCTTCGCCATCATCCAGCGTGGCTGAGTGCGGGCTGACGATTACGTTGTGCATGCCCCACAGCGGGCTGTCCGTCGGCAGCGGTTCCTTTTCGAACACGTCGAGCGCAGCCGAGGACACCTGACCGCTCTCGAGCGCTGCTATTAACGCTGCTTCGTCGATGACCGTTCCGCGTCCGACGTTCACGACCACCACGCCTGGTGTGCAGGCAGCGAGGACCTCAGCGTTGACCATCTTGTTGGTGGACGGCGTACCCGGCGCCGTGACCACCAGGTGATCGGCGCGCCCCACGACGTCGATGAGGTCCTCGCTACTCACGATCTCATCGAACCCGTCGACCGGCTCGACGTGCCGCTTCACGCCGATCGTGGTCATTCCCATCGCTTTGGCGCGCACCGCGACCGCTGTGCCGATCTCACCCGCGCCCACGATGACGACGGTCGCCTTCGACAGTTGGTCGGTCAGCAGTCGCCCCGGCCACTCGCGGGCGGCCTGCAGCCGCTTGAGCCGGGCGAGGTCCTGCGAACCGGCGAGCATGCCGAAGATCGCGAACTCGGCCAGCGGCTCCGCGTGGACTCCGGCAGAGGTCGTCACGGTGACCCGCTCGAGTTGGTCATCGGTCAGTTTCGCTCCGCTCAGGAACGGCCCGGCCCCGGCTTGTACGGCGTGGACCCACCGCAGGTGCGGGTCCGCTTCGACCAGTCGGCGTAGCCCCGAGG
Organism: Cumulibacter sp.; assembly: GCA_047975195.1. Taxonomy (GTDB): domain Bacteria; phylum Actinomycetota; class Actinomycetes; order Mycobacteriales; family Antricoccaceae; genus Cumulibacter. The sequence continues at coordinate 32,355 of JBKEDB010000150.1, read as the reverse complement.
GTCGCAACTGCGGGATCCCGTACACCACCTCACCCTTGGCCAAGTAGTCGTAGAAACGATCTGCTTCGTCTTCCGGTAGCGATGCGGTCACGCCGCCGTGGTGATCGCCGAGGGTCCGCTCGGCCGGGAAGAACGACGGGTCGAAGTCGACTGTGATACGCGGGTCGAAGTCGCGGATCCGTTGGACGTACTCCGCGGTCATCGGTACCCCGATCACGACCTGAACCTTCGCCGTCATATCTGTCTCCTTCGCCGATCTACCTAGCTTCGCTGCAGACGATCCTAGGCACAGCGATGCGGATCACTATTCGAGACGTGCGCCGCGCCACACAATCGGTCGCTCGGACGAATCGCGTTGCGGTATGCCCATCACATCGCACCGCTGCCGTCGGTACACCGTGTCGCTCTGCCCCCGAGACGTCAGCCACCCCCTCGAGGCACGTGTTACGACGCCTGCGCGCGACGCGGGGCTACCGCGACGTACACCTCGAAACCGTCGACCACCCGCACGAACAACATCGACGAACCGCTCAACTCCCCGACGTGCTCCAGCGTCCCTTCGCGGTCGATCCGGTTCGCGACGGCCGGATCCAGCCCGGAGATCGCCAGCGTCGTCCCGGAATCGGTCAACTCCACGATCGTTCGGCCGTTACGACCCGACTTCGGGCGGCCCTTCACCACGACCGGTGACTGCACCCATTCGTGCGTCTGCAACACCCGGCGCGCTTTTCGCCGATACGTCAGGCCAATCAACGATGCGGCGCCGAACGACCCTCCCAGCAAGAACAGGAAGCCACCAAGGAACGGCCACGCGCCACCCTGCGGCAACAGCAGGACCCCCAGCACGATGAGCGCCAGGGCAAAAATAATCGTGCCGATGAACGCGCGGTCCTTGGCACGTTCATGCCGCCGCGTGCGAGCGTCGTCGGCAGCCGGACTCACACAGTCCCCTCGGCACGCAGACTCGCCAACGTCCGGACCCGTCCGAAGTACTCGATACTGCCGCTCGAGAGCCGCACCAGGACCGACGAGTCATTGGCCAACTCGCCGACATACTCGATCTGGTTCTTCATCTCGATCTCATCGCGCAACTCCAGCGGATAATGCACCAGGGCGATGCGATACTTGCCATCCTTGGTGTCCAGCAGCGTCTTCTCGCGCTCGCCGTACGCGTCGTCGACGACCATCAGCACCCGCACCCGCGACCATTTGCCTTTACGAAGTTTGTTCCAATGCGACAGTTTGCGGAACATCACGATCGACCACGCGAGCAGTACGATGCCGGCCGCTACGAACAACCAGCCAATGATGTCGGCTGTCGTGCTGCTGAGCCCGACCAGGAACAGGACGCCGATGCCGACCATCGGCGCGCCCGCGACGAAGGGGCCGACCGCGAATCGCGAATTGACCGGACCGTACACGTGACTTCCTCCCCAGCGCTCGATCGGCGCCGATATGTCCCGCAGCCCGCGTACGACTGAAACCTGCGGGCTGCTCAGCGCCTCAGTCTTTCACGACTGCCACACTTTTCGCCGTGCAGCGCAGTGGCGGTCGACACGCTGCCCATCGGTGCGACGCCGTCAGGAGCTGCGGTACGTCGCCATCGCGGAGCCGGACGGCGTGGCAGCGCACCCGGCTGAAAGGATGCGGCGGTGACCACCCGCGCGCGCACGCCTCACCCGGCCTGGCTGGCCGCCGTAGCCATCCTGCTGCTGGCGACGAACCTGCGTACGGCGGTGAGTTCCGTTGGCGCACTCCTGCCAGAGATCCGCGCGGGTGCTGGTTTGAACGGTTTCGAGGTCGGTCTGCTGACCTCACTGCCACCGTTCTGTTTCGGGGTGATGGGCCTGGCCGGGCCCGCTGTCGGACGGCGACTTGGCCTGCATCGGACGGCGCTTCTGATGCTGCTCATCATCGCCACGGGCCAAATCATCCGCGGCGCCGTACCCGGCACGGCGTGGCTGTTCGCCGGCTCTATCCTCGCCCTCGGCGGGATCGCGCTCGCGAACGTGATCATGCCGAGTCTCATCCGCGAGATGTTCCCGGACCGGATAGCTGGGATGACCGGCGCCTATACCGTCGTCGTTGCCTCCGCGCAGGCCGGCGTGTCGTTCGCGACGATCCCGCTCATGCATGCCTTCGGGGGAAACTGGCAACTCGGCATTGCGATGTGGGCGGGCATCGCGCTGCTCGCGGCGCTGCCGTGGGCACCCCTCGCCGTCCGCGACACCGCCAGTGCGCGCCCGTCCGCAGGCGCACACCGGTTGCCGCTGGCCACGGTCGCGCGAATCCCGAAGGCGTGGGCGCTCGCGCTGTTCATGGGCTCCCAGTCGATGGTCGCGTACATCATCTTCGGCTGGTACCCGACGCTGCTGCAGGATGAAGGATTGGGCGCGCAGGCAGCCGCGACGCAGGTCGGGATCGTGTCGGTCGCGGCGACCATCGCGGCCATGTTCGCCCCAACCGTGCTCAGCCGGATGCGGCGGCCGGCACTGATGATGTGGGTGTTGTTCGCTGCGTGCGTAGCCGGGTACCTCGGGCTACTGCTGTGGCCTGCCGAGCTGCCGACGCTGTGGTCGGTGTTGATCGGCACCTCGCAGACCTACTTCGCGATCGCCTTGTACATCGTGAATCTGCGCGCGCGAACCGTCACCGGTGTGCTCTCACTGTCTGGGTTCATGCAGAGCGTCGGCTACATCTTCGCCGGGACCGGACTCCTTCTGCTAGGCACGCTCCACGGCAACAGCACCCAGTGGGCGGGAGTCCTGGTGTTCATGCTGGCGCTGTGCGGTCTGATGCACGCGCTATCGCTGATCAGCGTCAGCAACTGGCAACTGGAGGACGAGATGGAGCGTCGCGGGATGGCGACGCCCGGGCCACAGTTGAGCCGGTAGGGCGCAGGCAACCACTCCCGGCGCCCCTACCGGCTGTACGTCGCTAACGCAGGGCTTGCGGCCCCTTCTTGCCCTTCAACGCTCCGGCAACACCGACGGCCACGAACGCGATGGCACCGATGACACCGATCCAGAAGAGCGTCTTCACGACGAAGCCGACGACCGAGATGGCCACCAGCACGCCCAGGATGATCAGCAAAGTCTTCATACTGGGCCAAACGAGCCCCCGCGGCGCATTGTTCCGCAGGCAGCCGCTTTGGGGTGGTGACCGCAGGTCGCCACTGGGGTTAACCCGACCGCCGCAAGGCGTTATGGCGTTATGCGACCGGCCGATGCGGGGACATGTCCAGCAAGCGACGCGCCACTGCCAGACCCTCCTCGCGGTAGCGCGTTTGCCCGATACGGGTGCGGCGGTCGATGAGATCTTCGGCCGTCAACGCCAACTCATGCCGAATGCCCCAGACCAACTCGGCCCGGATCACCGGCAGTTGCGGGACAACGCGCTCGCGCAGTTCCGGATGCCCATCGGCGAGCGCGAGCACCTCGGTGGCCTCAAGGCCGTAGCGGCGTACGAGGCGACGGTCGGCCTCGACGGCATCCAGCGCGTGCTCCGAGGCCGCGCCGAGCAGCGGAAGTTCCTTCGTCCGGCATTCACCGGCCCACATCATGCCCGCCGAGATAGCCCGATCGACGGCATCCTGAGCCATCTTGCGGTACGTCGTCAACTTGCCGCCGATCACCGTGACGAGCCTCGACTCCGACACGAGGATCGCATGCTGACGCTCCAGGTCACCGTGCTTCTGCGCGTCGAGAACCGGCCGCAAGGCCGCAAAACGGCCCACCACATCCTGCTCGGTCAGCTCGACGGCCAAGGCTCGGTTGATCGTGGACAGCAGGAATGCGACGTCATCGGCCGAGACGTCAGTGTGCTGCAGTGACGCAGCGGCGGTATCGGTCGCGCCGACGAGCACGAGGCCGTCCGACTGCGGGACAGCGAACACGACCTCCTCGGGCTTATCGGCAACAGGCACCGCGAGCGCCGTCCGCGGGTTGCCCAGCAGATCGCCGGGGACCAGCAGATGCGCGCCTCGCCGCAGCGCGACATTCAGTGAGGGCTCAAGCGCGGGCGCCCACACACCGGTCGCATTGACGACCACGCGCGCGCCGATCTTCGCTTCGGCGCCGCTCAGCACATCACGCGCCAGGACTCCGTCTGCGCCGACTTTGAGCGCCTCGACACGGGTCAGGATGCGCGCACCGTAGTCGGCCGCGGTGCGCGCGACGGCGATGACCAGGCGCACGTCGTCTTCGAGTTGCGCGTCGAAAGAGAGCATCGCCCCGGTGACGCCGTCACGGCTCAGGCCCTCAAACAGGCCGCCGGCCTCGGCCGCGCTGACGCGACGTGGCTTGGGCATGACGGCCGAGCCCAGACCCGACGTACGCCGGACGACGTCCCCGAGCCGGAGACCTAGCCGAGTAAGTTGCCGGGTCTTGCGCGGTACGTCGGGCAACTCCGGGGTGAGCATCGGCAACGGCCGAACCAGATGCGGCGCGATTCGGCGCATCAACGCGGCGCGTTCACTCGCTGATTCGTAGGCGATGCCCAGTCCGCCGGTAGCGAGATAACGCGTTCCGCCATGCACCACACGACTGGACGACTGGCTGGTGCCTCCGGCGAGGTCCGCGCGTTCGAGCAACGCGACGCTGAGCCCGCGGCTGGCCGCGTCCAGCGCGATGCCGACGCCGGTGATGCCGCCGCCCACCACGAGCAGATCGACCGCCTGCCCGTCCGCGAGCTCGGCGAGCTCGGACGCTCGACGTGATGCGGTCAGGGATGTCTGCTGGTCTGACACGGGAGCCTCATCTTGCACTGGTTGGATACCTTCGAGGCTAAGCCGCTGCGGCCGCTTTACGCCGGAGGCGCTCCCGTGCGCCGCGCTCTCGCGCTCACCAGTCGCGCTTGCGCGAGGCTCAACAGTTTGGCTAGCGCAAGGAGACTTGGCGACCGATGATGCCTGCGCGAGCCCGACGTTGTGCCTCGTTCAACGGCTCGTCCACGGCCAGCGCTGCCTCGATCCGATCCTTCATGGCAGCGATGGGCTTCTCGAATTCGTCGGGGTGTGCGTCGATCGGGACGTCCCACACCGGTACCAGCAGGCCGTGGCCGCGGAACTGTCCGGCGAACTTCGTGTCCTCGCCAAGCGTCAACTCGCCGGCCGCGGACAACCGAGCGAGCGCGTCCAGCAGCGAGTCCTCGGCGTACGGCACGGGCCAGCGCACGTGCGCCTTCGGGCCGGGCGCGCACCAGTATGCGGCCTCGACGCTGGCGAGGCGCACCGTCGGGAACACGGTCTCGTTGGCGCGCTCCATTGATGCTTTCACGTCAGCAGACTGCTTCTCGGCCTCGGTGAGCCAGAAACCGAAATCCTCATGCACGGTCACGTCGAGTGGTTCATCAGTGAGGATCTCGGCGAGCGTCGGGCCATCCAGCGGTGCCGCTTCGATCGGCAGCAGGTCGCCGGGCTGGCCAGCCAGCGCCCGCAGCAGCGCGTGCGCGATGTCCCGCGACGGGTCATTGGAGGGGATTGAGGTCTGCGCGGCGACGAACACCGAGCCGTCCTCGCGGACCATCGCCGGAACGGCCATCGGTAGCACCGTGCCGAGTGTGACCTCGCGCTCGGGCTGGTCCTTCAAGTGCAGCGGCGCGGTCGCGGCGGGCACGAGTTCGCGCAGCGCGATCCAGTCGCATTCGCTCGGCGTACCCGCGAACGAGCGGACGACGATCGGCCGGTCGATCCGTTTGGTGCGTTCGCGTTTCACGGCGCCTTGCTCAGCGTGACGGGCCGCGTTCTTCTTCAACCGTTCGGACTTCTTACTCATGGGCGTCGAGTCTATTCACCAGGTGAATTCTGGAACGGATCGGTCACCGCGCGATCAATCCATTCCTCATTCGAAGGTCGTCTAAGGTGGGCGCCATGCGTGCCGGAGTTGCTTTCGCCATCGACGTTGTATTCGTCATCGCCTTCGCGACGATCGGACGCGCCAGCCATGAGGAGGGCCTCAGCGTCAGCGGAATCGCCGACACCGCCTGGCCCTTCCTCGTCGGGCTCATCGTCGGCTGGGCGATCGGCACCATGATCGTCAAGAGCTACCCGACGACGTGGCGCACGGTGTGGCCGGTCTGGGTCGGCACGGTCTTCATCGGCATGGCGCTACGCGCACTGACTGGGGACGGCACAGCGGTCGCGTTCATCGTCGTCGCGACCATCACCCTGGGCGTCTTCCTGTTCGGTTGGCGACTCATCGCTGCGGCCATCACTCGACGTCCGGCCACAACACGCACAAAACGTTAGGCGGGCCCGGAAAACGTGGGCGTCTGACCCACAAATGGCGCTCCGCGCAATAACATTTACGCACTGCTCATCCTGTGCTCCGGGCTACACCCGAGCACCCATCAGCAGTGTCGCCGACGAATCAACAGGAAAGAAGCGCGCAATGCAGGGTCTGATGCAGGACTATCCGCTGACTCTCACCAACATCTTTCATCGGATGGAGCAGCTCTACCCCGACCACACGATCGTCACCGGCGGTCCGAAACCCAGTCGCTTTACCTATGCCGAGGTGTGCGACCGGACGCGTCGACTCGCGACCGCGCTGGAGACGAAGCTGGGTCTGGGCCGGGACGCCGTGGTGGGCACCTTCTGCTGGAATACCGTTCAGCACCTTGAGGTGTACTACGCCGCCCCGTGCAGCGGTCGGATACTGCATACCCTGAACATTCGGTTGTTCCCGCAGCAGATCGAGTACATCGCCAACCACGCTGGCGATGAGGTCATCTTCGTGGACCTCTCGCTACTGCCGTTGCTGCTGCCATTGCGCGACAAGCTTCCGAAGGTCGCCAAGTACATCGTGATCGACGATGTCGCAGAGGGCGCCGACGGTCCCGAGGTTCCTCAGGACGACGCTTTCCTGGACTACGACGAGCTCATCGCAGACGTCGAACCGATTGCCGAGTTCCCCGAGCTCGACGAGAATTCCGCTGCCGCGTTCTGCTACACGTCAGGCACCACCGGCAACCCGAAGGGCGTGCTGTATTCACACCGCTCGATGTGGCTGCACGCGATGGCGTGTACGTCGAACGCGGGTGTCGGCGTCAAGCCCAGCGATACCGTGTTACCGGTCGTACCGATGTTCCATGCGAACGCCTGGGGATTCATCCATTCCGCCCCCATGACTGGCGCCAATCTGGTACTCCCGGCATCCGATATGACCCCGAAGGGTCTAGCCGATCTCATCGTGAACGAGGACGTTACGTTGGCCGCAGGCGTTCCGACGATCTGGCAGGGCGTCGTGCCGATGTTTGACCAGTACGACTTCAGCAAACTCGATCGCATCCTGTGCGGTGGTTCGGCGGTGCCGGCTGGCCTGATCAGCGAATGGCAGAAGGTCGGCGTACTCGTGTGGCAGGCGTGGGGCATGACCGAGACGAATCCGGTCGCGACGGGCGCCATCATGGACCCGCGTCTGGATGGCAAGAGCGAGGCGGAGTTGCTGCCGCACCGGGCCCGCGCCGGGACCCCCTTCCCGGGCCTCGAATTCCGCATCGTGGAGCCGGACACGACGAACCCGCTGCCGTGGGACGACGAGACCACCGGCGACCTACAGGTCCGCGGTCCGTGGATCGCCAGGGATTACTTCAACCCGGACGCCGGCGTCACGCTGTGTACCGAGGACGGCTGGATGTCGACCGGCGACGTCGCCGCGATCGATCAGTTCGGGTCGGTTCGGATCGCCGACCGCACCAAGGACCTGGTGAAGTCCGGCGGTGAATGGATCTCCTCGGTCGACATCGAAAACATCCTGATGAGTCACCCGAAGGTCCGCGAAGCTGCGGTCGTCGCGATTCCGCACCCGAAATGGGATGAGCGTCCGCTGGCGTGCATCGTGCTCGAGCCTGGCCAGGAGGCGACCGTGGACGAACTGCGCGAGTTTCTCGCCCCGCAGATCGCCAAGTGGTGGATGCCGGATGCCTTCGAGTTCATCGACGAGGTACCCAAGACCAGCGTGGGCAAGATGAGCAAGAAGGACCTGCGCGACCGCTTCCACGACTACACGTTGCCGACTGCGTAACTGCTGGCTGAGCTGAACGGCCGGACGGCGACCCAGGGGTCGTCGTCCGGCCGTCGCAATTCAGTCGAACGGGTCAGCGGCGCGAATTACATCGGGCAGGATGCGTCGATGATGACGTCGCGTGGATCTTTCGGAGTGTTCGGATCCTCCGCTACCGTCCCCGAGAACGTCAAATGGCCGTCGGTGAAGTCGACATCCAACTCACCGACGTTGATGAGTTCGCCGTCCTCACCGGGCGGGGTCAGGGTTACGGTGAGATTGTTCAGCGCCTCCTGGGACGGGATCTGGACGTCGAGTTTGCCGCCGTCCTCGGTGGAACTGGTGATGACCGTGACCCCGGCCTCCTCCTCGCACACCGGCGACGACCAGTCCGATTCGATCGGCTCGCCGTCGATTGCGATGTCAACCGCAGCGTCGCTCGGATCGCCGGAGGCCTCCGCGCTCTCTGCGGCCCCGGACTCACCCCCGGTCCCGTCGGCCTCGTCGGTTGCGCCGTCGGTGTCCGAATCCTGGCTCGCGGACGAATCCGACTCACCGTCTACCGAATTCGACTCGTCACCCCCGCAGGCCGATAAAGCAATAACGACGGAGCCGATCGCCACTACCGGCCCGGCCGCGAACCTTCGGCTGCGCATGCGCTGCTCCCTCAAGCTCAGAATCGTGACGTCACAGTCCCAATGATACGGACCCGGCGTCAAATGGCATCAGCAACAGCCACCGGAACACCAACGTTGAGTTCGCCGCCGATTCGCGTGTCCTTGGGCCGACCACAAAAGCCGCGTGGGGACCCCGCCTGAACGAGATCCCCAACAACGGTGCTGACTGCGGTTAGATGACCGCCGCGGCGCTGCCGTCCTCGGAGACCATGGGCTTGCCGGCCGATTCCCACGCCTTCATGCCGCCGTCAACGTTGACAGCGTTGAAGCCGTTACCGTTCAGCCAGGTCGTCGCCTGGGCGCTACGGCCACCGGCGCGGCAGAACACGTACACCGTGTCGGCCTCGGGGATTTCGTCCAGGCGCTGCGGCACCTCTGCGAGCGGGATGTGCTTGACGCCCATGATGTGTCCGGCGCGCCATTCGTCGTCCTCACGGACATCGAGAACCGCGGCGTTCTCCGGAACCTGATCGACGGTGATCTGTGGAATGTCTGCCATGCCCCGATGGTCCCACGGGCCCGAATCGTTCTGTCGTCCGGCCGGACCGATTGTGGATCGATCAACCAATCCACGGGTAGATCCTGCCGTCGGCCACCGTTAGGCTCGGCCCGGGAAGGGAGCACCCATGACATCTACCGGCGAGCAGACGCTCAACGCCAACGGCATCACCATCGCGTACGAGGTTTTTGGGCAGGCCGAAGCGCCGGCGTTATTGCTGGTTAATGGACTCGGTTCGCAGATGATCGGCTATCGCACGGAGTTCTGCGAGAAGCTGGTCGCTCGCGGGTTCCGGGTCATCCGCTTCGACAACCGGGACGTCGGTCATTCGACGTACTTCGATGATCGGCCAACGCCGGACGTACGCGCCATCGCCAAAGGCGACCGTTCGACGGTGCCATACTCGCTGTCGGACATGGCGGCCGACGCCATCGGTCTGCTCGACAGACTCGGGATCAACAAGGCACATATTGCGGGGATGTCGATGGGCGGAATGCTCGTGCAGCGGCTAGCTATCGAGTACCCCGAGCGAATCTTGTCGATGACCTCGATCATGTCGACGACCGGTGATTGGTCCGTCGGACGCGCGACACCGGAGGCCAACGCCGTACTGATGCAGCCGCTGCCGGACGATCCCGAGGCGGCGCTCGATCAGCTCACCGAGAACAGCCGCATCATTGGTTCGCCAGGTTTCCCCTTCGATGCGGCGGCGGTGCGCGCTCGGCACGTCGAGATCCTCAAGCGGGCGAATCACCCTGCTGGCAAGATCCGTCAGCAGGCGGCGATCTTCGCCGACCCAGATCGGACGCCGGCGCTGCGTGAACTCTCGGTGCCCACCTTGGTGATCCACGGTGCGGACGACCCGCTGATTAACGTCTCGGGCGGCGAAGCCACCGCTGCAGCGATCCCGGGTGCGCAGTTGAAGATCTACCCCGGAATGGGACACAACCTGCCCGAGCAACTGTGGGATGACTACGTCACTGACTTTGCAGGGATCGCGGGCCTGCCCGCCTAGTCCAGAACATTCTCGTCGACCAAGCCCCCGCCGTCGACCCGACCCAGCAGGTCGGCTGCGCTACCGGACACTCGATCGTCGACACACGCGCTCGATCGTCGGCTCAGGCCGATCGCTGACGACCTGGCGGGACCGCGGGTGAGCGACACTCGCGTGACTGCTCGCGGGTGGCTACTTCAGGAGACGGTCCATTCGACGGTCGTTGAGTTTCTTTCCACCGGTTTGGCAGGTTGGGCAGTACTGGTACGACTTATCGGCCAACGAAATCTCTGCGACCGTGTCGCCGCAGACCGGGCACGGCATGCCCGTGCGGGCGTGCACCTTCAGCCCCGACCGCTTCTCCCCCTTGAGCCGCGCGACCTTCTGTCCGACGGAGCGCGCCACGGCGTCAGCCTCAACGTCAAGGATCGCTTGCGCGAGAGTCGCGACCTCCTCGTCGGTCAGCTTCTTCGCGATCTTGAACGGCGACAGTTTCGCCGCATGCAGGATCTCGTCGCTGTAGGCATTGCCGATCCCCGCGATGACTCGCTGGTCGATGAGCGTGTTCTTGATCCGACCACCCTGATTGGCGAGGATCTCGCCCAGCGAGGCCGCGTCCAGCGAAAGCGCATCGGGACCCAATCGAGCGATCCCCAGAACCTCGTGCACATCACGGACGACGTACGCCGCCAGTCCCTTCTTGGTGCCCGCTTCAGTCAGGTCGAACCCGCTGCCGTCATCCAGATGCACCCGCAAGGCAAGCGGTCCCCTACCGGGTCGAGGCGGAGCCTTCGGCAGCGCGTCACTCCACCGCAGCCATCCGGCCCGCGCCAAGTGAATCACCAGGTGTACGCCGTCGACGTCAAGGTCCAGGAATTTTCCGTAGCGGTCGGCGCCCGTCACACTCAAGCCCTGCAGCGCGGTGAACGGCGGGTCGAACGTCTTAATCGCGGAGATCGCCGCTACATCGATGCGCTCAATGAACTTTCCGACCGCGTGCTCGCGCAGGTGGTGCGCGATGGCTTCGACCTCGGGCAACTCAGGCATGCGCTCATCGTGCCACGCATCGGCCCCAGCCCCAACGGAAAACCCCGGCTATCCGACGCGAATACACGCCTCCGGGAGATCCACGCACCCGAGTGCGTGCCGCCGTTCTAGCGGTCACGCTCCGAATTCTCCCTAGCCGATGAGGTGTTCGGCGAACAGTTCCTTACCAATGCGCCAGGTTTGCTCGTCCATACCAGGGGAATCGGCATGGTGATAGGTCAGCTGATGCCCGCACCGCTCCCGCAGATACTCGAACTTCTCGCGGACCTGGGCGGGGCTACCGACCAGCGCCGTGCCTTCCCGCAGGTAGGTGTCGAAGTCACCGAACGGCGCCTGCCCGCGCAACTTTGCGAACTGCTCCATCTGGGCTGTGAATGCCGGACGAAACTCCTCGATCGCTTGCTGACTGGTCACCGCAACGTGTACCCCCGCGACACCGACCCCAACCTGGGCATCTTCAGGCGCATGACCGTGCGCTGCCCACTCCTGGCGATACACCGCCACATGCCCCGCGACGTCGTCGATCGTGCCGATCAGATTGCCGCTGACCAGCGGTTCGCCCCATGCCGCCGGCCGCTCAGCCGACTCCCGCGAAGACAGCCCTGCGTGCCACGCCGGGATCCTCGGCTGCCGCGGGCGCGGTGACAGTTCGACACCGTCCAATGCTGGCCGTAGCGGACCACCGTACGTGGCTACCTGGTTGTTCCACAGGTCCCGCAAGAGTTTGTAAGCCGCGACGGTGGTGTCGGTTTGCTCCTCGGGTGCCACGCCGAACAGGTTCTGCGCGGTCGGACCGAGTCCGGTCCCGATGATCAGTTGCAGCCGACCATCGGAGAGCTGATCGAGCGTTGCGTAGTCCTCGTACGCGCGCACCGGATCGTGCATCGCGATCGTGGACGCCGCGGTGAACAGCCGTATCTTCGAGGTCCGTGCGGCGATGTACGCCAACAACACCGCCGGCGAGGAACTGAGGTAGGGCGCGTCATGCCGTTCCCCGACACCGAACCCGTCAAAGCCGAGTCGTTCGGCGAACTGAGCTATATCAGCGATCTGTTCGTAACGCTGATGAACACTCTTATCCGCGGCGTGCGGGATCAGGCTCATCAGGGTGAACCGGTGTGCCGCGTCGGACGGGTTGTCAGCGCTCACCGAGCGGGATCGATCACGATGTCAGGCAGATCAGGCCCAGCCTTCACCGACTCCAGGAACAGCACGATGGTGGCCGCGACGACCCGGTGGATCGCGTCGTTGAGCACATCATGCACACCGCCGCGCAGCACCCGCACCCGCGCGTGCGCAGCATCGGCGTACGGCGCGATTGCCTCGGCCACCGGGGTTACCGGATCGGCATCGCCGTGCAGCACCAACAACGGCGCGCTCGGCACGGTGACGGTCGTCAGTTCTTCAGGCAGCGCCCGATTGAGCGCACCACGTTCGAAGCTGTCGCTTGCTTCCAGCACGGTGCGATGCACCGGACACGCCGAGCGCGCAGCGATCTCGGATTCCCAATCGTCGGCGCCTACCGACGAGGCCAGTGCCACGCCGGCAATGATCGCCGCGTCCGCGTTCACTTCATCAACGACAGAACGCACCCATGCGGCGCCGGCGTCCGCGCCGACAAGCACCTTCGGGGACGGCAGCGATTCATCGCCGATCAATTCCTGCACGGCCGATCGAGCCGACGTCAGATCGTCCAGGTTCAGCGCGATGAGCCGTACTTTCCAGTTCTCCGCGGAAATGCGTCGGCCGAAGCGCTGGTAGGCGGCACCGTCCTCCCCGCGACCGGGGACCACTATCACGGTGCCGCGAGCGGTGGCACCCTCTGGTTCATCCCATGTCCCGATCACCGCGGCGCTCACTGCTGAGCTCCGGTACGACGAGCAGCGGTGTAGCGGTTCTCCGGGATGGGGATGCCCATATTTCCTCGCAATGTGTCGGATTCGTATTCGGTGCGGTAGACGCCTTTGTCCTGCAGGATCGGAATGACCTCATTGACGAACCTGGCAAAGTTGGACGGCCGACCGATATGGATGTTGTAGCCATCGGCGGCATGCGACTCAAACCATTCAATCAGCGTAGCCGCGACGGTCTCCGGTGAACCCACGAAGGGGCTGCGGGTGCGACCGCGAGACTGCTCGACAGCTTCGCGCAGCGTCCAGCCCTTCTCGGCAGCGCGATCCGTGATCCCCTTCGCCTGGGTGTACCAGGCATTCTTAGCGAGTTCGAGTACTCCAGTGGGAAAGGGAGCGTCCAAGTCGTATTGGGTGAAGTCGTGCCAGCCGAACGGACGACCGAACTCCCCCAGCGCCGCCTCGAAGGTGTGGTCCGCGTCGATGTACTGCGCCTCGAGTTCACGGGCGTCGTCATCAGTGTCTGCGATAACGACATCGATGCCCGGCATGATGACGAGCTCGTGGGCCTCTCGGCCGAATTTCTCCTTCGCGCGGGTCTTAATGTCGTTGTAGAACGCTTGCGCACCGGGAATGTTCGCCGCGTGCGTGAAGATTCCTTCACCTAGGCGGGCGCCGAGGTCACGCCCCTGGTCGGAGTCTCCGGCCTGGAAAATCACCGGGTGACCTTGCTGGGAACGCTCGATGTTCAGCGGCCCGCGGACCTTGAAGTACTCCCCTTCCCAATTAAGCGCGTGCTGCTTACTCGGGTCCATGAACTGACCGGTCTCGCGGTCACGCGGGAAGGCGTCGTCCTCGTAGGAATCCCACAACGCGCGGGCGAGTTCGATGTATTCGTGTGCTCGCCCATACCGAGTGTCGTAGCCGTACATCTCGTCCAAGCCATAGTTGAACGCCGTACCGGCATCGCCGGTGGTGACAACGTTCCATCCGGCGCGGCCGCGGCTGATCAGGTCCAGCGAGGCCAGGCGGCGCACCAAGTTGAATGGGCTGTTGAAACTGGTGGTCGCCGTCCCGACGAGTCCGACGTGCTTGGTATGCGTGGCGAGCGCGCTCAGCAAGGTCAACGGCTCCAGCCGGTTGAGGTAGTGCGGTGGGGAGTGCGGCGTGATGAACTGGCTATCCACGATGAACACCAGATCGAACAGCGCGGCCTCGACCTGCTTGGCCGTGCTGATGTACCAGTCAATGTCTACGCTCGCGTCGCCGGGAATCTCCGGGTCACGCCAAATCGTGTGGTGCCCCGGTCCGCCGGTCGGCGTGGTCACCGCGCCGAGGTGTATCTGCCGCTTCGCCATGTGCTTCCGTTCCGTCGAGGTCGGCGCGGAACTGACCGCGCACGAGGTGCTAGTTTCAGTTTCAACCAAAGACGCCCTGCTGTCCAACAACGTCTCATGGTCTGATTGATCACGAAACGTGATCCCGACGCCGAGAGGCTCGCTGCTCATCATGTCCGGAATCCTCGACATCACCCCGTTACGCAGCTTTGTCGCGATCGCCGACAACGGCGGCTTCCAGCGTGCCGCCGATGCCCTGCATCTCAGCCAGGCTGCCGTTAGCCAGCACGTACGCCGCCTCGAGCGCACTCTCGACCGTGCGCTCGTCGAGCGCGATGGCCGAACCTCACGACTCACCGCGGACGGCGAGACACTACTTGGCTACGCGCGGCGAATCCTCCAGGCCCACGACCGCGCCATGGAACACTTCCACGCCACCGAAGTGATGACTATCACCATCGGTTCGACCGAACATGCTGCGACGCAACTCCTACCCGCGCTGACCGCCGCACTGAGCGGGGCATTTTTCGACCACGAGGTGCGTCTGCGACTCGACCGCGGCACCCGCCTGCGCGAAGACCTCGCCATTGGCAGGCTCGACCTCGCGATTCTCCCTGGGCCGCCGGCAGTTCCAGATGCCAAGCGGAGCACCAGAACACTCTCGATCGGCACACTCGACCTGACCTGGTTCTGCGCCCCGGGCTGGGAGGTGCCAGACGATGCCCGCGTGCCGTTAGCCGTGTTCGAGAGCCCTTGCGCACTGCGCTCGCGCGCGATGGAGGCCCTGGACAATCACGGATATACGGCCGTTATCGGCGCCGAGTCGCTGCAACTCGCCGGCGTACACGCCGCAGCAGCCGCGGGCGCAGGCGTCGCTCTGCTCGCAACGCTGGGCCAGACGCCGCCGGGACTCGTTCCGTGCACCGGCCTACCGGAGCCCGAACCGCTGGAGTTCTCGGTGTGGGGGCGACCGGGGCTCGACCCCAGCATCCTGGAGTTTGTGGTTGCCGCGCTTCGGCGAGCCGTCGAGCGCACCAGCTGAGGCCCGACCGCGGACTGAGGCCGCACATCCACCCATCACGCTTCGCGATGAGTGGGGTCACGAACTGTCGTTAGACATTCCCTAGTCCGCCCGGCACGCTATAGCCCGTTAGATGAATTTTCATCTAACGGGCTTTCGAGATGCATCGTCATCCACCCGTGCGCCGTCGGGCGGCACGGTCACATCCCGCCAACGCGGCATCGCCGCCGGAAAGGCTGTACCCCTCATGAGCAAGAAGTCGCGCCGCATCGCCTCCGCGTTGCCCCGGCGCCGAACCCGCCGGTCTTTCGCTCCCGGGCTGGTCGCGCTGTTGATGGCAGGAGTCTTGACCGCGTGCGGCTCGGGCTCCGCCGATGACAGCGCGGGCGATAACACGCTCAAGATCGCTAATATCAACGACGTTCCGGCATTTGACCCGGTGGTTCTCGGTCCGACGTCAGCAACCCAAATGCTGTCGCTGGTCTACGAACCGCTGTTTACCTTCGACGATCAGGGTGAGTTGCAGCCCGCCCTGGCCACTGAATACGAATTCAATGACACCGGCGACCAACTCATCGTCACCCTGCGCGACGGGCTGACCTTCCAGGATGGCTCCGCGCTCGACGCGGCAGCGGTCGCGTATCACCTCAACCGCGGCGTGTCCCAGGAAAACTCCGCAATCAAGTCCTCGTACAGGCAGATCGCGAAAGCGACGGCGATCGACCCGACGCACGTGCAGATCGACTTGACGGAAACCGATTTCGGTTTTCCGATGATCCTGGCGAACCGCTCCTCCCTGGTTGCCAGCAAGGAAGCCGCTGAGGCCGATCTGGACGCCCTCAACTCCACCCAACCCGTCGGTGCAGGGCCGTTCAAGGTCGTCAAGATCGTTCCAGGCGCGTCCATGACCCTGGAGAAATGGGATGGGTATTGGGATGCCGAGAACATTTACATCGACGAAGTAACGGTCACCCTGGGCGCTGACCCTGCGACCCTGATCTCGGGCCTTCAGACCGGCGAGTTCAACTTTGTGCCGAGCCTGTCCGCGCAGAACGCTGAGCTCGCCGAGTCCTCTGGCCTCAATGTCGTCGCCGATACGGCCGCGAACTGGACCGAGACGTTCGTGAACGTCAACAAACAACTCGCTCCGTTCACCAACCCTCAGGTCGTTGAGGCGTTCAATGCCGCTATCGACCGCGATGCATTCGTCGATCTCTTGACCTATGGACTCGGCACCGCGTCCGCGAACCCTGTTCCGGACAGCAACCCGGCCTACAATCCCGCTATTGACGACGAGTACGAGTACGACCCGCAGAAGGCGAAACAGTTGCTCGCCGCGTCGGGTGAGGACGACCTTTCCCTCGATGTCCACATCTTCCCCACCGCCAACGCGCCCGCAGAACTGCTTCAGCAGCAGCTGGAAGCCGTAGGGTTCGAGGTCAATCTCATTTCCGAAGACGTCACGGCGTTCTACCCGGGCTACTACAACAAGACGGACCAGGTAGCGCTCTATGGCTACGTCGGTCGCGACAACAAGCTGCTGTCACTCGACGAACACTTCGCCGAGACCGGGATCCTGAATCTGTCTGGGATCGAGGATCCGTCGTACACCGCGGCGCGGCAGAAGGTCTTGCAGACTCCGCTGGACGATCCGGCGTACGACGCGAACCTCCAGGCGGCGGCACTCGCGGGGGTAACCACCGGCGGCAGCATCTTCCTGTATGTCACCCCGAACGTCACGGTGACCGGATCCGAGGTGTCCAGCTTCGGCAAGATCGACGGTTCGTTCCGCTGGAACGGAATTACCCTCGGATGACAGCGGCCACGATCGACACGGCGGGCGTCGTCCGCTCGACGGCGCCCGCCGGGGCGTACGCACTCGGCGCCGCCAGGGGCCTGGGGCGGATGGTGCTGGCGTTTCTACCGGTGTTCGTGCTCGGCTCACTGTTTACCTTCATGCTGGGCATCTGGAGCGGGCGAAGCCCAGCGGTCGTGCAGTTGGGCGAGAATGCCACGCCCGAGGCCATCGCAGCCATGAACTCGGAGTTCGGCCTAGACCGTCCGTGGTACGTGCAGTACTTCGACTGGCTCGGCGGGGTTCTCACCGGCGATTTCGGCAACAGTTGGGCGACCAATACACCCGTCAGTGAGTTGTTGGGCGAACGCGCCATCATCAGCATCTCGGCTGCAGGTCTCGCCCTCGTCATCGGCGTCGTAGTCGGCGCGGCGCTCGGGGCGCTGGCGGCGCACTTTCACGGGTCCTGGTTCGACCGCTGCGTCACAGTTTTTACCTCGGTCATCTCGGTGATGCCACCGTTCATCGTCGGCATCGCGCTCATCACGATCGTTGCGGTACAACTGGACTGGCTGCCCGCCGCGGGTTACGTGCCGCTAAGCGAAGGCACCTGGCCATGGTTGAGCCACCTGATCCTCCCCGCGATCGCACTCAGCCTCGACACGGTCTCCGATATGGCCCGCCAGTTACGCGCAGGACTGCTGAACACGGCCAAAGAGAACTACGTCATCGGCGCGACCGTCCGCGGACTCAGCCCGCGACGCGTCTTCTTCGTACATACGCTGCGCAACGGCGTCGGACCGGCATTGGCCGTACTGGGCTTGAAATTCCCCAACCTGCTCGGGGGTGCCGTGGTCACCGAGTCGATCTTCCAGATGTCCGGCTACGGCATGTTTTCGGCGCAGTCGGCAATCAAGGGCGACGTCCCCTCCGTGCAGGCCGTCCTCGTGATCGCCGTCGTCCTCGTGGTGCTGTTCAACATGCTGGTGAACGCGATCCTCGCCCGACTGATCCCGTCCTCGAATCGAGGCCTGTAATGCTGCGCAACATTCTGCGGCTGCCCAGCGGCAGGTGGGCCATCGGCCTGCTCGCCTTTCTCGCGGTTATCGGCGTGAGCGGACCGTTCCTCGCGCCGTACGACCCGAACGAGACCGTCGGTTCGAACCTCACCGGACCGTCCGCCGACTTCTGGTTCGGTACTGACTATCTAGGCCGCGATGTGCTGAGCCGCTTGCTCGCCGGCGCGCCGCTCAGCCTCGGTGGTGCGCTGCTAGTCGCCGTACTCGCCCTGCTCATCGGAGCCATTCCCGGCATACTTTCGGTGTATCTCGGCAGAGTCTTCGAATGGACGTCACTGCGCGTCATCGACACGTTGATCGCGCTGCCATTCCTAGTGTTCGCCGTCGCGATGACCGCACTACTGGGCAACGGCGTCGTGCAGGCACTTTTCGCCGTCGGGATCTTGCTGTCACCGGTCTTCTATCGCGTCGCTCGGACCGCCGCGCTCGGTGCCGCCAATTCGCAGTACGTAGAAGCCGCCGTACTTTCCGGCGCGAACACCGGCTGGGTCGTACGTCGGCACATTCGCATCAAGGTCCTGCCGCCGATCGCTATCTCCTTTGCCGCCACCGTGGGAATGGGGCTCACCGTCATTGCGAGCCTCACGTTCCTGTCAATCGGCGTCATGCCGCCGACGGCAACCTGGGGCGGTGTACTCGCCTCCGACCTGCAGTTCATCGCCGCGCAACCGTTTGCCCCTTTCATACCCATCACACTGATCCTTCTCTCGGTCTTGGCGTGCAACCTATTGGCGGATGCGATACGTGACGTCACCGGCGAGTCCGGTCGTCAACTGCTCGCCACGCGAGCTGCGCGGAAGTCGGCGTCGGATTCACCCACATCGGAAGGTATCGTCCATGTCTGAGCCCGTCCTGGAAGTCCGTGACTTGCACGTCGCCAATTCTCTGACCGGCGCGCCGGTGGTCCGCGGCGTGGACTTCTCCGTGCGCCGAGGCCACGTGCTCGGCATCGTCGGCGAATCCGGAAGTGGCAAGACCGTCACGATTCGCGCACTGCTGGGCGTCCTGCCGGAGCCGCTCGCGGTTACCGGCGGCACGATTTCGCTGCTGGGGCGTGCGACCGATACCTTCGGAAACCAAGACTGGACCGACACCCGCGGCACCGTTCTCAGCGCGGTGTTCCAAGACCCCGGCTCATATCTGAATCCGTCGATTCGGCTGGGCAAACAGGTCGCGGAACCGCTAAGAGTGAAGACGGGCATGTCCCGGGCCGAGGTTAAGGCCGAGACGATCCGTCTCTTCGAAGCGGTTAACCTACGCGATCCAGAGCTCGTCTTCGGGCAATACAGCCACGAACTCTCCGGCGGCATGCTGCAGCGCGTGATGATCGCGGCAGCCATCTCGCTGGGCCCCGAAATCCTCATCGCAGATGAGGCAACCACCGCGCTCGACGTCACGGTCCAAGCTGAAATTCTCGACCTGCTCGCCGATCTACAACGCAGCGAAGGCCTCACCCTCGTCGTCATCTCGCACGACCTCACGGTCGTCGCGCAGCTATGCCATGAGGTGGCGGTCATGCGCGGTGGCGAGATCGTTGAGCGAGGGCCGGCTGACCGTGTCCTACATGACCCGCAGCATGAATACACGCAACTGCTCGTGTCCGAGCACCAACGCTACGGGCTCGATCACTTCATCAACATCCACACTCCGCAGGAGGTCACCCGTGTATGAACCCCAACCGCTGCTGAGCGTGGAGGGTATCGACGTCCACTATGGTCGCGGCCGCTCGATGACGCAGGTCGTTCATGACGTCAACCTCGAGGTGTGCCGTGGTGAGATCGTCGGTCTGATCGGCGAAAGCGGCTCCGGAAAGTCGACCGTCGCGCGGGCCATCCTTGGGCTCGTCAACCCATCGGGCGGACAGATTCGCCTCGACGGTCAACCGGTGAGCACCTACGGTCGCGCGCAGCGGCAGGCATTGCGCCGCACCGGAACGATCCAGTACGTCTTTCAGGATCCGTTGCGCAGCCTCAACGGCGACCTGCTGATCGGCGATTCGATTGCCGAACCGGTCTTGATCCGCGGCGACCTGGACAAGCACGAGGTCACCTCGAGAGTCCGCGAGTATGCCGCCAAAGCGCAACTGGCGGAGGACCTGCTCGATCGCTACCCGAGCGAGTTGTCCGGTGGACAGCGTCAGCGCGCCGCGATCGCGCGGGCATTGATCACCGAACCCGACCTGCTGATCCTGGACGAGCCTGTCAGCGCACTGGACGCCGCGAATCGGGTACGCATCCTCGACAGTCTGCTCACTTTGCGCGAAGGCGGTATCGGAATGCTCTACATCTCGCACGATCTTGGATCTGTCGCCGGCGTGACCGATCGGACGGTCGTGCTTTACCGAGGTCGAGTCGTTGAGTCCGGGCCAACGGCGCAAGTGGTGACCGCACCGGAACACCCCTACACCCGCCTATTGGTCGGCTCGGCGCCGACCCTGGCCGGCGCATCCCTCTCGCGAGACGAACGCATCTCGCTGCGCGAGGCACTAGCGGACGCCGAACTGGCTTCCGCGTAGTCACGCCGGCGGCGCTTGGGTGATGTCGGCATCGTCAGGCGGCCACTCACGACACCCACCGTCACCTCCGCTCGCTCGCCACAGGGGCTCACTCCGTAGACGACCGGACAAGTTCCACGATCGGTCGTCGACCGGAGCGACGCACGAGCGCAGCGGAGACGACGCAAGCCGCGCTTGTCCGTGACTACACGCCACGGCGCGCACAACGGCACCGCTACTAGTCCGCGAGCGAGGCGATCCACACTTTCAATTCGGCGACCACCTCGTCGGGTGCGCTCATCGGCCCCATGTGCCCGGAAAGTACTTCCGAATGCCGCACATGCGGTGCCTGCAGCGTGATTGACGGCATCGCGCCGTCGTCCGTGCCACTGAGGAACAGCACCGGGATCTGCGGGGTATCAGCAATCGCCGGGGCGCGATCAACGCGATCCCTGATGGTCGTCAATGCGAATCGGGCGCCCTCGACAGTCGTCTGCTTGGTGATCTCGACCGCTTCTTCGAAGATCTCCGGCGGGTCATAATCGGCAACGTAGACGGGGAAGATGTCGCGGACGACAACCTCCCAGGGCTCGTTCTCGAATCGCTCTATCGCCGCCGCGCGCTGGGCCTGTTTCTCGGGCGGATCGGCATAGGGCTGAGAGAAGATGATCGCTGCCGCCGACAATGCGCCCGGGTAACTCGCGATGATCTCGGCGAGCACGTATCCACCCCACGAGTGACCGACGATGATCGGCTTGTGTACGCCCAACTGCTCCAGGGTGTCAACAACCTCAGCCGCGGCGGCGCGCATCGTGTAGGGCTCTGCTGGCACCGGGCTACCACCGTGGCCGGGTAAGTCGATCGCGATGACGTCGTACTCCGCTGCGAGCAACGGAACGACGCGGCCGAAGATGTCATGCGATCCCAGCAGTCCATGGATGAGAACGAGAGCGGGTCCCGAACCGGTCCGTTGAAAGTTGAGCATGACTGACCCTAGCCTTCCGTGACACGATTAACAGATGGATACGGACGTGATCGTCGTAGGTGCTGGACTAGCCGGGCTCGTCGCGGCGGCCGAACTGGTGGACGCAGGCCGCCGGGTCATCATTCTCGAGCAGGAAAACGCGCAGAATCTAGGCGCGCAGGCGCATTGGTCATTCGGTGGGCTGTTCCTGGTCAATTCCCCCGAACAACGCCGAATGGGAATCAAGGATTCACGCGAACTCGCCCTGCAGGACTGGATGGGCACCGCCGCGTTCGACCGCGAGGAGGACTACTGGCCCAGGCAGTGGGCCGAGGCGTACGTCGACTTCGCGGCCGGCGAGAAGCGTTCCTGGCTCCACGAGCAGGGGCTGCGCTGGTTCCCCATCGTCGGCTGGGCTGAACGTGGCGGGTACGGCGCGATCGGACACGGCAACTCGGTGCCTCGCTTTCACATCACGTGGGGCACCGGTCCGGGAGTCGTCGGACCATTCATCCGACGCGTATTGACTGCTGTCGATAACGGGCGTGCCGAGATTCGGTACCGCCATCAAGTTGACGAGTTGATCATCGATGACGCTGCCGCGGTCGGCGTACGCGGCACAGTACTGGCAGAGGACTCGGCCGCACGGGGCGTGGCATCAAATCGTGTCGCGACCGGCGAGTTCGACGTACGCGCGCAGGCGGTGATCGTGACTAGCGGCGGGATCGGCGGCAACCCGGAATTGGTCCGCTCGTACTGGCCACCGTCGCTTGGCTCGCCGCCGTCGGACATGGTTGCCGGCGTGCCCGCACACGTCGACGGGCTACTGCGCGAACGAGCTGCCGCACAAGGCGCGCACCTCATCAATGCCGACCGGATGTGGCACTACGTCGAAGGAATCAAGGACTGGGAGCCGAAGTGGGACAACCACGGGATACGGATCCTCCCTGGTCCATCGTCGATGTGGTTCGATGCATTGGGTAACCGGCTCCCGGTACCGTTGTTTCCCGGATTCGACACGCTCGGCACCTTGAAACACCTGCGCGGCACCGGCCACGACCACTCCTGGTTCATCCTGTCGCAAAAGATCATCGAGAAAGAGTTCGCGCTGTCGGGATCGGAGAAGAACCCCGATCTCACCGGTAAGGACATCAAGCTCACGCTCAGCCGCGTACGGCCGGGCGCCCCGGGGCCGGTCGAGGCGTTCAAGCAACACGGCGAGGATTTCGTGGTCGCTGATGACCTCGACGATCTGCTGGCGAGAATGCGCAAGCTACCTGGCGGGGAGCTACTCGATGCCGCGCGCGTCCGGCAAGAAATCTTCGCGCGCGACCGCGAGGTCGACAACGCGTTCACCAAGGACCTGCAGATCGCTGCGTTGCGCTCGGCCCGCGCCTACCGCGGCGACAGACTTGCCCGCGTCGCATCGCCTCATAAATTGCTGGATCCGAAAGCCGGGCCGCTGATCGCGGTACGGCTGCACATCCTGACCCGAAAGACCCTCGGCGGGCTGGAAACCAACCTCGATTCGCAGGTAATGCGGGAGGACGGCTCCGCCTTCGACGGGTTGTACGCCGCCGGCGAGGTCGCCGGATTCGGCGGTGGCGGCGTACACGGCAACCGGGCGTTGGAGGGCAGCTTCCTCGGCGGCTGCATCTTCAGCGGGAGGGTGGCCGGACGTGCCGCGTCACGCCACATCACCTGACATTGGCCGGTTCTGCGGGGTAGTGGGTGACGCTATCGCCGATTAGCGTTACCCACTGCCCCGCGAATCAACGAGACCCACAACGAAGGAGAGCACGTGTCATCGCAAGGACTCACCGCCGCACAACTCCTGGTCGCTGATGCGACCGCATTGTTCGAAGGCCTTACCGATCAGCAGTGGGCGGCGGACAGCGCCTGCCACGGCTGGCGCGTACAAGACGTCGCCACACACATGGGCTACTTCTTCAATACCATGACCGACCCGAACTTGAAGGGGCCGACCGATCACGACGGAACAGCCGAGCGGCTCAACGATGCGTCCGTTCGCGAGCGCGCTGATTGGAGCCCGCAAGAGGTGCTCGACTACTACACGCAGCAGGCCGCCGGGGCCCTCGTAGCGCTTGAGGCGCTACAAGCCCCGGAGATGAGCGAGGCCACCCTGCAACTTGCTGAACTCGGTACCTACCGCCTGGCACAACTCACCGATGCGGTCGCGTTCGACCACCTCGTCCATCTCACCTGCGACCTGATGCAGCCGTTCGGGCCGTTGCCGGCCGCACAGGTGAGCACGGCCGAAGCGATCGACCCGGCATTGGACTGGATGCTGGACGGTCTGCCGAAGATGTGCAGCACGACGGTGGCGCCCGCACTGGAGGGGCCGATCGGACTGCGACTCACCGGCGCGACCCAGCGCTCATACGTAATCGACAAAAACGGCGACGGGCTCGGCGTGACCGAGACCGACAGCCTGCCCGAAGACGTTGCCACGTCCTCGGCCGAGGATTTTCTCCGCTGGGCGACCATGCGCACCGCCTGGCGTCCGGCGGTCGACATCACTGGATCGCGTGAACGAGTGAGCGCCGTACTCGACAAGATCAACATCGTTTAGGAGCGGCGTGAGCACACATTTGCAGGGCAAGGTCATCATGATCACCGGCGCAGGCAGCGGATTCGGCCGGTTGATCGCCGAGAAGTGCGCCAGCGGCGGCGCACGCGTCGTGGGCACCGATGTCAACGCTGACGGCCTCGCCGAGGTCTTCACAGGTATCCGCTCGCGCGGCCAACAGGCGCTCGATATCGTCGCCGACGTTACTAACGCAGCGGCGATGCGTGATGCCGCGCGGCAAGCCATCGAGGCGTACGGCGCGATCGACGTATTGGTCAATAACGCTGGCGTGATGCCACTGGCGTACTTCGCTGATCACGAGCAGGCACTGGAACGCTGGCACGCCTGCATCGATATCAACTTCAAGGGTGTCGTAAACGGGATCGCCGCGGTGTATGACCAGATGATCGAACAGGGCCGCGGTCAGGTGGTGAACATCTCATCGATATACGGCAATGCGGGCATCGCCGGGTCGGGTGTGTACAGCGCGACAAAGGCGGCCGTGACTGTGCTGTCGGATTCGCTGCGGATCGAGTCGAAGGGCAAGATCAAAGTCACCACGATCAAACCGACCGGTATCACCGGCACCAACTTGGCGAGCTGGGTAGTGAACGATCAAGCAATCTTCGGGTTGGTGGGTCAGCGCGGAGCGCAGTATGCCGAGCATGTCGGTCAGTTGATGGATGGCTCCCTACCGGCGGAACTGACGGATGTCGATTCGATTGGCTATTGGCTGATCAAGCCGGAGGAGCTGGCGGACGCAGTCGTCCACGTGATCGATCAGCCTTGGGGGATCTCACTGAGTGACGTCACGGTACGGGCCAGCGGCGAGGACTACCTGTATTAATCGGTGAGCATGCCCGCGGCCCTACGCCGCAGCGCCCGCCGCCGCGAGTCCACACTCTTGACGACCGGCGGTGCCCTCATGGTTGGCTTGGCCCCGATACCGCCTAGATAGAGGATCCAGATGGCATTTCGCCACGACGAGCGCACGCGGGCAATCTCACGCGCCGCTTACCTGCTACTCGAACCAATGCACCTGATCACGTACTGGGGCGAACGCGCTACGGAGGTTGCGCAGGCGCATTCGATGCGTTTCTACGCGTCGTACGTCGGTTTCCGCGCCGCGCCGATGGGTAACTGTGCCCCGGCAGTGGTCACGAGCGCTTTCTATAACTGGAATCCTGCGGTCATTGAAAAGGGCTGGACCCAAGCGACCGAGGCGCTGTCGATCGACGAGTTGCTGACCGCACGGGAGACGATCGTGGATCGACAGTTGCGTGACATTCTTGGCGACCGGATCCACGACGACACAATCGCCGACATGGCGAACCGCCTCGGCGAGATCTACGCGGGAGCGATCTCCGCCGGTCGGCCGCTCGGCGGCGCGAACGCCGTACTGCAACGAGACCTGCAGCCGCATGTCGCGCTGTGGCAGTACACCGCAACCATGCGCGAATGGCGCGGCGACGCACACATCGACATCCTGGTCGCGCATAACCTGGCACCCACCGAGGTGCTCATCTTCCACGGTTCGGATCCATTAACGGCGCCGCAGGAGCGTGCCCGCGGTCTCGCGTCGGTGAAGAAGTCGCGCTCCTGGGACGACGATGCTTGGGAGGCGGCGGCCGACGCACTGCGCACCCGTGGGCTGCTGCGGGCCGACGACTATCTGTTGACCGATGCCGGCGTCGAGTTGTACGAGTTGATCGAGGCGCAGACCGATGACGCTGCCGCGTCGGTGTGGGACGGCGTAGCCGACGCCGAGGACATTTTGGAGTCACTGCGGCCGTACGTGCAGCCCATCATCGATTCGGGCCTACTGCTATGGCGCCCGATGCGATAACTGGGCGGCGCGGCCAGCACACGAGTCTGCTGATCGCCCCGCGGTATCGGAAGTGGTTACGCCAGAGGGTCGCGGGCGTGCGACGGCCGGTTACGCGACTGCTTCGGACTGATGCTCCGCGAGTGCGGTGAGCGCAGCGAGGAAGCGGCCTGCGATCTCGACGTCCTCGAGGGGGTCAATTTCGGAATGGCTGTGCGATACGTCGACGTTGTCCAGAACAACAGCGCCGGCGATCCCCGCCGAACGGCGGGCGTCATCGTGCGACCACTTGCCACCGAACGAGCTCGCCGCCGAACCGACGACGGCGAACGGCTTGCCGAAGAGCGAACCCGAACCATACGGGCGCGACAGCCAGTCGATGGTGTTGTTCAGCACGGCCGGCATGGTGCCGTTGTACTCCGGCGTGAGCACGAGAACCGCATCCGCCGCCGCAACCTGCTCACGCAGCGCCTGCGCCGCCGCCGGGGCGGGCTCGACGTCGATCTCCTCGTTGTAGAACGGGATGTCGCCGAGGCTGTTTGCGATCTCGACGGTCACGCCCTCTGGCGCGTTGGCCTTCAGGTGCTCAGCGATGCGGCGATTGACCGATTCAGCGCGCAGGCTTCCCACGAGGGCGACGACACGGGTATCAGACATGAAAGGCAAAGTCCTTTAGTTGAAACTTGTATGACCCGATCGACGGTACAACTAGTCGCCGCATCACGGTACCCACCGCGCATGTGACGTACGCCGACCAGACTCACACCTCACCCGAACGAGCATTGCCTCGTTAAGAAAGCACCCCGAGAAAGCGGATGTGTGCAACGCCGTCCACCACCGACACAGCAGCGCCAACCTCGTAGACCTCGGCGATGAGGTCAACCGTCAACACATCCTCCGGCCGACCAGCAGCACGTACCCGACCGTCGCGCATCACCACCACCTCATCGCAGTAGGCGGCGGCCAGATTTAAGTCATGCAGCGCAACCAGCGCGTTGTTCGGGCCGCTCGCACCAGCTCGAGCAGTTCAAGTTGATGACGGATATCGAGGTGATTTGTCGGCTCGTCGAGCAGCAGATCGCAAGGTTGCTGCGCCAGTGCGCGAGCGATTTGCACGCGTTGCCGCTCGCCGCCGGACAATGTCGAATACGGGCGGTCAAGTAACTCGGATGTATGCGTCGACGCAGCCGCGTCGTCCACGATGGCCCTATCCTCGCTCGAGGACGGCGACCACGGCGCGCGGTGCGGCAACCGACCGAGGCTGATGACATCGCGCACCGACGGCTGCGTGTCGGTCGTCACCTCCTGGTCCACAACGGCCATGCGCCGCGCAATCTGTCGCCTCGACATCGCACCAAGGTCGTCGTCACCGAGGGTGATAACACCCGACGAGGCCGACCTAAGTCCCGCGATCACCCGCAGGAGCGAGGATTTGCCCGAACCATTCGGCCCGAGCAACCCCACGGTGCTGCCCCGGCGTACGGCGAGGGTGACGCCATCAACGATCGCCTTCTCGCGCACGCCCCATGACACATTGCTGCCTCGAATCATCACGCTCGCCCCCGGCGTTGCAGCATCACGATGACGAACGCGGGTACACCGACGATCGCGGTCGCCACGCCGACCGGTAGTTCCTGCGGAGCGATGATGGTCCGCGCGCCGACGTCGACCCACACCAAGAAGATCGCGCCGAGCAGCGCCGAAACCGGAACGAGCAAACGATGGCGCGAGCCGATTAACGCGCGCGCCGCATGCGGCAGCACCAATCCCACGAAGCCGATCGCCCCCGACGACGACACGATCACGGCGGTCATCAGCGCCGTGACCACGAGCAGCACGATGCGCGTTCGCTGCACCGAGACACCCAGCGATGCCGCTGAGTCCTCGCCAAAAGTGAACGCGTCCATCGATCCGGCGAGTAGCCAGCACACGCAGAGCCCTGCGAGTACGACAGCCCCGCATATCGCGACGAGCGAGGCCACGGACAGCGTGGCAGCCAGCAATGACAACAGGGATTGACGGGCGCGCATAGCGAACGTTTTCGTGCTCAGGGGTCCGGTAGCGCGGGACCCGCATGGAGCCCATTGGCGGATGCCGATGGGGAACCAGCAGGTTTTCTGGCTCGGGATCCTTCGAACCAGGTACCTTCCCAGACTGTCGTCCAGTGGCCTTACACCTGGCCCGTCACCCATACCGCTGCGCGTCAGCTCCGGTCTCTCACCGGATTCCCTCGACTGGCAGTCGACACCCTAACAGAGCGTCCGCAGGGCCTACTTCGCCGCTTTAGCGGCAGCCTTCGCGGCCTTCTTGAACTCTCGGACTTGTTGCAATGACTCGGGACCGGTCACGTCGGCTACCGAGCGGCGCGAGTTGGTCTCGGCGTACGACCCAATAGCCTTACGCCAGCCGTATGGGCGGTGATCGAGTTGCTTACCCAGCAGCGCGGCGAAGATCCGCGCCTTCTGTTCGCCGTACCCCGGCAGGGCCTGCAGCCGCTTGAGCAGGTCTGCGGCGCTGGACGACGCCTCCCAGACTGACGCGGCGTCGCCGCCGTAATCGGCGCAGATCACCTGAGCGAGTTGTTGGACGCGCCGCGCCATCGAACGACCGTAGCGATGGATAGCAGGCGGTGTCGCGCACAATTCCTCGAACTCGGCCGGGTCATACGCGGCGACCGTTTGCGGATCGAAGCTGCCGATTCGAGTCGCGATCTTGTGCGGTCCACGGAAGGCGTGTTCCATGGGATATTGCTGATCCAGAAGCATGCCGGTCAGCAAGGCGAAGGGATTCTCGGACAGCAGTCGGTCGGCCTCGGAGTCCTGCGCGATACACAGCGTCATCTCCCTAGCCTAAGCCCCCGCGATCGAGACGGGCTCACCCCGAAGGGCGGGTTTCCGCTGACCCCTAATGCGATGCGCCGCTCTCCGATCGTCGGCTGCGATGTGCTCGTGCCTTCACCCTGTCGTACTCGATACCGGACCGCTAGCGGAAATCGGACATTGCTGTGCGAGGTCGCCGACGCGGGTGGCCTCTACGACACGGCGAGCGCTCGTCGAGTCACCTTCGTCCGGCCGGCGCTTTCACGCCGTGTCGGCGTGCGATTCCCGCACCTCAACGATATCGCCGGCGAAGGCCATCGCTGACTCGCTTCGAGCGAGCGCGTCGGCACGTTCGCTGCGCAGCGCCGCGGCCCAATCGGCGTCGGGTGCATTCTCGAGCAGTCGCGCCATCTCGCGCTGCATCCGCACCGATACCTCGACGGTCGACGCGCCGTCGCGGGCAATAGGGCGCAGGCCGTCCGTGACGAAGTCTTGCGCGCAGATCTCGCGCACTCGAATCCTCGGAAAGCGCACGTCACTCTCCACTGCCGTCGACTGCGCAAGACGGAGCACCCGCTCGGTCGCACGCATCACGTCGATCGCAGTGCCTGGATCATTGATCCCCGTGCTCAGCGCCTTGCTGGCCACCTCAGATAGGGCGATCGGTCCGAGGCGCGGATCATTGTCAAAGGTGCGATGCGCGCCGATACCGAAGCATTTGCGCACGGCGTCATCGAACTCCGCATCCGGCTTCCCCGTGACGTAGACGAGAGCCTCGCCGCCAGACACCGTCGCGCCGGGTCTGGCCATAACCCAGACGTCGACCGCGTTCTTTTCGGCGATCGCATGCAGATAGGCGATGTGCAGGTCGGTGACATAGCCATCAGCGGTCGCGGCGATCGGACGAGCGTCGATATCAAGCGAAGACCAGGGCGCAGCCCCTAGAGTGGGCGCCTCCACGTACGCAGACATCGACTGGGTAGCGGCTCTCTCGACGCGGTCGGTGATGTCAGAGACTCGGCCGAACTTCGTGAGGAACGAAATCCAACGTAGTAGCGTCACCAGCATCGTGACGACAACGAGCAGCGTTCCGAGAAAGAGCACCACGACACCCGCGTCGGAGAGGATCTTCATCGCCAGAGCGATGATTCCGACGATCGAGTACGCGAACGCTCCGATGAAGGTCGAGAGTGCATTCTGTGATGTGCGGTCGAGGATCAGCAGTTGTGTCGACCTCGGTGTGCCCGACGTTGATGCGGCCGAGTACGCCGACACCATCGTCGTCAACGAGAACGTGGTCACCGCTAGCATCGACGAGGCCAGGATCTGCAGGATGGTACTCACCGCGTCCTGGCCGATCTCCCACCCGAACCCCGACGGCGCGATCAGGCTGACAAGCCATGCGACAGCCGCGATGCCTATCGCGCAGAGCGAGAATACCGTTGCTCGGAACCCGACGAACCTCGTGGCCGCCCGAAACTGCGTCCACCATCGATACATAGATCCTCCACAACGCCACTGAGCGCAGGCGAGGCGAAGAGTATCGCGTACGCCGCGCATTCAGTGGAAGAAGTGTGGGTCAGCCCCGAGTCTGGATGATATCCGTGACGGTGGCCTGCAAGGGCCAAGTGCCTCTGGCGCAGATCGCGAAAGACCTCGGCATCTCCGAAGACTCGCTGACCAACTAGAGCAAGCAGGCCGATAACGGGGACGGCAAGAGGTCCGGTCTGACCGGGCACGAGGCGATGGCCTCGGCATCTGTCGCGCCGAGCCGCTGCTGGATCGTCAGCGCCCCGCGAACGCCGTCTCCATCGGCACATCCTGGTCCAGCAGCATTCCGGTCAGCAGGGCGAAGGGATTCTCGGACAGCATTCGGTCGGCCTCAAAGTCCTGCGCAATACACAGCGTCATCGCCCTACCCTAAAGCTCGGGATCGCGTTTGTGGCAGCCGTCGCGAAAATCAGTCGGCTAAACGGACCGCCTGCGCTCAATCGACCCGCTACCCTACCGACGTAGGGTCCGCGTGAGTTCCTTCGCGAACCGCTCAACGAGGTGTCGAGAGTTATCTCGCCGCGCAAAGTTTGCGGTGCGTCACAGCGAATGGAATGTGTTTCGCTGTCCCCACCCACGCAGATATCGCATGATTCAGATTGGAAGGTTGCCCGTATGGCTCAGTCGAAGGGTCGCGGACGCCGGCGAAGGATGATCGCCCGGTTGGCGAGCGCAACGCTTTTGGGAACTGCACTCGCAGTCAGTACAACGTCTGCGGCTCTAGCTGCGCCGGCCACCGTCGATTTCGTCAACGGCGCCTGGGACGGCGGTACTGGCTATCCCCTGGACAGCGAGGGTGGAACTGGTGTGACCGGCGCCGTTGGCGATCTCGGCGGCGGCGTGAACGTCACAGTGAGTTATTCCGAGGAAGGTACCGCTGTGGCCGCGGCTCGTGACGGGTCGACGCTCGGCAACTTAAATCTGCTCGATGGCGCGGCTATACCCAACCTCGCGAATCCCGGGACTCCGGTGCCCGCTCAGTGCCACACCACCGCCGACCTGTTCGGCAACCTGGGCACACCTGCGTACGGCTGTCACGAGACGTCCGGCCTCACTCTGAACATCGAGTCAAACGGTGCGAACAACACTGGCGTTCTGGCCAATTACGTCCGCTACGATTTCGTATTCAGTGAGCCGGTGAATTTGCCAAGCGGCATCACCCTCAATGACATCGATTCATTGCGGGTCCAATATCCGAACGCCCGTCCGATTCCTTACAGCGTAAATCTCTACCAGGACGCGGCCGGCATCGAGTTTTGGACCGATTCGGTGGGTAGTCCAGGCACGGGCACAGCTCCAGACATGACGCTCGGCGCCAACCTGAGCTCCTCGTCTATTGGCGGGCTCAGTTACGTGCATTCGACGACGACCCCGCTCGGCGGTCGAGGTGGGCTGACGAACTCCGGCGACGCCGCCAACCAGGCCAACTTTGCGGTTTCGGGTCCCGTGAGCGGGTTCACTATCTATTACTGGGATCGCATGTCGGACTCAGGCTTTGGATCACTCGCCACGGTCTTTCCCACCGTCGGCGTCCAGAATTTCGAGGTGGAACCGCTGCGAGCATCACTCTCGTTGGCGAAAGAAGTATCGTCCGGCGAAGCAGCACCCACCGACTGGACACTGTCCGCAGACGGACCAACCCCGATCGAAGGCGTCACCGGCGACACCCCAGTGACCGACGTCGAAATCCAGCCAGGCACCTACACACTCACCGAGTCCGGCGGACCCGCAGGATACGAACAACAAAACCTCACCTGCACCGACGGTGAGCAAGACCTCGACGTCCAAAACGGCGTAGTAGAAATCAGCG
>JBKEDB010000050.1:0-4358 GCA_047975195.1 Cumulibacter sp. | reverse complement strand
TCTAGATACACTCTTTAGATCAGCAACTTCAATTGGTTCTTCATATCAAACCAATCCAATCATTCTATCAGGATTATCCGAAGTAATACCAGCAACCCTACCTGGATCATCCATACCGGCAAATAAGATTTTTTGACCTGTTGGTAAGTACTCTATCTCTAGAGATGGAGACTTTGTAAACTTTCATTGTGATTCAAAATCTAATCCTTTCTCTTTTGTAAGCTTAGATATTGATCTAATAATTTTCCTAAATGATTTGAATGTAGAACTAGTATGATCCTTATTATATTTTCTAAGGACTAATACATCAATGTTTTCATTTTGTAGCATTTTGAATAATAGGATTCATACAATTGCTCATGTCTTCCCTGTTCATTTACCACCATATCAAATATTGTATCTCATTGGTTTTTCGAATGATCTTAAATATATTGGATGCAATATTTTCGATAGATCCAAGTCTAGTATTCTAGTAGAATCATTAAGTTTATTTTTCTTCATTTTTTATTCCTAATGAATAACCAGCAATATTTTTAGTTCTAAATACTGCATGTTTGTAAACACCTGTAGATTTAGATAAATAATTAAAAGATATATAACCTGCATCTGTTGTAATGCCTGACTCTTCAAAATTGTCAACATTAGAGAACTCTAGGGTTCCTTCTTCTCTGCCTGCATTAGGCATGAATATTGTTAGTATTTTAATTTCCATCTAATCACCACTTTCTATAACTCAACGATCTAAAGATTCTCTGTATTCTATTATAGCTATTATTGCTTTAATAGAATCATATGGTGTTCCACCTTTAGGTGATATACGTACCAAGTTCTCTAGATAAGCTCTTGAAGAATTATCTTCTAATACCTTTACCTTAATAAAGTGATCATCAATTGATAAGTCATACTCATTACTAGTATTGTGATCATACTTTAAATTTGTGAATTTGTTTTTTAGAGTTGAACTATTCCTTTTATAACATTTCATTTTTTTTCCTTCCTGGTAATAATTCTATAATGTGTCTTTTTGGCGATACATTATGTGCAGTTATTTTTATATGTATATCAGTTCTAATATTCTTAACATAAGACTTTGCTTTTCTAAATTCAGAACAAGTATTCATAACCTTGAAATTTTCTTCAGTTGGTAGTTTAGATCATATAACATATACTTCATTTTTTGTGTCTAATATTTTGTTGTCATATAATTCTTTTTCTAGTTTTGTTTTAGATGCTGATAATTTGTAATATGCAATCTTCTCTTGTTCTCTTTGTTCTTTCTCTTGTTCTATTTGTTTTTTTAATTCTTTGCTAATTTCTATCATTTTCTTTTTCCTTTAATAATCTATATTCTTTTACTAGTTCATCATGGTCTTTTATATAACCTTTTTCAATTTCTTTTAATTCTTGTAATTCTTTGTCTGCATTTTCTTTTTCTTTATTTGTCTTTGCATTATGTTTGTTGTGAACTAATATAAATCAAGTTGTTCTACAAGTTTCTATATTAGCTCTTGCTTGTTTGATTTGTATTTCTAGTAATGATTTATTTTTCATAATAACTTTACTCCTTTATTGCCTTCATATCATCTATAAATTTTTCTATGATCTCTAACTCTTGTTTAGTTGTAGTCTCATTTATATATGATATTACTTCTACTCTTCTTCAGGTAAAATTTACCATAAAATTTTTATATTTAACGTTTTCGTATTGCCCGTGTGGATATTCATTTTTTTCGTCTTTTTTCATAAGTTCTATTACGTCACCTATAGTTGTATCAACTTCTTCATATTCCGTTGGTTTTGGTATAAATCTTTTATATTTCATTTTATTTTCCATTATTCTTCCTTATTAATTTGCTCGCTGCTTTGATAGCATCTTCTAATTTCTCTATATTGTTTCTTGCTACTTGAATATCACGTGTTAATCCACTATCATCAGGATCCATTAGTTGTTCAATTACATCATCAACTAAAGATTTTCTATGGATATTTAATTTACGTTCCATATCTTGTATCTTTTCACTTAAAGATTTTTCTCTAATTATTTTTCTTATTTCTTCTTTTGTCATTATAATATCTCTTTTAATATTGCTTCCATCACTTGTATTACCATAGAATTACCTGCAGTAAAATGTAGTTTAGATTTTGGAAGGTGTTTAACTTTTTCTATTTGATCATCTCTTCATCCCATTAATCTCAATGACTCAGTTGCAGTCAATGATCTAATTCTTAATGGTTCCAATGACTCAAATATTTTTTGTTTAGAGTTTGCTCCAGTAGCAGTCAAGGTTCCTATAGCACTGCCCCCCCCCGTTAAGTAATTCTCGGCATTAAACGTTGGATGGAATAACCCTTTTATATTGATTCTATTTTCATAAAGAAATTTCTCTAATTCTTTTATGTCGGACACCATTTGTTGAGATGCAGTTCCCGCTTGTGTTCTAGTAGTTATGGTTTTGACATATTTTGATTTACTATGTGCCACCTTTTTAAGTGGTCTTTCTTGTGCTGCTCAATTGTAAATCTTTTCAAGTTTCTCTGCAGAGTAATATAATTTCTCATCTACAGATTTATCTAGATAATCACCTAATACTTTATTGTGATCATTAGATACTATTGGATTAATTTCTTTTTCTTTCGATGCCATAATGAATACTCTTTCTCTATTTTGTGGTATGTATTCTTTGGCGTTTATAATTTGTGTTTGTATGTTATAACCATATGATTTTAAAGTCTCTTCTATTTCTTCAATTATTCATTTATGCTTTTGAAATGTGATCGCTTTAACATTTTCTAATATAACATATTTTGGATTAGTTTCTTTGATGACTCTTAATGTATCTTGATAAAGTTTACCCCTACCCTTTTCATCATTAAAACCTTGTCTCTTACCTGCCATACTAAAAGGTTGACAAGGAAAACCACCAACAACAAGATCCGCTTCTCCCTTTCAATGTTCAGGCAATCAAGAGATATCAAATTCTGTAATGTCTCTTGTTGGTTCGTTTGTGTCGTGTAATAAGTTTGCCACGTCTTGTACCTTTTGTTCATATTCGACTGTAAATGTTTCGTGTTCAACTTGCAGTCTATTTAGTGCTTCACTGGTTGCTCTTATACCAGCAAATAATTCTAATACTTTCATAATACTTCCTTTATTCGTATAGACCTTGAAATCTATCGCTTTTAATTTTTTCTGTTTTGGCAAATAGATCGGGTTTTTTATATTCGATCTCATTTATCAAATGTTTTATTGCCATTAATAAGTGGTCATTTTTTGCTCCTATTTGATATTCAATTAGATCATAGGGCACACCATTAACCATTAGTGTAGTTCTATTTCTTTTACCTTTTCCAAGGATTCCCCTTGAGTGTAAATCTTGTGTTCTTAATCCATATTTTACCTTTGCTTTTCCATAACCGTCAATTTTTCTAATGTCATAAGAACGGGGTTTTATAACCGGTATTTTTCTTCTTCTTAATTCTAAGTCAAGAGCACCAATTAATTCAGCTGTTACAAAACTCTGCCCGTGCTCTCCCATTTGTTGTTTAAACATTATAAAGTTCTCTAGTATAACACAATAGGGATTATGTTCTGCAACAAACTCTATCACTGCTTCCGTTTGTCTATATCTTATTTCTTTTACTCTTTCGGAATTTGTTTCATCTTTTGCTCTAAAGTCTACTTGAGCAAAATCAATTATTACAACAGGTTCATCAGCTGAATAATCATAATCAACAACAACAATTGCCGTTACTCCATTACCCGATGGATCTATACTAATTATCTTTGGCATTATTCTTCTCCTGTTCTTCCATTTGTTCAATAGTAGATAGAACGAATTTTTTTTCTCCCATATTTAATTCTCTTACCATAAGTCTTACTCTTGCTATTAACTCAAAGTCTTCACAAAATTCACGGGAGACTATGAACTTTAATCCTTTGTAAAAGTCTGCATATAGTTTTGGTTCTTCATCTTTTAATCTTTTTATTGTCTCTTTTAGTTTTATATAATCTCTCATATTTATCCTTTCTCTAGAGTTGCCACACACCGCAGCAGGTGTCAAAGGGTTCGCAAATTATCTTCAATCTCAACTGTCATATCTCTTTTATTATGTCACCCTACATATTCCCCAACTACTCAATAAACCTTGTTTATTATACGACTCATTTAGGACGCGTCTAAGTACCACAAATGATAAGGCATTTCATTTAATGGGGTTGTATCGTTTTGGGCGTGCTGGGACTATATATAGCGCTCAGAGCACGTGTTATTGCGTGGTGTTCATACTTACTAAATTCTTTAGTAATATATAATAGTATATTATATATAAACACACTACATAACAGTGCCTAATCCTAT
>JBKEDB010000063.1:0-117665 GCA_047975195.1 Cumulibacter sp. | reverse complement strand
TTCGCGCTGTCGGGATCGTAGGCGCGCACCAGGATCGCCATCAGGTCGCAGCGCAGGAAGTAGCCGTTGTTTTCATGCAGCGACGTGAGCGCGTCCGGCTGCTCGGCGTACGCGCCGGACACGTACGGACATTCGGCGTAGACCCCGCTGATTCGGTCGCTCCAGCCTTCGCGGTTGGCGGTGATCGTGCTCGCGATCGTGAGATTGCCGCCGCCGGACTCACCCGAGACAACCAGGTTGCTGATGCCTAGGTCGGCGGCGTTGCCGAGGGTGTACTTCAGCCCGGCGACGCAGTCGGAAAGGCCAGCGGGGAAGGGATACGGACCGAGCTTCCCGGCGCCGTTACGGTATTCGACCCCGACGACCACGAGCCCGGAGGCCGCCATGCGATCGCGCCACCACACGTACTCCGCGCCCGCTGCCGACAGCAGCACCATTCCGCCGCCGTGGATGTGGTACACACCGGGCAGCGGCCCGGAGGCGTCGCTGGGTCGATGGATGTAGAGGGTGATCTCGTTGTCGTCGCCACCCTTAACGGTCAAGGTTTCGCGAGTGATGCCCTCGACGGGCGGCACGTTGGCGAAAATGGCGCCGAACAGTCCGGTGAATCCTTCCTCTGCGGCATCAACGAACGACAGGACCTCTTCGATCGGGGCGTCAGCCGCTACCGGTGGCGGCTCACCGTTGTTATCGAGCCCGAAGGAGGCAAGCGTGGCAAGCACGCGGGGATCAGTGCGGGGGTCGGTCGCGAGTGATCGGTCGGGATCGCCGAGGCGACCGGGCAGGTCGGGCATGTTTGTCCTCCTTGAGTGAGGTACATCTCATCGAACCACGCGTTGCATGGACGGACAACCCGGCGTAACGGCCACCTGCGAACTACCGGTGCGGGAACAAAGCACGAAACTCGGCGGGCGCGCGTCAGCCGGTTACGCGCTGTTGGGCGGGTGTGAAGGTTTTTGCCGGTTCGATGACCACGGCATTCAAGGTCGGCACACGCGAGACGATGATCGGCGTCCGCGTGGGCATTCGCGCCCTCGGTAGCGCCGCGTCGAGTGCCTAGATGCCGGGCACGAATCTACGTTCGCCGTCAGAACGGACGACGTGGCCCCAGCCGGGATGCTTCCAGTGCCCTCCCAGTACATAGGTACCGGAATCAGCGAGTTGGTCGTACAACGCACCACGCGCCTCGATGGCGTGGTTCGCATCAACGTCCATCGGCGATGGCCAACTTGAGTGGGTGACTTGGAATGGGTGATGGCAGGAATCGCCGACGTTTACCGCGCGCTGGCCGCCGTCGGCGATCTCGACGGCGACGTGTCCGGGCGTGTGGCCCGGATTGGGGATGAATCCGATGGCGCCCAGGTAGCGAGCGTTGGCGTCCACGACGTCCACACGGCCGCTGTCGCGCAGCGGAGCGACGCATTCGCGTAGTACGGCGTTGTCCGGGGCATCCAATTGTTCCGGCGCCATCCAGTAGTCCCACTCGGCCCGCTGGACCACGAATCGTGCGTTGGGGAAGAAGATCTCGGTGTTGCCGTCGCCCGCGTCGAAGGTGTTCCAGCCGACGTGATCAATGTGCAGGTGCGTGTGAATCACGACATCGATATCGGCGGGGGAGACTCCGGCCTCCATCAACGCCTTATCTAGGTTTCCGTTGGGAAATCCCTTGCGCTTGCGCGGGCCGATGCCGGTGTCCACCAAGGCCAGGCCCTCAGCGGTGCGCACGAGATAGCAGGTAACCGCACCGGTGCACAGGCCGCGTTCATCGAGGCTGTCGCGATACTCGTTTTCTAGTTCGGCCGCGTGCTCGGGTGACAAGTACGCCAGCGACTGGAGGAATGGTGCGTCCAAGAGCGCGATGATGTTGACCGAACCTACCTGCAATGTGTGCATGCTGAGTCCCTTCGTCTGGCTAAATAACCTACCGCGTCGTCGAGGTCGGGCCGAGTGACCGGCGAGGTAGCGCCACGTCCTTCTGATACACGCTTGGCTGCGAACGTAGGTGCGGGTGGACTACGAAAGTGTTCGTGCAGCCGTAGCCGACAACTCGTGCAGCGCATGCAGCGCGCAGCTATGCAGGGGATGGGTGTCATCGGTGGCGAGAATCGCCGTCGCGAGGTTGATCGCCCATCCCTGCGATCGACGCCGAAGTGCGTCGTCTGCGCCATACACGTTGAAGAACTCGCGGCGTCCGTCGGCGGTGAAATGCAGCCACATGGCGCCCACATCACTCGCCGGGTCTCCGCGACACACATCGCCAAAGTCGATCAGTGCCGATAGTCGACCATCTGCGTCGACGACGACGTTCGCGGGATGAGGATCGCCGTGCAAGGTCAGCGCAGGACCGGCGTACCTCGGCGCCTCCAGTGCGTCGCGCAGCAGCCGCCGCAGGCCAGCGTCGTCTAACCGCGCGGTGACGTCGGGCGCGCGGTCAGCAAGCGGTACACCTCGATAGCGATTGGTCGGCAATCCCTGCGGCGCGGGCCTGTGTAGACGTCGCAAGGTCTGCGCGAGCTGCCCGGCGTACTGGTCTCTTGCTCCGGCGGCACGGTGGTCCGCGGAGGTTCCGGGAAGCCACGGCACGATGGTCCAGCGGTAGGGATACTCCGTGGTGGAGGCACCAGAAAAGATTGGTACCGGGGCAGCGATCTCAAGCGTAGTGGCGATCTGCGCAAGCCACGCGATCTCGTGTTCGATGAGTTGAGCGGCCGCGTAGCGTCGTGGTAGCCGTACGGCAAGATCCGACCCTAGCCGCCATATCTCGTTGTCCCACCCGCGACCTGCCAGCCGAATCTCCAGGCCCCGATGTTCAGGCGATTGTCGCAATAGCGAGTAGACAAGCGAACTATCAATCTGAACGTCGGCATCCGGTGTCGCCATGAATCACACTCACGCCCAGTGAGGTCGACGCCGACCCACGTCCGTCATGCGCTGCTGGCTAGTCGCTCGCGCAGTGTTCGTTTCAGAATCTTTCCTGCGCCTGAGAGGGGCATTTCGGGCACTACCGAGAGGCCGGTCGGACATTTGTATCCGGCCAACCGGGCGGCGCAATGGCTGCGAAGTTCTTCGATCGTCAATGCGGTGCCGCCAGCCAGGACGACTACTGCGTGAACGGTTTCGCCCCATTTTTCGTCGGGTACGCCGACGACAGCACACGAGGCAACCGAAGGGTGAGTGGCGATAATGTTCTCGACTTCGATGGAGTACACGTTCTCGCCACCGAGAAGCACTTCATGGTAGCGATCAGAATTCAGCGCCAGGATCGCGATGCGTTCACCAGGTTGCGTGCCGGCGGCTCCTATCCCAACATCAATATGCGGGACTCGCTCGGCGCTTTCGCGATGGGTGCGTACGCGGTCGCCGCAGATTGTTGCCACGACATCGGGCTGCTGTTGGAGGTTTCGGTGCAAGGCCATGGTCAGATACATGGGATCTCCCCAGTAGAAGGGCACCTTTGGCCAAACCTAGAACTCATCCTCAATCAAGTCAACGCAACGTTGCGTACGGCAGGGCGTAGCGGTGCGAATTGCTTGTTGCGCATTAACGTGCGCGCTAGTGCCCCGTACTCGGGTCGCAACCGCGCGACTAAATGCGCACCACGGATCTCAACGCATCGCGGATCCGCGCGATGCGTTGACGCCCCGTTTCCAGCGTTACGCGACGTTGCGCGTCTCAACGCACTGCGCGGCACCGTGCACTCAGAGCCGCGATTGTCCGGTCCTTGGCACGGCCTACGCGCGGCGGCACCGACCGATCGTGTCGCACGCAGATTCCTACACAGGGCCAAGCGGTGCGTGCGGCTCGGGTGGGAGCGCAATCGATACCGGATCGCCGGGGCGGACGTTCCCGCTGCGTTCGACGACCGCCATCACGCCTGCCTTGCGAATCAATCGGATCCGGGGTATCTCGGGAGATCCAGTCGAAGGCGTAGGTTCAGCGACGGGCGTGCCGTCCTCCTTCGCGAGCACGACCTTGAGCAGCCCAGCACGGAACTGATTGATCTGGACACATGGATTACGCACACCGGTCAACCGGATTTGAGCGTTCCCGACCTCCAGTATGCATCCCGTCGGAAGGCTCAGTAGATCGATATCTGAGGTAAGGATGTTCTCGCCGAGATCTCCGGGGGATAGTTCATACCCTTCCTGCCTGGCTTCGCTGAAGAGTTCCGCCTGGGGGAGATGGACCTGCCGAAAATTCGGTTGATTTGGGTCGCGACGCACGCGTGAGAGGCGCTGTACAAGCCTTCCAGCGTGCGCGTCGCCCAGGACGCCGATTCCGGCGATGAGCGAGATTGAATCGACTGGCACCTTGCTGAAACGGTGCATCTCATCGCGGCTCACGGCGACTACTTTGGGCCTCAGCATCCTTCAATTATCATGCAACCCGCATGTGTCGGCCGCAGCAGCGCCTTGTCCGGGCGAACACGCACGCGCGGGTCGCGATGGTAAGGCCCATTAGCTGGATCGATGACGCGGCTCAGTAGCGTATAGACATGCCCGAGTCCCTAGAGCAGGTCGTCGATCGGCGCCAACTACCCCAATATGCGGCCGGCGCTATCCAAGTGCCGTATGTGATCGACGGGATGGCCGAGCATGTTCACTGGCGTACGGATTGGGAGGCGCATTCTCACCCGACGCACGAGCTACTGTGGAATGACAAGGGTGCATCGACGGCAACCGTAGCGAACCGCACGTGGACAATTACGCCGTCAGTCGGTTTGTGGATCCCCGCCGGAACAATGCATCACGGATCGATGCCTGCTGGCACGAGGTATCGAACGGCGCATTTCAGTTTCCATGATGTGTTCGCGTTGGCCGAACGACCGGTTGCCGTGGAGATGACGCCGCTGCTTCGGTTGTTGCTTGACCGTCTGAATGAACCGGGTCTGGGTGAATCCTCGCGGGGTCTTACCGAGAAGATGGTGCTGGACGTGCTGAGACCAGCCGACCGGGAACTCCTGTTGCAAACTCCCGTCTCGGCGGCCGCTGCGCCGATCGTGCGGGAGTTGCAGGCCAATCCCGCGACCGCGCGAACCCTCGATGAGTGGGCGCGGCAGCTGAACGTGAGTGGTAGAACTCTCACCCGGCTGTTTCGACATGAGACCGGCCTGGATTTCACTCGCTGGGTTGCGGCGTTTCGCACCCAGCGCGCGATCGAATTGCTCAATCAGGGCATGCCGATCGTCGACATCGCACCGAGGGTCGGATTCGCGTCCGTGAGTGCGTTCGGGTCCGCGTTTCGCCGGGTCACGGGCATGAGTCCTGGGCAGTTCCGCGCACAGTGAGGCGAGTACGCATAGCTTCCTGCCCGCCGATATTCAGCGCCCGGCTCCGCCGGACGGTGGACGTCGCTTGAGTGCTGCGGCAAGCAGTCAGGTCGTGGTGTGCCCGTGGGTGTCTGTATCGCGACAATACGTGTCAGTTTGGCGCGATTGCGAAGCCACGATTCGTCCCCTAATTTGGTTAGGCACGCCTAAGTGCAGGATCATTCTCGGAAGGGCACCATGGAGATTTCATCAACCCGTTCGGCGGGCGCACGACGCGTCCTCGTCGGCGCAGTCGTCGCTCACGCATCCTCTCGGGATTGAGCGTCATGCTGCTCGCGGTCGGGCTGACCGCATGTGCCTCCGATGACTCGGACGCTTCGTCCGGCGACGGCGCACAGGACGGGTTCACGCCGGTCGAGATCGAGCATGCGTACGGGACGACGATGATCGAAGCGAAGCCCGAGCGGATCGCCACAGTCAACTGGGCAAACCATGAAGTGCCACTGGCGCTGGGCGTCGTCCCGGTCGGAATGGGAGCAG
This sequence comes from Cumulibacter sp., assembly GCA_047975195.1. Taxonomy (GTDB): domain Bacteria; phylum Actinomycetota; class Actinomycetes; order Mycobacteriales; family Antricoccaceae; genus Cumulibacter. Next base: position 111,856 of record JBKEDB010000063.1, on the reverse strand, counting down.
CGAACTTCGGTGACGACAACGGTGACGGCATCGACTTCGACGCGGTGAACGAGACGGAGCCCGACGTCATTCTCGCGGCCTACTCGGGACTGACGCAGGAAGACTACGACCTGCTCTCGGAAATCGCGCCCGTCGTTGCATTCCCGGAGACCGCCTGGGGAACGCCGTGGCAGGAAATGATTGAGCTCAATAGTGCCGGCATGGGCATGGCCGACGAGGGCGAAACCCTCGTTGCCGAACTGGAACAAGAGATCGCGGACACAGCAGCGGATTATCCATCGCTGAGCGGCACCAGTGCGATGTTCTTGACGCACGTCGACACCGCCGACCTGAGCACGGTGTCGTTCTATACGACACACGACACGCGAGCCTTTTTCTTCGATGACCTTGGCATGACTCAGCCGGAAAGCGTGCAGGTTGCCTCCGAGGAGACCGACAAATTCTCGCTGAGTATCAGTGCCGAGCAAGCCGACAACTTCAGCGATGTCGACGTGATCGTGACGTACGGCGGCGAGGAAATCGTCTCCGCGCTCAATGATGATCCATTGCTGTCGCAGATCCCGGCCGTGAAGAATGACGCAATCGTCAGCCTGCCCAATGCCGATCCACTCGGCACGGCCGCGAACCCGACACCGCTGGCGATCTCCTGGGTGCTCGACGATCACGCCGGGCTGCTGGCGGAAGCGGCAGATAAGTCCCAGTGACCCAGACAGACCACGCACCCGCATTGGAAACCTCCAGTGCGGGTGTTGCGGCGATTAGGCGCACGCGGCGCACTCGCGTGACATGGCTGGTGGTCATTCTCGCCGTCCTCTCGGTGGTGATGTTCCTGTCCGTGACGATCGGTTCGCGTTCGGTATCGCTCGAGGATGTGTTCGCGGCGATCGGTGGCTCGATCGATGGGTTTGATCAGGCCGCAGTCGCGAAACGCATCCCGCGGACCGTACTGGCCGTCCTTGCCGGGCTCGCGCTGGCCGTTTCGGGAACGGTGATGCAGGGAGTCACTCGCAATCCGCTCGCCGATCCCGGCATTCTTGGTGTCAATATGGGCGCCTCGGTCGCGGTGGTCGCGGGCATCGCATACTTCGGATTGGTCAGCGCGTCGAGCTTCATCTGGGTCGGGATCCTGGGGTGCTGCTGTGGCGGCGCTGTTCGTCTACGCCGTCGGATCACTCGGTCGCGGCGGCGCGACCCCGCTGAAACTGGCACTGGCCGGGGCGGCTACCGCCGCTGCATTGTCCTCATTCGTGGTCGCGATCATGCTGCCGCGTAATGACATCGCCGGCGGTGTTCGATCCTGGCAGATCGGCGGCGTTGGGGGGAGCGACGTACACCAGCCTCGGCGAAGTGTTGCCGTTCTTCATCGTTGGGTTTGCGATCAGTATTCTTGCCGCTCGCGGCCTGAACACACTTGCGCTTGGCGATGACTTGGCGGCCGGACTGGGCGAGCGCGTTGCGCGCGCACGCGCCGCGGCAGCGCTCGGAGCTGTCATCTTGTGCGGCGCGGCGACAGCGGTCTGCGGTCCTATCGCATTCGTAGGGCTCGTGGTGCCGCACGCATGTCGACTCATCATCGGCGTCGATCATCGATGGTTGATCCCATATGCCGCGCTCGTCGGCGCGATTCTGCTGACCGCCGCTGATGTCCTCGGTCGAGTGGTGGCGCGCCCCGAGGAAATCGACGTCGGGATTATTACTGCCTTCCTTGGCGCTCCGTTGTTCATCTACCTCGTACGTCGACAAGGGGTTCGCGACCTATGACCGATCTGGTGCAGGTCGCCGATATCGTCGCCGGCGAGCGACGCCGACGCAATCGGCGAATGGCGCTGGTCGTGGGGACTTTAGCGCTGTTGGTTGCCATCGCGTTCGCGCTCTCGTTGATGGTGGGGCGCACGTTCTACCCGCCGGGTGAGGTGCTGCGTGTGCTACTTGGCGAGCAGGTGCAGGGCGCCACGTTCTCGGTAGGACGTCTGCGTGTGCCACGTGCCGTCCTCGGGCTACTCGCTGGGTTCTGCTTCGGTATGGCCGGCGTTGCCTTTCAGACAATGCTGCGCAATCCGCTCGCCAGTCCCGACATCATCGGAATCAGTGCCGGGGCGAGCGCGGCGGCAGCATTCGCGATCGTCGTGCTTGCGTGGGGTCCGTCGCAGGTAGGAATTGCGGCCATCGTCGGCGGCCTTGTCGTCGCATTGGCGGTGTATTTCTTAGCGTATAAGGGAAGCGTTCTCGGTAGTCGCCTGATCTTGATCGGCATCGGCGTCGCAGCAATGCTCGAGAGCGCCATCTCCTACATCTTGTCGCAGGCGTCCGACTGGGACCTACAGGAGGCGATGCGGTGGCTCACCGGATCGCTGAATGGGGCGTCCTGGGACCAGATCGTTCCACTCGCGATCGCGATGGTTGTACTGGTTCCGCTGCTGTGCATGCAGTCTCGGGATCTGTACATATCGCAATTGGGAGACGACGCCTCCCAGGCCCTCGGGGTCCGCGTGGGCCGACTGCGGCTGATCGTGATCGTTGTGGCAGTCACGCTGCTGTCATTCGCCACGGCGGGATCGGGGCCGATCGCATTTGTCGCGTTCTTGTCCGGACCCATCGCCGGACGTCTCGTGGGACCGGGTAAATCGCTGTTGATCCCGGCCGCACTCGTGGGCGCGTTGCTGGTGTTGGCGGCAGATCTCGTCGGACAGAACCTGCTCAGTGTCCGCTATCCCGTGGGCGTCGTCACCGGCGTCCTCGGCGCCCCTTTCTTGATCTACCTAATTGTGCGCACCTATCGCGCGGGAGGTTCGCTATGACCGCCGACCACACACTGACCGCCGAAGAACTCACGCTGAAGTACGGCGATCGCACGGTCATCGACAATCTCACGCTGCATATTCCGCCGGGCAAGATCACCGCAGTCGTCGGCGCGACTGCCTGCGGTAAGTCCACATTGCTGCGGTCCATGTCGCGCCTACTGTCGCCGGCGTCCGGGTAAGTGCTGCTTGACGGCAAGGCTGTGCATCAACTCCCGGCAAAGCAGTTGGCGCGACAACTTGGACTGCTACCTCACTCGCCGATAGCGCCGGAAGGAATCACGGTCTCGGATCTGGTAGGTCGAGGCCGCCATCCACATCAGGGATTACTGTCACGGTGGAAGCGTGAAGACGACCTTGCGGTCGCGGCCGCACTCGATGCGACCGGCGTCGTGCACCTGGCTGACCGGCCAGTCGATGAGTTGTCCGGCGGCCAACGGCAACGGGTGTGGATCGCGATGGCACTCGCGCAGCAAACCGATGTCCTGCTGCTCGATGAGCCGACCACCTTCCTGGACGTCGCGCACCAGGTCGAAGTGCTGGATCTACTCACCGACCTCAATCATGACCGCGGTGTGACCATCGTGATGGTGCTGCACGACTTGAATATGGCTGCTCGCTACTGCGATCACCTCATCGCGATCGCTGGCGGCACTGTGCACGCCGCCGGGGGCCCGAGCGAGGTGCTGACCGAGAACACGGTGCGCGCAGTTTTCGCTCTCGAAAGCCACATCATTGCCGATCCGGTCTCGCAACGACCGCTGATGATTCCGATCGGGCGACATAAGACGATGTCGGCGAGCGATAGTCGCTGATCCGTCCGTGCGATCGCCTAGGAAGTGGCGAGTTATTCCCGGCCTTGCGGCTTCGGGCGGTTGGCGCGTCCGGCAAACCATCCTTCGGACGCGTCGGGGAAGGCATCAAACCGCGGCACATACGGTTTGATGTCGACGATCGGCGTGCTGTCCAGCAGGTCGAGACCGCCTACCTGCAGCAGGTTTCCTTCTCGCTTGCGTAGCCGTACCACAGTCATCCCGAGTCGATTAGGTCTACGCGGGTTTCGGGTCGCGAAGACTCCGTGCGGCTCGTCGTCCAGCAGCGGAACAGGCCGTAGCGTGACCTCGGTACTGCGGTCGAAGACATAGATAAGTATCAGATGGCTGAACCCCTCGATATCGTCGAGCCCGTCCGCGTAGATCGCGTCGATTTCGATTGTGCCGACGGCTTCCGGAGCGAACGCTCCCTGAATCGGCGCGTCCATCTTGGTCCGGAACGCGGACCGGGCGATACCGATCGGCGTGAACTCGATCTGCTCCACTGAACCCACCGACCTCTACCGGACTGGAAATATGCGGTCACTTCTGGGCGGTCGCTGCCGTTGTCGACGACCGTCCAGCGTGCCGTCACTAGTCGACGGCCAGACCAACCTCAGTCGATTTCACCATGACAGTTACCTTCGAGCCTTCGGCGAGCTCGAGATCATCGACGGCTTCCTTGGTGACCGCCGACGTGACCAATTGTCCGCCGTCCAATTTGACACGTACGACGGCCATCGCCTCACCCTTCTGAATCGACTCGACGACACCTGGAAGCTGGTTGCGAATAGAAAGACGCATCGGATCTCCTTGGATAGGTTGCCCACAGCGTACGCCCCCCGCGCAGGACTCAACCTCCGCCGCGTAAGCGCCCCAAATAGCGCGCTTGTGCATAAAGAGTTCGAATAGTTACAGTGCTACTAATAGTCGTGTCGATAGACCATCGGCCACTGTCGGTCTCGGGAAGGACATGTGTTGGCTTCGCTCGCTGCCGCAACCGAAACGACGTCGCTGACGTTGATCGAGGGCGCAGTCCTCGGTGTCTTGCTCGACCGGCCGATGCACGGTTTCGAGTTGGCCAGGGCATTCGCTCGGAACGGCGTGATCGGCGAGATCCTCACCGCGAAGCGGCCCGTTGTCTACCGCGCATTGTCCACCTTGGAGGCAAAGCACCTGCTGACGCCTAAGCGTGCAGAGGCATCCACGCGCGGTCCGGCCCGTGAGACGGTCGGGGTCAACGCCGCTGGGCGACACGCTCTGTATGCGTGGCTGGAGACGCCCGTGGCGCACATGCGCGACGTGCGCGTCGAACTACTGATCAAGCTGGTACTCCGTGAGCGCCTGGGTCTTGATGCTCAGCCATTCATCGCGCGTCAGATTGACGAGTTCACGCCGATATATGAGGCGCTGAACTCGGCATCGCTGCCACGCGATCGCGTCCAGAGGTTCTCGACGCTTTGGCGACGACAGAATTCACATTCCGTGATGCGCTTTCTAGACATGATCCACGCAGATGCTTCGGCGGGGGTCACGCGACGCAACGAATCGCCCCATTCAGGAAAGGACCCACATGTCTGACTATCGCGTAGTTAATCCGGCGACCGGCGAGGTTGTCGAGCAGTTCGCCACAGCGAGCGACGACCAGATCCGTGACGCGCTAGCGCGTTCGAGCGCGGCGTACGAGAAATGGCGCGAGACTCCCATTGAGGAGCGAACAGCCGTGCTTGCCCGAGTAGCGGAGATCTACACCGACCGCGCAGAGGAGTTGGCCGAGGTCATCAAGCTCGAGATGGGAAAAGCGGTGCCGCAGGGTGTGGGAGAGACGGCGATTTCGAGCCGCATCTACCAATATTTCGCTGACAACGCCAAATCCTTCATCGAGGATGAGCCGCTGCGCGGGCCAAAAGACGGGACGGCTTTCCTGCTACGCAAGCCGATCGGGTCGATCTTGGGAATCATGCCGTGGAACTTCCCGTATTACCAGGTTGCCCGATTTGCGGCGCCGAACCTCGCGCTCGGCAACACGATCATTCTCAAGCATGCGCCGCAGTGCCCGCGTTCAGCGGCGATCATGGAGCAGATCTTCATCGACGCTGGCCTGCCAGCGGATGCCTATATCAACGTGTACGCGTCCAATGAGCAAGTGTCGGACACGATCCTGCCCGACCCGCGGAATCAGGGTGTATCGCTGACCGGGTCCGAACGCGCCGGTTCTGCAGTCGCCGAAGCCGCGGGGCGCAACCTGAAGAAGGTCGTTCTGGAGCTGGGCGGATCTGATCCCTACGTGGTGCTGGACTCGGCCGATCTTGACAAGACCGTTGACACGCTGTTTGCGATGCGCATGGGCAACACCGGCCAGGCATGTAACTCGCCAAAGCGCATGATCGTCATGGACGACATCTACGACGACTTCGCGGCCAAGATCTCGGCGAAAGCAAAAGACCTGATCGCGGTCGATCCCTACCGCGAGCCTGGCGAACTCACCCCGCTGTCCAGCGTCGCTGCCGCGCAGCGATTCACCGGACAGGTCGAAGCGGCGATCGCCGGTGGGGCAACGGTTCTAGCTGGTGGCGAGCGGTACGACGGCCCGGGTGCGTATGTGCAGCCGGTCGTTTTGACAGACGTAAAGCCAGACAATCCCGGCTACTACCAGGAGATGTTCGGCCCGGCGTTCATGCTATTCCGAGTCAGCAGCGACCAGGAGGCGGTCACGCTCGCCAACGACACGCCGTTCGGCCTTGGATCCGCGGTCTTCTCCACCGACACCTCGCGCGCCGAAGCTGTTGCGGATCAGCTTGACACCGGAATGGTTTTCGTCAACACGCCCGAGAGTTCACGCGAGTACTTGCCGTTCGGCGGGGTGAAGCGCTCTGGTGTGGGGCGTGAGTTGAGCCCGTTAGCGATGGATGAGTTCTGTAACAAGCAGCTGTACTTCAAGGCCAACTGATCCGGCCTAGCGCGGCTCCTCGGTCTCGACGTGGCTTGGTGCCTCACAGGTACAAGACACGGTTTGTCAGTCAGGTCGAAAGCCGCTCCCGATGGCGACCGCCAGCGTCTTGGCGCTCTTCGAGTCGTTGGTGAGGGAATCCTCGGTGTCGCTACTTTCGGTAGTGGTTGAAACCGAGAAGGCGACATCGGGGACCGTGAGGGTCACCGACCCATTCTCTGGCGTGATTGCTACGTCGGACGGCGCTTCGGCGAACGTGAGGTCGATCGCGCCGCTTTCAGCGTTAGCGGTGACGTTCTGCGAACTCACACCTGTGGCGGTCTAATCGCCATCCGTGCTGTTAAGTGCGAGATCGCCCGACATGTCGGAAACCTGGCCGGCACCCGGACCTCGTAGCGAATATCGCAGGCGCTGAACGGCCCGCAATCGGCATCGAGGGTGAGTTCGCCGCCGATATCTTCCAGATCGCGTCCTCGCTGTGACCCGTGCACCGTCGGACGACCTCGAGTTGATCGACGGTGGCGGGTCGGATGTAGAGACTGCCGTTGCCTTTCGAGATGGTCACTTCGTCGTTCGGAATCTCGAACGTGGTGGATTCGCGTTTCTCCTCACCACCTGATCCGCAGCCGACTAAGGAGGCGGCGGCGATCACCCCGATGAGCGTCGTCAGGCGGTACGGCGAAGGGTTCAGAATTCCTGCGTGCATGGGGACCTCGCTGGACTCACGGTGAGGTGTCACGAGTAGTGATGCTCCGGACGGTGGCTGCGACTGCTTTGCGGATGGCGTCGCTATCGACACGATCGGAATCGGCGCGGTGCTCCATGGAGAGGCCGTTGGTAATGCAGTGCAGGATCAATGTGGCGTCGGTCGGCTCGACGGTCAACCTCAGGCCGTTGCGCTCCACCACCTCAGAGATTGCTTGTTCGGCGATGGCCCGCTGCTGCCGTCGCTGTCCACGCGACAGACACGTCATCATCATGTGCCGCCCTAGCGGCGAATTCGAGCGATAAGCGTCCGTGCTCCGTATCGGTGGTGACTTCTTCCGCGATGATTTCGCCGACGGTTTCCGCAACGTCGAGTTTGCCGGTGGTGGCCTCGAGGAGACGGTGTAACTCGTCGTCCGCCCGCGCCTGGAGGACTGCGGCAAATGGCCCCTGTTTGCTACCGAAGTTTGAGTAATTAGCGCCTTTGGCGAAGCCGAGCGGCGTAAGCGACCTCGTCGATCCTGGCGGCGACGTAGCCTTCTTCAGCGAATGCGCGCGAAGCCGACGCGATGAGTCTCGCGCGCACCTCTGAAGGCGGCGTTCGTGGGATCGGTTGACGGGGCGGGTCGGTCACCAGCCGAACATCGCATACTAAGAGTATTGAATGCTGGTGGTACTGAGATCGGCAGAGGTGTCGGTCTGCTTCTCAATGTGAGCGCACACCGCACCGGCTGTCCCGTCGAACTAAAGTCGATGGAGAAGCAGGTGTGCGATGAGACTGCGGCTGGGTGAGTAGCGTCGGTATGTGGCGGTTGGTGCCCGAGTGAGCGGTCGGCGACAGGGGGTCACATGGGTCGGCGGCAGAACTGGTTCGACGACGGTGGGCAGGACTATACGAGGTTTCGTCCGACGTACCCGGTCGAACTCGCGTCGTATCTAGCGACGCTGCCGGTCGGTCGCGAGCGGGCATTGGACGTGGGGTGCGGAACCGGACAACTGACCGTGCAACTCGCGGACTACTTCGACGACGTTCTCGGCGTCGATCCCAGTGAGGGCCAGCTGGCACACGCCACTGGGGGTAAGAACGTGCGATACCTGACTGCGCCTGCCGAGAACCTCCCCGTTGCCAACGACAGCACGGATCTAGTCACGGTCGCGCAGGCAGCGCACTGGTTCGAACTCGATCAGTTCTATGACGAGGTGCGTAGGGTCGCTCGCGAGGGTGCCGTACTGGCCTTGATCAGTTACGGCGTGCTTAGCATTGCCGATCGTGATATCAACGACCGTTTCGTGTGGTTCTATCGGGACGAGATCGGCCCGTACTGGCCGCCGGAGCGCCGCCATGTCGACTCCGGGTATGCAGACCTGAAATTCTCGTTCGCGCCGATCGCTACCGACAGGCAGTTCACGATCGAGCGCACCTGGCAGTGCGAGGAGCTTCTCGGCTATATATCGACATGGTCTGCCACCCGGCGGGCGATCGAGGCCGCCCAGCGCGACGTGCTCGATTCCTTCGCGGCCGATGTTATGAGGGCATGGCCGCCCGAGCGCGCATTGCGCGTCACCTGGCCGGTCATCACCCGGCTGGGACGCCTATAAGCGGATACACATCCGACCCGCCGAAGCCGCAACAGCGCTGTAGGCCGACCTGATCAGAGGACTCCGGTAGCTGCGGCCTTGCCCGCAGGATGGCGAAGTGCCCTCGCCGACGGTTGCCCGATCGGTCGTGGCTTGCTTCTTCTAGATTAATGCCGCGTTTCCGGTGTGCTGGCATCTGTTGGAGGCCAGTCACGTGGCCACCGTTCATCTAAGAGTCGCCGGTCGACGGGTTCATAATAAGCGGCGGCGTACAACTGGCCACCTTCTAAGGCGACGGCGCCAGAGGAGCGCATGCCGCTCACCAACTCGCTGATAAAGGAATCGATGTACTGATCGAGTTCCGCGGCGGCATCTTGTACCCACGCGCGCGCTCGAAGGCAACTATCGATCTCACTCGCCAGGATCCCGCCGCGGATCGTCGGGGCGAACCCAAGAATCCGCCGGGCGCCTACCAGACGGCGCCCGACGGATCGTTGACCAGCCGGGCCACTCGGCGATGCGCCGTGGCGAACGAGTTCGGCACGTCCTCGGGAATCGAGCCGTGTGCAGGGAGCACCACGTGAGGATTCAGATCGGCCATCCGCACGCTGTAACTGTCAGTTGACGCCGACGTGATCGGAGTGCCAGTGAGTATTGACCACCACTCACAATGCGGGTGCCGGCGGCGGCTTCCGCGCTCTGGCGGGTTTGTTCGGCGTACGCGACGAATCCGGAGTCGATGAGCGCGGGCCGCTTTCCTTGCGCGAGTACGAAGGGAAATGCGCGTTGACGCCAAACCAACCAGTCGGGGAGGCCCACAGTCATGTTCTTGACGATAGGTTCAAAAATCTCGGAAGGGGATGAGGCTTCAGCCCATGGCACGCCCCGCACATTTCGACGACGACGCGATCCTGCGCGCGGCGTTGCAGGTGGGTGCACGTGCGCGGTCCGAACTCACTGACTGTCGATGCCGTCGCGACCCAAATGGGCGGGCGCGTCGGATCCATTTATTAGCGGCTCGCGGCCAAGGACCACTTGCTGGCGCGGTTATGGATTCGCGCAGCACGAGCGGGCCAGGTAGGTGCGCAAGATGCACGGCAGCAGGAGGATCTGCAGGTCGCGTTCGAGCGAACGGTACTGCACTATCCGCGGTGGGCGCGCTCGGACCTGGCGCAGATGCTAGCCGCGTATGGCCGCGAACAGCTAATTAGCGATATCCCGGATGACCTCGCGCATGAACTTGACCAACTCAACCGTGACTTCAATTCAGCCGTTCTCCGGTTCGCTGAACGGTGGTATAGCGGATCGAAGTCCGCGTATCGGCGTCCCATGACATTCGCGATGCTCGACTTGCCTGCCAGCGCAATTCGTAGCTATCTGCGAGCCGGTAAGGCAGCACCGAAGTCCCTCAACGACGTCATCCTCGCAGCTAGTCGCGGTGGCCTGGAAGCGGTTCGAAACTGATCGCGGCCGTTACTGGTCGTTGCGTGTGCTGGGCTTCCTGGCGTTGGGGCCGTAACGGGCCTGAACGTAGTCACGGTCGACAAGGCGGTCCGGGAACCCCGGACCGATTTCCCATTCGACGTCCTGCGACGTCAGTGGCTCGCGACAGTGATCGCACACGACAACTGCGTGCGTTTCGTGATCGCACGCAGTGTGCCGGATGGTGATCGGCGGCCCGTCCTCGTCCGAGAGCCACCGGTCGCCCCATGCGACGATCGCGGCCAAGACGGGATAGAAATCGTGGCCCTTCGGAGTAAGTAGGTAATCGAATCGTGGCGGGTTTGCTTGATAGGGGACTCGTTCGAGTAAGCCATCCTCGACGAGCCGCTGCAACCGCACGTTGAGAGTGTTGCGCGCTAGTCTCAGCGACGACTGGAAGTCGTCAAAGCGCCGTACGCCGTGAAAAGCCTCGCGGAGCACAAGCGGCGTCCACCAGTCGCCGATGAGATCCATCGTGCGCGCTATCGAGCACGGCCACTCGGCCAGCGAAGTGCGTTTCATGTCGCTCAGCATAGCGAGTTGCTCAACAAGACTCACATGTCACGATTCGCCCTGAGTCGGTGTATGAGAATCGCGATCGCCTAAGGCGGTATGCATTACGTCGACATCGCGGATTGATGAAGGGCTCGATACTAGCGGGAGCACCGGCGATGCTGGCGGCACCATCATCGGATAGTTCAGGACATTTAGGACCGGCGACCGTCATCTTGGGGTTCAGGACCGTGATGATATCGATGCTGAGCAACCATTCGGGCCAAGCGTCCGCCGAGGCCTGAGCGAGCATCGGATGATCCCGTTATTGATCGCGTCACCGCAGACGGCGGTCTCCAGGTTCGGGATGTGGATCGCGGCAATGGGGGAGACGTCCACCTGCGGAAGTTCGATGATGTGTAGTTCGACGCCGTCGACGCTGAAGTTTGGTGTCTCCCGCGCCCGTGGAACGACGTCGTTGTCGACTGTCGTGCCGGGTGGAAGAAACTCTTGACGCGCGCGGTGCCCGTCGATGTTTCTAGCGATGTCTGCCGCGACGGCTGGCGCGGCGATCGCCGTTGCCTCGGGAAAGCGCGTGAGTAGCGACTGGAGCCTGAAGTAGTGGTCGAAGTGACCGTGCGTGAGGCTGATGGTTATCACCAGACATCCCGATTCTTCAAACTGCCTGCTGATCGCGTCGAGGTCGTCCGGTAGATACTGCGTGTCCACGAGTGCGGCCTCAGGCTCGCCGAGCACCAACGTAGCGGTGGTCGGAGAGAACAGCCCGCCGTTCGGCAGGTCAATTATCGGGCTGGATGTCCAAAGTGGTCATCGGATCTCTCCTGCTTTCAGGGCCTCGACCAGCGAGGCGATTCAGCTGCGTTGGTGAGCGCCGAAGAAGTCGGCGTCCGCGGCGTGAATCGAGGATCAGAACATGAACTCCTTGAGCGAACGGGGCGGGAGGTAGGGCAAATCGTTGGCCTGCCGACGGCGAGCGTCTGGGTATGTATCAACGACACACCCGGGCACAACGTCTCCGAGTATGGACGTTCACTTCCGCACCCCGGGCAGTAAGACGAGTGGTTCGCAGCGCTACCGAGCAAACATCAGCAACGAAGAGGCTTGCAGTAGCTACGCGCCCTTGAACGAATAGGACGCGAGCAGGACGTCGAGCGATTCGACCGACCTGGCCCTCTGATTGGTACGTCGCTCAGCCCGTGGCGATGCGCGGCCAGAGTGCGTCGGCGCCCGCGTCACTCACACGTGCGCCGAGCTTCCGCGCCCATTCGCGCTCATCGCCGTATTCGTCGCGCCAGGACCACAGTCGCAGCGATAATTGACCAAGTTCGTACTCCTTGGTCATGCCGATCGCTCCATGCGCTTGATGAGCAGCCGCGGTCCCGGTGCTCGCACATTCGCCTGCGACAATCTTTGCCGAGGCGGCGTCGAAGAAGTCGATCTGCTTATGTGCGTTGATCCCGGCCACGGCGACCGCCATAACGGCCTGCTGCGCCGCTTCGGCCAGTCGAACGACATGTCGTTGGACCGCCTGAAAACGGCCGATCGGGCGACCGAACTGCTCCCGCTCAGAGGTGTAGCGCACCGTCAGTTCCGTGGCCCGTTCCAAAGCGCCGGCCATCAACGCCGCTCGACTCAAGGCGCCGCGTAACCGAAGCTGTTCGGCGGTGTCCGGAGGCACCGGCCAGGTGTTCTTCGCCGGTACGAGGACATTGTGCAAGACAACTGTTCGTCGCTGCTCCTGTGCAAGGTTCACTTGCTCGTCGAGTTGCAACTTCTCAGTCGGTAACAACACTGCGGTCGACTGATCGTCTATGTCGAGGATCGCCACGATCGCAGCGCTGACGCTCGCCCACGGGACGTGTCGGGCGGTGCCGGTGACAGTAAAGGCATCACCGGTTCGCGCTGCCTGTAGCTCGGTGGCGTCGTCGATGACCGTCAGCACGCCGTCCGGGAGACTGCGATTCCCGATCGCCAGCAACCAGCCGGCCAACAGCGCATGCTCGGCAAATGGGACCGAGCTCGCCGATCTGCCCAACTCGTGCAGGACGGCGCACGCATCGGCGATCGATCCACCCGAACCGTCATGCTGCTCCGGCACCGAGATGGTGGCGAAACCACCTTCGCAGAGCACATTCCATAGCGTTGGGTTCCATCCTGCCGATTCAGCGGCAACCACCGCGTCCGGGCTGGAGTGATCGGCGAGAATCGGGCGAAGCGCGGAGCGGATTTCCTGGACGTTCTCAGACATTACGCAAGCCTTTCGCGACGATCGAGCGAAGCACTTCTGTGGTGCCGCCACGGAGGGTGAACGACGGTCCGGTCAACACCGCTTCGGCCAACAGGCGCTCGAATGTGGACGAACTGTCAGCGCGCAGTTGGACCTCGACGACGTCCCGGACGACGTCGATCACGCGTTGCTCGAATCGAGTGCCAATGTCCTTGACCAAGGAGGCTTCCACCGCAGGCGCGCCACCGTCATCGATCGCCCGCGCTATCGACAGCGACATCTGCCGGATCGTCCAGTAACGCGCCGCCAATTGTCCGACGGCTCGCTGTTGCTCAACGGTGAGCCCGTCGGCGGCACGCTCGGCGATCAAGTATTTGACCAGTCCGAAGGTGCTCAGGAATCGATCGGGGCCGGAGCGTTCGTACGCAAGCTCAGAGGTGACCTGCCTCCAACCGGAACCTTCCTCGCCCAGCATCATCTCGTCGGGAACGAACACGTCTGACATGTGTACCTCGTTGAAGCCGTGCGCTCCGTTGAGGAATGGGATGGGGCGGATCTCAACTCCGTCGCTACGAAGATCCACGATCAGTTGGCTTAGCCCTTGGTGCTTGTCTTCTGCCGGCGACGTGCGGCATAGCACCGCGAAATAGTGGGTCCGATGCGCGCCACTGGTCCAGATCTTCGTGCCGTTCAGCAGCCAGCCGCCCTCGACCTGCTTTGCCGCTGAACGAACCGACGATAGGTCCGAGCCCGAGTCCGGTTCGCTCATTCCCAACGAAAACCAGCATTCCCCGGCAACGATCTTCGGGATGAAGAACTCCCGCTGCCAATCACTGCCGAATTTCACGATCGCCGGTGCGGTCTGCCGGTCCGCCACGAAATGCGCGCCGAGTGGAGCGCCGACTGCTAGTAGCTCTTCGGTGACGATGAAACGATCTACCGCTGTGCGCGCATGGCCACCAAACTCCTTCGGGACGGCCATGCCCACCCAGCCCCGCGCCGCGAGTTCCCTGGAAAACTCGGGGTCGAATCCTGATCCCATACCCAGGCCCGGCTGATGGTCCGCGGGTAGTTCCTCCGCGATGAATTGCCTAACATCCCGCTGTAGTTCGAGTTCTGCGGGGGAGAGCGGTGTCGGTACGAATTTCACGGAGATTTCCTCCTGTGGTTCAGACGATCGGGCGCGTTGCTCGTCTCGATCTTGGCTTGCTATCGAACAAGCACAAGGTCACCTTAGGCCCTGATCACCGGAAACCACAACGACCGCCATGGTCGCGAGAGCAGTGTCCGATGACTTTCGCTCATTGTGTGTCCCGCGCCATGATTAGCGCCTACAACGGCAGAGAAGCGCGGATCTGCGAGTCCACGAGTCGTGCCGCAAACCGTAGGCCGCAAGCACGACAGATCGGCGGGTTGTCAGCGACTTGGGTAGGCCGAGCACCTAAACTTGTTGGAGACCAAGAATAGGTGTGCGAGTGCCCAAGCCGCGCGAAACCCGCCGTACAAGACACTCGCCGACGTAGTTGGAAGCTATGACCGCGATGAGCGAGACCAGTTCCGCCGGGCCATCACCAGCGGGTCGCGTGACCGCGCGTCCCGAGCGCAGCCAGATTGCGCGTCAACGCATGATCACCTCGGCGATAGAACTGATCGCGGAAGGAGGCCTCGCGTACGCCACGTTGGCGCGAATTGGCGAGCACGCGGGATACAGCCGTGGACTTGCCGACTACCACTTCGGATCCAAGACGGAACTGGTCGAGCAATTGGTCGAGCACGTCGCGCGCAGTTGGGAGCATGCGTTGGCGCCGGTGCGCAGAGACCAGGTTCATGGACTGACGGCGCTCGTGCTCGAGTTGCGCTCCTACATGATGCGTTCAGAAGCGCATCCTCTGGCCGCACGCGTGCTATCGGTGCTGTCGACTGAGGCGCTGACCGCGACCCCGGAAATCAAGAACACGATTGCCCGCCACGATGAATCGTTCCGTCGGCGCCTACGACGATGGATCATCGAAGCACAGGACGACGGAACGATCTATCCGCACATCGATCCGGTGCACGCATCGGTCTTGATCCAAGGAACTCTGCGTGGAGTTACCCTGCAGTGGACAGTCTCGCCGGAGTCCTTTCGACCGACGGAGATAGCGGACCTCGTCATCAACACCACACTTAGCGGCCTGTGCCGGCCGGCCGGGATCGTCGGCCTGATGGACATCACGCCGTCGGCAGCGTGCGACTCGGATGGCGATCCTGCCGTTGAAAGCGCCGGGTCGAGCTAGCTCCGGGACCCGGAATGTCGCACTCGGCATGGTAGTCAAACTGCTCGAGGGCACCCGGGTGCCCTCCGCCCCGAAATCAAGGTGGCCGAGGCCTGCACTCTGCACCGCAGGACCTGCTCGCGCACCGATTTGTGAAAGAAAGCAAGGGGCGCGACAATCGCGCGCTTGTGGTCGGCGACCGGGCTCGATGTCGCTGGCGACATCATCGATTTCATGGCGAACTAGGTCGCGCTTCCCGAGATTGAGATGCGTCAGCGGCCCTGCATTTCGACCGGCTACGCGTGGCTGAGCTTGCGATGAATGGGGAGGCGACCACATTCCCAAGCGCCGAAAGCGGCGCGCAAAGATATGCATGCTCCCGCACGAGACCCAGGAGTTTTGCGCCGACGGCTCCTAACCGCTTTGCCCCAGATCGGTGTCGCGAGCGCCGCGCGAGCCTAGCAAGAGAAGGGCTACTGCACCGAGGGTGAGCGCCAGGCCACCTGAGACGGCACGCACCGCATTCCACGCTTGCCACGATCCTGAATAGCGCTCCCAGATCGCCGCCGCAGATGCGGCCTCGGGCTCGATCGTGCCTGATCCGCCAGCGCCACTGTTCTCGCCTCCTATGCTGCCATCTTCCTCTGGCTCCAGGCCGCCGGCGGAAGCTTCGACCGGCGGCCCTACCTCCGCGAGCCAGTTGTTCAAGGGCACGTTCTGGGTGCCGGTGACGACGATCACGCCGAGAAGCAGCAATAGGGCGCCGCCACCAAAGAGCAACGCGGCGACCCGGCGTTTCGCCATGAGCGCGAGCACCGCCGCAAGCGCGAAGGCAACCGGGGTGAGAAAGAAGGCGGGAAAGAACAGGGCATTCTGTACCGAAGCATTCATGCCATTCATCGCCTCGATCGCCACAGCCGGGTGCACCTGATCGAGCCCCCACAGAGTTGAGCACACCCAGGCGTAGAAGAACCCGAAGATGGCGCCGCCAAGCACGACCGCGATGGCACCGGTACTGCGCGCAACCCGTGCCGTGCTCATCGCGCCGTCACCACCTGGAAGGCGTGTCCGATCGTTGTTGCATCGCTAAGCGCGGAAAGGGCCCACGTCGCGAGATCGATGCGCGCAACCTGCCCGCGTATCGGTACGTCACTCGCATCAGGAAGAGCGAGCGGAGGCCCAGGTCTGCCCTCGGTCAGCTTGCCAGGCCTGAGGATCGTCCACTCGAGCCCACTTGAGCGCACGATGGCCTCTTGAACTCGATGATCGGCGATGGCCGCGCGAAGCACGAATGGAAACACCAGGTAGCGCATGGCTGGAGTGAGGCGGAAGGCAGTCTCCCCAATGCCAAGCGAGGATTGCACGATCAGGCGCTGCGTGCCTGAGTCGCGCATCGCGGCAATCGTGGCAGCGGTAACGCGCTCGCGCACTCGGCCGCGATCCCTGCCGGGCGCGCCGACGGTCACGAGCACGGCCGTTGCTCCCACAAGAGCCGGGCGCAATGCCTCGCTGTCGGTGGCGTCGGCAGCGAAGTGGGTGAGGCTGCCGTCACCCCGGTCACGTTGAGGCGCGAGCTGGCCTGCGGCGGACCGGGCGGAGCGTGAAACTGCCACAACGGTTGCGCCGGCCTCGCACGCAAGCGACGCGGCGAGCGCGCCGGTACCTCGGCTAGCCCCGACGATGGTAAGCCTTGTGCCGCTCAGGCGAGGAGGGCGAAAACTGGCTCGCGGAGTCTCGAAGTGAGTTGTGAGTGATGTGGTAAGTGCGACGTGTTGATTGCTCATGACTCCATAGTGAGGCAGAGATTTCGGACGAACAATGCGCCAACATCTGATTCTCATGCGTGAGCGTCCGTGACATACTCGAGGCATGGATCTGCTCGCTCAGGCCCTTGCGGGGATTCGTTCGCGGGACGGTGTGCTGCATCGATCAGTGCTACGTCGCCCCTTCGGCCTGCACATCGACGAGCGTTCGCCGCTCACGATCATCGTGTTCGTCAACAAATCGGGCTATCTCACTTTTGCCGACGGTGAGCAGCATCGAATCGAGGCTGGAGTGGTGCATCTCGTCACTGAGCTCGAACCCTACGAACTGCGCGACCGCCCGGAAAGCGCCTTGCGATTGTACATCACCGACACGGGTGTGGTTCGCTCGGATGGGACACCGCTCCCGATGCCTCGCGACGACGTCGAGTGTCTCATCGAAGAATCGGTGAACGGCGACGCGCACACCACAGTCATTTCGGGAAACTACCTGGTAGGTGCGGGTATTGGGCAGCGTGTGCTCAGTGGCTTGCCCCGCATTGTTGCGGTCGATCTGCCAGGTACGCCGCACTTTGTTGCAATTCTCGAGGCGGCTTTGGGGGCTTCGACGGGGCGCCACTCGTCGAGCGGTCGACAGCCGGTACTCGACCGCTGGCTCGACTTGCTCATGACCGCGGCCATTCGCCACTACCTAGCCGATACCGAGACCGGGCCAGCCTGGAATCTCGCACTCGCAGATCCTCAGATAGGCGTGGCCTTAGAAGCAATGCACGCGCAACCCAGTGCCCCGTGGACGCTCGACACTCTTGCCCGGATTTCGCGAATGTCGCGATCGACATTCGCAGAGCGTTTTGCTGGAGTGCTCGGGGATCCGCCACGAAGCTACCTCACCCAGTTGCGCATGGAGCTCGCCACTGACTTGCTCATCGAAAGCGATACCCCCCTCGCGGGCATCGCCGCTGCGGTCGGGTACGCGAATCCCTTCGGCTTCAGTGCCGCCTACAAACGTGAGCGAGGCCTGAGCCCGGCCGCAGTGCGAGCGCAGCAACGATTCAGCGACGCCACGCAAGGTCACTAGGACGTGTCTCCTACGTAGCCCATCGACGGCCTGATGGATCTTCGGGCCTGTGTCGGCGCCGGGCCGGTCCAAGCAGACTCAAGTAGCGCTAGGCGTGCGCGCTGTCGCGCTTGCGGGCGGAGTAGCCTGCGGCGCGCCGCAGCATTTCAGTCGTTCATCTGGACGATGATGGCAGGGTCATCCTACGATACTGAGCGAGCGTTAAAGACGCTAGAGTGTCGCGCTGCCATGTTCACATCGCCGAGGAGAGACCGTATGACCAACCAGCCAGCCCGCGCAGTCGCCCGAGCACTTGAGCCATTTGCGGGGCAGGTGTATTTCGCGCCGGAGTGTCACGAGCGCTACCAGGCACTTGGGTTCGGCCCGAGCCCGGGGGATGGTAGCGGCGTGCAGTTGCCGAACGGGCCGGCGTACTTCTGTAGTCGCGGCTCGGTGATGGGTCAAGTGTCCGGTGAGGTGGTAGCAGCGGCATTCGGAGTGTTCAATCCGGCCGCAGTTGTCCCGGCCGTGAGCGAAGGGTGGACGCTGACCGATGCGGACACCATTTGTGCGGCTCGAACGGCCGGTGCGGTGGACCAATTGCGTCGCGTTCTCGGCGAGAGCCCGGACGGGCTCGGCGACATTGTGGCATTGCTGCGCCGAGCAACGGACGGTCTGCCGGTGGCGGGAAACTTGCTATATGCCGGATTAGTAGCGCAAGATCGGCCGAATGACCCGTTGGGTGAAGCGTGGTGGCTGACTGATCAGTTGCGGGAGTTTCGCGGTGACGTGCACGTGAACCCGTGGACGATCGCTGGCTTCGACGCTGCCGAGATCGGCCTTCTCACTGAGCTTTACTGGGGCCTTCCGCCGCGGAGCTATGTGCGCACGAGAGCGTGGTCCGATGCCGACTTGGATGCAGCGCAGGAGCGGTTAGAGTCCCGGGGCTTGCTCCGCGATGGCGCGCTCACCACAGCTGGTCGGGCCGCGCGAGAGGACGTTGAGGTTCTCACCGATCAAGGATGCGCACGCATTGTCAATGGACACGGTGACGGTCTCGACACCTTCGTGTCTGTCGTCGGAGACTGGTCGCGACGCGTGCGGGCAGCCGATGGGTATCCGTCGGGACCAAAAGACGTCGCACCGCGCAGCGCCCGCTGAACTGCGCATCCAGGTCCGGCCCGTTGACTACTAGGGCCAGCGACGCCGCGCTCGTCAACGCGTACTCGACTGGCGGCATGCGACGCGAATGTACTCAGTTCACATGCGGATCTGATTCGACGACTGTTTAATTAGATGTATGACGAATCAGAGTCTTGATGCGTGTTGCCAGCCGCTTTCGACGAGCCCGTTGACTGCCGAGCAGTCCGAAGCGGTGGCGCGAGCGTTCAAGGCGTTGGGTGATCCGGTTCGGTTGCGGCTGTTCAGCATGATTGCGAGCGCGGATGCGCAGGTGTGCGTCTGTGACCTGACCGGCGCGTTCGAACTGAAGGCGCCGACGATCTCGCATCATTTGAAGGTGCTGCGTGAGGCGGGTCTGGTGGACTGCGAACGCCGCGGGACGTGGGTGTACTACTGGGGCATTCCGGGTGCGATCGAGCCGCTGTCGCGGCTGCTGACGACTGAGACGCTCGTATGACCTCGGACGTGACGACGAGCCCGGACGGCGTGCGGGCTGAACCGACGCGTCGGTTGTCGTTCGTTGACCGATTCTTGCCGGTGTGGATCGGTGCGGCGATGCTGATTGGTCTGATGGCGGGCCGATGGATCCCCGGGCTGTCGGACGTCTTGTCGGCCGTGCAGGTAGACGGCATTTCGTTGCCGATCGCGCTGGGCCTGCTGGTGATGATGTATCCACCGTTGGCGAAGGTGCGGTATGACCGAATGGGTTCGGTCGCGCGCGATGGCAAACTGCTGTGGTTAAGCCTCGTACTGAACTGGATCGTCGGCCCAGCGCTGATGTTTGCGTTGGCGTGGATCTTCTTGGCGGATCTACCGGAGTACCGAACCGGCCTGATCATCGTTGGGCTGGCGCGGTGTATTGCGATGGTGGTGATCTGGAACGACATGGCCTGCGGCGATCGGGACGCGGCCGCCTTCCTGATCGCGCTGAACTCGATCTTCCAAGTGCTGATGTTCGCGGTGCTGGGGTGGTTCTACCTGACTGTTCTGCCGGGGTGGCTCGGTCTATCCGGTAGCGAACTGGATGTGTCGATGTGGCAGATCGCCAAGTCGGTGCTGGTGTTCTTAGGTATCCCGCTATTAGCGGGATACCTATCCAGGCGGATCCTGGAGCGTCGACGTGGCCGCGAGTGGTACGAGGGCACGTTCTTACCGCGGATCTCCCCATGGGCGCTGTACGGGTTGCTGTTCACAATCGTGATTCTGTTCGCGTTGCAAGGACGGCAGATCACCAGTCGACCAGCGGATGTCGCGCGAATCGCGATCCCGCTGCTGGTCTACTTCGCGGTGATGTGGGCCGTCGGGTACGCCGCTGCGCGCGCTTTGGGGCTGTCATACGAACGCGCGAGCACGACCGCCTTCACCGCGGCCGGCAACAACTTTGAACTGGCCATCGCGGTAGCGATCGCGACCTTCGGCGCGGCTAGTGGCCAAGCTCTCGCCGGGGTAGTGGGGCCATTGATTGAAGTGCCGGTGCTAGTCGCGCTGGTGTACGTGAGTCTGTGGCTACGCAAGCGCATGCTCGCGAAGTCCGCGGGCGAACTGGCGATTGCGGAGAGGCGATCATGACCAGTACACAACGCAAGAATCCCGCTGTGCTGTTTGTGTGCGTGCATAACGCCGGGCGCTCCCAGATGGCCGCGGGCTGGCTGCGTCACTTCGCGAACGGCCGCGTCGACGTCTATTCTGCTGGATCTGTGCCGGCCGAAGAGATCAATCCTGCGGCGCGTGAAGCCATGGCCGAGGTCGGGATTGATATCGCCTATCAAGCACCCACCCTGCTTAGTGAGCACCACGTCCGCGCCTCGGACGTGGTGATCACGATGGGCTGCGGAGACGCCTGCCCGATCTTCCCCGGGAAGCGGTATCTGGACTGGGCGTTACCCGACCCCGCAGGGTTAGGCGTTGAAGCGGTGCGTCCCATCCGCGATGAGATCAAGATGCGAGTGCACCAACTGCTGAAGGAGTTACTGTCATGAGCGATATCCGCGAGACCGTACGCAACCGCTATGCCGCAGCCGCCACCCAAAGGCAGTCGTGCTGCGGACCGTCGGTTGACGAACTCGAACGTGCGGGCGTGTTCGGTGCGGCTCTGTACGAGGGCATGGACGACCTACCCGAAGCGGTCGGTGGCTCGTTGGGTTGTGGCGTGCCGACGCAGGTCGCTGCGCTCGCAGAAGGCGAGGTCGTCCTGGATCTAGGTTCGGGGGCCGGGGGAGACGCGCTCATCTCCGCACGCCGGGTGGGTAAGACCGGCAAGGTGTACGGGCTGGACATGACGGACGAGATGCTCGAGGCTGCTCGGGCGAACGCGTTAGCTGCCGGTGCCACCAACGTGGAGTTTCTCAAGGGGTACCTCGAAGACATTCCACTACCCGACGACAGCATTGACATTGCGTTGTCGAACTGCGTGATCAACCTCGCCGCCGATAAGCGATTGGTGCTGCGCGAGGCCGCCCGTGTGCTCAAGCCCGGCGGGCGGATCGCCTTCAGCGATGTGATTGCCTCTGAGGATATGCCCGAGCAGGTGCGTGCGGATATGCAGGAATGGACCGGTTGTATCGCCGGCGCGCTCACCCGTCGCCAGTTCGAGCAGTATCTAGCCGAGGCCGGTTTTGAGAACATCACGATTGATGTCACGCATCAGGCGCACGAATACGCCGAGGCGGCGATCATTCGCGCTGATCTCCCACGGGATCAGTAAACGTGTGCGCGTGCAGCGGCGGACACCCATGCTGACATTGTCTGGCTGAGTCGGCCTTCGCTGGCTACTTCGTCCTATCGTCGGGCGGGGTCAGGTCGTGGTCGAAGGCGAACCTGGTCGCATCCGATGAGATTCGCCAGGGCTGACTGGTGACGCTGCGTATTTCGGACCGGCGGATTCGACCGATTAGCGGGTGCAACTGGACATGTGCACCGGAAGGCCGAGCTGGTAGGTGTCCGGTTGTCAGTCCCATGTTCTACTCGGTGAGGCGATCTCGGCGGGGTTACCCGGACGCGAAGCCGAACCGGCGATCAAGTTAACTGGATCGACTTACAAGGTAAGGGGTCTTCGTGAGTGAACTCGTAACGATCCTGCTTGGTGCGCTGTCCGGTGGAGCGGTTTCCTGGGCCCTCGGATCGTGGCAGTTACGGAGTGCCCGACGTGATCGCCTCGCGGACGCGCGATTGGACCTGGCGCGGAGAATCGCGCGGCACAAGAATGGGCCCGAGCTTGCGCGTTGCTTGAACGAGATCCCGGTGCTCTTTGGTGGGGATGCCGAGATCATGGCCCTCTATCGAAAGGCGCAGCCGGATCAAGGAGTTGCGGACATGAACGCTGTCATCGAACTAATTCAAGGCGTCGCGCGAGCAGTCGGGTTGGCTGCTGTCTCGGCCGATGACTTGTCAGTTGGTTTTCAATCGTGATGAGGATCGTTGCAGTCTCGGCTAGCCCTCTGGGAGGAGCTGATTGATCAGGTGGTCGTTCGCCCGCCAAGATTCCAGCGGATGCTTGAGCCTGATTTTAAGGTCACGCGCGAGGTCGGTGTAGCCGAATGTGCGGGTTGCAAGCAATGCAAATCGCCAGATGCGCGTGCCGTGGTGGACTAGTTCGAACCGCAAGATTTCGTCGAGCACCTGGCGTGTTTCTCGGCAATGATGGGCCTGTATCCGAGTGCTTCGGCGGCGATGGCCGGTGGCATCAGGAGTACGAGGCTGCGCAGCGTGGCGTTGCGTGCGCCGAGCAGGTGAATCCCGCTGTCGCGCAGTTTCGTGTGCAGGTAGCTGGGGTGCAGGTGCTGGCCAGCGCGCATCCCGGGAAACAGCCAGGCCGAGCCGGCGTTGGTCGCGGTGTTCATGTTGGTGCGGTTGTCGCGTTGCGCCATCAGTATTGCTGCGGACGGTTCGGGGACGGGCACGGGTTTGCTGGTCGAAGGTGGATCGTCACGCCGCAATCGTCACAGCTGAGTTGGTCGATGCGTAGCGCGGCGATCCGGTTGATCGGTTGCGCGTAGAGGAGCAGCAGTAGGCCGGCTGCTAGAAACCGTAGAGGGCGGTCAGTATCGGGTTCGATGAGCTCGCGCAGTAGGCTCAGCCGCTGGGGCTGATCGAGTACGGGCGTCATGCGTGTCTTGCGATATGGAAAGTCGAGCCTCGGCATGTGCGCATCGCCCATCGCCCAAACGTGCGGTCGGTGCTTCGGGCGGTTGGTCCTTCGGCGAGCCAGTTATCGATGTCGCTCTGTTGTGCGGAGTGTAGCTCTCGTCCACGGTCGGTGAGGAACTGCAGGAACTGGTGAGCGACGGTGATGCTCTGCCGTGCGGTTTCGATGTAGCCGGGGCGCAGCCGGCCGGACGCGGTCAGGGTGCGCATCCTTCGCAGGTGGTGCCAGGTGGCGAACCTCAGCAGGACCGCCTCATGGGTCGGGTCGGCGGTGCCTTGGATCGTCCCGTCGAGCCATTGACGCGAGCGACCATCGAGTACCTGCCAATTCGCATCCGATGCGATTCGCCGTACTCCGAATGACATAATGTCGATTATCGGCGTATGA
The DNA here is from genome assembly GCA_047975195.1 of Cumulibacter sp. Lineage (GTDB taxonomy): Bacteria > Actinomycetota > Actinomycetes > Mycobacteriales > Antricoccaceae > Cumulibacter. The sequence continues at coordinate 88,003 of JBKEDB010000063.1, read as the reverse complement.
AGTATGCTGCGAACTGCGGCGCGCGCCAGCCTGTCTGGCGGCCACCCGTATCGATGTGCGTCCGATCTGCGCCGACGGCCCGGCTCGACTCGAGATCCACGCAGTGCCGACTCGACATTTAACGTCGCGCCCAGGCTGAACTTTGCACCGAGCAGCCCGCGCCGGACCTCAAACCTACGCCGCGTACAACGACCGACTCGGCGACGAGAACATCTCCGTGGCGAACCGGTTGGAATCGCGGGAAAATGGCTAGATGCAGCGGCAGGCCGTCATCGAGTTTGTCTGCCCCGCGTCCGGTTACTCTCGGTAGAAACGTCACAGTGACGTTTCTACCGAGAGTAACCGCATCTCGAATGGGAGCACGAACTTGAATCTGTCCGGCCTTACGATGACCCCGCGTCGGTGTGGCGCATGAGCACCGCACATTCGCCAACGGAACCGCATCCTCGTCGCGACAAGCCCGCAACGAACCCAGTCGTGGGTGCACCCGGACCGACGGCGTCCGAGGCTGGCGGATCGCATCGGTCAGGCACCCCGAATGATGCCCAACGCCAGTCGAGCCACGGACCGCCCGGAGTACGCGGGCTGGTCGTACTGGCGGTGATTTCGTGCATCGCGCTGCTACTACACGTGTACCCCGCCTGGCGGCTGCTCACCTCGGCAGACATTATGTCAATCGGCGGTGCGGTCCTCACTGGCGTGGTCGCCGCAGCCATTATGGTTCTGCTGCTGCTGTGCGGCCAACTGCTGAAACGGGATCTCCCCGGCGCGATAGGCGTGACGTGGCTCGGCGTCATGTTCCAACTGTTCGTGTGGACCCTCATCGGCGAATTTCTTCGGCTTGCGTTATGGGCTACCGACGTCGATGACCGTGGTCGGATTGCCAGCCTAGCCGTGGTCATGTGGACTGCACTCGTGCTGGCGTACGGGTCCTGGCGAGCACTGGCGCGGACGCCGATTCGCGAAACCGACATACATATCCCCCGCCTTCATCGCGATCTCGACGGCCTACGAATCGTACAAGTGACAGATACGCACCTGTCGCGAATTCTTGGCGCGCGATGGATGGCCGCGCGGGTCCGCCAGATCAACGGGATCAAGGCCGATATCTATTGCCACACAGGCGATCTAGCCGACGGCGATCCCACGTTGCGTTTGCCCGCCGCCGCACAACTGGCTGACGTGCGGGCCGAGCACAAGTACTTCATCACCGGGAATCACGAATACTTCAGCGATGCGGTCTACTGGGGCAAACAGATGACCGAGTTCGGATGGCGATTCCTGCACAACACGCACGAGGTCTACCAACGCGGCGAGGGGCGACTGATTATCGCGGGTATCGACGACCCCACTGGTGCATCGGCTGGTATTGACGGGCATGGCCCGCGGCTCTCGGACGCGCTATCCGGGGTCGACCCGGACCTTCCAGTGCTGCTCCTTGCGCACCGACCTAAACAGTCCGCCGATGCGGCAGCACACAAGGTCGACCTGCAGCTCGCCGGTCACACACATGGCGGTCAGATGTGGCCGTTCCACCACATCGTGCGCGCCGATCAGAAGTATGTGCACGGCCTCCACGCCGTCAACGAACGCATGCAGATTTACGTCAGCCGTGGTACCGGCTTCTGGGGACCACCGTTCCGCATCGGCGCGCCGCCGGAGATCGCCGTCCTCACCCTTCGTGCCGCCGCCCCCGCAGGTGAGCTGAGCACGATCACGGGCTGATCCAGAGACGGTCGAGATCTCCGGTGGCCGCGACGACCTCGCGCGCCACACTAGCCATCTCGGTGCCATTCGCACCGTCCTCCACGGCGGCCTGCAAGACCTCTACCGCGCTACGCAGCACATACAGCCGATCTTGCAGGCTCTCCAACTCGGCACGGCGTACGACGACCGAGTCCTCGTCCAGTTGCAGCACGCCGGTGCCGCTCATCAGTCGTCGACGCTCGTACGCGCGTTGGCGGCATGCGTGCGAGCAGTACTGCTTGCGACGCCCCGTAGGCTGCTCATCGATGATTTTGCGGCTGCACCAGGTGCAGCGGGCGGTTTCGGGCACGGCGCTCAGCGTAACCGCACGAGCGGCATCGCGGTGAGGATCCCCGTCCGGTGAGCCGTTCACCTCACGCGCCGCACAGATCCGCTAGCGTGGTGGCGTACCGCATCTCGACTCGGAGGTCAGATGAGCGACTATCTCGGCGCAGAAAGCCCTGTTGCGTTTGCGCACCGCGGCGGAGCCTGGGACGGTATCGAGAATTCATTCGAGGCCGTTCAGCGCTGCGTCGATATCGGGTATCGCTACATCGAGACGGACGTACATCTCAGCAAGGACGGCAAAGTCGTCGCCGTCCACGATCCGTCCCTAGACCGCACAACGGACCGTACCGGACGGATCCGTGATCTCAACTGGTCCGAGATTTCCAAGGCCCGTATCGGCGGCACCGCACGGATACCGCTGCTGGAGGAACTGCTCGAGGAGTTCCCCGACCTGTACTTCAACATTGACGCCAAGGTCAGCGACGTCGTCGTTCCGCTGATCCAGCTCGTCCAAGCCGGTGGTCGTTCTGTCGCCGACCGCGTGTGCCTCGCGTCGTTCTCCGACGCACGCCTGCGCCGAATGCGTACCCTCTCCCGCGGTCAGGTAGCTACGTCCATGGGCCAACGCGAGGTCGCGCGGTTGCGGGCAGCATCCTTCGTGCGTAGTTCGTTGAGCGTCCTGCGGTTTGGTGGTCAAGCCGCGCAGGTGCCGATGTCGTACACCGGACGCCGCGTCGTGGACCGTCGATTCGTCGAATCCGCGCATCAGCTCGGCAAGAAAGTTCACGTATGGACGGTGGACGACCCGGACGATATGCGCTCACTGCTCGACCTCGGTGTCGATGGAATCATCACCGACAAGCCCGACGTCCTCAAGGCAATTCTGCAGGACCGGGGTCAGTGGCATTCATGAACTCTTCGGATGCACCCGACTGGTTCCTCCGTCAGCGCCGCAGCGCTGCCGAACCCACCTGGTGGTTCTGGCGCACCGCCACGAAGCACGGGCAAGCGGCGCTGTCGATCTTCGGCAATTTGCGCATCACCGGTGACATTTCGCCAGAGCTACTGCGGGGGCCGTTGTTGCTCGCGCCCAACCACATCGGCAACTTCGATACCTTCGTGATCGCTGTGGCGATGTCGCGTGTCGGGCTCAACCCGCGGTTCTTGGTCACCGGCGGGATCATGACGGCGCCGGTCGTCGGCAAACTGCTCGAACGCTCCGGCAGCCTGCGGGTGGAACGCGGGAAAACCGACGCAGCACGATCTATGCAGTTGGTCGATATTGCGCTACGCCACGGCGCGCACCTCTGTATCTATCAGGAGGGGCGCGTGTCGCTTGATCCAGGGCTGTGGCCAGAACGGGGCAAGACGGGGCTGGCACGTATCGCCTTGCAACACAAGGTTCCGGTCATCCCTATCGCGCAATGGGGTGCGCATGAGGTGACCAAGTACGAAGACAGTCGGGCCATGCTCGGCTCCACGCTGTCGTCGGTGTGGCGTCGTCCGAAGCTCAGAGTGCGCTTCGGCGAGCCTGTTGACCTATCCGATCTGTCACTCGAACGGCGCGGTGACGCCATCCGCGCACGTAATCGGATTTCGGCGGCCCAAACGAGGTTGCTCGCACCGCTGCGCGCTTCCGAGCTCGACGTACCGCACTTCGTCGATGAGACGCGCCCCGTGCGCTACCCCACCACGGCCGCATATCCAGGCGGCGTCGTTCCGGACGACTTGCCCTAAGTCGATGTGATGCCCCCCCGGTAAAGTTGCTCGACGATGACTTCGCCGCGATCTGCTCTGTCCCACGTCCCGAGTCCCGTCACCCGTCGACTCACCCCCACGTCGGCAGAACTCAAGTTCTTCTACGGTCCGATGGACTGCGGCAAGTCGACCCTGGCGCTACAGATAAACCACAACTTCAGTCGACAAGGGCGGCACGGGCTCCTGCTCACCCAGCAAGACCGTTCTGGATCCGGAGTGATCACCAGCCGAGTCGGGCTAAGCGATGACGCCATCGAAGTGAGCCCGTCCCGCGATCTGCAGCGCCTGATCAGCGACCGCTGGCGCGCGGGCGAACCCGTCGACTACATCATCGTCGATGAAGCACAGTTCCTGTCCACGCCACAGGTCGACCAGCTAGCAGAACTCGTCGATGCGGCCGATATCGATGTGTACGCATTCGGGCTCGCTACCGACTTCCGCAGCCAGATGTTCCCCGGCGCCAAACGCCTCTTCGAGCTCGCGGACGCCGTAACCCCCATGCAAGTCGAAGTCCTGTGCTGGTGCGGTCGTTCCGGGCGCTACAACGGCCGGGTGCTCGACGGCACGCTCGTCAAGGAAGGCAGCCAGGTCATGGTCGCCGACACCGTCTCCTCGACCGCGCGATCAGTTCGCTACCAGGTGCTGTGTAGGCGTCATTGGCGAGACGGCGACCTCGGTGCCGACCCGCACACCCAGGCGGTGCTCCCGCTGACGTAGCGGGCTCGTCTGTCCGCGCCGTGATGCGTTCAAGCAAAGTAGCGCATGCCGTGCGGACCACAACTAAAACTGGACCCCATGACCAAGGTCATGGGGTCCAGTTTTTGTCAGGTTCTAGCGGGATGACTGCTTCTCACCGCGCCGTTCGCTGAGGACGTCGAGGCGTTCAGCGAGCACCTCCTCAAGGTCTTCGATCGTACGTCGCTCCAGGAGCATGTCCCAGTGCGTGCGCGGCGGCTTGACCTTCTTCGGCTCCGGGTCCGCTCCGCCGATCAGCTTCGACTCGGCGCCGCAATAGCGGCATTCCCACACGAGCGGGGTTTCTGCATCATCCGCGAACGGTACGGACGTCACGTGCGACTGGGCGCATTCGTATCGCGCCATGACTCGGGCGACCGGCTCGAAGTTTCGATCAGTCTCGTAACTGATGCTCCCCAGGCGGCTTCCTCGTAGAGTGCGCTCTGCCATAGCGGGTCCTCCCCCAGTAATCCAACCGTATCTTCATAGCCAACGTGCTACCGGGGCACGTTGTTCCCGTCGCGGCCGATCTTGGCCCCAGGTGTGACGCAGCACTCCAGAATCAGGTTCCCAGCGATTAGCCCACGAGCGTTGGGCTTCCCACCTTGTCTGATTCGCCCGAGCGGCGCTGCGCGGCCGCGCGACGCCGGGGCTGAACAATACCCCATCCGAACGCGGCGAGGGCCGCGATCGTGATCACTAACTCCGGCCACCACCGCAGCGCCGCAGCCACCGTCGTGCCCTCCCGCAACGGCACCGAGGCGACGAGGATCGCTGGCTCGAACAGCCCGGTGTCCTGCCAGATTTCGCCGTCCGGGGCGATGATCGCGCTCACGCCACTAGTAGATGCCGACAGCACCGTCCGTCCGTACTCGACCGCCCTAATCCGACTCATCGCCAACTGCTGGTGCGGCTCGTTGGTGTGTCCGAACGTCGCGTTATTTGTCTGCACGGTGATGATCTGAGCGCCGCCGTCTACTACGTCGGCGACCAAGCCGTCGTACGCCACCTCGAAACAGATCACGTCGCCCACCGCGATCGGCTCGGCGCCCGGAACGTTGATGACTCCGACTTCTTCTCCGGCATAGAACTCGACTTGAAGCATGTCGACGAGATCGGTGAAGATTTCCAGGAACCCACGGATCGGCATGTACTCGGCGAACGGGACCGGGTGCCGCTTCGTGTAGGTTGCGTCTGGCCCATCTTGTGGCAGCCACAAGATCGCCATGTTGCTCACATATTCACCCGGACCGCTCACGACGGCGCCGACCAGGATTGGCGCGTTGACCGCATCGGCGGCCTGCTGAATCAACGCCGCTGCATCCTCATTGCGATACGGATCGATGTCGCTGGAATTCTCCGGCCACAGCACGAACGACGGCTGCGGTTGTTGCCCCGCCTGTACGGCCTCCGCTAACGCCAACGTCTGGTTGACGTGATTGTCGAGTACGGCGCGCCGCTGCTCGTTGAAGTCCAACCCCTCCCGGGGCACATTGCCCTGGATCACTGCCACGGTCGCGTGTGGCGTGTCCTCGTCCGAGCCGTCCGGAATGGTGAGCCAGCCGCCGAGCCCCACGATCGGGATCAGCGCCGCACAGCCGAGGCGGACGACGCTCGCCCGCCACGGCCGCAGGGCGTCCCGCGGGCGGTCACGATATGCGAACCACGCGGCCGCCAAGCCGAAGCCACACAGCGCGACCACGAACGACAGTAGCGGCGTTCCGCCGTAGGCGACGAAGGGGGTGAACGGGCCGGCGTCCTGGCTGAAGGCCAGCTTTCCCCAGGGAAACCCGCCGAACGGCCACCGTCCTTGCAGTGCTTCAATCGCGACCCAGCACGCCGCAGCCCAGATCGGCCACCAGCGCAACCGGCGAACGACCACCAGCGCCGGACCGAGCAGCAGAAAATAGGAGGCTTGCCAGACGGCTAACGCGAACCACGGCAACGGACCGAGAAACTCCCCGGCGAACTTGACGTGGAAGATGTAGAACACCAGGTGCCCGACGAAGGTGACCAAGGCGGCGGACGCCCACCGACGATGCTCCACGGCGAGCGCGTACAGCGCGGGAGTAAATATCGCCAGGATCCGCGTCAGGTCGTTTGGCGGGAATGCCAAGGCCAGCAGCGAACCGGCTCCCGCTGCGACGAGCAGCGATACCCACAGTCTGCGCACCGCTTATCCGCCGATCACACGCAGTTCGCGCGGGGCCACTGCGAGGTTGTCAACGCCGTCCTCAGTCGCCACGACGATGTCCTCGATCCGGGCGCCGTATTGCCCATCAAGATAGATCCCGGGCTCGACGCTAAAGGCCATCCCAATTTCGAGTTGCAGCGTATTGCCCTCCACGATGTACGGCGGCTCGTGCGACTCCAGGCCGATACCATGTCCCGTTCGATGGATGAACTGCTCGCCGTAACCGGCTTCAGTGATCACCTCGCGTGCGGCACGATCGATCGACTCGGCGCTCACCCCGGCGCGAACTGACGACGTAGCCGCCTGCTGCGCGTGCCGAAGCACGTCGTACATCGCGACGAATTCGCTCGTCGGTTCACCACCCACGACATACGTGCGGGTTGAATCCGAGCAATACCCATCGGGCATCGTGCCACCAATGTCAACCACCACCGGGTCCCCCGCCTCGATCACACGGTCGCTCGCATCGTGGTGCGGGCTCGCGCCGTTCGGTCCAGACCCCACGATCACAAAGTCGACCGAGGCGTGACCAGCATCGATAATTGCCCGAGAAATGTCGGCAGCAACCGCGGCCTCGCTACGTCCCACCCGCAGCCACTGTTCGAGCTGGACATGCACCGAATCGATGGCGGCCGCGGCCGCACGTAGGGACTCAATCTCCTCAGCGGACTTAGACATCCGCAACTGGGCCATCAGATTCGCCGCGCTGTCGGCCGAGACTGACCCGGCCTCGTGCAGACCGAACACATGCTGCGCCCACATCCGATCGCTGACGCTCACCTTGTTGCCACCGAGAAGGCCGGCAATCACTGCGTACGGATCCTGGGCCTCATCCCACGCAACGATGTCAATGCCGATGTCGGCAACACCGCTATTTTCCGCGCCCGGGCGCTCCAGTGTGGGCGTGACGAGCACCGGGTCGCCATCTGAACGCACAACTAATGCGGTGATGCGCTCGGTCAGGTGCACGTCATGGCCGCACAGGTAGCGCAGGTCTGCGCCCGGCGACGCGATCAGCGCGTTGCGTCCGCTCGCATGCAGCAGGTGCGCGGCGCGGGACAACCGTCGGGAAAACTCTGCCGTGGACGTCATACATCCAGAATCCCACAAGCGCGACTGTGACAGGCTGTTAGATATGACGACGATGCTGCTGGATTCGGCCAGCCTGTACTACCGGGCGTTCTACGGGGTGCCCGCGACGATGACTGCGCCCGATGGAACAGCCAACAATGCGGTGCGCGGATTCTTGGACATGATCGCTCGCCTGATCGACACGCACTCGCCCAACGGATTCGTCGCCTGCCTGGACAACGACTGGCGGCCGGCGTTCCGTACCGATGCGATCCCCAGTTACAAACTGCACCGCCTCGCCGACGAAACGGCGAACGCCGAGGACACACCGGAAGATTTGGTTCCTCAGGTTCCAGCGATCCTGCAAGTGATCGATGCACTGGGCATCTGCTCAGTCGGTGTCGACGGCACCGAAGCGGACGACGTAATCGGTACGATCGCGGCGACCGGCGGCCCCTACGACGTCGTGACCGGCGATCGCGACCTTTTCCAGGTGATCGACGATGCTCGCGGCGTTCGCGTGCTGTACACCGCTCGCGGTCTCGGCAATCTCGAGGTGATGAACGATGCGGCGTTGATGGCGAAGTACGGCGTACTGCCGAGTCAATACGTCGACTTCGCGATCCTCCGCGGAGACCCTTCAGATGGTCTTCCCGGCGTCCGCGGGATCGGTGAGAAAACCGCGGCCGCGTTACTGAATCACTATGCGAACCTCGACGAGATGCGATCCGCGGCCGCCGCCGGTGAGCCTGGCCCGATCAAGCCCGCGCAGCGATCGAATCTCAATGCCGCCTCCGACTACCTTGATGTCGCCCGGACCGTCGTGGCCGTACGCCGCGATTTGCAGATCGATGTCGACCCGGCGTTGCCGACGGAGGTCGCCGATCCCGAACTGCTGGATGATCTCGTCGCCCAATGGGGCATCGCATCGTCGATCGAACGAGTCAATGCGGCGCTTGCCCGGGCCGCCAGCGCATCAGCGTCATAGGAAAGTCCCGGGCAACCACGTGGGTTGCCCGGGACTTCGTGAGAAATGCGGCTGCCAGCTACTCGGTCTTCTCCCAGGTGTACTCGCCATCGTCACCGTTGATGGTGATCGTGATGGTTGCGTCCTCACCGTCTGCCTGCGCCGTGCAGGAATAGGACTCACCGTCCTCGACCACAAGATCGTCGCTGCACGACAGGCCGGTCAGTTCCTGGTCATACTCGTTCTGGAACTGGGCCGCGACATCGGTGGCGACCTGGTCTTTGTCCAGCACGGTGGTCGCCAACGGTCCGAGCGCCAGCCAGGTGCCGACACCACCGAGCACAATGACGACGGCGGCGACGATGCCAGCGATCAAGCCGGTATTCGACTTCTTAGGCGGCGCGTTGTCCCACGGCTGAGCGGCACCGGGTTGGCCGTATCCGGGCTGCTGACCATAGCCCTGGTCATATCCCGGCTGCTGACCGTACTGCTGCTGGCCGTATCCGGGCTGCTGACCATAGCCCTGGTCGTATCCCGGCTGCTGACCGTACTGCTGCTGGCCGTATCCGGGCTGCTGACCATAGCCCTGGTCGTATCCCGGCTGCTGACCGTACTGCTGCTGCTCGTATCCGGGCTGCTGACCATAGCCCTGGTCGTATCCCGGCTGCTGACCGTACTGCTGCTGGCCGTATCCGGGCTGCTGACCGTAAACCGAAGTCTGCTGCTCCGGCGCGCTGAAACCGCCCGTTGTCGGCGCAGCCGGTGTGCCGCCAGTCTGCGGGTACTGCTGCTGGCCATAGCCCTGATCGTAACCGGGCTGCTGACCGTACTGCTGCTCGTAACCGGGGTTCTGCGGCTGCTGCTGGCCGTACTGGTCGCCGTACGACTGGGGTTGCGCGTTCGGGTCGCCCTGTTGCCCCCACTGCTGCTGACCGTACGGGTCCTGTGAGGGTGTTCCGCCGGTCTGCGGGTTCTGGGACGGGTTATTGCCTGGGTTTCCGTCGCCGTTCGGCGGATAGGTCATCGTCTACCCCTGTTCGTTTCGGTTGACTGTCGCGGCCACGAGGGCACGCCGCATCCAGGCAAGCCTACCTGGACACGTGCGCGTCGCGTGGATACCGCTATCGAAAAGTAAGTTGGTGGTGCGGCATAGCCCCCTAGAACCGCACCACCGACGGGTACGACGGACGGTATCGAGGATCGGTTTCGGTGCCACCCCGGCAACTTCTTACGGCATATCGGGTTGCTGATCGAGGTCGCCCGTCCGCTCAGCTTTGTCCACTAACTCGGCCTGGTCATCGGTCGCGGCGGCGGCCTCGGCATCGCTGGGAATCGGGCTGATCGGATCAGCGAGCACACCGCGCCGCATCGCGGCAGCAGCCTGGGCTGCAACCGACGGGACCGAGCCAGCAAGAGGCGACTGGATGCGCGCCAGTTGCTCCAGGAGGTCGATCACCTGCCGACACCACCGCACGAAGTCGCCCGGTGAAATCTCGAATCCGGCGCGCGCCAGGTTCGATAGGACGACGGCCAGCGCATCGCCACTTGCCCAGCGGTACGCGGCGAGTGCGAAGCCGGGGTCGGGACGCCGGATCAGCGGCGCATCCGTCCGCGATGCCAACTCATCGAGCAACGACCACTCACTGTGCAATGCGGCGAGAGCGGCGCGGACGCGTTTCGAGCCGACGGGTGTTCGAGACGTGTCGAACGCGTCATTGCCGCGCGGTTCATAGAGCGTCGCCGACACGACGGCGGCCAGGTCGGGAGCGGTGAGGTCGTGCCACGCGCCGGCACGCAGCGCTTGCGCGATCAACAGGTCGGACTCGCTCCAGAGCCTCGACAGCAATCGGCCGGGCTCGGTGACTGCATCGTCATCACCCAGATAGCCCAGGTCGGCCAACACCAGACAGATCCGATCGAACGTGCGGCCCAATGATGCCGTCCGCCGATTCAGTTTAGTCGCGAGCTTGTCGCCGGCTCGCCACGCCGCCCGCGCCGTTTCCAGGTCACGGACATGTTGCTCTCGATCAGGACATTGATGCACCGGGTGCAGCCTGAGGGTCTCACGCAACTCGGCGATCTCGACCGCCTCGGCTGCGCGCACTCGCTCAGGTTTCGGCTGCGGAAGGTCTCGAGCCACGTGCGAAAGGTTCGTCGCGAGGTCACGGCGCGCGGGTGCCGAACGGTAATTGAATGCCTTGTTGACTTTCATATGTCCGAATGGGACGACTGCGGCGTGGAACGCCGATGCGTCGATTCGCCCTGCCCACCGTGTCTCGGTCAACGCGAGCACCTGCGGACTCGACCCGCCGTACGCCTCGAGCACCACTGCGACCCCGCGGTGCCGTCCGCTGGGCACGGTAATAAGGTCGCCGCGGCGCAACTTGCCGATTGACGAAGCGACCTGCGCCCGTTTCGCCTCAGTGCGTTGTTTCGTGCTTCCGCGCTCGAGATCAGTGATCTGTAGGCGCAGGTTCGCGTACTCGACGACGTCACCGAGCTCGCAGGTGACATCCGCTTGCTTGATACGGGCGTCGCGGGCCGCCGTATCGCGACGCTGCGCCAGTCCTGCCGCGGCGTGATCGGCTTGATACTGCGCGAACGAACGCTCCAGCAACTTCTTCGCATCGCTGCGGCCCAGTTGCCCCACAAGATTGACGGCCATGTTGTACGAGGGCTTGAACGAGCTTTTCAGCGGGAACGTCCGCGTCGTCGCTAGGTTCGCCACCTCCAGCGGTGTCACGTCAGGACTCCACAACGTCACCGCATGCCCTTCGACGTCGATCCCTCGGCGTCCGGCCCGTCCGGTGAGTTGGGTGTATTCCCCCGGGGTGAGGCGCACGTGATTCTCGCCGTTGTACTTCACCAGTCGTTCAAGCACCACGCTGCGCGCGGGCATATTGATGCCCAACGCGAGGGTCTCGGTCGCGAAGACGACTCGGCACAGTCCGCGTACGAACAGTTCCTCGACGGTCTCTTTGAACGCCGGGATCAGGCCGGCGTGGTGAGCGGCGTAGCCGAGTTCGAGTGCGTCCAGCCATTCCCAGTACCCAAGTACGTCGAGGTCAGCGGCGCTGAGGTCGGCTGTGCGCCGCATCGCGGTCCGGCGCACCTCGGCGCGCTCGAGATCATCCAGTAACGGCACGCCGCCGCGTCGGCAATGATCGAGTGCAGCGTCACATCCCACTCGACTGAAGATGAAGTAGATCGCCGGCAGCAAGCCTTGGCGGTCGAGCCGTTGTACGACGTCGGTCCGGCGCGGCGGCTTCCAGCCACCGCCGCGTCGTTTCCCCCGCGGCCCCGACCAGGAGCCGACCCGTTGCGCCTGTTCCCTGCTAGCTCGGTCCAGATGCGGATTGACCAGTCGCTTGCGTCCACTTTGCGCGAGCAGGTCGTACATCCGATTCCCGAGCATCATGTGTTGCCACAACGGCACCGGGCGTTCCTCGTCGACGACGATATCGGTGTTGCCGCGAACCTCGTGCAGCCACGAACCGAACTCCTCGGCGTTACTGACCGTTGCCGACAACGCGGCCACGTGGACCTGTTCGGGAAGGTGAATGATGATCTCTTCCCAGGCCGCTCCGCGAAAGCGATCAGCGAGATAATGCACCTCGTCCATCACGACGAACCCGAGCGAATCGATCGTGTCGTTGCCGACGTACAGCATGTTGCGCAGCACCTCGGTGGTCATCACCAGGATCGGCGCCTGCGGGTTGATGGAGTTATCGCCGGTCAGTAACCCGACCGTGTCATTACCGTAGCGACGACGCAGGTCGGCGAACTTCTGGTTCGAAAGTGCCTTGATCGGTGCCGTGTACGCACATCCGAGCCCCTTGGCGAGGGCGAGATGTACGGCGAACTCCCCGACCGCGGTCTTGCCGGCTCCGGTCGGCGCGCAGACCAGCACTCCGTGCCCGTCTTCGAGCGACTGGCAGGCCATCATCTGGAACTCGTCCAACTCGAAGTTCAGCAGCCCGGAAAACTCGCCGAGATGCGGATATCGATTGCGATGCGCCGAACGCGCGAATGCAGCGGCGGGGCTTTCCATAGGCACGAGCCTACTCAGGGCCCGCACCGCCCGCCCGTACGCGGCTAGTCGACGGCCTTCGGTGGTTCGACCGGGCCCGGAGCCTCCACCGGCGAAGGCGCCTCGGCGGACCCTGGCGTCATGTTCAGCGGAGACGGCTCGTCGTCATCGAGATCGCTGAACGACTCCTCCCGTCGCGCGCGACGTTTGTCGTTGATTCGGGCGAACTGAATTGCGGCCTCGAACAGCAACGACATCGGGATCGCCATCATCAGCATCGAGAACGGGTCCTGCGTGGGCGTGATCAGCGCGGCGAAAACGAACGTCAGGAAGTACAGCCACCGGCGTGACTTCTTCAGGCTCTCGTATTTGAGGATGCCGACCAGATTCAGCATCACCACCAGCAACGGCACTTCAAAACTGACGCCGAACGCGAAGATCACCATCGCGACGAAACTGATGTAGTCCGGCGCCGTCAACGCAGACGTAACTCCATCGCCCGCGAGCGTGAGCAGAATCTTCAATCCGGCGTTGAGCGTGAGCCAGGCGCACAGGGTGCCAAGTATGAACAGCACCGATGAGGAGGCAACAAACGCGCTGGACCAGCGCCGCTCGTTGGTGTGCAAGCCAGGCGTGATGAATGCCCAAAGTTGATACAGCCAGAACGGCGCCGACAGGATAATGCCGCCGATCAAGGCGACCTTCAGGCGCAACAGCAGACCGCCTGCGGGATCGAGGAAGATCAACTCGCACCGGTCGCTCGGGAATCGCATCTCACCGGGCAGCGCGCAGTACGGCGTCTTCAGGAACTCAAGCAGACCGTTGTCGTACCAGATAAACGTGACAGTCGCGCCGAGCGCGACGAAAATGAGGGCTTTGAACAGCCGGGAGCGAAGTTCGCGCAGGTGCTCGACAAGCGGCATCGAGCCGTCTGCGGACTTTCGGCTCTTTGCGGACTTGGACCGGCGCGTCGGAAGACGTAGCGCCACAGTGTCCGCTCGCTATGCGGTGGTGCTGGGAGGCGTGTGTGGCTGCTTGGTCGTTTCAGCCGGTGGGGTGACTACCGGAGTCTGGGGCTGCGGAGTCTCCAGCGGAGCGCGCACGGTCTGCGCTTCAGCCTTAGTGGCGACGTCCTCGTCCTTCATCCCCTTCATCTCACCTTTGAAGATACGCAGCGATCGGCCCACGGCTCGGGTCGCATCGGGGAGCTTCTTGTAGCCGAACAGAGCAAAGATGACGATCGCGATGATCACGATCTCCATGGGACCGAGGTTCATGAAAAATCCTTACGTCGCGGGCAACACAGTTCAGTGTAGCCCCGGGGTGCCCGTTATGCCGAGTCTGTGTGCGATGGCGCGACGAGGTCGTTCTGTGGTGCGCGATGCGTGCCAGGCTCCATGCCGGCCGATGCTGACTGCAGTGCGGTGACGATCTCGTGAGCCTGGTGGACCTGGGGTTGCATACTGCCCAGCGCTGTAACTAAGCGACGCTGCTTCGCCCGCAACTCGACCAGCAGTACCAGCAGCACACCGAGCGCTACCACGATGATCGCCACGCAGATCCACAGAACCATGGGTGCGAGTCTAGGCGTTGGGTGCCGTTGTGGCCGAATCGAGTACGACGTCGTCGTAACGCGCGAGGGCCGCCGCGCTGCGGGCGGCGACTCGCTCGGCAGCTGCGCGCACCTCTGGGTCATCCAGGCCCGCCAAACCGTCTTGGCCAAGCTGCGACACCAATCGGTCGAGCGTGTCGCTACTGAGTCGAAGCGCGATCCGAGCACCACCATCGGCAGCCTCCTGCACCACGCCGACGTCGTAGTACTCGATCACCCACCGGCCTTCGCGGCTCACCTGTAATTCGACGTTCAGGTCGTCAGCGCTCGGCGTGTATACCCCCTCGGACAAGTCCCGCGGCGGCGCGTCGTGGTGCGCTCGAGGCTCGTCGAGAACCTCGAGCGCACCAATGCGATCCAGGCGGAAGGTGCGTAGCTCGTCGACCCGCCGACACCAGGCCTGCAGGTAATCCACTCCGTCGATGCGGAAGATCTGGATCGGATCGATGACTCGATCGGTGAGCTCATCCCGGGCGGCTGACCAGTACTCGATTCGGACGGCGCGGTCATCTGCCAACGCAGAACGAAGCGGCGTGGCCGCGTGCGACTCCGCAGAAGACTCGACGGTTACCGGCGATGTTGCGCGGGCACCGATGGCGTCCTCGAGCTTCGCCAGTGCGCCAAGCACTGTGTCGTGATCGACCGAACCGGGACTCTGCGCCATTGCCCGCAGCGCGATGACCAGCGAACTGGCTTCAGCCGCAGTGAGCTGCAGCGGTCGATCCATCCCGGCGCTCTCGGTAATCGAGACGCGGTCACCGTCGTACACCACCTCAATCAGGTCACCCATCCCCTGCCCAGGTAGCCCGCAGAACGAGACGGCCAGTAGATCCTTCTTGATCTGCGCGGCGGTGGTGTCGAACTCGGACGCCAGGTCAGACACGGTGCTGCCCGGATTGCTCAACAGGAACGGCACGAGCAGACTCATCCGGTGCAGTTGTGCGCGCTGATTCCCCACGCCACCCATCAACGATCCCCTTCCGAGCCGAGTACGGCGAGTTGACGTAGCCGGGCGATCGTGGCCGCCCGCGCTTCCGGCGGCTCGAGGACTTCGACCGTCGCGCCGTACGGTGCGACGATGCTGGCCAACGCCGCAGCATCGCGTGCCCGAATCGCGATGTCGCCAGTGTGCTCGGGCTGCTCAACTCCGGCGGTCATTCGCCGCAGACCGGGCGCGGCCGTGTCGTGCAGCCGGATCACCGCTCGTAGTGGTTGCGCGAACCCGGCGTCACCGACGATCGCGCGCAAGTCTCGGTCCTCGCGCTCAAAAGCACCGGGGTCACTGGTGATGACTACATCGCTGAGGATACGAGAGAGCCGGAATACGCGCGTGTCGTCGCGGTTGAGGTCATGCCCGACCAGGTACCAGCGAGCTTTCCAAGACACCAGTCCCCAGGGTTGCAGGCGGCGTCGTGAGACCGGCGGATCGGAGGTGCGTGCGCGGTAATCGAACTCGACCTCTTGCTGCGCAGTGGCGGCGAGCAACAGCGTGTCGAACGCCGGATCGGACCCACGTAGTTGCGGATCCCACCCGTTGACGGTCTCATCCACCTTCACGCCGCCCGCTTTGAGCTTGCGCACTGCGCCTTGCGTTTCCGAGGCGAACTGCGCGCTTCGCCACCAGTCGGTCGCGATGGCAAGCACGGTGGACTCTGCGGGAGTGAGGGCCAGGTCGGGCAGGAATGAGTCGCGACCCGCGATCCGGTAACCCAGGGAACCGTCGCCGAAGGGATGGCTACCGGTCTCGATCACGACGCCAAGTTCGCGCAACTCCTCTTTATCGCGCTCAAACATCCGCTCGAAGGCTTGTCGCCCCTTCGGCGAGTCGTCCTGGTTGTACGTCACGACAGCCCGCCGGATCCGGTCAGCGCTGAGGAACTGACGCGTGGAGGTCAGGCAGATCAGGAGATTGAGCAACCGCTCGTTCTTCGCGCTAGACACGGCCTCACCCTAGCCCGTGCGAACACGGGGAACAGGAAGGCACAACCGATATCGTGATCGCATGAGCAGCGAGAATGCCGGGGCGTCCTTGATCCGTTGGCGAAGCGCGAGGGTGACGGGGATCGGTAAATCCTGGCGTGGCGCGATCGAACTCGACGTGCGGGTGCGCGGCCGTTTCGGTGAGGACGATACCTCCGTACGCGCGCTCGCTTATCCGGCCCTCGTCGGGACTCCAGACGTCGGCGACGAACTGCTGGTCAACACCACTGCCTTGGACCTAGGTCTGGGCACCGGCGGATACGCCATCGTGATCGCGAACCTCACCCGCCTCCCTGCGGACCGCGACGGCGCCGGGCACCTGGTCAAGATGCGCTACAGCCCGCTACAGGCGACGGTGCTGGGAGTGGACGAGCAGGATTCGCCGCATCACGAAGCGATCGCGTCCTGTGACTCGGTTGACGGAATGCCGGTGGTAGTAGCCGACCTGCATTCGGCCGTCCCCGCCATCCTTGCGGGGATCCACGCCGATCGCCCCTCGGCAAAGGTCGCTTATATCTGGAGCGATGGTGGCGCACTGCCGGCCTGGTTCTCACGCTCGGTCGCGGACCTGTCGGACCGACTGACGGGGACTATCACCGTAGGACAGGCAGTTGGTGGGGATCTGGAGGCGGTCACCGTGCACAGCGGCCTGATCGCCGCGCGAGTGGTGCTCGGCGCGGACATCGTGATCGTGGCGCAAGGCCCGGGAAATCTAGGCACGGGTACACCGTGGGGTTTCTCTGGCGTCGCCGCCGGAGAGGCCGTCAACGCCGCGTACGCGGTCGGCGGACGACCAGTCGCTGCGCTACGTATCTCGGACGCCGACCCGCGCGGCAGACATGTGGGCGTTTCACACCACGCGACGACGGCATTCTTCAAGGTCGGCTTGGTTCCCCTCGACGTACCCCTGCCGGACCGACTCCCCGAGGAGTTGGACCGCGCGGTACGTCGGGACTTGACGTCGGCGCCTGAGCGCGCGGCGATCACCAGTGTCGACGCAGCCGGGCTGGATGAGGCGTTACGGGCCTGTCCGGTACGCCTTTCCACGATGGGCCGAGGACTCGACGAGGACTACGCGTACTTCCTCGTCAATGCGGCCGCCGGTCGGCACGCCGCCAGACTGCTGCCCTGAGTCGTACGCCGCTCGGCACGCGAGTTCACCCACGTTCATCGACCAGCGACGTCCGCAACGCGCCCGTACCTGGCCTGGCTGCACACCCGGTCGCGACCGAGAGTGGTGCGGGCTAGAGGGGACGGGGGCTTTGGGTGCGCATCGTTTCGATGAGTCGCTCCACGCGGTCGTCCACGCTCTTGAACGGATCACGGCACAGGATCGTCCGAGCGGTCTGGTCGTTGACCTTCAGATGCACCCAATCAACGGTGAAATCGCGTCGTAATTCTTGTGCCACCCGCACGAACTCACCGCGTAGCCGTGCCCGGGTGGTCTGAGGCGGATTGTCCAGCGCGAAGTCGACCTGCTCGTCGGTGGTCACCCGATCGACCACACCGCGCGATTCCAGCACTCGGCACAGTCCACGGCCACGCTTGACGTCATGAAACGCGAGGTCGATCTGCGCGATCCGTGGATCGCTGAGTTCGAGGCCGTCCCGCTCCACGTAACGATCGATCAGGCTCTTCTTGATCGCCCAATCGATGCTTCGGCTGATCGACCGATGATCGCCGGACTCAATCGCCTCCAACGCGCGCCCCCACAACTCGAGCGCGGTGCGATGCTCCGGATCGACTTCTTGAACGGCGCAGAACTGTACGGCGCGCTCGTAGTACTCGCGCTGAATCGCCAGGGACGTCATCGTGCGCCCGTCGGCGAGCCGAATCGGAAGCGTACCAGTGAGGTCCTTGGCGATGTCTCGGATCGCACGGATCGGGTTTTCCACGGCCAGGTTCGGAAACCGCACGCCGGATTCGATCATCCGCAGCACCAAATCGCACGAGGCAACCTTGAGCAACGTGGTGGTTTCGCTGCAGTTGGAATCGCCGACAATCACGTGCAGCCGGCGATACTTCTCGGCGTCCGCGTGCGGTTCGTCGCGCGTATTAATAATCGGACGCGAACGTGTGGTCGCGCTTGATACGCCCTCCCACACATGCTCAGCTCGCTGGCTGAACGAGTACACGGTGCCGCGGGCCGTATGCAGCACCTTGCCCGCGCCACACACGATCTGACGGGTCAGCAAGAACGGCACGAGGACATCGGTGACCGTGCTGAGCTCCGTATTGCGGGTGATCAGGTAGTTCTCGTGGCAACCGTAGGAGTTGCCCGCCGAATCGGTGTTGTTCTTGAACAGGTAGATCTGCCCTTCGACACCTTCGGCGACGAGCTTCTCCTCCGCTTCAGCGGTCAAACCCTCCAGCACCCGTTCGCCAGCGCGGTCGTGCGCGATCAGATCCGTGAAGCTGTCACATTCCGCGGTTGCGTACTCCGGGTGCGATCCGACATCGAGGTATAACCGCGAACCGTTCGCGAGAAATACGTTCGATGAGCGGCCCCAGGCGACTACCCGACGAAACAGATAGCGCGCGACTTCGTCCGGGGACAGGCGGCGGTGACCATCCAGCACACAGGTCACCCCGTACTCGGTTTCAATACCGAAGATGCGACGCGACAGCGCGGCGGTGCTCATTCGCTCAACTCGGCTGCCGACCCACTCGGCTGCGGACCGTCACTCCTACCATTGCCGAGCAGATCGTCCAGGTACTCCGCGCTGAATCGGCGGAATGAACGCCCGACCTTGCCGCGTTCGAGCACAGCGGCCTCGAGGTTGCGCGAGGGCACCTCACGAACCTGCCCATCGGGAGCCGAGTTGGCTAATGCATGCACGGCCAGTCGAATCGCGTCGCCGATCGGCATTGCCTCGCCGTACCCCTCGCGTACGGATGCAGTCACGGCGTCCGACTGGCCGCCCATCGCGACGAAGCCGGGCTCGTCGACCACCGACCCGTCGAACGTCAGCCGGTACAGCTGGTCGGTGGCGGTATCCGCGCCGACCTCGGCGACGCAGATTTCAACCTCGTACGGCTTGAGCGCCTCGCTGAAGATCGTGCCGAGGGTTTGCGCGTAGGCGTTCGCCAGCCCGCGTCCGGTGACGTCCCGGCGATCGTAGGAAAACCCGCGTGTATCGGCGTACCGGATGCCGGCCTGCCGCAGGTTCTCGAATTCGTTGTAACGACCGACGGCGGCGAAGCCGATGCGGTCGTACACCTCCCCTACCTTGTGCAGGGTGCTCGACGGGTTTTCGGCGATCAGCAGAACGCCTTCCTCGCAGGACATCACGATGACCGAGCGACCTCGGGCGATGCCTTTGCGGGCGTAATCGGTCTTATCGCGCATCACCTGTTCGGCGGACGCGTACATGGGCATCGACATGGTTACCGTCCTGAGCCTTGAGGCGTGTGCTGACTGGCCGCTGACCGCTCTCGGCGCAGCCGGTCAGTGCGGGCGTCGAGGATCTCGTCGCAGATAGTCTCGATCTCCTCATCGCCGACGCGACGTACGCCGTCGGCGGTGACAACAAAACAGATCGGGAACAGCCCGCGGGTGAGATCTGGTCCCCCAGTCGCGGTGTCGTCATCTGCCGCGTCGTATAGCGATTCGACCAGCGCGCGTACTACTCCGGCTTCGTCCAGATCACGAGACCAGAGTTTCTTCAGCGCGCTCTTCGCGAACATCGAGCCCGACCCGATCGCATGGAAGAGTTGCTCCTCGTAACATCCGCCGGTGACGTCGAAACTAAAGATCCGCCCGGCGCTGGGGGCGTCGACGTCCTCGTCGTACCCGACGAACAACGGCACGACGGCCAGACCTTGTAACGCGATCGATAGGTTGCCCTTGAGCATCGCCGATAGCCGATTTGCCTTGCCGTCCAACGACAGCGTGGCACCTTCGATCTTCTCGTAATGCTCGAGTTCGATCTGAAACAACCGGACCATGTCCAACGCGATTCCGGCGGTGCCGGCGATTCCGATGGCGCTGTGCGCATCGGCGGCGTACACCTTCTCGATATCGCGCTGTGCGATCAGATTGCCCATCGTCGCACGGCGGTCGCCGCCGATCACCACGCCGCCATCGAAGGTAGCCGCGACGATCGTGGTGCCGTGGCGAACCTCCGGCGAGTTAGTCACCCCCGGTGGGAGCGGCCGACGCCCGGGCAGCAGATCCGGTGCAGCTCGGCCCAGGAAATCGGTAAACGACGAGCCGCCGTCGTTGAGGTAGACGGCGGGAAGCCCACCGGAGCGTTGTTCGTTTGCCACGGACTACTGGCCGCCCTTCTGTACGAACTGCTTTACGAACTCTTCGGCATTCGACTCAAGGACGCCGTCGATCTCATCGAGAATCGAGTCCAAATCGTCGTTCATTTCCTTGTGCGCCTGTGCGGCGCCCGCGGCGGGCGTGGCCGCGGCATCGTCCTCGGCCTCGTCACCGGCAGGACGTTGGCGCTCGGTGTTCTCCTGTGCCATGGCTACTCCTTCGTCTCGGCCTACGGGGTCTGTGCGAGCCGGTCAACTAACTCGGCTGCGGTATTCGATGTTTCCAGAAGTTCTTGCACGTGTACGCGGGAACCTCGAAGCGGTTCCATCATCGGGACGCGAACATAACCCGGACGTCCGACGTCGAGCACCAGACTGTCCCAGGAGGCCGCCGCGACCGACAGACCGAACCGGCGAATGCACTCGCCGCGGAAAAACGCGCGCGTATCCGCCGGCGGGCTCGACATCGCCGCGCTGACTTCTTCGGCGGTCACCATCGTGCGCATGGCTCCACGGTGAACCAGGCGGTTGTAGAGACCCTTATCGAGCCGAACGTTTGCATACTGCAGGTCAACTAACGCAACCTGCGGGCTCGCCCAGCCGAGTGCGTCGCGCCCCCGGTACGCCTCCAATAGGCGGAGTTTCGCTACCCAATCGAGGCGATCAGCCAGCTGCATCGGGTCGTCCTCGAGCGCGTCGAGCACTTCTGCCCACTCGCGCAGCAGGTGCGCGGTGTCCTCGTCGAGGTCCTCGCTCATGAACGACCGAGCGGCGTCGAGATACTCGCGTTGGATCTGCAGCGCGGTCATCCGGCGGCCATCAGCCAGCTCGAGCTTGCCCTCGAGCTGCCAATCGTGGCTGGTCTGATGAATCGCCGGAACCGGATCGTCCAGAGTCAAGCCCTTCGGTGCCGCGCCGTGCTCGATCATCTCGAGCACCAGCGCTGTCGTCCCGACCTTCAGGAATGTTGAGGTCTCGGCCAGATTCGCGTCGCCCACGATCACGTGGAGCCGCCGGTACTTCGATGCGGTCGCGTGCGGCTCATCTCGCGTGTTGATGATCGGGCGTTTGAGGGTCGTTTCCAGGCCAACCTCGGCCTCGAAGAAATCAGCGCGTTGCGACAACTGGAAACCCGGCCGCATGCCGTCCTGCCCAATGCCGACCCGGCCGGCTCCACAAAAGATCTGCCGGGTCACGAAAAACGGCGTCAAATATTGGACTAGGTCCTCGAACGGAGTTGAGCGCCGCACCAAGTAGTTCTCGTGCGTCCCGTACGACGCCCCTTTGTTGTCAGTGTTGTTCTTGTAGAGGGCGATCTGTGGGTTCCCTGGGACGGACGCGAGGCGCCGCGCAGCCTCATCCATCACCCGCTCGCCAGCTTTGTCCCACAGCACGGCATCACGTGGGTTGGTGACTTCCGGTGCGGAATACTCCGGGTGCGCGTGATCGACATAGAACCGCGCGCCATTGGTCAGTACCACGTTGGCCAGGTATGGATCGTCGTCAGCGTCCGTGCCGTTGTGATCGAGGGCGTCGCGTGATCCGACCCGGGACCCGCGCGCGTCCGCGAGCGGATCTTCGTGCACGAAATCCCACGCCGGTTTGCGTCGCGGGGTATCAGTGGCGGCGTACGCGTCGACCAGTCGCGCCGACAGCAACATCGGGTTGGCCGTGGGATCGCCGGGAACACTGATGCCGTACTCGACCTCTGTGCCGACGACTCGACGAACAGTCATCAGAGGTACTGCCCCGTCCCGTGCATTGTCTCGATTGCCTCGCCTGGGTTCTTGGACTTTTTCGAGATCAGCGTGCGGATGTACACGATCCGCTCGCCCTTCTTACCGGAGATTCGGGCCCAGTCGTCCGGGTTCGTGGTGTTCGGCAAGTCCTCGTTCTCGGCGAATTCATCGACCACCGCCGACATCAAATGGCTGACTCTCAGCCCGCGGGAGCCGGTCGTCAAGAAGTCTTTGATCGCCAGTTTCTTGGCGCGGTCGACGATGTTCTGAATCATCGCCCCCGAGTTGAAGTCCTTGAAGTACATGATCTGCTTCTCGCCGTTGGCGTACGTCACCTCGAGGAACTGATTCTCGTCGGTCTCGGCGTACATCCGCTCCACCACTGACTGGATCATCGCCTCAATCGTTGCGGTGCGATCGCCGCCGTTCTCAGCCAGATCATCGTCGTTGACCGGGAGATCGGCGGTCAGGTACTTGGAGAAGATGTCGGCGGCGGCCTCGGCATCCGGGCGCTCGATCTTGATCTTTACGTCGAGACGCCCGGGTCGAAGAATGGCCGGATCAATCATGTCTTCGCGGTTGGACGCGCCGATCACGATCACGTTTTCCAGACCTTCGACTCCGTCGATCTCGGCCAGCAACTGCGGCACGATTGTCGTCTCGACGTCCGAACTGATGCCGGTACCGCGAGTGCGGAAGATGGACTCCATCTCGTCGAAGAACACGATGACGGGCGTTCCTTGGTCGGCCTTCTCCCGAGCTCGGCTAAAGATCATCCGGATGTGCCGCTCGGTCTCGCCGACAAATTTGTTCAGCAACTCGGGGCCCTTGATGTTCAGGAAGTACGAGCGTGCAGCCTTGTCGTTGTCCGGCACCGCACCGGCCGCGACCTGACCGGCGTGGATCTGCTTGGCCAGTGAGTTCGCCACGGCTTTGGCAATCAACGTCTTGCCGCATCCGGGCGGGCCGTACAGCAACACGCCCTTTGGTGGACGCAAGTTGTGTTCGGCAAACAGGTCGGCATGCAGGAACGGCATCTCTACCGCATCCTGGATCAATTGGATCTGGCCCTGCAGGCCGCCGATATCGCCGTACGAAATGTCCGGGACCTCCTCGAGGACGAGATCTTCCACGTCACTCTTCGGAATGCGCTCGTACACATAACCGGATTTACTGTCCATCAGCACGCTGTCGCCGATCGCTACAGTCGCGTCACGCAAGGTGTCGGACAGGTAGCAGACACGCTGCTCATCAGCGTGGGTGGCGACCAGGGCGCGCTCTGGAGCGTCGTGCTCGTCGGTCAGCAACTCTTTGATCGTCGCCAATTCGCCGGTGCGCTCGTAACCGACCACATCGACGACGTTCATCGCTTCGTTCAATATCACTTCGCAGCCGCGGCGCAGCGACGTCGCGGCGATCTCCGGGGAGATGCCGACGCGCAACTTTCGGCCGGCGCTAAGAATGTCGACCGTTCCCTCGTCGACCGAACGCAGATAGACCGCGAATCCGTTCGGTGGTGCAGCGAGACGGTCGATTTCCTCCCGAAGGTGCGCGAGTTGCTCTTTTGCATCGCGCAGCGTGGTCACCAGTTTGTCGTTGCGGTCGGCGAGAGCCTGGGCTCGCTGTTGGGACTCGACCAATCGCTCGGAGACCAACCGCGATGAGGCCGGTCCCGAGGCGATCTTCGCTCGGAGCCGGTCGATCTCCTGCTGCAGTAGGCGGACTTCGCTAGCCGGTCGTTCCCGACCCGGTTCGCTGGGCTGCGTCGACTCGCTCATCTGTCCCACTCTATAGCGCATGGACACTTCCCGAATGCCTCCCGCGCGGCACGGGAATGTCTGCGAATCGCCGCGGAGTGGCTCCCGAACTTTCGCCGTCTTGCGCCTACGGTAAATGGCATGTATCGAGCACGCTCTCTCGCTTCGGCCATCGTCGCGACCGTGATCACCGCGGCAGCCCTCGCGGGCGTCGTATGGTTCAGCGCTGTACTCGCGGCGCGCGGCACGAGCCAGGCGATTCTTCCCACTCTGCTCACTACCAACAACTTCGCGGGTCTGGAATGGCCGTTCCGGACCGACACGCCGCCGACCTCGGTGCACGTGACGTTCTATGTTGCGGTTGCGTTGGTCGCCATCATTGCCGGTGTCGTTACCCTGTTGACGACTCGCAAGGCCTCGCCACGTAATGGTGCCAGCGCGCTGCTGGGAACCTGGTTCGGGGTACTGCTGGGTTCGGTTGTGGCGGCCGTGGCGGTCTACTTCATCCGAGTGGGTGCGCTGGCCCCCACCGAGGCCGCCCGAAACGGCGTACTCGCCGAGTTGGTGCGATCGTTCGCGTTCGGCGGCTTGCTGCTCGGACTCGTGCCGGCGGTGCTGTCCTGGGCAACGTTCAAGATCGCCAATCGCAGCCGTGCTGCCGAGTACGCCGCCGCGATGGATCTGGCTGAGGGCCGCGGCGAGGACGAGAACCCGTTCGATCTCGCTCCGGGGTCGAACGGCGACGTTCGCCCGGTCGAACCTGGGTTTACCTATCCGGCCGGCGACGTCTACGACGATGCTCCATACCGCGACGCAGATCTGCCGCCATCGGAACGACGCACACCATCGATGACCTTCACCGATGTCACCGACGCGACTGGCGAGGACTCCGCCGAGCGTGACGCCGCCGCACAGACGCCCGAGCCGACTCACGATCAGGAGCCGGTCGATGTGTCGTTTGGCGCTCCGTCGGAACATGACGCGACAGGCGCGACCCCCGACTCGACCGACACCGTGATCGAGACGTCCGACGATGCCACCTCGAATACGAACGACTTCGGCGAACGCGCTGCGGACTACGGCTATGCCGGCGATACGAAAGCCTCCGACAACGAGCCAGTGCTACGGCAGACGGGGACGTAACCGCTTCTTCTGTTGCGGCTGTTCGACCTCGAGATCGACGGCGTTCGCGTGAGCGAACGCCGTCGCTTCGTCTGTCTGGACGGCTTCGCCCGCGACCGCCGCGCGTGCGGTGGTTGGCTTACGGTGCCGCGAGGGCGCGCTCACGCCGTCCGACAAGCGACGACTGGTCACGATGAATGCCGTATGCGCGATCATCCGGTGATCTGGGCGGACGGCGAGTCCGACCACATGCCAGGGTCGCTCGAGGGTCTCCCACGCAGACGGCTCGGTGAACGAGCCATGCGCACGCAGCGCTTCGACGAGTCGCGAGAGTTGCGGAACGGTGGCCACGTATCCGATCAGCACCCCGCCGGGGCGCAGCTTCGCCGCGACGGCCGCCAACGGCTGCCACGGGGACAACATGTCTAGGATCACCCGGTCGTAGACCTCATCGGTGTCGCCCACCTCCGCGAGGTCCCCGATCCGCAGGCTCCAATTCTCGGGCCGCCCGCCGAAAAACACGTCTACGTTCTGCTCCGCGATGACCGCGTGGTCCTCACGAATCTCATACGACGTCACCGAGCCCGTAGGGCCGACAGCACGCAGCAGCGAGCAGGTCAGTGCGCCAGAACCAGCGCCGGCTTCCAACACGCGGGCGCCAGGATGGATGTCGCCCATGGCGACGATCTGCGCAGCGTCCTTAGGGTAGATCACCTGAGCGCCGCGCGGCATCGACAACACGTAGTCGGCCAGCAGTGGTCGTAACGCGAGGTAGGCGGTGCCATCGGTCGAGGTGATCACGATTCCCTCCGGGCCGCCTAGCAGACTGTCGTGCTCGATGGCGCCGCGATGCGTATGAAACTGCTTGCCGACCTCCAACGTGATCGTGTACATCCGCCCCTTGGGGTCGGTCAGTTGGACACGTTCTCCTACGTGGAGCGGGGCGTTGTGGGTCGATGCGGCGGAGTCAGTCACTCGGTCAAGGCTACCGGTTCGCCGACTAGCGCTTGCGCGCCCACGATGCCCAGCGGTACGTCGTCCGCGGCCAGGACCACAAACCATGGCGCCTCATGTCGGCGAATCGCGTGCAATAGATCCAGGCAACTGGCGTCCTCGGCCAGCAGGCGGTGCTCGGGTAGGAGCGTCGCGTGATCCGCGAGCGTGCCGGTTGCCGACGACACGACGGCGCGGTCGGCGTACGCAAGTCCGTCGTCGGTGCGAACCAGCACGAGCGCATCGGGCACGATACTCGCACTCGCGGCGGGCTCTCGGCCGTCTAGTACGGGAACTGGCATGAGTCGCTCGTACAAAGGTTGACCGGCCAGGCGGGCCTCCTTGATCGCGTTGTCGCGACTCGCGGTTGCCATCGCCCATAGCGAGGCCGACATGATGGCGATGGCGAGCACCCAGGGGATCTCCCTCGACGGTTGCGTCGAGCTCAATACGCGCCAGAGGGCGTATGCGGCGAGCGCGGCGGAAATGACCTGGCCGAAGTAGGAGGCCATGATGGTGGCCTTGTGCTGGTTGCCGGTCGCTTTCCACAGCACCGCGACCGCGACTCGGCCGCCATCGAGTGGCAGTCCAGGCAACAGGTTGAAGACTCCGATCGCGAGGTTCGCGAGGGTGATCGCCGACAGCAGCATCCCCCATGCGCCGTCGACACCGAATCCAGGACCGTTGCCGGTGATGAGGCTGATGGCGCCGGGCAGGCCGATGGCCAGCGAGACCGCTGGGCCCGCGGCTGACACGACGAGTTCGCTACGTGGCGAATCGTCCTCGCTGCGCACAGTCGTCGCGCCGCCCATGAAGCCAAGTTCGACCCGCTCGACGTCGAAATGCATCGCGCGCGCTGCCGCGACATGACCAAACTCGTGCAACAACACCGACAGTCCCCACATCAACGCCATCACGGCCCCCAGCGCGATCGCCTGCGCCGTACCGAGCCACGACTGCAACTGCCGCGCGTACAGGGGCACGATGACCAACACGAAGAGGAACCACGAAGCGGTGACATAGATGGGTGCGCCAAGAAACCGGCCTAACGGCAGGGGCGGAAGTGAAAAGCGCACGTCACCATCGTAGGCGGCTCATGAATTGTGTCGGCACGCTCACCTACTCTGAGAAACGTGCCAGACGAAGAGCTACTCGAGATGCAGATAACCGGTTCGCTATCGCCGTCCCGCGCGGCCGACTTCAAGACGTGCCCGTTGCTGTATCGCTTCCGCAGCGTCGATCGGCTGCCGGAGAAACCGTCTCCGGCCGCGGCCCGGGGTACGATTGTTCATGCGGTCCTCGAGAAGTTGTTTGAGTTGCCGCGAGCCGAGCGCACACCCGAGCAGGCGCAGAGCATGGTGGAGCCTGCATGGTCTGAACTGCTCGCCGAAGAACCCGTTCTCGGCGAGTTGTTTGGCGACGACCAAGGCAAAGAGCTCGCAACCTGGCTGGGCACGGCGCGAACGTTGGTGAAGAAGTATTTCGCGCTGGAGGACCCGCGACGCTTCGACCCGTCCGAGCGCGAAATGCTCGTGCAGACGGTCCTGGATGACGGCTTGCTCCT
Organism: Cumulibacter sp.; assembly: GCA_047975195.1. Taxonomy (GTDB): domain Bacteria; phylum Actinomycetota; class Actinomycetes; order Mycobacteriales; family Antricoccaceae; genus Cumulibacter. The sequence goes on along the minus strand of JBKEDB010000063.1, from coordinate 60,181 downwards.
GCGCGGGTCTGTCGATCGCATGGATATCGCTCCGGACGGCCAGGTGCGCGTAGTCGACTACAAGACCGGCGCAGCGCCGCGCGAGATGTTCGAGGCGAAGGCCCTGTTTCAGATGAAGTTCTACGCGCTGGTGTTGTGGCGCACCACGGGCTCGATTCCAGCGCAGCTGAAACTGATGTACCTGGCGGACCGCGACGAACTCACCTACTCCCCCGACCAGGTCGAGTTGGAACGGCTGGAGCGACAACTACGCGCGCTATGGGCCGCGATCGAGAAGGCGATCGAGACACAGGACTTCCGACCTCACCCCAGCAGGCTGTGCGACTGGTGCGATCACCATGCGCTATGCCCGGCGAAGGGCGGCACACCGCCGCCGTTTCCCGAGGAGCATGCGCTCAGTTACACGATTGACCGGCGAGCCGAGCGGCCCGCTGACTAGTTCAGTCGGCGGGGCGCTCGGCCAGTCGTCATGGCGACACGTCAGCCGGTAAGGCTGCAGGCACGCGCAGCCCACGCCGCCTCGTTCCGCGCCACCGCTCCAGGCGATGACGGCCCTGGTCGGACGGGGTGCGGCGAGTGTGTCCGGTGCTCAGGTGGCGAAGTACTTCGCATCGGGGTGATGGCAAACCAGTGCCGACGTCGACTGCTCCGGATGCAACTGGAAGCCATCGCTGAGTTCAACGCCGATTCGAGACGGCTCTAACAACTCGACGAGCTTGGTTTGCTCCTCCAGGTCCGGGCAGGCCGGGTAGCCGAACGCGAACCGCGCACCGCGATAACCGAGTTTGAAATAGTCGTCCAGGCTCGCCGGATCCTCCGCGGACGCCGCGAGACCGTCATCGAACGTGAGCTCGGAGCGGATCCGCTTGTGCCAGTATTCAGCCAGCGACTCGGTGAGTTGCACCGACAGTCCGTGCAGTTCCATGTACTCGCGATACGCATTGTCCGCGAACAGTTTCGCCGTCGCGTCGGAGATTTTGTTGCCCATCGTGACGATGTCGAATGCGATCACGTCCGGACGCCCTTCGGCATCGGCCTGCTTGCGGCTGCGGAAGAAGTCCGCCAAGCACAAGTGCCGATCGCGCTGCTGGCGAGGGAAGGTGAACCGGACCCGGTCCGAGCCATCCTCGTTCAGCACGATGACGTCGTCTCCTTCAGATACGCACGGGAAGTACCCGTACACGACGGCGGCCTCCGAGAGCGCCTCAGTGTGAATCCGATCGAGCCATTGCCGCAACCGCGGGCGACCCTCAGTCTCTACCAACTGCTCAAAGGACACCCCGTCGCGGGTGCCACGTAGCCCCCACTGCCCCATGAACGTGGCGCGCTCATCGAGCATGCTCGCGTAGTCCGCCAGCGGGATCCCCTTGATCACGCGGGATCCGTAGAACGGGGCGGTCGGGACGGGATTGTCGTCGGCGACGTCCGAACGGGCGGGAATCACCAGCGGGCCCTCTTTGGCCTTGCGTTCCTCGGCGATGCGCAGCGAGCGAGCCCGCCGCTCTTTACGCTCGGTTTTCTTGCGCGCGCGCTCCTCGGTCTCGGCCACGGTGATCTCCCCGCGGCTCGCGGCCTTGATGTCGTCCATAACCCGCAGGCCTTCGAAGGCATCGCGCGCGTAGTACACGTCCGACTGGTAAATGTCGTCCAGATCGTCCTCGACGTATGCGCGAGTCAGCGCAGCGCCGCCGAGCACCACCGGGAACCGGTCCGACAGCCCACGAGAGTTGAGTTCCTGCAGGTTCTCCTTCATGACCACGGTCGACTTCACCAGGAGCCCAGACATCCCGATCACGTCGGCGTTGTGTTCCACCGCTGCGTCGATGATTGCGTTGACTGGCTGCTTGATACCGAGGTTGACCACGGAATAGCCGTTATTGCTCAGGATGATGTCGACGAGGTTCTTACCGATGTCATGGACATCGCCCTTGACCGTGGCCAGCACGATCGTGCCCTTACCGTCGTCGTCGGTCTTTTCCATGTGTGGCTCGAGGTGGGCGACGGCCGCCTTCATCACCTCAGCCGACTGCAAGACGAACGGCAACTGCATCTGGCCGGAGCCGAACAGCTCACCGACGGTTTTCATGCCATCCAACAGCAGTTCGTTGATGATCTTCAGCGGCGGAATTGACTGCATTGCTTCGTCGAGATCATCCTCGAGACCAGCGCGCTCACCATCGATGATCCGACGCTTGAGACGCTCATCGAGCGGTAATGCGCGCAGTTCTTCGGCCCGGGATTCAGCGCTGCCAGCGACCTTCACCCCATCGAAGATCTCCAGCAGCCGAGTCAACGGGTCGTACGCCGACTCGGTGTCGGTCGCGGGACGGCGACGATCGTAGATCAAATCGAGCGCGACCTGCTTCTGTTCATCGTCAATCTTCAACATCGGCAGAATCTTGCTCGCGTGCAGGATCGCGCTGTCCAGCCCGGCCTGTTGGCACTCGTTCAGGAACACCGAGTTCAGCACCTGACGCGCCGCGGGGTTCAGCCCGAACGACACGTTCGACAGACCGAGCGTCGTGCTGATGGTCGGGTACTTCTCTTTCAGTTGGCGGATACCTTCGATGGTCTCCAGCGCGTCGCGGCGAGACTCTTCCTGACCGGTCGCGACGGTGAATGTGAGCGCGTCGATGATGATGTCGGGGTACGCCAGGCCCCAGCGGTCATGTAGTTCGTCGGTCATCCGGCTGGCGATCCGGACCTTTTCCGATGCCGTGCGCGCCTGGCCTTCTTCGTCGATAGTCAATGCGACGACGGCCGCTCCGTGCTCGACAACGATCGGCAGCAACCGCGCCCAGCGGGAGTTTTCGCCGTCGCCGTCCTCCAGGTTGACCGAGTTGATGATGCAGCGTCCACCAAGCCGCTCCAGCCCGGCCTCAAGGACGGGCACTTCGGTGGAATCGAGCATGATCGGCAGCGTCGTGGCGGTCGCGAATTGCTCTGCGAGGCGGCTCATGTCGGCGGCGCCATCGCGTCCGACGTAGTCAACGCATAGATCGATCACATGCGAACCATCACGCGCAAGGCCTTTGGCCACGTCAACGCAGTCGTCAATGCGACCGTCAATGAGCGCTTCGCGGAAAGCCTTGCTGCCATTGGTGTTCGTGCGCTCACCTACCAGCAGCACACCGGCATCCTGCCGATACGGGACGTGCTGGTAGAGCGAGGAAATCCCGGGCTCGCTCACCGGCGTCCGCTGTGCCGGCTGCACGGCATCGACGGCGGTACGTAATGCGCGTACGTGCTCAGGTGTCGTGCCACAGCAGCCGCCGACGAATCGGACTCCATAATCAGCGACGAACCGGGCGACGGCGGCGCTGAAGTCGTCCGGCCCAAGTGGATATTCGGCGCCGTTGGCCCCTAGTACCGGCAGGCCGGCGTTCGGCATCACCGAAATCGGAATCGGCGAATACGTCGAGAGGTAGCGCAGGTGCTCGCTCATCTCGTCCGGGCCGGTGGCGCAGTTCAAGCCGATCAGATCGATATCCAGCGCGCTGAGCGCGGTGAGCGCGGCGCCGATCTCCGAGCCCAGCAGCATCGTGCCAGTGGTCTCTACGGTGACGTGCACGATAATCGGCACGTGGCGATCCTTGGCCGTCATCGCGCGCTTGGCGCCGATCACCGCGCTCTTGGCCTGCAGCAGGTCCTGGCACGTCTCGATTAACAGCGCGTCCACGCCTCCGTCGATGAGGCCGTCGACCTGCTGACGATAAGCATCGCGCAACGTGGCGAACGTCGTATGCCCTAGCGTCGGCAGTTTCGTGCCCGGGCCAATCGATCCGAGCACGAACCTCGGGGCATCCTCGGTGGAGAAAAGATCAGCGCGTTCGCGCGCAAGTTGGGTGCCTGTGAGCGCGAGTTCATAGATGCGTTCAGGGATGTCGTACTCAAGGAGGTTGGCGTAGTTGGCGCCGAAGGTGTTGGTCTCGATAGCCTGCGCGCCGGCCGTCAGATAAGCGTCGTGAATAGCGCGGACGACGTCCGGGCGGGTGACGTTCAGGATTTCATTGCAGCCTTCGAGCTGGTCGAAATCATCCAGGCTCAGGTCGTATCCCTGCAACATCGTCCCCATCGCCCCATCGGCCACGAGGGTGCCAGATTCGAGCGCAGCAATTAACCGGGAGGATGTAGGGGAAATCATGGACTCAGTCTATGACCGCCGCGATAGGCCCCTGCCCGTAGGCTGGCGTGATGATGGCCTCAGACGACTACCTTCCGGACCTGGTCGAACCTACGATGATCTGCGCGTTTTCTGGATGGAACGACGCTGGCGAGGCCGCGACGACGACCGTCGAACATCTAGCGCTCACCTGGGACGCCCGGGCATACACCTCGATTGATCCCGAGGACTATTACGACTTTCAGGTAAACAGGCCGCACGTCGCCTTGGTCAACGGGGTCTCCCGGCACATCGTGTGGGGCACGGTCCGCGTCAGCATCGCCCGAATGCCGGTCTCTGGGCGCGACGTCGTGCTGATGTCTGGGCCGGAACCCAACCTGCGTTGGAAGACGTTCTGCGAGGAGTTTCTCGAGATCGCCCGCGATCTCGGGGTCGAGCGGATCGTGCTGCTCGGCGGAATGAGCACAGATACGCATTACGAACGTCCGGTGCCGGTGACCGGTAGCGCCTGGGATCCACGCTCAGCCGCCCAGTACCGGCTCGCGCAGTCCTCCTACGAAGGCCCGACAGGCATCACCGGCGTGCTGCATGACGCCGCAGTCCGAGTGGGCATCCCTACGGTTTCCTTCTGGGCCGGGACGCCGTATTACGTGACAGCGCCGACCTGGACACCGGCAACGGTCGCGTTGCTCAGACGCTTAGAAGACATACTTGAGGAACCGATCAGCGTGGAATCGCTCGAGCAGCAAGCGGCCGCAGCCATCAGCGTGGTGCGCACACTCGTCGATCAAGACCCGTCAATCCGCGAGCAACTCGACGCACTCGCCGTCGAGGAGGACCACGTTGACGAGGACGCCGCCGAACAGCTCGCTGCGGATTTCGAGCGGTACCTGCGACGTCGTGATAACCCCGGCGACGACGAGTTGTAAGCGCGCTAGGTGAACGCCGCGCGACGTTTACCTGCAGTTCAGGGCCTGGTTGGCGAGATTCAATAGGTTTCACAGCGGCCAGATTTGTCCAGACTGCTCGAGGAGCCTCTTCATGACCGCTGCGCGGCCTAGGCGTGCCCTACTGCCCCTGTTGACCTCGCCCCACGCGAACCGTTCGTCGCTCACCTGCTTGATGCGCTGCGGAAATGCATGCGACCACGCAGTGCCTAACCAGTCCGGTAACGAGTACTTCGGTGACGTACTGAAGGCGGCGCTTTCTCGCCGTCGGATGCTGCAGGCCACCGCCGTGGTCGGCGCGGCCGGCGCCGCAGCTGTCACGCTGGGCAGCACACCTGCGAGCGCGGCACCCCCGGTCGAGGCCCCAGGACTGCGCTTCCCGCCAATCGAACCCTCCGTTGAGGATGCCGTAGTTTTCCCCGAGGGCTACCAGCAACAGGTCGTCATCCGCTGGGGTGATCCGATCCTGACCGGCGCGCCCGCATTCGATCCGAACAATCAGACCGTCGAGGCGCAACTCGGCCAGTTTGGCTACAACTGCGACTTCCTGGGATTCTTCGATCTCGCCAAGGGCAAGCAACTCGTGATGACCAAATCATGAGTACACCGACGAATACATCATGTTCCCGGGCTACGAGGCGGCTAACCCGACGCAGGAGCAGGTTGAGATCGCCTGGGCGGCGCACGGGCTGTCCGTCATTGTTGTCGAGGCGCCAAAGAAGGGCGGCGCCGTCACACCGATCGTCGGCCACGAACTCAACCGACGCTTCCACACCTCCTCAGAGTTCGAGTTGACTGGTCCGGTCGCCGGTCATGAGTTGGTGCAGACCACCGCCGACCCGACCGGTGTCACGGTGCTGGGCACCTTGAATAACTGCGCCGGTGGCCTGACGCCGTGGGGCACGTGGCTCACCGCGGAGGAAAACCTCAACCAGTACTTCGCTAACGCCGAACTGGTCACCGATCCGACGGCGAAACAGCGCCTGGCCCGCTATGGGCTCGGCGGGACTGAGACCGAGCGGAAGTGGGAACGGTTCGACGATCGGTTCGACGTCGTCAAGGAGCCGAACGAGCCCAACTGGTTCGGCTGGATCGTAGAAATCGACCCATTCGATCCGACGTCCACTCCGAAGAAACGCACCGCCCTCGGCCGGTTCAAGCACGAGGCCGCGAATATCCGGATCGCGGCTGACGGTCGCGCCGTCGCCTACATGGGCGATGACGAGCGCTTCGACTATTTCTACAAGTTTGTCTCGAACGGAACGGTCGACCTTTCCGGAACGGCCGCCGCGAAGGCGAACAATGCCACGCTGCTGGATGACGGAACGCTGTATGTCGCGAAGTTCACTGGCGACTCCCCAGCCTCGGAAATCACCGGCGACGGAGCACTTCCGTCGGACGGCGCCTTCGATGGCACCGGCGAGTGGATCAAGCTGGCTGCCGGCAACGAGTCCTTCGTCGCCGGGATGAGTGCCGAGGAGGTTTATCTGTTCACGCGCCTGGCAGGCGACGCTGTCGGCGCGACCGAGATGGATCGCCCCCGAGGACGTCGAACCGCATCCAGAAACCGGACACGTCTACATCGCGCTCACGAACAACACCTCGCGCACCGTCGCGGACGAGGCGAACCCGCGCACCAGCAACAAGCACGGGCACATCCTCGAGGTGATCGAGGCCGGCGATGACGCGACGGCCGCGTCGTTCGGGTGGAACATCTTCTTACTGGCTGGCGATCCGAACGATCCGTCAACGTACTTCGCGGGCGCTGACAAGTCGAAGGTCTCGCCCATCTCCTGCCCGGACAACATCACGTTCGATGCGCACGGGACCTTGTGGATCTCCACCGACGGTAACCAACTGGGCGCGCACGACGGCCTCTACGGCGTCGCGCTGGAGGGTAAGCACCGCGGCGAAGTACGTCAGTTCCTTTATGTCCCTATCGGCGCGGAGACGTGCGGACCGTGGGTGGCAGATGAGCGCGTGTTCGTCGCCGTGCAGCACCCGGGCGAGACCGACGATGCGACCTTTGAGTCGCCGAGCTCGCACTGGCCGGACGGCGGTTCGTCGGTCCCGAGGCCCTCCATCGTCGGTGTGTGGCGACCTGGGAACGGTAAGCACGGCAAAATCGGTATGGAGAACAACCCAGGCAAGCCCGACCACGCGGGAAAGCCGGGCAAAGGCAACGGCAAACCCGGCAAAGACTAGAGCGATCGCTTCACGGAATGGTCGACACGGCGCGGCCTAACTCCGTGAATGAGCGAAGGCGCCGGTCGCGATGGGCACCGGCGCCTTCGCGTGCGCGCAACCATGCGTGAATTTGCTACAGGGCGATACCGAGCAGGGCATCGATTGCCGTGCGCATGCTCGAGACCGCGCCGGCGGAGTCCCCTTGCCCGGGCGCCGTCTTGGCCCAGCGGCTGATCGCATCCACCGCACCAGCGGTATCAAGGTCGTCCGCCAGTCGGTCACGGACCTGCGCGAGGGTCGCAGTGATGTCGGGACCGCGCTCGCGCGAGACCGCCTCACGCCATTCGACAAGCGTACGCTCGGCCTCGCGAAGCAACTCGTCGGTCCACTCGCGGTCATCACGGAAATGGCCTTGCTGCAATAGGGCGAGCCGAATTGCCATCGGGTCCACGCCACCGGCGGTGAGTGTGGAAACCAGCACCAGATTGCCTAGCGACTTCGACATCTTCGTGCCCTGGTAGCCGATCATGCCGGCCTGGCAGTAATGCCCCGCGAACGGGACGATGCCAGTCAGCGACTCGGCATGCGCAACGGACATCTCGTGGTGCGGGAACCGCAGGTCGCTCCCGCCGCCCTGCACCGTGATCTGCTCTCCGAGACGGGTCAACGCGATGATCGCGCACTCGATGTGCCAACCCGGTCGGCCGGCGCCGAGGTTACTGGGCCAAGACGGATCTCCGTCCCGCGCGCCCTTCCACAGCAGCGGATCGAGGCGGTTGCGCTTTCCGGCGCGATCGGGGTCCCCGCCGCGCTCGGCGAAGAACTCCAACATCTGATTCTCGTCGTACCCGCTGACGTAACCGAACCGCTCGTCGGCGCTCACGTCGAAGTAGACGTCACCGGTGCCGTCCTCCAGCCGGTACGCCGACCCATTGACCAGCAACTTCTCGATCGCCGCCACCACATCATCGATCGTCTCTACGACGCCGAGATACTCCTGCGGCGGAATGATCCGCAGGGCTTCCATGTCGGAGCGGAACAGGTCGGTTTCGCGCTCGGCCAGCTCCTGCCAGCCGATCCCGTCGCGGTGAGCGCGTTCGATCAGCGGATCGTCGACGTCCGTCACGTTCTGTACGTATCGCACGTCTTGACCCTGATCGCGCAGGACCCGTTGCACCATGTCGAACGTCAGGTAGGTGGCCGCGTGCCCGAGGTGAGTCGCGTCGTACGGCGTGATTCCACAGACGTACATCTTCGCCGTACCGTCGAGGCGGACCTCGCGGACCGACTCGGTAGAACTGTCGAACAGACGCAACGGTGGTCCAGACCCAGCCACCGTGGGGACACTCACCTCAGGCCACGAACGCATGGATTTCAGGCTACCGTCAGCCCGGTAAGTGTGCCCCGGCGGTGGGCGAATCTCCGGCACGTCGCCGAATCCTGCTGGCGCGATTCTCGGGCGCCGCTCTAGAACGGCGGGTACGGTACGGCCGGCCAATCCGCAGATGGCAGCGGGTGGATCCCCTCGCGGACCATAGATTCAATCCGCGCCCGGGTACGCCGCACCTCGGTGAGGGTGAGGTGCTCATGGAGCGTCTCACCGAGATCTGCGTCCAACGCATCGTGCAGCAGGTGCAGCACTTCGAGCGCGTCATTGCTCAGCGGTTCGCCGGCCCATTGCCACAGCAACGTGCGGAGTTTGTCCTCTGCGCTGAAACTGACGCCGTGGTCGACTCCCCAGACTTCGCGCTCAGCGATCGGCGTGCCCGGCGCTGCCGGACGCACGATGATATGCCCGCCTTTACGGTCGCTGTTGTTAATGACGGCGTCCAACACCGCCATTCGCCGCAACGAGTCGGGCGCGGAATTGATCAACTCGACCACATCGACATCCTCGTCGCCGTCCATCCATAGTTGCAGCATCCCAGTGCCGTACGGCGCATCGTGCCGCAGAACGGTGGGCGGGATGATCCCCCAACCGGTTTCCTCGGACACCGCGTGTGCCGCTAGTTCCCGTCCTGCGAGAGTGCCGTCAGGAAAGTCCCACAGCGGCTGCTCGCCGCGAACGGGCTTATAGACCGCATGCGCTGTGCGATCGCCGAGGGTCACCGTGCACAACAGCGTCGCGTTGCTGGCTTCGACGATGCGGCCGAGAATTTCCAGTTCACCCTCGCACAACAGTGCTCGATCCTCGTCGTTCACGACAACGTGGCGCGGTGGTATCCGTTCTGCCGCGGGCAGATGTGTCCGGCCGGATCGAGCGGGATACCGCACAGTGGACACGGTGTACGACCGGCGTGGACTACCGCGTTGGCGCGCACGGCGAATGCCCGAGCTGCTGCGGCGTCGATCGTCACGCGCAAGACGTCCGGCGCGTCATCGTCATCGGAGAAAATCTGATCCTCGTCCAGCGACCCGGACTCCCCCGAGACTGCCTCGATCACCACGGCCTTGAGATCGTCGTCCCATGCCAGCCCTAACGCGCTGACTCGGAACTCCTCGTCAACAGGCATCTCCAATGGATCGAGGTCCTCTTGGGGCGACTCGATCGGTGGAACGGTCCCACGGCGTACTACCTCATCGACGATGTCCTCAAGTCGGTCGGCGAGTACCTGGACGTGTTCCTTTTCCAAGACGACGGACACGGTGCGGTTCGCATCGCTGGCCTGCAGGTAGAACGTGCGATCCCCGGGCTGTCCGACGGTGCCGGCGACGAACCGGCGCGGGTTGTTGAACTCGTAGACCTTGCGTGGCATAGGTGATTGACCTGCCGCCCTTTCACAGGTGGTGCTGGGACAATTCAATCTATCGCGCGTCGAGGGTGCGCCGAGCCCGACGGTCCGGCGCCGCCGCCAACCGCAGCATCACTGCCCGATGGCGCCTGCGCAACGTACGGCGCGAGCGTTCCCGAGGTGGAGTTCGTGACCGCGACGAACGGTCGCTGCTCGGTATACCGGATCACGGTGATGGACGCTGGGTCGATCATGATCCGCTGAAACTGGTCCAAGTGCAGGCCCAGCGCATCAGCGACGATCGACTTGATGACATCCCCGTGGCTGCAGGCCAGCCACACGCCGTCCGGACCGACCTTCGCATTGTGGCGACGAACGGCCCGGATCGCGCGCGCGGCCATATCGGTCATGGCCTCGCCGGTGCGGCCGGGGAACGTCACCGCCGATGGGTGATTCTGCACCACGGGCCATAGCGGGTCCTTCGCCAGGTCGCTGAGCTTCTTTCCCGACCAGCTGCCGTAATCGGCTTCGATGAATCCGTCGTCCGTGACCACCTTTCGGCGACGAGTAGCGGCAACCGCGGCGATGGTTTCCTGGCACCGCTCCAAGGGGCTACTGACCATCCGATTGAGCGGGATGTCCGCGATCCGTTCGGCGGCCTTGGCCGCTTGCTCGCGGCCGAGGTCATCCAGGTGCATGCCCGGTCGTCGGCCCGCCAGGATGCCCTTCGTATTCGCCGAGGAGCGCCCGTGGCGTATGAGCAGGAGGGTCGTCATAGCGGTTCCAGCCCGGTCCGATTACCCGATCTCACGCGACACCAGATTTTTCCAGCGCCTCGATCAGTGCGCGCATCTGCCGGACCTTCTCCGGGAGGTCCTCACCGGTAGGTGTGACGTTCAGGGTGTTCACGCCCGCCTGTTGCAGGGCGACAAGCCGGTCGGCGACCCGATCGACGGGTCCAATCAGCGAGGTGCGATCGACCAGTTCCAGCGGGATCGCGGCCTCAGCCTCGGCATAGTGCCGCTGCAGATACAGGTCCTGGATCTGCTCAGCGGCCTCGGCGTAGCCCAGGCGAACGACTGTTGCGTTGTAGAAGTTCTGTTCGCGGCTGCCCATACCGCCGATGTACAACGCCTGGTGCGGACGGATCCGATTGGCCATGGCCTCCAGATCGTCGCCGATAGCGACGCTCGATGACATTCCGATGTCAAGATCGCTGAGCGAACGTCCGGCCTTTGCCGCTCCAGCAGCGATGCGTTCCAGTACCGGATCGAGTGCGTCGTACGCCGAAAACACGCCGAGCCAGCCGTCCGCAATTTCCCCAGTGAGTTCGAGGTTCTTCGGGCCCACCGACGCCAGATAGATCGGCACGTCCTCGCGCAGCGGCGGGGTCACCAACATCAGCGCCTTGCCGGGGCCATCGGGAATCGGGAGCTGGAAGTGTTCGCCGTCGTACCGCACGCGTTCGCGTCGCAGCGCCATCCGGACAATATCGATGTACTCGCGGGTGCGCCCGAGAGGCTTCGCGTAGCCGACCCCGTGCCAGCCTTCGGAGACCTGCGGTCCGGACACGCCGAGCCCGAGGCGGAATCGCCCGTCAGAGAGGGAATCGAGCCCAGCTGCGGTCATCGCGGTCATCGTCGGCGTACGCCCCGGGATTTGCATGACCGCCGAGCCGATGTCGATCCGTTCGGTCTTCGCCGCGACGTACGCCAGGGTCGACACAACGTCGTTCCCGTACGCCTCGGCAGCCCACGCGACGTCGAACCCGAGTTTGTCTGCCTCAATCGCCAACTCGATGTTCGAGCGGTCGTTGTGCCGGTTCCAGTAACCGAGATTCAGTCCGAGTTTCATTCGTCCTCCAGTGTGTCAGCGAGCCTCGGCAATACCAAGGCGCCAAGCGGGTACTTTGCTCCTCGTGGAGCAGCGTGTTGCAGGTAGAAGCGGTTTGGTCGTGTCCCGACTTGGTCTCGGCACGATGACGTGGGGTCGGGACACCGACCGCGACGAGGCGACCGCCTGCTTGCTCGCGTACGTCGAGGCCGGTGGCAACTTTATCGACACTGCCGATGTCTATGTCGATGGCGAGAGCGAAAAGGTCGTCGGGCGCCTGCTACGGACCGTCGTACGGCGCGATCAGATGGTGCTGGCTACGAAGGCGGTCGGGCGCACCGGACCAGGTCCACTAGGCCGAGGTGCTTCTCGAGGACATCTACTGTCGGCGCTCGATGCTTCCCTGAAACGACTGGGCACCGACTACCTCGACCTGTGGCAATTGCATGCGTGGGATCCGCTGGTACCGCTGGAGGAGACGCTCGCGGCGCTGGATACTGCAGTTCGCTCCGGGCGCGTGCGGTACGTCGGCGTATCCAATTACGCCGGATGGCAACTGACTCGCGCCGCGACGATTCAGGCTCTGAAAATGTCCGAGGCTCCGGTGGTGACCAGCCAGGTCGAGTACTCGTTACTCGAGCGCGGTGTGGAGCGCGAGGTGATCCCGGCGGCTCGGGCGCTCGGCGTCGGCACCATCGCGTGGTCGCCACTAGGGCGCGGCGTGCTCACCGGTAAGTATCGGCACGGAACTCCATCGGACTCGCGCGCCGCTTCCCCACACCTCGGTGAGTTCGTACGTCGGTATCTCGGTCCAGGGCCGAACAGCATCGTCGAGGCCGTGGCGACCGCAGCCGATGGCCTCGGGGTCTCCCCACTGGCCGTGGCGTTGGCGTGGGTGCGAGATCGCCCGGGTGTGACGTCAGCGATTCTCGGCGCACGTACCGCCGGTCAATTGCAAGCGTCACTGTCCATCGACGACCTGACCTTGCCGAACGAGATTCACCAGGTGCTCGATGAAGTATCGGCCCCCATCCTCGGATACCCGGAGCGCCGTCGCTAGTGGCTGAGTTCCGCCGGGCCCAGTGGCCTGAGGACGCCGACCCGACGTTCGCGGCATTCTGCGATGCGGGCCTGTGGCCGGGTCTGGGCATCACCACGGCCGCGGCGCTGCCGAAGGCCGGAATCGTCCGCGCCGACCTGGTTACCGAGGATGCGCTCCTGCGCATCCCCAAAGTGAAATCCCAACGCGCGAACAGGCTGCTGTCGGCCTGGCTCGGTGCCCAACCGTTGTACGACGTGGTCCGCCTACTGGTACCGGCCGGTATCAGCGCCCGGGTGGCGTCGGCGATCATCGAGGATGTCGGCGACGATTGTGTGCGGCTGATCGAACACGATCCGTGGCGGATCGTTGGCGTCCGCGGTATCGATGTGGCGGCCGCGGACATCGTTGCGAGGAACGTGCTCGGCTCTCTCGATCGACAGGACCCGCGCCGTGCACGAGCCGTGGTGATTGAGACGCTGCGAGCAGACGCGATTGAGGGACACACCGAGACCAAGGTGCACGACGTACTGGATGCTGTCGGCGCAGCCGGCATCGCGGACGCCACCGGCGCGGTGGAACGGGCGATATCCGACGACCTGGCCGTACGTCGTTCGGACGACCTGCTCGCGCTCAAGGAGTACGCCGACGCGGAGGACTCCATCGCCGCTGACGTTGCGCGGTTACAGGCCGGCGCCAAGAAATGGGGGAACAAGAACTCCCTGCGTGATGCGGTCGAGGGACTCGACCAGAAACAAGCCGACGCAGTGGCGCTTGTGATGCGTGAGGGTGTCAGCGTGCTGACCGGTGGCCCGGGAACCGGTAAATCACGTACGGTCCGTTCGATTGTGCAACTCGCGCTGGTCCATGAGAAGGACGTCGCGCTCGCCGCCCCCACAGGTCGGGCCGCCAAACGCCTGGGCGAGCTGGCCGGCAGCGAAGGCATGACCGTGCACCGGCTGTTGGGGGCTCAGGGACGCGATGGCGGGTTCACCCACGATTGGGAGGACCCGATCTCGGCGGACATCGTGGTCATCGACGAATCCTCGATGCTCGACGTCGTGCTGGCGGCCGCGCTCCTGGATGCCATTGCCGATGGCGCTCACCTGCTCTTCGTCGGCGACGTGGCGCAGCTGCCGTCGATTGGTCCCGGGCGAGTGCTCGCCGACCTTATCGATGCGGGAACGATCCCGATTACTGAATTGACCACCCTGTATCGGCACACCGAGGGTGGTCAGATCGCCCTGTTAGCGGCACAGGTACGCGAGGGCGAGCTGCCGCCAGTAGACGACCCCACCCGTGAGGTCGTCGTGGTCGGTGCTCGCGGCTCGGCCGAGGCGGCGCACCGGACCACGCAGCTGGTGACCGATTCGATTCCACGAGTGTTTGGGCTCGCTGCCGACGAGATTCAGGTCGTCACTGCGGTGCACCGCGGGCCGGCCGGCACCCGGGAGTTGAACCGGGCGTTGAAAAAGCGGTTGAACCCCGGTCCGGGTGCGGTGTCCGGATTCGATCTCGGCGACCGGGTCGTGGCCACCGCGAACCACCTCGACGCCTCGCCGTTCGGGTATGCGAACGGAGAGGTGGGCACGGTCGTGGGGCAGGGCGACAAAACGCTAACCGTTGAGTTCTCCTCTGGAACGGCAGAGATATCCGGAAAGGCGCTCGGCGATCTGCTGCACGGCTGGGCGATCACCGTGCATCGGGCGCAGGGCTCGGAGTGGCCGGCCGTCGTGGCCGTGATCCCGCCGGAATCCGGGCGGTTACTGGTCCGCGCGCTCGTCTACACCGCATTCACCCGCGCACAGCGCCATCTCTCGATCGTGCACGGCTCCGGACCCGCGCTGGCGTACGCCGTACGGCAGAAAGCGGCTCGAGTACGCCGCACGTCCCTGGTGCCACGGCTGAAGGGTCGCGCTCTATCCGGATAGTTCGGTGCGCTCGGAGCGGGCGCCGTCGCCGTCACCGCATGCGGTGACGGCGGGTCAGCGCAGTCACGGATCCGACTGCTTCTAGACTGCCAGGATGCACCAGCCGATTGCGTACGAGGATCAGTGGGAGTACGCGCCAATCCGGATCCCAGCCGGGACGGCCGTGAAGCACGCCGCGCAGATGCTCGCCGCGCAGGCCGGGGTTGGCGGCTGGGAGTTGGCCCGCCTACTGAAGTACGCCGACGGCACCCGCAAAGTCGTCATGCGTCGCCGCCGCCGGCACGAGCACCTGCCCCGCCCTATCCTCTAGGCCCCAGGCGGACGTGCCTGGGGTGACCGACGGGCGGCGTTGCGGGTTAGTCGGGGATGACGACTACCTTGCCGGTGGTCTTGCGTCCGCCGAGATCGATCAGCGCTTCGATGACCTGCGACATCTTGTAGACCTTCGACACGTACGGCTTGATCTTGCCGTCGGCGTACAACTGGGTGAGCGCGGCGTCCGCCTGTCCGACGGCTTCAGGACGCATCTGGCGGTAGTAACCCCAGTGCACCCCGACGACGCTGTAATTCTTGATCAGCACGTGGTTGGTCGCGGCCTGCGCGAATCGGCCTGAGGTGAACCCGATGATGAGAATGCGGCCCTCGAACGCAATGCACTTTGTGGACTTGTCGTAAATGTCGCCGCCCACCGGGTCATAGATGATGTCGGCGCCGCGGCCGTCCGTCGCATCCTTCACGATCTGCACGAAGTCCTCGGTCAGGTAGTCGACTGCGATATCGGCACCGAGCTCGGTGAGGATCCGCTTCTTCTCCGGGCCACCGGCCGTCGCGATGACCGTTGCCCCAGCCGCTTTGGCAATCTGAATCGCAGAGGACCCCACGCCGCCGGCACCCGCGTGAACCAGCACGACCTCCCCGGCCTTGATGTTGCCGCGGATGTGTAGCGAGGCCCAGGATGTCTGGTAGGTCACCACGTAACCCGCGGCCTCCTCGGCCGGCATTCCTGCTGGCACGGCAAAGATTCCATCGGCCTTCATCAACGCGTACTCGGCGTAACCGCCACCCGCGCCCGCATCACTGAACGGTCCACCGCACACGCGGTCGCCTACCCGCCAGCGGGTGACGCCCTCACCAACCTCGACGATCTCGCCGCAGATCTCGACCCCTGGGGTGAACGGAAGCGTAGGCGTCTGCTGGTACTTGCCCTGGCACAACAGGATGTCCGGGAAGTTCAGCGCCGCAGCGAGCACCTTGACCTTGACCAGGCCTGCCCTCGTCTGCAGATCCGGAGTGTCCTTCCATTCCAGGACGTCCTGCGGATCGCCGTTCTTCTCGACCAACCAGGCCTTCATTGATGTGCCTCCTCGGCATTGTGGATTGTCTGCGGGTGATGGTTTAGAGACTCAGCAGAAAGCGGTTCAGTACGCGCGTGCCGAACAGCAACGCGTCGACCGGGACACGCTCATCGATGCCGTGGAACAGCGCGGCGAAATCGAGGTCCGGTGGCAGTCGCAGCGGCGAGAAGCCGTAGCACTGCATACCTAACTCGGAAAACGCCTTCGCATCGGTGCCACCAGACATCAGATAGGGCAGCGTGTGGCTGCCGGCGTCCTCTGCACGCAATGCGGCGGTCATCGCCTCGACGATCGGTACATCAAACGAGGTCTCGAGCGCTTTATCGCGCACGATCCATTCGCGGGTGACGTCTGGTCCGAGCAGTTCGTCGATCTGCCGCTCGAACTCGGCCTCCTGGCCGGGGATGATCCGGCAATCCAGCGTGGCCGTGGCAGTGCTGGGAATGACATTCGCCTTGTAGCCGGCCTGCAAACCCGTGGGATTCGCTGTGTTGCGCAATGTCGCGCCGACGATCTTGCCCAGGCCCCCGAGTTTGTCGATCAACACCTCGGTATCGACATTCGTAAGGTCGGTCGCCATGATCTCGCCGAGTCCTCCGACGAACCGGCGCAAGGTGTCCGTCCACACGACCGCAAACTCGTGCGCCGCGACACGCGCTACAGCTGAGGCTAGCTTCGTGACCGCGTTGTCACGATGCACCATGGAGCCGTGACCGGGCGCGCCAGTCGCGGTGATCTTCATCCACGCGAGGCTTTTCTCGCCGGTCATGATGGGGTACACGCGCGTGGCGTCGTCGACCGTGAAGGAGAATCCGCCGACCTCGCCGACAGCCTCGGTGCATCCGTCGAACAGCTCGGGGTGATGGTCGACAAGCCAGTGCGCGCCGTGTACGCCCCCATGTTCTTCATCAGCCACGAACAGAAAGACCATCGGGCGATCCGGCTGTTCACCCGACCTCTTCCAGTGACGTAGGACCGCGATCATCATCGCAACCATGTCCTTCATGTCGACCGCGCCACGGCCCCAGACAAACCCGTCCTTGACGACGCCACCGAACGGATCAACGGACCATTCCTCAGCGATCGCCGGTACGACGTCCAAATGCCCGTGAACGAGTAGCGCGGGTTTGCTCGGGTCGCGCCCGGGTACATTCACGATCACGCTTGCACGACGCTCCATGGACTCAAGCAACGTAGGTGCGTAGCCGACCTCGGACAGCACCTTTACGACCCACTCGGCCGCCTCCCGCTCGCCAACGATGGTCGCGGGATCACCGGTGTTAGTCGTGTCGATAGAGATGAGCTCCGAGCAAAGGTCGACTACCTCGGAGAAATCGGGCTGGGTTGAGGGTGTCGAAGTCACACCCCATTCATACCTCACCGTTGGGTGCATCACAGCGAGTGGAGACCCCAGTCACGACGGACCCGAATCGAGCGCGTGGTGATCTATCCTTTAGGCCATACGGCATGTGCGCAGTACATGACGCGCGGGACGACTCCCCCCGCCGTCAACGGATGGTGAGCGCTCAGCCTGGCATCGCAAGCAACCGCTTGCTGGTGTACGCGAGCGCAGATCGCACTGCGTCAGATTTTCTCCCGCCGACGATCGAGTTGGTAGTCGCCGCCCCTGTGGGCTCGCGGCGGGTATTGCGGTGCGCCCATCTGCCTCACAGCAACGTGAGGAACTTTCACGATGGTAAAGAACTTCTCCGGTAACCCCGGAAAACAGAACCGCACGACAGGTGCGCGCAAGTCCGAATTTTCCGCGGGCGGACGTAAGCCGCGCCACGGTCAGGTCAATCGCGCCGAACGTCGCGCTGAACGCTATGCCGGGCAGGATCGCCCGCGGCGCTACGAGCGCGATCATGCGAACGAGTCGCGTGCGGACCGTTTCGAACGCGGCGATGCTCGTGGCGATCGAGGTCGATTCAATCGCGCAGAGCGCTCCGACGGAGCCGATAACTCGCGCCACGCGCAGGACCACTCCCGTAACGATCGACGTGGTGGACGTCCCGAGCGGTTCGGGACTCGCCCAGACCGCAACAGCGGTCGGTACGAACGATCGGAGCGCTTCGACTCCCGCGGTTCTCGTTCGGATCGCGTTGAGCACAGCGATCGCGGCGGCCGCTCTGATCGCTCCGATCGTTTCGGGCGTGCCGACCGCGGCGGGCGCTTCGAGCGTGACAACGACCGCTTCGATCGCCCCAATCGGCGTCCGGCCGGCGCCGATACTCGGTACGAGCGTCGGGATGCGCGTTCGGGCCACCGCCACACCGATAGCGGACGGTTCGATCGCGGCGGGCGCTTCGAGCGTCGCGACGACGCCCGCTACAGCGATCGGCCCCGTCGCCGGTTCGATGACCGCGGCGGCGCACCGAACCATGGCCACCACGTCGCGGGTCATGCCGACCACCGTCGCCAGGATCGCGATGATCGCGCGCGCAGCAACTATCTCAGCCGCGCCGATGAAGAGGCCGCTCTCGACGGTAACTTCGACGAGCTGGTCCCCGTCGAGTCGAAGGCCGCCGTGGATGTTGACGAGGCCAACGGCTTCGCCGCGATGGGGATCCCCGCGCCGCTGGTCACCGCACTCGCCGAACGCGGGATCGGCGCCCCGTTCGCGATCCAGGTCGAGGCGATCCCGTCGGCGCTCGGAGGTGCGGACGTTCTGGCTCGGGCCGCCACCGGATCGGGCAAGACGCTGGCGTTCGGCCTGCCGACGCTCACCCGGCTCACCGGCGGTACCCGCGAGCCCAATCGTCCTCGCGCGCTCGTCCTCACGCCCACGCGCGAACTAGCGATGCAGGTTGTCGACGCACTGGCTCCGCTGGGTAAGGCACTGGACCTGCGCACGCTGTTGGTCGCCGGTGGGATGCCGTACAAGAAGCAGCTTGATTCCCTCGATCGCGGTATTGATCTGCTGATCGCGACGCCAGGTCGCTTGATCGACCTGATTGAGCGCGGCGCTGCGGACCTCTCGGGCATCGACATGAGCGTGCTGGACGAGGCCGATCAGATGTGCGATATGGGGTTCGCCCCAGAGGTACGCCGGATCCTCGAAGAGACACCTGCCGACAGCCAGCGGATGCTGTTCTCGGCAACTCTCGATGGCGACATCGACGTACTCGTGAAGCGCTTCTTGACCGATCCCGTCCTGCACTCGACGGCGGACGTCGGCGCCTCGATCGAGTCGATGGAACACCACCTGTTCGTCGTCCACCCCGCCCGTAAGGCCGCGATTGCTGCTGAGCTCGCTTCGCGGCCAGGTCGCTCGATCGTGTTCGTTCGGACGAAGTTGGGCGCGGACCGCGTTGCGGAAAAGATGCGCGAGGTCGGCGTGAACGCTCTGGCGATCCACGGTGGGTTGAGTCAGGGCCAGCGCACCCGCGCGCTCAATGCGTTCCGCGGCAACCATGTGCCGGTGCTCGTCGCCACCGACGTGGCGGCACGCGGCATCCACATCGACGACGTCGAACTTGTCATCCAGGCGGATCCTCCCCAGGAGCACAAGACTTACCTGCACCGTGCCGGTCGTACGGCGCGTGCCGGCGAGGATGGCACTGTCGTCATGTTGGCCATGCCGCGCGAGCGTCGCGGCGCCGAACGGCTCATCGGTCGCGCCGGGGTCGACCTGCGCGGCGTGTACGTCGAGCCAGGTGACTCGGCTATCGCCGATATCACCGGCGGCGCGCAGCCGTCCGGCGAGCCGGTCGAGGAGTACCGTCCGCCGGTGAAGGCGCGTCCGGCGCGCGGCCCACGTCAGGGTGGCGGCTACCGCGGTCGTTCGGGCGGGTTCCGCGGCGACCGACGTGGCGGTGATCGCCGTTCGTTCGGAGACCGCAGGCATGATGGCGGGGACCGTCGCGGCGGTGGTTACCGACGCGATAGCCGCGATTCGCGAGGACGCCGTCCGGACCGTCACGAGGCGTAAATCGGCCCCTTTCCTGCCGGTCGCGACCGCTGCTCGTGTGGTCGCGACCGGGCGGAGGAAACAGGGGTACCCGCGCGGCAGAGGCGTTACCAGTGCTGTAACATTCTCTGCGCACCTTGTCCAGGTGGCGGAATGGCAGACGCGCTAGCTTGAGGTGCTAGTGTCCTTTATCGGACGTGGGGGTTCAAGTCCCCCTCTGGACACCAAAACGTAGGATGACCTGCATAAACATGATGAGACCCCGGCCCGATTGGCCGGGGTCTCGTTGGTTTCGCACCTCACGTACGGCGGGACGTACAACGCAACCCGCCGGCAGATCAGCGCGGGAACCGCTGACGTCGCGCAGCAGTTACGCCATCGCGCGAGTCCACTAGCGCTCAGCGCTGGCTGCGGCTGAACGGCAGCGATTCCTGCTGGATCAACAAGGTCGGGATGCCGGTGCGTCGGTCGCGGATAGTGCACACCTGAGTGCCGGGCTTGCGGCCATCGCGTATCTCGCTGATCTCGATCCCAGCAGCCTTCAGCCGCTGCGCGGTGTCGTTGAGGTCGGCAACGCGCCACGTCACGCCGTAGAGCTGATCGGCGCCGGTGTGCTGCTCATCGCCGATGGGTTGCACGATCTCCAAGATGTCCTCGCCGCAGCGGAAGAAGAGCATGTGCATCCCCCACTGCGGCGCGTGTCGTTCCAGCCGCAGTTCGATGCCCAAGCGCCCGCCGTAGTTCGCGATCGCGCGTTCGGCGTCGGCGGTACGCAACACCATGTGATCGAGTTCGACGTCCAGGTTGGGTACGGCATGAGGTGCTGAATCAGTGAGCCCGAAGCTGAGGCCGTTCACGGTAAAACCACCGTCCTGCAATTCAATCCCCCGTCGCCGGATGCGCTCGGCGGTCTTCACCGGGTCCGCGGTGGCAAAGACGGCTCGCGTCGTTTCAGCGGCTGCCACGGTCATGTTGCCAGCGATGTGAGCGGGACCGAGCAGAACGTCATACAGCGACTCGTCCGCTCCGGCGATGTCAATACGGGCGATTCGATCGATCATGTCGTTGAGGTGTCCTCTATCTCATGGCGGCGCGGGTTCGTGCGCGGCTCGTTATTGCCGCAGTATCCACCACGGCGCGATCCACCAGGTGAGAGCGGTTCGACCGTGCCAGGTCGTTTCGGCAAAATAGACACTCATGTCAAATGGCTTGGAGGTTGCTAGTGAACGTCGATGACTACCTGGCTGAGGCCGAGCGACGCCGGGCCAGTGTGCGCCCTGCCGACGTGCCCACTGAGGTTCGGTATCCACTGGGTGAGATTCCCATCGGCGATCAGGTGCGCGAGTGGGCGAAGCGCCGCGGGGATGCTGTCGCTGTGGCGTTCTACGGCCGGGAGATCACCTGGACTGAACTCGATGAACTGACCGACCGCGCCGCGGGGTGGCTTCAGTCGCACGGCGTTCGCGCCGGCGACAGGGTTGGCGTGCTGCTGCCGAACTCGCCTCAGTTCATGATCGCGTTCCTCGGCATCCTCAAGCTCGGAGCGGTGCACGTGCCGATCAACACGATGTTCCGCGAGCACGAACTGCGCCACGAGTTGACCGACGCCGACGTTCAGGTCTTGTTTGCCGTCGACTCCATGCTTGATGTGCTCGGCAATGTCATTGAAGAGACGACCGTCCGGACCGTGTTGGTGACGTCCGCGTACGAGATGGCCGGGGCCGATGCAACGCCACCGGCACCGCCGGCGACGACTAGCGCAAAGATCCCGGATTACGACACGTGGGCGGATGTGTTGGCTGCCGACCGCGCAGCGCCGCGGGAGGTCGACCTCGACGCCCTCGCGGCGCTGAACTACACCGGCGGCACCACTGGGCTACCCAAGGGGTGTGAGCACACCCAGCGGCACATGGTGTACGCCGTGGCCGCGTGGATGACCGCGAGCAACATCACCGATCACCCGGTCCTGTTGTGTCACGTGCCGGTGTTCTGGATTGCCGGTGAAGACATGGGTCTGTTGTCTCCGGTCATCACCGGCGGAACCGTGGTGATCCTCGCGCGCTGGGACGCCGAGACCGTGATGCGCACCATCGATAAGTACAAGGTCGAGGTATGGATCGCGACTGTCGATAACTACATCGAGATCATCGAGCACCCGAGGGTCGGCGACTACGACTTCAGCAGCCTGCACACCCCCTTGGCGATGTCATTCGTAGCCCGCGTCGATCCCGAGGTGCGCACCCGATGGCGCGCGGCCAGCCGCAGCGACGGAATCCTGCGGGAGGCCGCGTTCGGGATGACTGAAACCCACACAATGGACACCTCCACGTACGGGCTACAGGATGAGGATTGGGACATCCTGAACGAACCCGGTCAGTGTGGTCTTCCCGTGCCAGGAACCGAATTTATGGTCGTGGATCCGGCGACCGGCCATCCGCTGCCATTCGGCGAACGGGGCGAGATCATCGAGCGCAGCCCGTCGATTCTCACGGGATACTGGCGTAAGCCCGAGGCGACTGCAGAAGCGATTCGGCACGGATGGCTCTACACCGGCGATACGGGGTTCATTGACGAGGCCGGGTGCCTGCATTACCTGGTGCGTAACAAGGACATGATCAAGGTCAATGGGATGAGCGTTTTTCCGGCGGAGGTCGAAGCGTTCCTGTGCCGGCACGATGACGTCGAGACAGCTGCCGTCGTACCCCGCCCGGACGCCGACAAGGGACAAATTCCGGTCGCGTTCGTGAAACCGATCCAAGGACGCAGCATCGATCCCGCCGAATTGCGGGCTTGGGCGAGAACGCAGATGGCGACCTACAAGGTGCCGGAGGTGCGGATCGTGACCGAGTACCCGATGACGACCACCGGCAAGATCAAGAAGGCCGAGCTCGCCACTGCCCTTCAGCAGCAGTAACAGCGATCGGGCCAATCTGAGCGCCAGCCGACCGGTCCGCGTCACGAGGCTCCCCAACGAACCTGCGTTGGCGAAACTCACTCGCGACACCCGCGCTGACTGGCATAGGCTGAAGCGCCATGTCTCGACGTCCCCGTAACCGCCGCACCCCGCCGCGACGTACGCCGCAACAACTCGAGGCACGCCGCGCTGGGGTTCCCGCGCTCTCCTATCCGGATCAACTCCCGGTCACTGCGCGCAAAGACGAGATCGCCGACGCGATCCGCGAGAATCAGGTCGTGGTGATCGCCGGCGAAACGGGGTCCGGCAAGACCACGCAGATCCCAAAGATTTGCCTGGAGATCGGCCGCGGTATCGATGGCCAGATCGGCCACACCCAGCCGCGCAGACTCGCCGCTCGCACCGTGGCCGAGCGCATCGCCTCGGAGCTCGACGTCACGATCGGCGCCGAAGTCGGCTACGCCGTGCGGTTCACCGACAAGGTGAACCGGGACAGCTACGTGAAGGTGATGACCGACGGCATCCTGCTCGCCGAGATTCAGCGAGATCGCATGCTGCGCCGCTACGACACGATTATTATCGATGAGGCACACGAGCGAAGTCTCAACATCGACTTTCTACTCGGATATCTCAAGTCCTTGCTTCCCAAGCGCCCTGACCTCAAACTCATCATCACCTCGGCCACGATCGATCCCGAAGCATTTAGCGAACACTTCGACCACGCGCCGATCATCGAGGTATCCGGCCGCACCTACCCAGTTGAGATCCGCTACCGGCCCCTGGTCGACCCGGACAACACCGCTGCACCGGAGCGTGACCTCGTTACCGGAATTATTGACGCGTGTGCCGAATTGGCCTCAGAGCCTCCAGGAGACGTGCTGGTATTTCTGTCCGGCGAACGCGAGATCCGGGATGCTGCCGATGCGCTGCGGGACCTGGATCTCCCACGGACCGAGATTCTGCCCCTGTATGCGCGACTATCAGCAGCCGACCAGCACCGGGTGTTCAGCTCACACCGCGGACGACGGATTGTCTTAGCCACCAACGTAGCGGAAACCTCACTGACGGTGCCCGGTATCAAGTACGTCGTGGATGCCGGCACTGCCCGGATTTCGCGGTATTCACTATCCACAAAGGTGCAACGCCTACCCATCGAGCGGATCTCACAAGCTTCCGCGATGCAGCGCAGTGGACGATGCGGCCGCACATCCGATGGCATCGCCATCCGGCTGTACGCCGAGGACGACTTCGACTCTCGCCCTCAGTTCACTGATCCGGAGATCACCCGCACGAATCTCGGATCGGTCATTCTGCAGATGACCGCGGCACGGCTCGGTGACATCGAGACCTTCGGGTTCATCCAGCCGCCGGACAAGCGCAACATCGCCGACGGAATGGCGCTATTGCAGGAAATCGAGGCGCTCAGGCGCGTCGATGGACGTGTGGAGCTGACGCAGACAGGTCGCACCATCGCAGCACTGCCGATCGATCCGCGGTTAGCCCGGATGATCGTGGAGGGCGGCAAACGCGATGCCGCCCTCGCGGTGATCGTCGTCGCTGCCGCGCTGGCGATTCAAGACCCACGTGAGCGGCCCGCCGAGCACGAAGCGCACGCGGATCAACTGCATGCCCGCTTCGTCGATAAGACATCGGACTTCCTGGGAATCCTTAATCTGTGGCGATACCTACGCGAGCAGCAGAAGTCGCTGTCGTCCTCGCAGTTCCGCAAACGTTGCAAGGCTGAGTACATCAACTACCTACGAGTGCGTGAGTGGCAGGACCTTGTCGCACAGCTACGGGAGGTCGCCGGCGCCGCCGGCATCCACACCTCCACCACTCGCCCGTCGGACGACGACGTTCATAAATCGGTGCTCACCGGGTTGCTCTCCCAGATTGGCCTGCAGGATGTCCGCAACAAGCGGGACTACGTCGGTGCGCGTGGTGCCCGGTTTGCCATATTCCCTGGATCGGCTCTATTCAAGAAGAATCCGCCGTACGTCATGGCCGCAGAGCTCGTGGAGACATCGCGGCTGTGGGCGCGCGACGTCGCGCGGCTAGACCCCGCGTGGGTTGAGGAAGTAGCGTCTCACGCCCTCAAACGCACGTACAGCGAACCGCATTGGGAACGCAAGCGGGCAGGGGTCGTCGCGACCGAAAAGGCCACGCTGTACGGCGTGCCGATCATCGCCGACCGGCGAGTGAACTACGGGCGCATCGATCCAGTCGCATCGCGCGAGATCTTTATCCGGCAGGCTCTCGTCGAGGGCGATTGGGACACCCGCCACCACTTCTTCAGCCACAATCAAGATCTACTCGGCGAGATCGTCGAGTTGGAGGACAAGGCGCGCCGGCGCGATCTGATCGCCGATGACGAGTCCCTATACGCGTTCTATGACGCACGTGTTCCGCCTGAGGTCGTTTCCGGCCGCCATTTCGATAAATGGTGGAAGCACCAGCGTCATGACACCCCCGAACTGCTCAACTTCGGTGCCGACGACGTACTGCGTGATGGCGCGCTGCGACCGGATGACGACGCGTTTCCTAGTGTGTGGGGCGATGGAGATCGTCCACTAGATCTCGTATATACATTCGATCCGAGCGTAGTTCCAGCGGCTCGTGATGCCGAAGCCGACGGGGTCAGTGTCGACCTCCCCTTGGTATCGCTGTCTCAGAGGGATCCAGAGGAATTTCGGTGGTTGGTACCTGGCCGCCGCGAAGAACTCGTCACCGCGTTGATCAAGTCCCTCCCGAAAGTGATCCGTCGCAATGTGGTTCCCGCTCCGGACCGAGCGCGCGCGGCGTTGGCAACCATCAGCCCACAGAAGGGCGCCTTGCTGCCTCAACTCGCTGACGAGTTGCGCAGGCTCACTGGCGCAGCAGTCACGGAGTTCGATTTCGACTGGTCCAAAGTTCCCGATCACCTGCGGATGACCTTCCGAATCGTTGACGAGACGGGGAAGCTTGTCGCCTCAGGCAAAGACCTCGATGTGCTGCGGGAGCAACTCGGTAGCGCACAGCGCGCACAGGTTGCGAAGGTTGCCGTAGCCAACGAACAAAGCGGCATTACCTCCTGGTCGATCGGCACACTCGATCAGGTGGTGGCGCTGCACACCACGCATGGGCGTCTCGATGGTTTTCCGGCGCTGGTTCGTGAAGGCGACTCGCTCGCGTTACGAATCCAGACCACTCAATCCGCTCAGCTCAACGCGATGCGCGAGGCCGTTGCATGGCTCCTGGTCCATGAGCTGCCGCCGGTCGGCAGCCAAGTCACGCGGGCGCTCAGCGCCGCACAGAAGGTATCCCTGACCCAGACGCCGCACGCCAGCCCCGGAGCGCTGCGCGACGACATACAACACGCGGTGGCCCTTCAGATGATCGATGCTAGCGAGATTCCTTGGTCGGAATCCGACTACCTTTCGTTGCTGCACACTGCCCGCGCGCGGCAGGTCGCAGATACCCTCGACGCCTTCGAAAAAGTGGCCGCCGTACTCGAGAAGAAGATGGCGGCGGACCGCTCGATCGCCGACCTACCTCCCAAACCTTTTGCCGTGCACCTGGCCGATATTCGAGCGCAGCTCGCTTTCCTGGTGCCGCCCGGATTCGTCAGCGTGCACGGGATCGTTCGCCTGAATGACATCGCCCGGTATCTGCACGGTATCGCCGTACGCGCAGATCGACTTCGCGCGAACCACCAACGCGATCGACTGTCGATGCTGGAGGTGCACGAGCTCAGCGCAGAGTACGACGAGTTCGTGGCGACCTTCCGCGGCGATGAGCCGCTACCGGCAGAGTTGCGCGAGATTCGCTGGATGATCGAGGAGTTACGCCTCTCCTTGTTCGCGCAAGCGGTGAAACCGCGCTACTCGGTCTCGTCCGCACGGATCCGCAAAATCATGGACAAGTTCTAGTCCGCCGGCGGGTCTCGCGAGCGGTACCCACGCAGCACGGGTCGCGGACACAACCTGGAGATATTCCTCGTCATCGAGGTAGCCCAGATCGCCACTGGCGACCAGTGTCCGTGGAATGATTCGGCTGTTGCCATTGGGTCGTGTAGCAGCGAACCCCAATGCCAGGCGCGAGCAGGATCGCGATCAGCCCAGCGAGTCCGTGAAAAGTTTGACCGCCAGACCAAGCCCAAGTAGACCGATGACTAGACGCATCGGCCGTTCGGGGATCTTGCGCAACACCTTCGGTCCCACGTAGGCACCGACGATGCCACCCACCGCGATGCACGCGGCCGCACCCCAGTGGATATCGCTGATGAAGATGAACCCGATTGCTGCCGCCAGGTTCGAGGCACCCAGCAGCACATTCTTCTCAGCCGCGCAGTACGCCAGATCGTCATCTGTGGTGAGCATCAGCCAGGCGAGCAGGATCACGCCCGCTGCGGCTCCGAAGTAGCCGCCGTACGTCGCGATCAACGCCAGCACGATCCAGAACCCAACGCCGGCAGACCGCAGCCGTTTTCCGGCCCGCATAGATGCGTTCTGCACCTGCTCGCGGAAGATCAGCAGCATTGATGCGAAAGCGATGAGCCAGGGAACGACGGCTTCGAAACTGCCCGGCGGGCTGTGTACCAGCAGCCATGCACCGAGGGCTCCGAACACGAGGAACAGGGCGATACGCGGCCACAGCCGCCGCCACGTGCCGCCCAATTCCGGCCGGGTCGACACCACCGATCCAATGGTAAAGAACGTAATCCCGGCAGTGTTCGTCACGTTGGCGAGCACCGGCGGTAGGCCGAAGGCAAGCAGTGCAGGGTAGCTGATCAGTGAGGCGAGGCCAGCGGTTGAACCTATGAGTCCCGCGCCGAAACCCGCGACGATCAGCGCGAGCATCGATACCACCGTCACCTACAGGTCTCCTCTCCGCTGCGCCCGCCGGCGCTGTCCTCCGCAGGCCGATGCGGTCACCTCGGCCGGCGATCCGGTCTGCCGGAGCAGGCCCTTAATGGACGCCAGGTGCCCGCGAGTTACCGCTCGGCGGTGACGTGTGATCCAGCGCCGGGTTGGGCACGGATGATGCGGTCATTGACGGCCGCGTACGCGCACCCAACCCCTCCGCGGGCTCTCGAGCTAGTCGACCAGGCTCTGGTAAACCAGTCCCTTCAGTTCGGTGCGTATCGGGTACGTGCTCGAGGGCAGCAGTTGGGTCATGAAGATCAACGTCAGGTCCTCCAGCGGATCAACCCAGAACGCCGTACTCGCCGCCCCACCCCAACCGATCTCGCCGACCGAGGTCAGCGTCCCGTACTTGATCGGGTCCATCACCACGCTGAACCCAAGCCCGAAGCCGACGCCGTCGAACTTCGTCTCGGCGAATAGCGGGATACCGACCTCAGTCAGGTCCTTGTCGTCCGGCAATGAGTTCTGCGACATGTAATCGACCGTGCGATTGCCGAGCAGTCGCTCCCCATCCAGTTCGCCGCCGCGGCGAATCATCTCGGTGAATCGTGAGTAGTCCGCCGTCGTTGCGGCCATCCCGCCTCCACCGGACAGCATGGTCGGCGGGTTCTTAATCCCATCACCAAAGGCATCCAGACGCATCGTCTTACCTTCCGGCGTCGGCGCGTAGAGCGCCGCGAGCCGATCCTGCTTGTCGGCGCCAACCTGGAATGACGCATCCTTCATGCCCAGCGGCGCGAAGATTCGTTCGGCCATGAACTTGTCCAACGACATCCCCGACGCAACCTCCACAACGCGCCCGAGTACGTCGGTGGACACGCCGTAGTTCCACTGCGTTCCCGGATCGAAACGCAGCGGCAGCGACGCCCACGTATCGCACGCGGCGGCCAGGTCAGTACCCGGCGGTGGGCCCCATTCATGCCCCGCGTTTCGGTAGATCTCATCCTGTACGTGGATGTGGTGGAATCCGTAGGTCAGGCCCGAGGTGTGATTCATCAGATGACGGATCTCCATGGGATTCGCCGCGGGGCGAGTCACCGGCTTCGCCGCCATCCCTTTCTCGTAGACGGTGAGGTCTTTGAAGGATGGAATCAGGTCGCTGACCGGCGTCGTCAACTCGAAGGCACCCTCTTCGAACAACATCATCGCGGCGACCGTGGTGATCGGCTTCGTCATCGAGTAGATGCGGAAAATCGTGTCATCCTCGACCGGCAGCCCGGCCTCGATATCACGCTGGCCGTACGAGGAAAAGTGCGCGACTTCGCCGTGCCGGGCGATCTGGATTTGCCATCCGGGAAGCCGACCGTCGTCGACGTACTTCTTCAGGTAGTCGTCGATGCGCTGCAGGCGTGAGGGGTCAAAACCGAGTTCGAGGGCGTCGCTGGTGGGCATTCTTCCTCCAGATTGGTGAGAAGTGCGAAGGAGCTTCGTCGATACTGTCAGGCGACGTAAGGTGAGGCAAATGACTCGACGTGATTGCCTGCTCGCGGCCGGAGTCGCCGGAATCTGGGGAATAAACTTTGTCGTGTCCGCGGTGATCCTGCGCGATCTACCGCCGTTCCTGTTCACCGCGCTGCGATTCTTCCTAGTGGCTTTCCCTGCAGTGTTCTTCGTTCGGCGACCTTCGTCCGGGTGGAAGCCGGCAGTCGGTATGGGGATATGCATCGGGTGCGTCCAGTTCGGCCTCATGTTCTGGGCCATCGATCTGGGTATGCCGGCCGGGCTCGCGTCCCTGCTCATCCAGTTCGTCACGATCTTCACGCTCATTCTCGGCGTGGTGCTACTGAAGGAGCGGCCATCGCGGATCCAAGTGATCGGCGTACTCATTGGACTCGTCGGGCTCGCCGTCATCGGTATCGGCAGAGGCGGAGCGGCCCAGCTCATTCCGTTCCTCATGATGCTGGTGACGGCGTTGGGTTGGGCGTTCTCGAACATCATCGTACGTAAGTCAGGAGAACAGTCCAGTCTATCGATCTCGGTCTGGTCGGCGATGGTGCCGATTCTGCCGATGCTGATCGTCTCCTTCCTCGTAGACGGTCCGCGTGTCATGGCCGATGCGCTCGCCACCATCGATGCGCGGATGGTCCTGCTATTCATCTTCGCCTCACCGGTGGCCTCGCTACTCGGCTTTGCGATCTGGATGAACCTACTGAGGAAGTATCCGGCATTGACCGTGTCCCCGTGGTCGCTGTGGACTCCACCATTCGGCATGATCGCCGGCGTGATATTCCTGAACCAGAATCCGCAGCCAATCGAATGGATCGGAGCCGCTGTCGTGCTATTCGGCATCCTGGTCTCGGTGGGCGGAACCGCTCGGCCATTGCGCGTCGCCAATCCGCAGAGCGAGAAGCCCGCCACCTCCGAGCGCGGCGGATGAGCGGCGCTGGGAGATTCGCCCCGAGTCCCTCGGGCGATCTGCACATCGGGAATCTGCGCACGGCGGCGATGGCCTGGCTCACCGCGCGCTCCTTACGACAGACTTTTCTGCTGCGGGTCGAAGACCTCGATACGCAGCGCAGCCGTACGTCGTTCGCCGACCGACAGTTGGCCGACCTGCATGCCATCGGTATCGACTGGGACGGCGAGGTTGTGCGCCAGTCGCAGCGAACGAGCCTGTATCGCGAAGCGCTGGACGTTTTGGTGCGCGGCGGGCACACGTTCGAGTGCTTTTGCTCACGCAAAGACATTCGAGAGGCGCAGTCGGCGCCGCACGCCGACGCAGCGCGCTATCCCGGGACGTGTCGCGAGTTGAGCGAGGGTGAACGCGCACACCGACGGAGCTTCGGACGTCCGCCGACCATTAGGTTGCGCAGCCCGCGCCGCGAGTATGCGTGGGAGGACCTCGTTCTCGGCGCGAGAGCATCAACCCCAGATGATGTCGTGCTCGCGCGATGGGATGGCGCGTTGGCGTACAACCTCGCGGTCGTCGTAGACGACATAGACCAAGGCGTGGACCAGATCGTGCGCGGTGCTGATCTCGCCGATCAGACGGCTACCCAACTTCACCTGATCGAACTCCTCAGCGGTACGACGCCTGAGTACGCGCACGTGCCCCTCGTGCTCAACAGCCACGGCCAACGATTGTCCAAGCGCGATGGCGCCGTAACGTTGGCGGACTGCGCCGCGCGGGGGATGAGCCGCGAGGGTGTCGTGGCGCAGATCCTCGATTCCATCGGCACCGTTGGGCGAGGGTCGCTGCGCGAGGCTGTCGCGGACTTTGCACTCGCCGACGTACCGACCGCGCCGTGGATCTTCGTTCCACCCGCCGATTGCTAACATCTGCGATGGCAGAAACGCGTTGGGGCAGCAACGCGATCCGGATCTAGTCAAAGGAACGCACCATGGGTGCCCCGATCGCGAACGAGGTGAACGCCTCGCGCAGTGCGCCGTCCGCCTCACACTATGTCACTGTCGTCGCAGTATTTTGCGGACTGCTGCTGATCTCGAATGTCGCAGCGGTGAAGCCGATAGAGATCGGCTCACTGATCTTCGACGGAGGGGCGATCCTCTTCCCGCTGACGTACGTCCTCGGTGACGTACTGGCCGAGGTGTACGGATTCCGTCGCGCGAAGCGCGCGATCTGGATCGGGTTTTTCCTCGGCGCTGTCGCTTCGTTGTGCTTCCTCGCTGTCGATTCGTTACCCGCACCCGATTGGGCCGCCGAGAACGCGGAGGCCTTCAGTATGGCGCTCGGCTTCGTCCCGGCCATCGTGCTGGCGTCCCTCTGCGGTTACCTCGCCGGCCAGTTGCTCAACGCCCAAGTGCTGGTGTCGATGAAGAAACGCTCCGGCGAGAATGCGCTATGGAGCCGGCTGCTCGGTTCCACTCTCGTCGGCGAGCTCGCCGACACGCTCATCTTCTGCCTCATCGCCACCGCTATCGGTCCGTTCATCTGGGCAGACTTTTGGAACTACTTCCTCGTCGGCTACATCTTCAAGTGCGCCGTGGAAGTGATCATGCTTCCGGTCACTTACCGCGTCATCGCGTTCATGAAGGCACGCGAGCAGTCGTACAGCAGCGCGTCCGCATGAACCGCGACACGTTCGGATTCGCAGTAGCGGATCGACTTGAGCACGGCCTGGGCCGCACCGGCGAGATCCGCACGCCGCACGGCACGATCAGCACCCCCGCGTTTGTCGCGGTCGGCACGAAGGCGACGGTCAAGACCGTGACGCCCGAGCAGGTCGCGGCCACCGGCGCGCAGACGGTGCTGGCCAATGCATACCACCTACATCTGCAACCCGGTCCCGACATCATCGATGAGGCGGGTGGTCTGGGCGCGTTCATGGGGTGGCCCGGACCCACGTTCACCGACTCCGGCGGTTTTCAAGTGATGTCGTTGGGCGTCGGGTTCAAGAAGGTTCTCGCGATGGACGCCAAGGGCATCGCCAACGATGACGTGATTGCCGAGGGCAAGGAGCGACTCGCACATGTCGACGATGACGGGGTGACCTTCAAGTCGCACCTCGACGGCGCGATGCACCGCTTCACCCCGGAGATCTCGATGCAGATCCAGCACAAGATCGGCGCCGACATCATCTTCGCGTTCGACGAGTTGACCACCTTGATGAACACCCGCGGGTATCAGGAACGTTCGCTGCGCCGTACGACGGATTGGGCACGGCGTTGCGTAGCCGAACACGAACGCCTCACCGCCGAACGGTCGAATCGGCCGTACCAGGCGCTATTCGGTGTTGTCCAGGGCGCACAGTACGAAGATCTGCGTCGGCTGGCCGCCCGTTCGCTGGCCAATATGGACTTCGACGGTTTCGGGATCGGCGGAGCGTTGGAGAAGGAAAACCTCGGCACGATCGTCCGGTGGGTCAATGAAGAACTCCCCGAGGACAAGCCGAGGCACTTACTGGGCATTAGCGAACCTGACGATCTATTCGCGGCGATCGAAAACGGCGCGGACACGTTCGATTGCGTCTCGCCGTCACGGGTGGCGCGCAACGCTGCTGTCTACTCCCCCGACGGCAGGTTCAACATCAATACCGCTCGGCATCGCAGCGCCTTCGAACCGATCTACGACGGGTGCGATTGCTACACCTGCCAGCGCTACACCCGCGCCTACATCCACCACCTGTTCAAGGCGAAGGAAATGCTGGCGTTCACCCTGTGCACCATCCACAATGAGCGGTTCATCTGCCGCCTGGTCGATGATATCCGCGCCAGCATCACCAATGGCACGTACGCCGAATTCAAGGCCGAGACGCTCGGGCGCTACTACAGCGCATAGTGCCCGAGACCCGACCTATCGGGGCGGTGGCGGGGCGGACGGAGCGGACCCACTGCCGGGTTGTGGCGGCGCCGGAGGTTCCGGGTCGGCGGCGTCCGATCGCGGACGAAACGCCGGATTGTTCGACAGATCCGGCGTCTGCGGCACACTTGGCGCAACCTTCTCGACCGGCTCCAACTTGACGTCGGCGGCCTCGGTTGCATGCGCTACCTGTTCCTTGAGTTGGGATTCGAACCAATCACCGGTATCGATCCTCGACGCCGTACGGCTTCCCTCGCTCTCGGAAAGATTCGCGAAGGTCGACAGTTCTTCCTCATCGACGCCGGTCAGCTTGCCCAGGCCCTTCAGCGCGTTGGAGAACTCGCTTGGCACGATCCACACCTTGTTCGCGTCGCCCTGCGCGATCTGCGGCAACGTCTGCAGGTACTGGTAGGCCAACAGGCGCGGGTCGGGGTTCCCATCGTGAATAGCCTGGAACACCGTCTCGATCGCCTTCGCTTGCCCCTGCGCCTGCAGGAACTTGGCAGCGCGATCGCCTTCGGCACGCAGAATCTGCGACTGTCGCTCGGCCTCTGCTGACAAGATCGCGGCCTGCTTCTGCCCCTCCGCTGACAAGATCGCGGCCTGCTTCTGTCCCTCGGCCGTGCGGATCTGCGACTCGCGGTTGGCTTCGGCACCCAAGATCATCGCCCGCTTGTCGCGGTCGGCGCGCATCTGCTTTTCCATCGAGTCCTGGATCGAGGGTGGCGGATCGATAGCCTTGATTTCAACTCGAGCTACCCGCACGCCCCACGTTCCCGTGGTTCCGTCGAGCACCGCGCGCAACTGGCTGTTGATGGAGTCACGCGAGACCAGCGCCTCCTCGAGTGTCATCATGCCAACCAGGTTGCGCAGCGTGGTCGCCGTCAACTGTTCCAACGCGCCGGCGAGGTCGGAAATCCCGTACGTGGCCATCCGCGGCTCGGTGATCTGGTAATAGATCACCGTGTCGATGCCGACCATCAGGTTGTCCTTGGTGATCACCGGCTGCGGCGGGAACGGGACCACTTGCTCACGCAGATCGATCGTCGAGCGGGTTCGATCGACGAACGGCACCAAAAAGTGCATCCCTGGCGACAACGTGCGACTGTATCGACCGAGGCGCTCGATGACCGCGGCACGAGCCTGCGGAATCACTTTGATCGCGCGCGCGATGACCAGCACGATGAGCACCGCCACCACGATGAGGACGATTACTCCGGTACTCATATCTTCTACAGCTCCTTATAGTTCGTCGCATCGGTTGCCACCACCGCGTGCGCACCGCGGATCTGCACGATGATCACCGGCGTGTTTACGTCGTACACCTCGTACGGCAACTGCGCGACGGCTGACCATTCTTCGCCGTTGACGAGGATCCGGCCGCCGTGCGTGTCGACGGTCTGTGTGACTGTGCCCGACATGCCGATAAATGCCCCGGCGCCGTCCACGACGTCGGCCTGTCCGCGTAGCAACATCCTTCTCGCCCACGGGCGTACGCCCAGCACCAACAGCACTGAGACCACGCCAAACAGGACCAGCTGTAGCCACACCGGCGCGCCAAGTGCCGCACCCAGGGCTGCGGCGGCCGCGCCACCACCCACCATCAGCAGGAAGAAATCGCCACTGAGGACCTCGGCACCCGCAGCAACGGCAGCCAAGATCAGCCAGATAGCCCACGCAGACATGACACCATCCTGCCCGTCGATGCGCTCGCGTGCACGTTTCCGCGCCGGTTTAGCGTTCCAGGTGTGCGCCGCCGGTCTCGAAAATGAAGTCGATCAGCCGTTCCACGGACGAAATCAGCGGTGTCTCGATGTCCTTGTACGTCGAGACTGACCCGAGAATTCGCTTCCACAGCACGTACTCTTCCGAGACGCCAAGCGCCGCACACACGCCCGCTTTCCATGGGGTGCCCTTAGGGATGACCGGCCATTGGGATATTCCAACGATGCGTGGCTTCACGGTCTGCCAGATGTCTACGAACGGGTGGCCTAGGATCAGCACGTTCGGATCGTGAATGCGTTCCACGATCCGCGACTCCTTGGAACCCGGCACGAGATGATCGACCAGTACGCCGAGTCGTCGTCGCGGTGTCGGGGCAAACTCTCGAATGACGGCTTCCAGGTCGTCCACACCATGTAGTGGCTCAACCACGATTCCTTCGGCGCGTAGGTCGGCGCCCCACACCTTCTCGACGAGGGCGGCATCATGCACACCTTCAACGTAGATGCGGCCAGCCTGCGCCACCTTGGCTCGCTGGTCTGTCGCTGCCCGAGATCCGGACGCCGTGCGCGCGGCGGCCGGAGCACTGGGCGCTTCCGGACGCCGCAGCATGATCGCCGCTCCCTCGAGCATGAACCCGTTGTGTTTCAGCGGAAACACGCGTCGTTTACCGACACGGTCCTCCAGTGTGACAGTGTCCTTGCTGAACTCAATTATCGCGCCGCAGAACTCGCTCAACCGATCCTCCAGCACGAGATCGATCTCGGCCGGCACCGACAGGTGCGAAGTCTTGGCTTGCTTCTGCGTGATGTCGCGAGAGTAGGAGTGTGAGCGCACCCGCACAGGGTACGTTCTGTGTGATCCAGACTGGGCTAGGCTCGCCGTCGTGCCAGGTTCTACGACAGGTTTGCTCGCCGCCTGGGCGAGCGCCTACCTTCAGCAGCGGGCGTCGGTGGACGACGTCATCGAGCACGTGCTCGGTCACAAATCATCGGCAGTCGCCCAATCCACGGACAGTGCCGAGCGGGCTCCGTGGGACGACCCACTCCCAGAGGTTCGGCTTATCGATTCCGGAGAGGTCGTGACCCTGGTCGAATTGTTGATCGCATTACGCGATCGCGGCGTTCGCAGGCTGTACGCCGCCTTCCCCATCGAGGGGGACGCTGCGGGGATCGGCCCGGGCCCGGCATTAGCACCGGCCTACGCCGCCGGGGCCGCCGTGCTCATCGACGCCCTGCCCCTGGTGCTGGTCGTGAGCGCGGAAGATGAGGATCAGGTCGAATTCACGATCTTCACCAGCGGATCGCGGCTGCAGTATGTGTCCGTGACTGAGGCGACAGTGGAACTCACCGAGGCCATTCACCGCTCGACCTCGATCCTGACCGATCTCGATGTGGGGTCGTGGAATCCCCGCCTCGGCAGCGTTTCGCGTAAGGCACTTGACGACGTCGACGCGCACACCCTTCCGCGGGACTGCCCGCCGCGGGCGGCGCACCTGCTCGTGCGCGCGCATCAACTCCGCATGATTCTGCTCAGCGCTACCGCGGATCCCGGTGGCGGGTCGGTGAACACTCACCAGGCCGCCGCGCGCGATGCGGCACTCGCCCCATTGCGGCGCCAAGTCGCGCGAGCCCTCACCGCGGCGTACAACAGCTTCCCGTACCCGTAACGGTTACGACGAACGCGCTCGGCAGCAACCGACCGCGCAAGGTGTGCCGTCGACACCCACACCGTTCACGCCCTGCAGCACGTCGCAGTAGGTGGCTGGGGCGGGGCCGTCAGTCATCCGAGCGACGATGAGGTCGGCGTACAGGTCGATGAACCGCGGATCATCGCTCGCGGTGCGTGCCCTCGCCATCCGTAACCCAAGTTCGTCTGCCTTCGCCTGGGCTTCAGTGTCCAGATCCCAGATCACTTCCATGTGGTCACTGACGAAGCCGACCGGGGCGATCACCACATCGGTGACACCAGCCGCCGGTAGAGTTTCCAGATGGTCGCAAATATCGGGCTCGAGCCACGGTATGTGCGGAGCTCCCGATCGGCTTTGCCACGCGACGTCCCAAGTTCGGGCGCCGACCCGCATGGCGACCTCTGCCGCAACGGTCTCGACCTGTTGCTGATAGAGCTGGCCTGCCGGTCCGCTCTCCTCGTTCGCTTTGGTCGGCACCGAATGCGCCGTGAGTACGAGGCGCACGCCTTCGGTGAAGGTATCTCGCCCGAGGTCCCGTAACGCACCCCGCACAGCGTCAGCATTGATCTGCGCGAAAACCTCGGTGTGATACGTCTGAGGTAGTTTCTCCAAACTCAGTCTGCCGCCACCCGCGCTCACGGCACGCGAAATGTCCTCGTGGTACTGACAGCACGCCGAATAACCGCCGTACGCGCTCGTGGCCAGTACCAGCGCGCGTCGTACGCCGTCCTCGGCCATCTGTGCCGCGACATCTTCAATCAACGGACTCCAGTTGCGATTTCCCCAGTACACCGGCAATGCAAGGCCACGTTCACGCAGAGCCGCGCGCAACCGTTGCTGGATTCCTCGGTTGATCTCGTTGATCGGTGACACGCCGCCGAAGTGGTAGTAGTGCTCCCCCACGACCTCGAGACGCTCATCGGGAATATTGCGTCCGGCGGTTACTCGGCGGAGAAATGGAACGACATCCGCGACGCCCTCCGGCCCACCGAACGAGGCTAGCAGGATCGCATCAAAACTCTCGGACACGTCAGGCGCCGACTGCGTGATACCCGCCGTCAACATGGACAAGTTCGCCAG
This sequence comes from Cumulibacter sp., assembly GCA_047975195.1. Classification (GTDB taxonomy): domain Bacteria; phylum Actinomycetota; class Actinomycetes; order Mycobacteriales; family Antricoccaceae; genus Cumulibacter. The sequence goes on along the minus strand of JBKEDB010000063.1, from coordinate 22,554 downwards.
TGGTTGCCGGGAACCAGTCCGACAGAAGTGCCACACAGGCGCGCCCCGACGGCTCCGTATCCGTGACGCTCCAGCCCAGCGGTGCGCGCTGCTCCCACGCGTCCTCGAATGCCTTCGAGCCGGGGATCGACTTCATCGCCATGCTCCGCAGCGGGCCGGCCGCGACGAGGTTGACTCGCACACCATGCGGGCCGAGTTCACGGGCGAGGTAGCGCGAAGCGCTTTCCAGACCTGCCTTCGCCACGCCCATCCAGCCGTACACCGGCCAGGCCGTGGTGGAGTTGTCGAAGTCCAGACCAACGACGCTGGCTTTCTCGCCGAACAGCGGCAGGCACGCCTTCGTCAATGCCGCGAACGACCACGTGGACACGTGGAACGCGGTCTGCACGTGTTCCCAGCTCGTCTGAGCGAAGTCATCCCCGAGCGCTTCCTGCGGCGCGAACCCGATGGCATGGAGCACGCCATCGAGGCCGTCGAGATGTTCGCCGATTCGGGCAGCAAGCGTGTCCAACTGCTCGTCGTTGGTCACGTCAAGTTCGATAACCGGTGGTTCCTGCGGCAGTCGCTTGGCGATCCGCTTCGTCAGGTTCAGCCCGCGGCCGAAGTTGGACAGCACGATCTGCGCGCCCTCCTCCTGCGCGATCCTAGCGGCGGCGAAGGCAATCGATGCCTCGGTCAGCACACCCGTGATGAGCAGTCGTTTTCCCTCGAGCAGTCCGGGCATGATGGCGTCTCCTTCGCAGTTCAGGACATGGTTCGGCGCAGTGGCTAAGCCTACGGCAGAGCCTAATGACCCATACCGAGCCCGCCATCGATCGGGATGACGGCGCCGGAGATGTAGCCGGCCGCGTCGCCGCCCAGAAACACCGCAGTGCCAGCGATCTCCTCAACATCGGCATATCGACCCAGCGGCACCTGCGAGAGGATCTGCTTCTGCTGCTCAGCTGACAGTTCCGCAGTCATATCGGTGTTCACAAACCCCGGCGCGATGACGTTCGCGGTGATGCCGCGTGATCCCAGCTCCCGCGCGATGGAGCGGGCCAGCCCCACCAGGCCGGCCTTGCTGGCCGCGTAGTTCGCCTGTCCAGGATTACCCATCAACCCAACCACCGAACCGATGAAGATGATTCGCCCGAACCGCGCGCGCAACATCTTGGCGGCCGCGCGCTTGGCCACCCGGTATGCCCCGGCAAGATTCGCGTCGATCACCGACGCGAATTGATCGTCCTTCATCCGAAGCAACAGCGTGTCGTCGGTGATGCCGGCGTTGCTGATCAGGATTTCGACCGGGCCGTGCGCCTGCTCCACCTCTTTGAATGCGGCATCGACCGAAGCAGAGTCGGTAACATCGCACCGCACCCCCAGCAATCCGTCTGGGGCGCCCGATCCGCGGTGTGTCACCGCAACCTTGTGACCGGCTTCGGCAAACGCCTGTGCCACGGCGAGACCAATTCCTCGGTTTCCTCCCGTGACCAACACGGAACGGGCGACAAACTGATCAGACACACTGCACCTCGGATCGTTTCGGCGACATCTCCATCGTCATCAAACCTAAGGCCTGCACCGGGCGCGTCAACGGATGCCTCGCCGCACGGCGCGACTTACAGCAGCCGATTCGACCACAGCAGGCTCGCGGCAGCCGAGGCAAACGCCAGCAATAGGCCCCACCCGACGAATCGGGTCGGGACTTCCTGGAACTCCTCGGTGTAACCAATCTGCTCACCGATGTCCTGCCACACTTTGGCGATTTCAGATTTTGACTCCGCATCGAAGTAACTGCCGCCGGTCTTGTCCGCTATCTCTTTCATCTTTTCGATGTCAACCGGTACCGGGATCTGCTGTCCGTCATTCTCGATCGTCCCGCCGTTGCTGCCGAAGGCGATCGTCGAGACCGGGATCTTCGCCTCGACCGCCGCATCGATTGCGGTGTCAACGTCCGTACCCACTGTTTGGTAACCGTCCGACAGCAAAATGATCCGCGCAGCGGGTACGTCCTGGTCGTTGCTTTCCAGGGTCTCTTGGAAAGTCTTGATCGATTGCAGACACGCGAATATCGCGTCGCCGGTGGCTGTCGCCTGGTCGAGTTGGAGCCCGTCGATCGCCGCGTTCACCGAGTTGCGATCGATCGTCGGCGGCTGCACTACCTGAGCGGTACCAGCAAACGAAACTAGCCCCAGGTTGATGCCCTGCGGAAGTTCGTTAACGAACTGCGTAGCCGACTCCCTCATCGCCGTGAAGCGGTCGGGCTCGATATCGGTCGCCTGCATCGACAACGAGACGTCGAGCGCCATACACACAGTCGCTTCGTTGCGTGGCACCTTGACCTTGGTGGCCGGCTTGGCCATGGCCGTGGTGAATGCGATCAGGGCCAATGCCATGAGCGCGAACGCGATGTGCCGTCGCCAACCCGGACGCTTCGGCGCGACCTTGTCCAGCAGGGACACGTTGGTGAACTTGGCTGCGTATCGCTTACGGCGCATTTGCATCACCAGGTACAGCGCAATCAACGCCAGCACACCGACGAGAACCAGCAGCCATAGCGGTTCCAGGAACTTCATCGCACTACTCCTCCGACGGCGCCTCGGCGGCGGTCCGCCACAAAACGCATGATGTCGTGCAGCCAATCTCCATCGGTGCGTAATCGCAGGTGCGCGGCGCCGGAGTGCCGCAATCCGGATGCGATCTGCGCCCGTTGTGCCGCAGCTTCGGCGGCGAACCTCTCCCGGGTTCGCGCATGCGAGGTCTGCACCTCGATCTGCTGGCCCGTTTCGGGATCGGTCAGCATGACGAGACCGATATTCGGCAACTCGACCTCGCGCGGGTCAAGCACCTCTACGCCGATGATGTCGTGTCGGGCCTGCAAGCCGGTCAACGGACGCACCCAGGAGTCGTCGCCGAGAAAGTCGCTGACTACGACGATCAAGCCACGCTTGCGCTCTGGACGGCGCAGTTGCTCGAGCGCTGCACCCAGATCGCCGCGGACGCCCTGCGGCGCGCGCGGCGTAGCGATCAACTTTCGGATGATCCAATCGCCATGGGCCTTCCCCGGCAACGCCGGAATCCGAATCACGTCCTGACCGGTGGTAATGATGGCGCCGATCCGGTTTCCGCCGTGCTGGGTCAAATACACGAAGGCGGAAGCAGCGGCGACAGCGAGATCTCGCTTTTCGCACAGGGCCGTGCCGAAGTCCAGGGACGCCGATAGATCGATGACCAACCACGTTTCCAACTCGCGGTCGGCGATCGTCTCGCGCACGTGCGGAGTCGTGGTGCGCGCGGTGACGAACCAGTCCATTCGTCGTACGTCGTCGCCTGGGTAGTACACGCGAGATTCGCCAGCCTCGCTTCCCGGGCCGGGAACGAGACCAAGGTGATTGCCGAACAACAAGCCGTCGAGCTTGCGCCGAACGGTCAACTCCAGCTTGCGTAGCACGACCTCGGCCTTGTCGTCACGCAGGCTGGGCGGGGGGCTGGAGCGACGGCTCATCCGGCCGCCGGACCGCTCGGAGGCTGCGGCACAGTGCCGCCGGGCGCGGCGAATCCTGCCGGACGAGGTGCGCCATTACTTGGTGCCGAACCATAGGTGCCGTTAGCTGGTGGGCGCTGCGGACCGGCCGCGCCGGCGCGGGTTGGCCGCGCGCTGACTTGCGGCACCGGCACCGCCGACAACACTCGTCGCACGATGTGGTCGGCGGGGACGGAGTCGGCGAGCGCGTCGTAAGACAGCACCAGTCGGTGTCGCAATACGTCGCCGGCGATATCAAGGATGTCCTGCGGCAGCATGTAGTCGCGCCCACGTACCAGCGCCAACGCGCGGCCTGCAGCGATGATTCCTAATGACGCTCGCGGACTCGCCCCGTAGGTGATCCAACTCGCCACGTCCTTGAGGCCGAGCTCCGAGGGTGTACGCGTGGCGAACACCAATCGCACTACGTAGTCAACGAGCGCATGATGCACGAACACCTTGCCTGCCTGCTGCTGCAGTTCGGCAAGTCGCTCAACGCTCAGCACGGGCTCGGCTACCGGCGACTCGACGCCCATCCGGTAAATGATCTCACGTTCTTCCTCGACGCTCGGGTAGTCGACGTTCACCTTCATCAAGAACCGGTCGCGCTGTGCCTCCGGGAGGGGGTACACACCTTCGGACTCAATCGGGTTCTGCGTCGCCATCACCAAGAACGGCTGCGGCATCTCATGCGTCACGCCGCCAATCGACACCTGCTTTTCGGCCATCACCTCCAGCAGTGCCGACTGCACCTTGGCCGGTGCGCGGTTGATCTCGTCGGTCAGTACGAAGTTCGCGAAGATCGGACCCAGTTCGGTCTGAAACTCCTCGCTGCCCGGACGGTATATCCGGGTACCGACGATGTCGGCGGGCACCAGATCGGGGGTGAACTGCAAGCGAGCGAACGTACCACCCACGCTCTGCGCGAGCGATTCCACGGCGAGGGTCTTGGCCACGCCGGGAACACCCTCGAGCAGGATGTGTCCCTTGGCGAGCAGGCTGACGATCATGCGCTCGATCAGCCTGTCCTGGCCGACGATCACCTTCTTGACCTCGAGTAAGACCCGCTCGAGGTCGGTTGTCGGGCCTTCGGTCGTGGGATGTGGGTTGCTCACCCATCCTCCTAGGAGCTGGCGGTTGCGGCCGGCGGCTTACATCAGCCGCGACATCGAACAGTATCGCGCGTCCCGTTGGTTCACGGTGGGCGCTGTTAGGTGGACGAACGGCTGCGGTGCACGGTTCCTGCACTCCTCCGGCTGTACCCATCCGGCACATGCGCCCTGCACAAATCGGGGGCGGCTCGACATCCTGCCGAACCGCCCCCGCCTACTGTGCACCTAGTTCACCTGGCGGTCGCGACCCTCCCAGTACGGCTGACGAAGCTTGAACTTCTGAATCTTGCCGGTCGCCGTACGTGGGATCTCCTCGCGGAACTCCACGGAGGTCGGTGACTTGTATCCCGCGAGCTTCTCCTTGCACAGCGCAACAATCGCCTCGCTGGTTACCTCGACGCCGGGCTTTGCGACAACCAGCGCCTTGATCGTCTCGCCCCACTTTTCGTCGGGTACGCCGATCACTGCGACTTCAGCAACGCCCGGGTGATTGAAGATGGTGTCCTCGACCTCAATCGACGACACGTTCTCACCGCCGGTGATGATGATGTCTTTCTTGCGGTCCGCGATCGTGAGGTAGCCGTGCTCGTCAATCGAGCCGCCGTCGCCGGTGTGGAACCAGCCGCCCTCCAGGGCCTCGCTGGTCGCATCGGGGTTGTTCCAGTACCGATCGAGTACGACGTTCGCTCGCGTCAGCACCTCGCCGTCATGATCGGTGGCGATATCGACCCCGAGCGCGGGGACTCCGGCCATCGAGAGCAACTGCGCTTTCTCCTCCGATGACTTATCGAGGTCTTCCTTGCGCAACCGGTTGATGGTCACCAGTGGCGCGGTCTCGGTCAGGCCATAGATCTGGTTGAACTCCCAGCCGAGGTCGTCATTGATCCGCTGGATTGTGCGGGTCGGAGGAGCAGCACCGGCGACGACCAGCCGCATCGTGCCCTTGCCAGGCACGTCACCACGGCGTTCGCTGGCCGCATCCAGCACCATGTTCCACACGGCTGGGGCGCCGCATGCGAGGGTGACCGAATGTTGCTCGATCCGATTGAGGATTTCGTTGCCGTCGATCTTGCGGATCATCACCTGCGGTACTCCGAACGCTGTGGTGGAGAATCCCATCCCCCAGCCGTTGCAGTGGAACAGCGGAAGTGTGTGCAGGTAACTGTCGCGGTCGTTGACGCCCATGTGCATGGCGAAGGTCGTCGCGTTCACCCACAACGCGCGGTGCGTTTGTACGACGCCCTTCGGGTTGGAGGTCGTCCCGGAGGTGTAATTCAGGACGGCGGCGGCGTCCTCGTCCTGCTCCCACGGCTTCGCCTCGCGCTCAAAGCGCAATAGCGCCTCATCCGATTCTTTGCCGATCACGAACTTGTGCTTCGCGTACACCCCGCGCAGCGACTGTTCGAGCTCTTCGTCGACCAGCAGGACCGTGCACCCGGCGTGTTCGACGATGAATTGAACCTCCTCGGGACGCAACCGGAAGTTGATCGGCACGTAGATACGCCCGGACGTCGGCACCGAATAGAACAACTCGAACATGCGCCCCGCATTGTGCGACACGATGCCAACGCGCTCACCCTGAGCAATGCCCAGTTCATCCAATCCAGCCTTGATAGCGCGCGCACGCCGAGCCAGTTCGCCGTACGTGATGTTCAGCGGCGGTGCGGGCTGGTCAGGTTCGTCGATGATTGCGGGCCGGTCGTGATAGACCGCTTCGGCCCGGTCGATAAAGTGCTGCAATGTCAACGGGACGCGCATGGTGATACCTCCACACCTCTGGGACTCGACATACGACATGGTTGCCCTGCGGCGATTATGTCGCTCGACGCGAAACTCTTCCAGTCCGGTCATGGCACAGCGCACTAACCCGGAGTAAACCAGACACTAGCGATACGGAATGATGAGTGGTTGGACGCGCGACTGCGGCCGTCGAACTCAGATGTGAGGAGATCGGTGTGACGGACCCGAGCAAGAATAGCTTCGACGCCAGGACAAACCTGAGCGTCGGAGGGACTGATTATGAGATTTTCGACCTCACAAAGGTCGAGGGATCGTCCAAGTTGCCATACAGCTTGAAGGTCCTGCTCGAGAACCTACTGCGCACGGAAGACGGGGCCAACGTCACCGCCGCACAGATTGAAGCCTTGGGTAAGTGGGATGCGGACGCGGAGCCGTCGACCGAAATCCAGTTCACCCCCGCCCGCGTGATCATGCAGGACTTCACCGGTGTGCCCTGTGTCGTCGACCTGGCCACGATGCGTGAAGCGATGACCACTCTCGGCGGAGACGCGTCGAAGATCAACCCGCTCGCCCCGGCCGAGCTGGTCATCGACCACTCCGTCATCGCCGACGTCTTCGGACGCGCTGACGCTTTCGAGCGCAATGTCGATATTGAGTACGAACGGAACCAGGAGCGCTACCAGTTCCTGCGCTGGGGCCAGACGGCGTTCGACGAGTTCAAGGTCGTCCCGCCGGGCACCGGCATCGTGCACCAGGTCAACATCGAGCACCTTGCTCGCGGAGTGTTCGCCCGCGGCGGCCAGGCCTACCCGGACACGCTCGTGGGCACCGACTCACACACCACCATGGTTAACGGCCTGGGTGTGTTGGGTTGGGGCGTCGGCGGTATCGAGGCCGAGGCCGCAATGCTCGGCCAGCCCGTATCGATGCTCATCCCGCGCGTGGTCGGCTTCAAGTTGTCCGGTGCGCTACCCGACGGTGCGACCGCGACCGACCTCGTCCTGACGATCACCGAAATGCTGCGCGATCATGGTGTCGTCGGCAAGTTCGTCGAGTTCTACGGCCAGGGTGTCGCTTCGGTGCCGTGGGCCAATCGCGCCACCATCGGCAACATGTCCCCCGAATTCGGATCGACCGCTGCGGTCTTCCCGATCGACGAAGAGACGATCCGGTACATGCGATTCACCGGTCGCTCCGAGGACCACATCAGCCTTGTCGAGGCGTACGCCAAGGCACAGGGCCTGTGGCACGACCCGGCCAACGAGGCGAAGTACTCCGAGTACCTTGAACTCGACCTGGCCACCATCAAGCCGTCGATCGCCGGCCCGAAGCGCCCGCAGGATCGCATCGAACTGAGCAACGCGAAGAACGCGTTCCGCGAGGCGCTGCCGGCGTACGTCGAAGACCGCGAGGGCGACGCAGAACAGAACGGCTCGTTCCCGGCCTCCGATCCGCCCTCGCCCGACGATAATCACGAGATCGCCGGTGCACCGCGCGACGGCGCGCACGACAGCCGTCCCAGCCGTCCCACCAAGGTGACGCTGGCTGATGGCACCGAGACTGAGATCGATCACGGTGCGGTGGTGATCGCGTCGATCACCTCGTGCACGAACACGTCGAACCCGTCGGTGATGGTCGGTGCCGCTCTACTGGCCAAGAACGCCGTCGAACGCGGCCTCACCCGCAAGCCGTGGGTGAAGACCACCCTCGCGCCGGGGTCGAAGGTCGTCATGGACTACTACGACCGTGCCGGCCTTACCCCGTATCTGGAAAAGGTCGGGTTCTACCTGGTCGGATACGGCTGCACAACCTGCATCGGTAACTCTGGTCCGCTGCCCGAGGAAATCTCCGCTGCTGTCAACGAGCAGGATCTGACGGCCGTATCGGTGCTGTCCGGTAACCGCAACTTCGAGGGCCGGATCAACCCGGACGTGAAGATGAACTACCTGGCATCGCCTCCGCTGGTAGTCGCGTACGCGATCGCCGGCACGATGGACTTCGATTTCGAGTCCGACGCGCTCGGCACCGACACCGACGGTAAACCGGTCTTCCTCAGCGACATCTGGCCGTCTCCGCAGGAGATTGAAGAAGTCATCGACGGCGCCCTGTCCTCGGAGATGTTCACCCATGACTACGCCGACGTATTTGCCGGTGACGACCGCTGGCGCGGTCTGGATACGCCCAAGGGCAACGTCTTCGAGTGGGACGAGCAATCGACCTACGTGCGTCGTCCTCCGTACTTCGACGGGATGCCGGCCGACCCGACACCGGTGCAGGACATCGCCGGAGCGCGCGTGCTGCTGAAGCTGGGCGACTCGGTGACCACCGACCACATCTCGCCGGCCGGCGCGATCAAGGCCGACTCCCCCGCAGGTAAGTACCTACAGGAGAACGGCGTCAAGCGGCTCGACTTCAATAGCTACGGTTCACGCCGCGGCAACCACGAGGTCATGATCCGCGGCACGTTCGCCAACATCCGGCTGCGCAATGAACTGCTGGACGGCGTGCAGGGCGGGTTCACCCGCAACTGGCTCGCGGACGGCGAACAGACCACCGTGTACGACGCTTCGGTCGCATACCAGGAAGCCGGGCTTCCGCTCGTCGTGCTGGCCGGTAAGGAATACGGTTCGGGTTCGTCGCGCGACTGGGCCGCGAAGGGTACGGCGCTCTTGGGCGTCAAGGCCGTGATTGCCGAGTCGTACGAGCGGATTCACCGCTCGAATCTGATCGGCATGGGCGTCCTCCCGCTACAGTTCCCGGAGGGCGAGTCGGCCGCGAGTCTGGGCCTATCGGGCACCGAGACGTTCGATATCGTCGGCATCGATGCCCTGAACGACGGCGGCATTCCCAGCACGGTAACCGTGAAGGTATCGGGCGAGGGCTCAACCGGCTCCGAATTCCAGGCAGTGGTCCGCATCGACACCCCTGGTGAGGCCGAGTACTACCGCCACGGCGGCATCATGCAGTACGTACTTCGCTCGCTGCGCGACAAGTAACCTCGCGCCGCGTGCCATCGATCGCCCAGCGGCTCATTGATCCCCCGGCGGGGACGCGATGAGTCTCTGGGCGATCATTGCGATTACCGGGACCGCAATATTCCTCGGTTCGATCGTGCAAGGCCTGATCGGGCTCGGCGTCGGGCTGGTCGCTGCACCAGTCCTGGTGCTGGTGGACCCGCACCTCATGCCCGGCGCCATGATTCTCTGCGGGGCCGTCCTGCCAATCATGACGCTGGTACGCGAACACGACAACGTCGACTGGCGCGGATTGGCCTGGGCCTTCCCGTGGCGAATCATCGGATCAGTCATCGGCGGATGGCTCATCGCTGTCGCCAGCCCGGATTCGCTGAGCATCATGGTAGGTGTCTTTGTCCTCGTCGCTGTCAGCCTGAGCATGCTGAGTTGGCGTCCGCGGCCAAGCCCGGTGACGCTGAGTATCGGCGCGCTCACGAGCGGCATCGGCGGCACCGCGACGTCGATCGGCGGGCCACCGATCGCGTTGGTGTATCAACACCAGCACCCGTCGATGCTGCGCAGCACCCTGGCGGTGTTCTTCTTCGCCAGCAGCACGATCTCGCTGCTCACCCTCGCCATCTACGGTGAACTCGGCTGGTACCAAATCAGGGCAGGGCTGCTCCTGCTGCCATTCGTTTTCCTCGGTTTCCTGTGCTCACTGTGGGTACGTCGACATCTCGACCCGGAGAAGGTTCGTCCCGCGGTGTTGCTCGTGTCCGCGGTCTCCTCGGTCATCCTCATCATTCGCGCGCTTCTCTGACGCGCGCTGGTCCGCCGATCAGATCGGCTCTGGGGCAGGTGTGAACTGAGTGCGGTACAGATCGGTGTATAGCCCGCCGGAAGCGATCAGTTCGTCGTGGGTGCCACGCTCGACCACCCGCCCGCCGTCCAGCACGACGATCAGGTCCGCCTGGCGAATCGTAGACAGGCGGTGCGCGATAACCAGGGATGTTCGTCCCACTAGCGCGTGGGCCAGGGCGGCCTGCACGGCTGATTCCGATTCGCTGTCCAGATGCGCGGTGGCCTCATCCAGCAGAACGACCCCCGGCGCCTTCAGCAATAGCCGGGCAATCGCGAAGCGTTGCTTTTCGCCGCCCGAAAGTCGGCAGCCACGATCACCCACGACCGTGTCGAGGCCGTTCGGTAGTGAGTTCACCAACTGGTCGACGTGCGCCGCCCGTAAGGCGTCGTACATCTGCGCCTCGCTGGCGTCTTCGCGGGCGTACAGCAGGTTCGCGCGAATCGTGTCGTGAAACAGGTGCGCGTCCTGCGAGACGACCCCGACCCTGTCACGCAGAGATCTCAGCTGTAGATCGCGTACGTCGAGCCCGCCGACGCGAATAGCGCCGCTCGACGCGTCATACACCCGCGGGATGAGGTGCGACATCGTCGTCTTACCAGCACCCGACGGACCGACGAGGGCCACGAGTTGGCCTGGTTCTACGACGAAACTGACATCGTGCAGCACTCCGTGTGCGGGTGCATCGTCATGGACGTCGATTTCCTGCAGGGAGGCTATCGAGGCCGCTCCGGCGGACGGGTACTCAAAATCGACCGAGTCAAACTCGATCGACAGCGGACCATGCGGGAGCCTCACGGCGTGCGGGCGCTCGCTAATCGCTGGTGGCAGGTCAAGTACCTCAAACACCCGCTCGAAGGATACGAGCGCACTCATCACGTCCACTCGCACATTTGACAACGCCGTCAGGGGGCCGTACAGACGGGTCAGCAGCAACGCCAGCGAGACGACCGCTCCGGCGTCCAGGACACCGTCCGCGGCCAGGACGCCTCCCAGCCCGTACGTGAGTGCCTGGGCGAGAGCCGCGACCAGCGTCAACGCGACGAGGAATGCCGTGCTGTACATCGCCGACGTCACGCCGATATCGCGCACCCTACCGGCGCGCGATCGGAACTGTTCGTTCTCTCGCTCCGGGCGCCCGAACAAGGTCACCAGCAGCGCACCGGCCACGTTGAACCGTTCGGTCATCGTGGTGTTCATGCTCGCGTTCAGCCGGTAACCCTCCCGCGTCAGGTCGGCGAGCCGGTTGCCGACGCGACGCGCGGGCAGGACGAAGATCGGCAGCAGCGCCAGCGAGAGCAGCGTGATCTGCCAGGACAGCGTGAGCATGACTGCGATCGTCAGCGCCAGGCCGATGCCGTTGGACACCACGCCTGCGAGCGTGGACGTGAATGCCTGCTGAGCGCCGTTAATATCGTTGTTCAACCGCGTGACGAGCGCACCCGTCTGCGCGCGAGTAAAAAACGAGATCGACATGCGCTGGACGTGCTGGAAAACCAGCGCGCGCATCGCGAAGATAATCCCCTCACCGATGCGCGCGGACAGCAACCGGCTCAGCAACGACAGTCCGGCGTCGAGGACGGCCAGGACGCCGATCGCAACCGCGATCCAGACGATCATCGTGCGGCGATGCGGATCCTCGCCGGTGATCTCGTTGACGACGTCGCCGGCGAGCAGCGGCGTCGCCACCGCGATCATCGCCGCCAGCACGGTGAGCAGGATGAACCACAGGAGGTCCCTGCGGAACGGTCGCGCGAAGCCGATGATCCGGCGCCAGGATCCGGGCCGCAATCGGGCGCCCCCTGAGGTGTCCTCGCTGCCTCGGAAGGACTGCATGGTCCGCCAACTGCTATCTGACATGGAATGCATGACTAGACTCTTGTTCATCAAGCGCACTTGATGTCAAGGAGTGGCATGTCGAACGATTCCGCCATCACGACATGGCTCAAGCCGGGTGAACTCGCGCACCGCGCTGGAGTGGCTGTCTCGACGTTGCACTACTACGAAGAACTAGGCCTGATTACCTCTCGCCGCACCTCAGGGAATAGACGTGAGTATCGGCGCGACACGTTGCGTTTGGTCGCGTTTATCCGGGCGTCGCAAACATGCGGAATCAGCCTGGCGCGGATTCGGTCGGCACTGGACGAACTGCCGCACGAGCAGCCGCCGTCGAAACGCGACTGGGCACGCCTGGCTCGGCTCTGGCGCGCTGATCTCGATGAGCGCATCGCGCGACTGGTCGGTCTGCGCGACAACCTCGCCAACTGCATCGGCTGCGGCTGCCTTTCGCTCACCGCGTGTCCGTATACGAATCCGGGTGATGAGTTGGCGGCCGAGGGGGCGGGAGCGCGGCGTCTGGTGGCGCGCCGGCGTGACTGATCTGTCGCGGTCACCTGCCCCCACCCGAACCGCGGCTCCCATACGATTATCGGCGCCGCCGGGCACCGCGACGACGCAGAACGCCGCGGCCGGACCAGAGAAGAGGTTGCACCATGCGCGGGCGCGTACGTGCCGATATCGTCGTATGGTCCACCTTGCTGCTGTTTGCGGTGGCCGGGCTCGTTCTGCTATCTGAGGACGCGGAGCTGTCCGCCGACGCGCTCGGGCTGATCGGCGCCAACGGCCAACCGTGGCTCGTGCTGCCAGCGGCTGTTATCGCATGCGGTGCATTGGCGGCGCGCGATTGGCTGATGAGGTGTTCGTGGCCGGTTCTTCAAATTGTGTGCGCGGCCATCGCAACGACCTGGACGGCGTGCCTGCTGACGACCCGCGGCGTGGTCTATGACGGCGCCGAGGTGGGCACCTCGCTCGGCAACGCGCTCAGTACCTGGCTGCACGCCGTTGCCGACTTGGCCGGTTGGCTGCCCCCACTGATTATCGGCGCTTGTGCTGCGGCCGCATGCGTCTTGGTGAATGCTGCGGTGCAGTCGCTGTCCGGAGGAATTCAGGCCCGCCGCCTCGCCCCGGTCCTGGCGCTGAGTCCCGTTGCCAGTTTTGTCGCTGACGGTGCTCTCGTGCTTTCTGTGCTGTCAGTGAGCGGCGTATTGGCGTTGAGCGCGATGGCCAGCGAACGTGGCCGCGGCTTGCTGTGGTCGACAGGGCTCGGACTGGCCTCCGGCGTGTTGCTGGTGGCCAGCGCGCTCGCCGGGTTCGCGGGGACGGCTGCGGGTGTAGGCATGCTGTGCGTGTACTTCTTGCGCCGCAGGTCGTTGATGATTCTGGTCGCCGGATTGGGCGCATTGGCTACACTGTTGCTGACCTGGGGCGTACTCGGCTGGTCCTGGCCCCAGGAATTCGGAGCGGCATCCGCGTTCCGCTTGGATCGAGGTGCGGCACTGGCGGCGGGCGCGGTCGCGGCCGCCGTCATCGTGGCCGCTGTCGGCGGTCCGAGCCTGCGTGAGTCGCTACGCAAGGTACGCGGTACACCCTCATGGCCCATCATGATCACTGGCGTTGTTGCTGCTGTTCTGGCCATGCTCACCCGGCCGGTCGCGCTCGGAATACTGCCGGCGGCCGCCGTGTGGGTTCCCCTGCTCAGCGTCGCTGCCTCAGCGCCGTCACAAGCCGCAGAAACACCAGACGGCCCCGCTGCGATTTCGATGGTGCTCACTGCGGGGTGCGGACTCGGTGTGGCGTTGGCGGCCGCCCTGCTGGTGTAGTTGCAGAGTCTCGACGGGTCTCGGCGTGGCGTCGGCTGCGCGCGGGACGGCGTCGGGTCTAGGCCAGGGAGATGAGGTCCGCCAGGTCCTCGGACCAGTTGTCCTCGACTCCGTCCGGCAGCAGGATCACTTTTTCCGGGTTCAACGCGCGCACGGCACCTTCGTCGTGCGAGACCAAGATGATCGCGCCGGCGTAACTGCGCAGCGCGTCCAAGACCTGCTCCCGGGACGCCGGATCCAGGTTGTTGGTCGGTTCGTCCAACAACAGCACGTTGGCGCCGCTGGAGACGAGACTGGCGAGCACGAGACGCGTCTTCTCACCGCCGGACAAAGTGCCCGCCGGCTGATCGACGGAATCGCCAGAGAAAAGGAAGGCACCGAGAATCTTGCGGAGATCGGTACTCACGGCGTCCGGCGCGGCGCGGGTGATGTTCTCCAGCACGCTCGCAGTTGGATCCAGTGTGTCGTGCTCCTGCGCGAAGTAGCCGAGGCGCAATCCGTGCCCGTGCAGCACGGCGCCGGTATCGGGCTGCTCGATTCCGAACAGTAACTTCAACAAAGTCGTCTTACCGGCACCATTCAAACCGAGGATCACCACGCGTGCACCACGGTCGACCGCGAGGTCCACATCGGTGAAGATTTCCAGCGAACCGTAACTCTTGGAGAGTTCCTTCGCGGTCAGCGGCGTACGACCGGCCGGTGCCGGATCGGGGAACCGAACGCGCGCAACACGATCGTGCACGATCTCATCCTCGAGCCCGGCGAGCATCGCCTCCGCACGGCGGATCATGTTCTGTGCGGCGACCGCCTTCGTCGCCTTCGCGCGCATCTTGTCGGCCTGCGACAGCAACGCACCGGCCTTCTTCTCCGCATTCGCGCGCTCGCGTTTGCGACGCTTCTCATCGACCTCGCGCTGCTTAAGGTATTCCTTCCAGCCGACGTTGTAGACGTCCATCACCGCACGGTTGGCATCCAGCAGCCAGACTTTGTTCACGACGGCGTCGAGTAATTCGATATCGTGACTGATCACGATCAGACCGCCGTCGTGCCGGCGTAGGAAGTCACGCAGCCAACCGATCGAGTCAGCATCGAGGTGGTTGGTCGGTTCGTCCAGCAGCAGGGTGTCCGCTCCGGAGAACAGGATCCGCGCGAGTTCGACGCGGCGACGCTGACCACCGGACAGCGTGCTGAGTTCCTGGCCTAAAACGCGATCGGGCAGACCGAGATTGGAGCAGATCTGCGCGGCTTCGCTCTCGGCGGCGTAACCGCCGTTGGCCGCGAACTGGTCCTCGAGGCGCGAATACCGATTGATCATCCGGTCCCGCTCATCGCCGTCGGCCTCGCCCATTTTTTCAGACAGCTCGGCCATCTTGCGCATGAGTTCGTCCAGGCCCCGGGCAGACAGCACCCTGTCCCGCGCGGTAACCGTCAGGTCGCCACTCTTGGGGTCCTGCGGCAAATAGCCCAAGGTTCCTTTACGCTGCACCTGGCCCGCGCCGGGCAATGACTCGCCGGACAACATCCGCAGGGTCGTGGTCTTTCCCGCGCCGTTGCGTCCCACGAGTCCGATGCGGTCGCCAGGTAATACCCGCATTGTCGCGTCCGAGATCAATACGCGCGCGCCGGCGCGCAGTTCGATCTTCTCGGCATTGATCACGGCAAAGCTCACTCATATCGGCACCAGGGGAACCAATCCATTCTAGGTGGTTCGTCCACCGACTTTCCGGGTGTGCGCGGTGCTTCACGACACGATCCGGATGCCTGGTGCAGCACCGGCAGCGTCTGTTAGTCGCGTAGGGATTTGGGCAGACGCACCAGCGGCTGATTCGAGCCAGCGCCCACCGCGTGGGTCACACCCGCACGCTCGTGCGCGGCTGGAGCATCGGGAACGACTTGGGTGACCCCACGCACCGCGATGGCCGTCAGTAGCCCAATGATGATCGCCGCGAGCACGATGCGCACCATCAGGTTATCCAGGAACAACCAGGCAATACCGCATGCCGCCGTCCCCGCAGCGCACGAGTGCACAAAGTACGGGTTCAACTCATCGGGGTTCGGGTCCCCGGCGGCGTACGGATCAAGGAACGACATCGCACCGATGTGTAAAGTGCCGCACGGAACTCAGGGGGGCGGCATGGGGATCAATCGATGGCTCGCACCGCGATCGGCGGGATTCGGTCTGCTGATCGGGGTCGCGGTGTTCCTTTCGCTGCATATCGCGTACGACGCCAACCTGGCCGTCATGCTGATCGCGCTGCTCGCGGGAGCCGCCATCACCGCGGCATTGCTGTGGCGGGTACGTCGCACGCAATTGCTACGGACCCGTCAAGCGCAGGGTTACTTCGCCGCCGCGATGATCATCGCCGCGATAGTGCTCGTTATGCTGCCCCCTGGACTCGTCGTCGGCGGAGGGTGATCACCGGTCGGCGCTCGCCGGAATCCCGAATCAGCCAGCTTGGGCGCGAATTACTCCGCCGGCGGCAGGTATTTCGATCCGTCGCGGACAACGATGAGCGTGTCGTTCGGTAGCAACGAGGCGACCTCATCGTCATAGAACCGATAACGCTTACCGCCGCGTAAGACTGCCATCACCTGATCCGAACACCATTTCGGTGATCGTCCTACTTCGTCCGGATGCACAGGGCGCCCCGTCACCTCAAGGCCTTCACCGGGGCTGAGCAGGTCGTCGAGCACATCCGCCAGACCAGGGTTTATCGACGCGATGGCTAGCATCCGGCCGATCGAATCCGAGGATGTCACCACATTGTCCGCGCCGCTCTGCCGCAGCAGGTGAACGTTGCTCTGCTCGCGTACAGACGCGATTATGTGCGCGTCTGCATTGAGCTGGCGTGCGGTCAACGTGACCAGCACGGCGGTGTCGTCGCGATTGGCAGTGATGATGATCTTCTCGGCGTCTGCTACGCGTGCGCGCTCGAGTACTTCGCGCCGCGAGCCGTCGCCGACGATCGAGGCGACACCATCGGCCTGCGCCTGACGGGTCACTTGATCCGAAGGATCGATCACCAGGATGTGATCGGCATCCTTGCCGGTGTTCAGCAACGTGTTTACCGCCGAACGCCCCTTCGTCCCGTAGCCCACGACGACGACGTGCTTGTGCATGTGCCTCCTCCAGCGAGCCAGACGAACACGCTCGCGTCCCTGACTAGCCAACACTTCCAACGTGGTCCCGACCAGCAGGATCAGGAACATCACGCGCAGCGGGGTAATCAGCACGATATTCACCATGCGCGCGGAGTCCGACACCGGCGTGATGTCACCGTAGCCGGTGGTCGTCATCGTCACCGTCGTGTAGTACACCGCATCCAGCAGGTCAACGCCCGCATCATCGACATCCCGATATCCATCTCGATCGATGTACACCGCGAATACCACGATAGCCACTAACAGCAGCGCAATACCGATGCGAACCGCGAGCGAGCGAACGGGCGACAGGATCTTCTCTGGCAGCCGAAGGAATGACCTGTCGGACGAACTGAATGCCACCTCGGGTTAGATGTTGAAACCGAGTGCGCGTAACTGCTCGCGACCGTCGTCAGTGATCTTGTCCATCGACCACGGTGGCATCCAGACCCAGTTGATCTTGACGTCAGCGCACAACCCAGGGCCGGGACCGCCGGTGACGGCCTGGTTGACCTGCTCTTCGATCACGTCAGTCAGCGGACAGGCAGCGGACGTCAGGGTCATATCGACCGTCGCAACATCGCTGTCGTCGATGTCCAGGCCGTAGACCAGGCCGAGGTCGACCACGTTGATCCCGAGTTCAGGATCAACCACGTCGCGCAGTGCCTCTTCCAGATCATCGAGTTTCGCTGTTTTCGTATCCTCGGACATGTCCTACTTCCCCTCTGGTACAGCAGCACCCGCGCGCGCTGCGGCGTCTTTGAAAGCCATCCAACCCAGCAATGCACATTTGATTCTGGATGGGAACTTCGCGACGCCGACGAACGCCACGCCGTCCTCCAGCACATCCTCGTCCGGTTCGGCCGCTCCCTTGCTCTGCATGAGTTCGGTAAACGCCGCCATCTTCTTAAACGCGTCGTCGACGGAGCGTCCAATGACGAGTTCATGCAGCACCGAGACCGATGCTTGGCTGATGGAGCAGCCAACCCCGTCGTACGACACGTCGTCAACAACGGTGCCGTCATCGGATAACTGCACACGCAACGTCACCTCATCGCCGCACGAAGGGTTGACGTGATGAGCCTCGCCGCCAAAGGGCTCTCGCAGCCCTTTGCCCTGCGGGTTCTTGTAGTGGTCCAGGATGATTTCCTGGTACATCGACTCAACCTGCACCAAACGCTCCTAGTAACTCACGCGGAAGAAGGCCTTGACCTTCTCTAACCCCTCGATGAGCGCATCTATTTCCGCGGTCGTCGAATAGAGATAGGGCGACACGCGATTCGACGCGGCCACACCGAATCGTTCGTGCACCGGTCGCGCGCAGTGATGCCCACCGCGGATAGCAACTCCGTGTGAATCGAGGATCTGACCGACGTCGTGCGGGTGCACCTCTGCGAGTTCGAAACTCACCGCTCCCCCACGATCGTCAGTCGTTGTCGGGCCCAGGATGCGCACGCCCTTCACCGTCTGTAGCGCGTCAAGCGTATAGGCCGTCAACTCACGCTCGTGCTCAGCAACCGCGCTCATCCCCAGGTTCTCGAGGTAATCCACCGCGGCTCCGAGCCCAATGATCTGCACGATCGGCGGAGTCCCCGCTTCAAATCGCGCTGGCGGCGGCGCGTAGGTCGATCCGCTCATCTTCACAATTTCGATCATTTCGCCGCCGCCGAGGAACGGCGGGAGCTGATCGAGCAGGTCGTGCCGGGCCCAGAGCACCCCAATACCAGTCGGTCCCAGCATCTTGTGACCGGTGAACGCGACCGCGTCCGCACCGAGCGAGGCCACGTCGTACGGCATTTGCGGTACGGCCTGCGAGGCGTCAACAAACATCAGCGCACCGACAGAGTGCGCTTTGTCAGCGATCGCGCGGATCGGGTTGATCGTGCCCAACATGTTGGATACGTGCGTGATCGACACGATCTTGGTGCGCTCATTGATCAGCTCGTCGATACCGCTGAGGTCAAGTCGACCCTCGTCGGTGATCTCGAACCACCGCAGCACCGCGCCGGTACGTTCGGCCAGCAATTGCCACGGCACGATATTTGAGTGATGTTCCATCTCGGAGATCACGATCTCATCGCCAGCACGTAGTTCGAGGTCACCGCGCACATCGCCCATCGTGCGAGCGAGTAGGTTCAGCGCCTCGGAGGCGTTCTTGGTGAACACGATTTCCTCGGGCCGTGCGGCACCGATGAACTGTGCGAGCCGTGCCCGGGCGTCTTCCATCGCTTCGGTGGACTCGGCCCCGAGCCGATGCATTGCGCGCGCCACATTGGCGTTGTGATGAGCGAAATGATCGCTCATCACGTCGATCACCGACTGCGGCTTCTGAGAGGTGTTCGCCGAATCCAGGTATACCAGCGGCACGCCGTCGTCGAAGACGCGCGAGAAGATCGGAAAGTCCTTACGGACCTCCGTCACGTCGTACGCCGCCGGTGTGTTCACGCCTCGGCGCCCGCGTTCACAAAACGCTCGTAACCGTTCGCCTCAAGTTCTTCGGCCAGCTCGGGTCCGCCGGACTCGACGACCTTGCCGCCGGCGAAGACGTGGACGTAGTCCGGCTTCACGTACCGCAGGATCCGCGTGTAGTGCGTGATCAGCACCGTCGCCGTCTCACCCGCAGCGTGTACCCGATTGACTCCCTCGGACACGACGCGCAGCGCGTCGATATCCAGACCCGAGTCCGTCTCATCGAGGATCGCGACCTTCGGCTTCAGTAGTTCCATCTGCAGAATCTCGTGACGCTTCTTCTCGCCGCCGGAGAAGCCTTCATTCACCGACCGCTCGCTGAACTCGGGGTCCATCTTGAGGTCGGTCATCGCTTCCTTGACTTCCTTGACCCAGGTGCGCAGCTTCGGCGCCTCACCGCGTACCGCGGTGGCAGCGGTGCGCAGGAAGTTGGCCACCGACACGCCTGGCACCTCGACCGGGTACTGCATGGCCAGGAACATGCCTGCCCGCGCCCGCTCGTCAACCGTCATGCTCAGGACGTCCTCGCCGTCCAGCAACACTTCACCTGAGGTGATCGCGTACTTCGGGTGGCCAGCGACGCTGTAGGCCAGCGTCGACTTGCCGGAGCCGTTCGGGCCCATGATGGCGTGCGTTTCGCCCTGCTTAATCGTGAGATTGACGCCCTTGAGGATGGGCTTGGCGCCGGTTTCGGTGTTGACACTAACGTGCAGATCGCGGATCTCAAGCGTTGCCACGGTTGCTGTTCTCCTGAAAATTTCGATGTATGGCTGGAATGTCTTAGGCGTTCGATCGGGCGAGCTCGACCTCGACGGCCTCGATGAGCTTCTCCTCGATCGACGGGATACCGATCTTCCGAATGATGTCGGCGAAGAATCCGCGTACGACAAGTCGGCGGGCCTCTTCGGCCGGAATACCGCGCGACTGCAGGTAGAACAGCTGCTCGTCGTCAAATCGGCCTGTGGTCGAGGCGTGCCCGGCGCCCTCAATCTCGCCGGTCTCGATCTCCAGGTTCGGTACCGAATCGGCGCGGCATCCTTCGGTGAGTACCAGGTTGCGGTTCGCTTCGTAGGTCTCGATGCCTTCGGCGACCTTGCGGATCAGAACGTCACCGATCCACACGGTGTGCGCGTCCTTTCCCTGTAGTGCGCCCTTGTAGTCGACGTTGCTCTTGGTCTTCGGCGCATCGTGATCAACGAAAAGACGGTGTTCGATGTGCTGCCCGGCATCGGCGAAGTAGATGCCGAGCAGTTCCGCCTGGCCACCTGGTCCGGCGTACGACACGGACGTGTTCGCGCGGACAAGATCGCCGCCAAATGTCACCGCGATGTGCTTGAACTGGGCGTCACGGCCGATCCGTGCGTGCTGCGCCGAGTGGTGGAAACCGTCGTCCGCCCAGTCGTCGACAACCACGACGGTCAACTGTGCGCCGTCCTCAACCAGGAACTCGACGGTGTCGGCCAAGGTGCTCGACCCCTGGAAGTCAAATACGACCGTCGATTTGCTGAACTTGCCGGCGACCACGACGGTATGTGCCGCGACCGCAGTACCAGCATCGCCACCGGTATGCCGCACGACTACCGGCTCATCCAGGACGACGTCGCCAGGCACGGTGATGGTGCGTACCTCGCCGGCGGCGTGCCACGCACGCGCGGTCACTCGGTCCGTCGGCAGGAACCCGGTGACACCTTGCTGATCAGTAGCTGCTGCGGAGACCTCGGCAGCAACCTGGGCTGGCTTGTCGATCGACACCTCGATCGGTCCGCCGAACGCGGCATCTTTGTGCAGATCGCGCATCCGGCGCATCGGGGTGAATCGCCAGATCTCTTCGTGCCCGGACGGAATCGCGTGGTCGGCGACGTCGGTGGAGCCTTCGGGATGCAGGTGGGACAGGACCTTGTCGGTCGTCTCGATCGCCTGCGCCACGGCAGGGGTATCGGTAGCAGTCATTCTCTTCTTTTCTCGTGTGGTGGCCGCTGGTAACTACTGCTGTGCGACGCTGAAAACCCTCCGCGCCGCGCGGGCAGTTAGCCCACCGCGCCTTCCATCTGCAGCTCGATGAGGCGGTTCAGCTCGAGCGCGTACTCCATCGGCAGTTCCTTCGCGATCGGCTCCACGAACCCGCGCACGATCATCGCCATCGCTTCGTCCTCCTCCATGCCACGCGACATGAGGTAGAACAACTGGTCCTCGCTGACCTTCGTCACCGTTGCCTCGTGCCCCATCGATACGTCATCGTTACGAATATCGACGTACGGATAGGTGTCCGAACGGCTGATCTGATCGACCAGCAAAGCATCGCACTTCACGACCGAGGACGAACCTGCTGCGCGAGCGTTGACCCGGACCAATCCGCGATACGACGCACGACCGCCACCACGCGCGACCGACTTCGAGATGATCGAGGACGAGGTGTGCGGTGCGAGGTGCACCATCTTCGAGCCGGCGTCCTGGTGCTGCCCTTCACCGGCAAACGCCACCGACAGCACCTCACCGCGTGCGTGCTCACCGAGCATGAACACGGCCGGGTACTTCATGGTGACCTTGGAGCCGATATTGCCGTCGATCCATTCCATGGTCGCCCCCTCGTGCGCGTTGGCGCGCTTGGTGACGAGGTTGTACACGTTGTTCGACCAGTTCTGAATGGTCGTGTAGCGGCAGCGCGCGCCCTTCTTCACGACGATCTCCACGACCGCGGAGTGCAGCGAGTCCGATGAGTAGATCGGCGCGGTGCATCCTTCGACGTAATGCACGTAGGCATCCTCATCGACGATGATCAAGGTCCGCTCGAACTGCCCCATGTTCTCGGTGTTGATCCGGAAGTAGGCCTGCAGCGGAATCTCAACGTGCACGCCCTTCGGCACGTAGATGAACGAGCCACCGGACCACACCGCGGTATTCAGCGCGGAGAACTTGTTATCGCCTGCTGGGATGACCGAACCGAAGTACTCCTGGAACAGTTCCGGGTAATCGCGCAGTCCGGTGTCGGTGTCAACGAAGATGACGCCCTGCTCCTCCAGGTCCTCACGGATTTGGTGGTAGACGACCTCCGACTCGTACTGCGCGGCGACACCGGCGACGAGGCGCTGCTTCTCCGCCTCCGGGATGCCGAGCT
>JBKEDB010000027.1:0-94170 GCA_047975195.1 Cumulibacter sp. | reverse complement strand
TCTGGTGTGCCAGTTGTTCCGCCAGGAGCACGGCTGGTTGGCTACGTTCGGTACGGATAACCGCTGAAAGCATCTAAGCGGGAAGCCGGCTTCAAGATGAGGGCTCTCACCCGGTTAACGGGGTAAGGATCCCAGTAGACCACTGGGTTGATAGGCTGGAAGTGGAAGTGCAGTAATGTATGGAGCTGACCAGTACTAATAGTCCGAGGGCTTGACCACAAAGCATGATCATCTAGATTTTATGCGCAAGCAATAATTGATTGTTCTTGTGCCCGCGTCCACTGTGTAACTCTCGAGGTACGGTCACCCGTACCACACCAACCACACGCGCATTCGTGTGCGGGTTATGGGTGTGGCAGGGGCCGTGGTCCTCCATAGTGTTTCGGTGGTCATAGCGTAAGGGAAACGCCCGGTCCCATTCCGAACCCGGAAGCTAAGCCTTACAGCGCCGATGGTACTGCACTCGCGAGGGTGTGGGAGAGTAGGACGCCGCCGAACAATTCTTTGAGTAGTACCCGGTAAGGGGGCCACCACGCGTGGCCCCCTTACCGGCATTTCTAGGTATCTTTTCCCCGCTGCTGCACCTTTGGAAACCGATCGCGTGTAGATACTGAGTTCGTTCAGTGGTCTAAAGCGTGTGCTGTAAACGGCACTTACCTAGTCCTATGTGTGCGGAAGTCGGCACTGCCGAGCGCGGGCCTCCTCTCGTGGAGGATTTCACCTGCGGTTTCGCCTGCAGATCGCCGTTGTCTGTGCTCAAATGGCATGCATGACTCAACCGGTACGCACCGCAGCCCAGGCGGGTCAGGACGCGATTGTCTTCAAAGCCCTCGCCAACGCCGTACGTCTGCAGATTGTGTCGCTCGTGGCGGCCGCGCCAGAGGGTCAGGTCAGCGCTGGCGAGATCGTTGACCAGTTTGACCTGTCGCAGCCGACGATAAGTCATCATCTTCGAGTTCTGCGCGAAGCCGGGGTGCTGACCACGCATAAGTCGTCCACATTCGTGTATTACCGCTTTGCCCCCCGATTGCACGAAGTCGTGACGTCGGTCCTGCCTAATCGCGCTGCGGTCGCCCCGCCGAGCGAGGCCCGCTCTACCTCGGGCGCTCGCGCCATTTCGGTGGTCGCTGGCGCGGCGGACACAGCAGCGCCTGAAGCCCCTTCCGGGTCTGCCGCTGTCGGCCCCTCCGAGGCTGCACAGGAGTCATCTGCCCACGTGGGCTACGGCGAGGTGGACCTCGACGCGAACGTCGGGCGCCCCGGGTCGCACGAGGCTCAACTGGAGAAGGACTCGGCAGCCACCAAGCCGAAGTCTAAGAAGAGTAAGAAGGACAAGAAGTCCAAGAAAGGCAAGAAGCGTTAATCTGCGGAGCTCACGGTTTGCTAGAACGACTCGCTCCCGTGTCGATGCGCCTGGGCGTTCGCCTCGCTCCGTTCGGTCGGCTCCAGGGCTAGAGTCGGCTGGCGTGACTACCGACGCTTACCTTCGCTACCCCACCATTCGCGGCGACCGTATCGTCGTCGTTGCCGAGGACGCTCTGTGGCTGGTGGAAGCCGAGGGTTCTCGAGCGCACCGGATCACCAGCGGCGCAGGCCGATTGCGCTTTCCGCGGCTCTCCCCATCTGGCGCCCTCGTGGCGTGGACGCTCCTGGAGAACGGCGCGAGCGAGGTGTACGTCACGGCGGTGGACGGCGGTCCGGCGCGTCGCTTGACCTTCTGGGGCCACGATCGCACCGTCGTGCGTGGCTGGCTGAACGAGCGCGAGTTGCTGGTCGTCAGCGCCGTGGGCCAGGTCGAACGCTCCCGCGCATTCGCGCATATCGTCCCTGTCGATGGAACCCCCGGCCGGGCGCTACCTTACGGCTGGCTGGGCGACTTGAGCGTGGCCGAACCTGCCACTGCGCGATCATCGGCCGGCAAAGGGATCCTGCTGTCCACCAGCACGACGGTAGAGCCGGCGCACTGGAAGCGGTACCGAGGCGGCGCTGCCGCGCAACTCTGGTTCGACAACGCTGCGCGCCCCGGCGATCCGGGTCGATTCACCCGTGTTTTCAGCGAGTTGACGGCTAGCCTCGTCAGCCCGATGCTGGTCACCGCCGGCGACGGCGCACGGCGGATTGCCTTCTTGTCCGACCACGAGGGTGGGCCCGCGCAAGTTTATTCGGCGCCGATCCGGCGCGGCCGCGTCGTCGAGGATGACCTGCTCGCGCATGGAGTGGACATCGAAGGCTTCTACGCGCGTCACGCTACGACCGACGGCCGACGCATCGTGTACGTAGCCGGTGGCCGGTTGTATGTGCTCGATTCCGCGGATGGGGCGTCGCGGCCGCGCAGACTCGACGTCGCGACCGGCGGCGCTCGCTCTGGTCTGCAACCGACCGTGCACGACCTGGGCGAGACCATCGACTTCATCAGTGCCGATGTCACTGGCCGGGCCTGCATCGTCGGTGCGCGCGGCACCGTGCACTACGTGCCGCACCGACGCGGAGCGAACCGGGTGCTGGCCGACGGCCCCGGCGTACGGCGCAGACGCCCGTTGTTGCTCGGCGCTACCGGACGGGCTGTGTGGGTCACTGACAAAGACGGTGATGATGCGTTGGAGATCATCGACCTCAACGACATCGGCGCCGAACCTCGCACCCTGGTGCGCGCCGGAAATCTGGGCCGCGTGGTGGACCTCGTCGCCGCCCCCGACGGGACCCGGCTGGCCATAGCCAGTCACGACGGGCGCCTACTGACTCTTACGGTCCCGCGGAAGATCAGTCGCGCCGTACGACCCAAAGAGTTGGACCGTAGCTACCACGGTGACTTGGGCGATCTGGCGTTCTCGCCGGACAGCGCCTGGCTCGCATGGTCGCGGCCGGAATCATCCGACGCGATGGCGCGGATCCGGCTGGCCAACGTCGCCACCGCGGGAGCCGAGCCCTTCGACGTCACGGCCGCTCGGTTCAACGATTTCAGCCCCACCTTCACTGCTGACGGTAAGTACCTGGCGTTCTTGTCCTATCGGTCCTTCGACCCGGTGTACGACTCGTACGTATTCGACCTGTCGTTCCCGGGCGGCTGTCGCCCGTTCCTCGTGCCGCTGGCCGCCGATACCCCGTCGCCGTTCGACGCCACCGTCGGCGGAGTACCGATTGAGGGTGAGGACTCCGCGGTGCAGTCAGCGGATGACTCAGCACCACAGCAGGCCGAGGGAGCGGGCAAAACCGGTAAGAAAGCGCCCGCGACGACCGTCGATATCGACGGTCTGGAACAACGCATCGTGCCATTTCCGGTCGACGCGGGCCGATTGTCCGGACTGCACGCGGTGCAGGGCGGTTGCATCTGGATTACCCACCCGCCCCGCGGTGAACTTGGCGAAGACCTGATCAACGAACCCGCATCTCCCTGGGTGAGTCACATCGATTTCGCGACAGGTAAGAGCGACGTACTGGTCGATGCCGTCGACGCCGTCGAGGTCACCGGTGACGGGTCCCAACTGCTCGTCTACAACGACGGCGCGTTGAGCGTGCTGCCTGCCACCCGCAAGGTGGACGATGACGCCCCCGAGCGCGTGAACGTCGACCTGAGCGGCTCGACGGTCATCCTGCACCCCACCGCGCAATGGCAGCAGATGTTCGCCGAGGCCTGGCGCCTCATGCGCGACAACTTCTGGCGCCCGGATATGGGCGGTGTCGACTGGAAGGCCTCGTACGAGCGGTACGCCGCCCTGCTGCCGCGGCTGTCGTCGTACGACGAACTGATCGACTTGTTGTGGGAACTGCAAGGTGACCTCGGTTCCTCGCACGCGTACGTCGAACCTGTACCCGACCGCGCCCGGCCCGCGCACCGGCAAGGCATGCTCGGCGCCGACTTGACCTACGACGAGGGGCGCTGGCTCATCGACGCGATCGTGCCGGGAGAGTCATCCGCGCGAGCAGCGCGATCCCCGCTGCTCGGCCCCGGCGTCGGAGTGCGCGCCGGCGACGAGATCCTCGCCGTGGCCGGTCGCCCGGTCAGCAGTACGGATTCGCCGGCGCGGCTGCTGGTGGGTACTGCGGGAAAGCCCACCGAGCTCGTGGTCGCGACCGGCACGCATGCGCCGCGCAGGGTGGTCGTCACGCCGCTCGCTGAGGAGTTCTCGCTGCGGTACCAGGCCTGGGTGAACGACCGCCGCGCCTATGTGCATGAGCGCACCGGCGGCGCGGTCGGTTATCTACACGTACCGGACATGGTCTCCGGCGGCTGGGCGCAGCTGCATCGTGATCTGCGCACGGAAATCGGTCGCGATGCGGTGATCGTCGACGTCCGCGGAAACCGAGGTGGGCACACCTCGCAACTGATCATTGAGAAACTCGCCCGCACCGTCGTCGGCTGGGACGTCAGTCGTGGCTACCAGCCATCGACGTACCCCTCGGACGCCCGACGCGGCCCGATGGTCGCGATCGCCGATATGCACGCCGGATCGGACGGCGACATCGTTACCGCCGCGATCCGTGAACTGGGGCTTGGGTCGGTCGTGGGTACCCGCACCTGGGGCGGGGTGGTAGGTATCGACGGTCGCTACCACCTCGTTGATGGCACCGGGGTGACCCAACCGCGGTACGCGTTCTGGTTCGAGCGGTTCGGGTGGAGCGTGGAGAACTACGGGGTCGAGCCCGACGTGGAGGTCGAAGTCTCCCCGCAGCAGCGCGCCGACTTATCGGACCCGCAATTGGACACCGCGATCGACCTGGTGCGCAAGGAGTTGGCACGCGAACCGGCCAAACGCCCGCCGCGACTGCCACGATAGCGGCCAGGTAATCGCCCTGCACCCGGCTCCGGATCCGCATCGGCGGTGCGGCCGCAGCGCGCCACTCGGCTCGGATGTCGCGCAGGCGCGGACGCGGCTGAGATTAGTTAGCGATGCGAACGTTGTGGTGCGATACTTGCCGCATGCCTGCCGCCGTCCTCCTCCTGCTCGGTGCGATGACCGCAGTCGGCCCCATCGCTCTCGACCTATATCTATCCGCGTTCCCGGAGATCGCTACCGAACTCGGCGTTGAAGCCCATCAGGTCCAACTCACGCTCACGGCTTGCATGATCGGTTTGGGCGTTGGCCAACTGATTGCCGGGATCGCCAGCGATGCCTACGGGCGCAGGCGGCCGCTGCTGATTGGCATGGCCGTGTTCCTGGGTTTCTCGCTGCTGTGCATGGCCTCGCAGGACATCTGGATGCTGATCATCGCTCGCTTCCTACAAGGCGCCGGCGGCGGCGCCGGCATCGTGATCGCGCGCTCGGTCATCCGCGACCGGACCTCCGGTGAGGCGATGGTGCGTGCCCTGACCACCGTGATGATCGTGCTGGGGATGGCGCCGATCCTGGGGCCGATGATCGGCGGCGTGTTGATGGAACTGACCGGATGGCGCGGTGTGTTCGGAGCACTCAGCGCGATCGCGGCGTTGCTCGCGCTCGGTTCGCTCACGCTGAAGGAGTCACTACCGCCGGAACGGCGGCGCCCGATCAGCATTGCCAAAATCCGCGCCGACTTCGCCGCAGTACTGCGTGATCGCGACTGGCAGTACGGCGCGGGCACGGTGTCGCTGACCAGCACGGCGGTGTTCTTCTACATCGGAGCGTCGGCGTTCGTGTTCCAGGAGGTGTACGGCCTGTCCCCGCTCGAGTATTCGATCGTGTTCGGCGTGAACGCCGCGAACTTCATGATCTTCAGCCAGAGCAACCGACTGCTGTCGCGGTGGTTCAGCGCGCAGACGCGCTTAGGTGTCGCGGTCGTGGGAATGTGCGCAGCGAGCGTCGTGTTGGCCACCGCCGCGCTGATCGATGACGCGCCCATCTGGCTACCGATGATCGGTTTCGCGTTGCTTCCGGCCGCACACGGAGTGGGCTCCCCGAACGGATTGGCGATCTCACTAGAGAACCATGCCGAGCGGGCTGGCTCGGCGTCCGCGCTGCAGGGCGTTGTGCAATACACGCTGGCCGGCGTCGCCGTGCCGTTGGCCGGCGAAACGCTTGGTGGCGTGGCCGCAGCGGTGTGCATCGTGACCGTGGTCCTAGTGCTGCTGCGGGTGAGCATCGGCCGGCGAAGGGCAGCGACGGTCCAACCAGCGTGAGGCGCGGTGGATCGGGTGGCGTGATCGCCGAACGGTCCTACCCTGGATGACGTGGACCAGCGACGATTCATCGACTACTCCTTCCAGCGGCGGGCCGTGCTACGTGAGCTCGCCGAGGGTCGTCGTACGCGCGCCGAAGTCTGCGATGCGCAGGCGTACTTGAAGCAGGCCGCGGCCTACCACGGCGACGCCACCGAGCGCGCCTGCCCGGTCTGCGCGCGGCAGAACGTCGATCTTGTGCATTACGTTTTCGGCGACCGCTGGAAGGTTGGCTCCGGGCAAGCTCGCACTGCTCGGCAGGTCGCCGAAATGGCGCCAATCACCAGCGAGTTCAGTGTGTACGTCGTCGAGGTCTGCCGCGGTTGCGGCTGGAACCACCTCATCGAGTCCTTCAGCACCGGCGTCCCGGTGACGCCGAAACGACGCCGATCCCGCCGCGCCCCGGCTACCCCCGAGGTCGCAATCGACCTCAATGACGTCTGAGGCACCGCGGCACGTCCGGTGTGAGGCCCGCGTGGGTCTGCGGTGAGACTCACCAGCGCCGGTTCACCGATTTCACGCACCCTTATCGTCGATCCGGCACACTAGATGAGATGTCGGGTGACCCGTACCCGGCGATTGACTCAGCGACGGAGTGACAGTGCAAGACGGATCCCAGGACGATCCCACCGAAATCACGAGTGGCGATCACGATGCGGCAGAGGCCGCGCCAAGGAAGATCCGCCCCATCCTCAGCCGCAGGTCGCTCGCTTCCGCCGAGTCGTCCGGTGCCGCGGGTGCGAAACGTAAACCCGGTCGTGTGCTGCGGGTAATGCGCGTTGCGGCGATCGTGGTCACCGCGCTCGCGCTCGTCGGCTCGGGGGTCATCGGTTACGCGTACCAGACGACGACCGTGCCGCGCCCGGAGGACGTGAAAGTCGCGCAGTACTCGACCATTTACTACGCCGGTGGCGAAGAGATGGCGCGGGTTGGGTCGGAAAACCGCACGATCGTGCCACTGGACAAGGTTCCCGAACACGTTCAGCGCGCCGTGTTGGCCGCCGAGAACCGGTCCTTCTACGAGGACCCAGGATTCTCCATCAGCGGTATCTCCCGGGCGGCGTGGCTCAACCTCACCGAGGGCGAAAGCCAGGGCGGCTCCACCATCACGCAGCAGTACGTGAAGAAGGCGTACCTGACCGACGACAAGACGCTGTCGCGCAAGTTCAAGGAACTGTTGATCTCGATCAAACTCGAGCAGCAGTACAGCAAAGACGAAATCCTCGGCTTCTACCTGAACACGATCTACTACGGCCGCGGTGCGTACGGGATTGAGGCCGCCGCCGAGGTCTACTTCGGTAAGCCGGTCGATAAGTTGACCCTTGCCGAGGGCGCCGTCCTCGCCTCCAGTATCAACAGCCCGTCAGGCTTCGACCCGCAGGAACATCCTGAGGCAGCGAAGGACCGTTGGAATTACGTCCTCGACGGTATGGTCGACGCGAAATGGCTCAGCCAGCAAGACCGGGACGCCGTTGAGTACCCGCAGGTGCTCCCGATCGGCCCCGGACCGTTGAATCAGGTCAACGGTCCCGAGGGTGTCGTTGTGTCGCGGGTGAAGCACGAACTTGCTTCCCTCGGGTACGACGACGACGCCGTGAACTCTGGTGGCCTACGGGTGACCACGACGCTTCCGAAAGACACCCAAGAGCAGGCCATCAAGTCGGTGCAGGACCAATTGTCCGGTCAGCCGGACAACCTGATTCCGTCGCTGGTTGCCACCGACCCTACGACCGGAGCGGTCCGCGCGTACTACGGAAACTCGCAAGGCACTGGCTTCGACTTCGCCGGCGCCTATCGCCAGCCCGGGTCCTCGTTCAAGGCGTTCGTGGTGGCGGCGGCATTGGAGAATGGCTACTCCCTCTACACCACGCGTGACGGATCATCGCCGCAGTACTTCCCCGGTAACCCGCATCCGATCAACAACGCCGGCGGCGAAAGCTGCGGCGCATGCAGCATCAAGGAATCGATCACTCGCTCGTTGAACACCACATTCTACGGACTGGCCGAGGAGATGGGCCCGGATAAGGTCGCCGAGATGGCGCACCGGGCCGGTGTCGGCGAAACTCGCCTCGATAACGGCGAACCGACCCTGCAAGAGTCGGATGGCAATGTTGCCCCGGCGATCGCCATCGGTCTGTACGAGGTCAGCACACTCGACATGGCTTCTTCCTTCGCCACCTTCGCCAACGACGGCGTCAAGAACGAACCGTACTTCGTGGAGAAGGTCACCGACGCCGACGGGAATGTGCTGTACGAGCACGAAGGCAACAGCGAGCGGGTCGTCTCGCACGAGGTCGCCAACGATGTTTCCTTCGGCATGGCGGACGTCGCGTCGTACTCCGGTGACGCGTTGGACGAAGGCCGCCCGACCGCCTCCAAGACCGGCACGGTGCAATTGGACGACGTCGACAATAAGGATGCCTGGATGGTGGGGTACACCCCGCAGTTGTCCACCGCGGTCTGGATCGGAACCGAATCGTCCGAGCCGATCCGGGATGCGAACGGAGCAATGATCTACGGCGCCGGGATCCCCGGCAAGATCTGGCAGCAGTTTATGAATGCCGCGCTCGCCGGGACTGAAATCATGCCCATGCCCACGACCGCTCTCATCCAGGGCGGAAACAGCAATGCTGACGTGACGACTTCGCAGACCGAAGGGAGCACGACCCAGAGCGAGTCGAGTTCGAGTTCGAGCTCATCCTCGAGCAGCAGCGCCCCGGAGACAACGACCAGTAAGCCGTCGACGACATCGGCACCGAAACCCGAGCCAGAGCCAGAGCCAGAGCCAGAACCCGAACCGGAGCCGACCACCACGTCGCAGCCGACGGATAATTCAGAACCGCCCGGTTCCAGCGAGCCCGAACAGCCCGGCGGCGATCAACCCCAGCTGGTACCGAACATCTGACCGATGCGCGTCGCGCGCTTTCCGAGGGAGGGATCGTGCCCGCACGCCGGCCGTATCCGTACGACGATCCCGCTGACCGGGTCATCCCAAGTTGGACGAGCAGCGTGGGGCGAGCCGCGGCGCGCGCGATTGGTGGGCCCTGGGGGCGGCACGCGAGGGCCGGCCGTCAGCGGTTCTGGACCCCGACGCGTGTTCTGCTCGCCCTCGCCGTACTCACCCTGACGCTCGCGTGGATCAAGGAACGCCCGTGCGCTTTCGGTGAGTGGGACGGATCCCAGTACACCCACATGTGTTACTCCGACACCATTCCGTTGGTTGGTCTGGAAGGCATTACCGACGGGGCGGTGCCGTACTTCAGCATGGATCCCAGCCTCGCGCCCCAGGACGCCGGCTATTCATTCGGCCGCGTTGAGTACCCGGTGCTCAGTGGTTTCTTCATGTGGTTCGCGCATGCGGTTTCGGCGCCGGTGCAGTCGGTCATCGATATCGTGACCCCCGACGCGATGAGTTGGGCCGGCTACTTCGCCGTCACCTGCCTACTGCTCGCGCTGTGCTACCTCGCCGTCGTGTACTTCACCGCGCGCACGGCCGGTCGGCGGGTGTGGGACGCCGCTCTCGTGGCCGCCGCGCCCATTGTGGTGGTACACGCGTTCACCAACTGGGACTTGTTCGCGATGGCGTTTCTGGCCGCGGCCATGTCCGCGTGGTCGCGCGAGCGACCCGTGCTGTGCGGCATTCTTATTGGGCTCGGGACAGCAGCGAAGTTGTATCCGGTGCTGATGCTCGGCGCATTGCTGGTGCTGGCGCTGCGCAGCGGCAGATGGCGTTCGTTCGGCGGGGCCGTCGGCGGTGCTGTGGCCGGGTGGGCTGCGGTGAACGTGCCAGTAATGATCGGCGCGTACGCCGGTTGGCGAGTCTTCCTTGACCTGAACGCCGAACGCACCGCCGATCAGTCGACCCTGTGGGAGATCGGCGAGCGGGCGCTGTCATCGGCAACGCAATTCGAGTTCGAGAACCTCATCGAGGCGGACACACTCAACACGTGGGTGTTTATCGTGATGGCGCTGTGCTGTGTGGGAATCGCGGTGGTAGCCCTCGCCGCGCCCCAGCGGCCGCGCGTGGCGCAACTGGTGTTCCTGATCGTCGCAGCGTTCCTGCTGACGAACAAGGTGTGGAGTGCGCAGTACTCGATCTGGCTGCTACCGCTGATCGCGCTCGCGTTGCCGCGGTGGCGGCTGATCATCGGCTGGCAACTCGCTGAAGCGATGGTGTGGATATGCACCATGCTGTGGTTTCACCAGCGCGATATCTACTATGCAAACCAAGCCCGACCCGAGGGAGAAGAAGCTGTCCTCGCCTCCGGGGTCGACTACCAGTGGATCGCGCTATTCGTGCTGGTCCGCAGCGGGTTTGTGATCGCGATGGCGGTGTTGGTGATTCGCGACATCTGGTATCCGTCCCAGGACCGAGTGCGCCGCGTCGGGCAGGATGACCCGTCCGGCGGCGTCCTCGATGGCGCCGACGACCGCTTCACTCTCCGCTTGACCGGTACTCGCCGGTCGCCGCACGCCAACTGCGATCCGGTCGCTCACGACGATGCGAGCGCGCCTGCCCTGCCGGCGCCCAACTGAGCGCCTGGAGCGGTTAGGGGAGGCTGCTGCGGAGGAAGGCGATGTCCTCGGCCTGGCCCTCATCCGGCGTCTCCACGACAACCGGCGCGTCCGCGGCGAGCACGACTTCGGCGAGCAACTTCGGATCGATCTCGCCTTGGCCAATGGTGGCGTGCCGGTCACGGCCCGAGTCGAACGCATCGCGCGAGTCGTTGCAATGCACCAGATCGATCCGACCGGTGATCGCCTTGATCTTCTCAACCGCGGTCAGCAGGCCGATCCCGCCCGCATGCGCGTGGCAGGTGTCCAGGCAGAATCCCGGATCGAACTCGCCGACCGCATCCCATAGCCGCGCCAGGGCATCCAACCTACGGGCCATCGAAAAATTGCCGCCCGCGGTGTTCTCGATCAGGATCGGGGTGTCGAGCCCGCCGTACTTTTCGTGCGCTTCAAGGAACGCCTTGCGCCAGTTGTCGACACCTACCGCGGGATCGTCGTCCTTGGTGACGTGTCCGCCGTGCACGATCAGCCCGGTCGCGCCGATTTCCCTCGCCGCGGTGGCGTGTTCGCGCATGATCTTGCGGCTGGGGATCCGGATCCGGTTATTCGTCGAGGCGACATTGACGATGTAGGGCGCGTGGATAAACACCTGAGTGTCGGCGTCCCGCAATTCTTCGGCGTCCGCCCGCGGCTTCGGCTTGTGCCACTTCTGCGGATCGGCCAGGAAGAACTGGACGACGTCCGCATCGCGCTCGGCTGCGGCGGCCAACGGCTCGTCGTCGCGTACGTGCGCGCCGATCTTGATATTCGAAGTACTCACGTACCTGACTCTACGGTGCGTAGCCTAGGGGGTGAGGAGCGTAGCCAACGACGACCAACTAGGAGAACGCCATCGTGAATCCGTCGATTCTTCCACCGCAGGGCAAGTACGCCGACGATCATCTGCAACAGATGGTGCTCGACGAACTCGCCAGGCAAGAGGTCACGCCGGACAAGTTCTACTTCACCAGCGACGACTGGATGGTCACGTACGACGGACCCACGCCGGCGTGGAATAGCATCTTTGGCGTTGCGGCCTACCGCAAGGACGGGCAGACGTTCTACGCGGAGTGCGGCGTCTCGCAGCGGTACGACGCAGCGACTGCGCAGTGGGGCGCGCCCGCGGCGACGGTGAAGACTGGACTGCCGCTAGACGAGGCCTCGTTCCAGGCCGCGCCGTCCGCGCTCGGTCCGCAGTCGGGCGCGGTGCCGACTCCCGCAGCGCCACCGGCGGACGCCGCTGGGACTCCCGCGATGCCCGATAACTCGCAGACGATGATGGCTACCCGGATTCCTGATCTGCCCGCCGCAGGCTCCGCTGGAGCCGCAGCGGCGCCCGGTGCCGACCAGTCGGACGCCGGTGCCGACCAGTCGGATGCCGGTCTCGGCGTGCTCGACCCCGAGCCCGAGACCGAAACCACCTCCAGCGCGCACGACGTGCCAGACAGCGGGGCGATGCCGCCAGCAGACTCCCAGCCCAGCGGTGCGGCCGC
The DNA here is from genome assembly GCA_047975195.1 of Cumulibacter sp. Taxonomy (GTDB): domain Bacteria; phylum Actinomycetota; class Actinomycetes; order Mycobacteriales; family Antricoccaceae; genus Cumulibacter. The sequence goes on along the minus strand of JBKEDB010000027.1, from coordinate 81,990 downwards.
CGGCTCCGCCGAGCAGCGCGCGGACGGCGACGATTTGCGGGAGGCAGGTGACCTCGGGGTAGACGAGTCCGCGCCGTCGCCGGAGTCGCCGTCGTACGAAGCGGCCGGTGCCGAGGCTGAGGCGCGCCAGCACCCCGAAATCGGGCACCAGGCCAATGTCGCTGGTTATGCATTGCGAGTTAACGAAGACGGCACTGCCGAATTGCAGGTCCCGCTCGGTGGTTCGGTCACGCTGCGTTGGGCCGGAGCCGAGTAGGCAAAGTGAATGACCTGCGGCGTACGGCCACATCGCCATACCCGCAGGTTTATCCATCGACAACCTGGCGCGTCGTGGGCAGGATGGGGTGATGAGCGAGACCTCCTTTTGGCATCCGCAAGGCCCGATGGCCACGGCGAAGAACGACGAGATCATTTTCGTCCGTGGTCAGGGCAGCCATCTCTGGACGGACGACGGACGCAAGATGTTCGACGCGGGCGCGAGCCTCTGGTACGCGAACATCGGCCACGGAGATCAACGGATCACCGAGGCGGTACGCCGCCAGATGTCGCAGCTTGAGGGCTTCCACTCGTTCGGCAACTTCGCGACACCGATCACCAAGAAACTCACCGACAAGATCGTCGAGATCGCGCCCCTGGGACCGGACGCGAAAGTGTTCCTCGGCTCCGGCGGCAGCGACGCGATTGATACCGCCGCCAAACTCGCCCGGCGGTACTTCACCGCGACCGGCGAGCCGAACCGTCGAATCCTGATCAGCCGCGAGCATGCCTACCACGGTTTGCACGGCTTCGGTACGGCGCTCGGCTGGATTCCGGCGATGCGGGCCGGGTACGGCGACCTCGATCCCGACATCGTTCGCGCGTCAGCCACCGACGCGGACGACGTGGAGAAGGTGATCATGAATGCCGGCCCGGAACTCGTGGCGGCGTTCTTCTGCGAGCCGGTGATCGGCGCAGGTGGTGCGATTTTCCCCGGCGAGGATTACCTGCATCGCGTCCGGGAACTGTGTCGTCGCCACGGCATTCTGTTTGTCGCCGATGAGGTGATCACCGGTTTCGGTCGTACTGGCGAATGGTTCGCGTCCGAGCGGTGGGACCTGCAGCCCGACATGATTACCTTCGCGAAAGGCGTCACCAGCGGTTACCTTCCGGTCGGCGGCGTCGTTATCTCGCCGAAGGTGTGCCGACCGTTCTGGGAGGACGGGTCGACTGAACTGTTCAAGCACGGCCTCACGTATTCCGGGCACGCCACGTGCGCCGCAGCGGGTGTGGCGAACATTGAGGTGATCGAGTCCGATGGGCTGCTGGAGCGAGTGCGTCATCTTGAGCCGCTGATGGCCGACGGATTGCGTTCGCTGTCGGACCATCCGGCCGTCGCCGAAGTGCGCGCCGGGGCCGGGCTGATCGGATCGGTGCTGACGCACGACGCGGACGCGTCCGAGCGGTTCTATCAAGCGATGCTCAACGAGGGCGTCGTCAGCCGCAAGATTGGCGCGGACGGACGCGGTATGCAGTTCTCCCCGCCGTTCGTGATGACGGACGATGAGCTGGACTGGCTCGTCGGCGCGACGCGCCGCGCTCTCGACCAGGTCTAACCTGTGCGCTGCCGACACTGACCCGACGCGCCGCGCGGCCAGAGCCGATCTGGTCCTGCCACGCGGTCGTGCCACTACCGATCGCGTCGATCGGCCGGGTGATCGACGTCGCATCGCCGAGTGGAACAACCCGAGGCGAAAATTAGTTGAAGGTTGTATGAAAAAGATCGGGTTTCTCTCGTTCGGTCACTGGACGCCTTCACCGCATTCGCAGACGAAGACCGCAGCGGACACCCTGCTGCAGTCGATAGACCTCGCTGTTGCAGCCGAGGAACTCGGCGCGGACGGCGCCTATTTCCGGGTGCACCATTTCGCTCGCCAACTCGGCTCGCCGTTCCCGCTACTGTCGGCCATCGGCGCGCGGACGAAGAAGATCGAAATCGGCACCGGCGTGATCGATATGCGATATGAGAACCCGCTGTACATGGCTGAGGATGCTGGCGCCGCCGACCTTATTTCCGGCGGGCGACTGCAACTGGGGATCAGCCGTGGCTCACCGGAGCAGGTTGTCGACGGTTGGCGTTACTTCGGCTACGAGCCGGCCGACGGGCAAAGCGATGCCGATATGGCCCGCGCCCACACCGACGTACTGCTGCAGGTGTTGACCGGCGAGGGATTCGCCGAGCCGAGTCCCCATCCGATGTTCCCGAACCCGCCCGGACTGCTGCGAATCGAACCGCATTCCGAGGGTCTGCACGATCGGATCTGGTGGGGCGCGGGATCCCGGGATACGGCCGAGTGGACGGCACGCAAAGGCATGAACTTGATGAGTTCGACCCTGCTCACCGAGGACACCGGTGTCCCGTTCCATCAACTGCAGGCCGAGCAGATCCAGCGCTACCGCGACGCGTGGGCCGAGGCTGGGCACGAGCGGACCGGACGCGTGTCAGTCAGCCGCAGCATCTTCCCGATCGTCAGCGACATTGATCGGGCGTACTTCGGCCGCGAGACGGCCAGTCGCGACCAGGTCGGCAACATCGACGGCGGTATCGCGCGGTTCGGTAAGTCGTATGCCGGAGAACCTGATGCGTTGATCGAGCAACTGCGCGAGGACGAAGCCATCGCGGCCGCGGATACCTTGCTGCTTACTGTGCCCAATCAACTTGGCGTCGACTACAACGCTCACGTGATTGAGTCGCTGCTGACGCACGTCGCGCCGGCCCTCGGCTGGCGGTAGCCGAACGCGGATCGCCGTCATCGGCGGCAACTTGGAGTACGGCGTCTCAACCTATTCAGGCGGGCGCACGGCGCTGCGGGCAAGCTGGATTCAATACGCGCTTACCTGATGCGGGGTTCTTCTGTAGTAGGTGCCGCGGTCGGATAGGTCGTGGAACGAGGTTGCCGCCGCAGTTAGGGCAAGCGCGATTCTCAAACAGGTCGACGCAATCTGAACACCACGTGCACTCGAAGGTGCAGATGTATACGTCAGAGCTATCTACTGCGAGGTCTCGGTCGCAGCATTCACAGTTTGGGCGAATCTCCAGCATGGAACGACACTACGCTCGCGAGTGCGTAGCCAACTTCACACAAACACCGATCACCAGACCGGCTAGAACGCCGGTCGCCATGATTTCCCTCCTGTGTTACGATGTAACACAGGAGGGAAATCATGGCGACCACAACAACGATTACGCTACGCCTCGCTGAGTCCGAGAAGGAAGTGCTCGCTGCCTACGCAAAGACCTTCGGAATGAGCATCTCTGAGTTCGTGCGTACTGCGGCACTCTCGCGCATCGAGGACGAGTTGGATCTAGTCGCCTGGGAAAATGCTAAGCGTGAATTCGATACAGACCCCACCACGCTGACCGCCGACGAGGTCGCAGCGAAGTACCTCTAAATGTGGCGATTGCTATATTCGCGTCGAGCCGATACGCAACTCGGCAAACTCGATCCTGGCGTGCGCCGGGTGATTGTGGCGTGGCTCAGCAAGAATATCGACCGATGCGAGGATCCACGTGCCCGCGGGAAGGGACTCGTCGCGGGACTGTCTGGAAAGTGGCGCTACCGCGTGGGTGACTATCGTGTGCTGTGCGAAATACGCGACGCCGATCTTGTCGTGCTCGCGATCGAGATCGGGCACCGGCGTGACATCTATCGATGACGAGGTGCTCCGCATGCGACTATTCAGTTCGCCCGTCGGTAATGCAGCGCCACGGTGCCGTTACTCAACGGTTCGGCGGATACCAAATCTAGGTGCCGGGTATCCGGCAAGCCGCGCTCATGAAGGGTAGGTCCGCGCCCGGCGATCAATGGGTGCAGCAGGAACTTGTACTCGTCGATCAGGTTCAGGCGATCGAGGGCGTTCGCCAGCGTGACGCTTCCGACGAGCACGCCGTCCGGCGTGCTCTCCTTCAACGCCTGCACCGCGGCACCCAGGTCGCCGAGGAGGTGATGGCTATTGGTCCACGGGAAGTCGCTACGCGTTGCCGATACGACGTACTTCGCTTTCGACTCCAGCTTGCGGGCCCAGTCACGGATAGCCGGTGGCGCGTCAACCTCTGCGCGGGCAACTGCCGGCCAATAACCTTCCATCATTTCGTAGGTGGTACGGCCCCACAGCATTGCGCCGTGGGCACCCATGAGCGCGGTGAAATGGGCGTGCGTCTCGTCGTCCGCGATTCCTACCTCGTGGCTGACGCAGCCATCCAAGGTGACGTTGATGCTGAAGGTAAGTATGCCCATGTGGGGACTCCGAGGTCTGAGGCGCGCTAAAGCTCGCCGTGGGTGAGGGTGCCGGCGACCATCGTCGCGTGTATGCCAATGCCGCCGAGTTCCTCGCCTGGTGTCTCGAGCGGGTCGGCGCCGAGCACGACGAGGTCGGCGTACTTGCCGACCTCGAGTGATCCGGTGACATCATCACTGCGGTTGGCGAACGCCGAGCCGACGGTATAGGCGCGCAGCGCGTCGTACGTCGAAATCGCCTCTGAGGGCGCCAGTAACTCATCGTTGGCGGTCCGGCGGGTGACCATGCCGGCTATGCCTAGCAGCGGTGCGCCCACCACGACTGGCCGATCGGAACTGCCCGGAAGTACAACCCCGGCGTCCAGTAGCGACTGGCCGCGGTAGCACCACTCTGCGCGCTCGGGCCCGAGTGCCCGCGCCATTCCATCGCCGAGCTCGGTCATGAATCGGCCCTGTGGTGTGGGGATGATGCCCAGACGCGCGAGCCGTTCGACGTCGTTCGGGTGACACACTCCTAGATGCTCGATGCGATGCCGGTGATCGGCGCGCGGGAACTCGGCGAGCACCTCCTCATAAATGTCGAGAACTGTCGATACGGCGCGGTCGCCGATCGCGTGCGTCGCTACCTGCCAGCCGGCGCGGTGCGCCCCACGAATCTTCTCGCGCAGTGACTCGACGTCCTCTTGCAGAAAACCGACCTGCCCGGGCGCGTTCGCGAACTCGGCGCACATTGCCGCAGTGTGCCCGATGAGCGACCCATCGCTGAATACTTTCATGGGTCCCAAGCGCAGCATGTCACCGCCGAATCCGGTCCGTAAGCCGAGATCCATCGCGTACGCCGCTCCGTCTTCGGTGCCGCGGTCGATGTGGCGCAGCGCGTCCGACACCGGCATGAGGGTGACCCGCTGTTTGAGCAGGCCGCGCTCCAAGGCCACCTGGTACGCCGCCGCCTCAACGGGGGAGTGACCCACCCAGCCCGCGCCGATCCCAGCCTCGGTCACCCCGACGAGGCCCTCGGCGGCGTACTGCGCGGAGGCCCGTCCGATCGCCTCAACGAGAGCCGCCTGCGAGTACGGGCGCACCTGGTCCTGGATCAGTTGCATCGCCTGCTCCTGAAGCAGGCCGGTCGGCTGACCATCGGCACCGCGTACGACCACGCCGCCAGCGGGCAGTCGATCGATGTCTGTGCCGCGCAACGCGGCAGAGTTCGCCACCGCCATGTGTCCCGAGGTGTGCTTGAGCCACACCGGATTGTTCGGTGCGATGGCATCGAGGCGCCGCAGTTCGGGATGCGAACCGAGCTTGTTCTGGTCGTATCGCGCACCGATGATCCAATCGCCGGGCGCACTGATCCCGACCGCTGCCGTGACGGCAGCGTAGACGTCGTCGACCGAGCGGACCGCGCCGTACGAGAGGTCGATTTCACTGAGTGAGAGCCCGAAACCCACCATGTGGTTGTGCGCGTCATGCCAGCCCGGGGTGATTGTTCGGCCGTTCAGATCGACGGTGCGTGTGGCGGGAACGTCTTCGTCGATAGCCAGCACTCGCCCGCCCCAGATTGCCAGCGAGGACGCGACGCGAGCGCCATCCATAGTGCGGATTCGGCCGTTCGTGAGCAGCAAGTCGGCTTTCATGTGCCTACTCTGTCATCGGTCCCTCCCGCGGCTCTACCCGCAGGAGGGACTACCGGCCGGTGGCGGAACTCGCAGCACAGCGAATTCCGCCGCATGTCACGTCCGTGCGAAACGGTGCAGTGGTTCTACTCGCCGATCTTGCCGTCGATCGCGTCGCGGGCCTTGCCCACCTTGTCCTCATGGCCAGCGAACTTGTCGTTGGCAAAGTTCTCGCCCTTGTCGAGAAGTTCGTCGCTCTTCTTCTCGTCGCCGGTGATGTTCGACAGGGCGTCTTTGCCCTTGTTGATCATGTCGCCGAGTCCCATAGCTGATTCCTCCACAGTGGCCACCAGGTACCGGTGTTGGTACCTGGTTATGTGGTACTCCATCGGCAATGGCTGGCGCTACCCATTCCAGACGAATTGTGCGCGTTCTCGGTGTCGCCGCGCTGCCTAGGATGGCCCTATGAGTCTCGTGCACACCGAACGCATCGGTCATGTCCTGGTCATTACCCTGAACCGCCCGGAACGACGTAACGCCGTCGACCGCGCTCTCGCCGACGAGCTAGACGCCGCGCTGAACCTGCTGGACGACGACACCGACGTGTGGTGTGGCGTGCTGACCGGTGAGGGCCCGGTGTTCTGCGCCGGGAGCGACCTCGGCGCCAACGGCGATTACGTCACCGAACGCGGCGGGGAGTACGGCATTATTCGTCGTCGGCGCGAGACTCCGCTGGTCGCGGCGCTGCAGGGCTCGGCGTACGGCGGCGGGCTGGAGATCGCGCTCGCGTGCGACTTGATTGTCGCCTCCCGCGACGCCGTCCTCGGGCTGCCCGAGGTGAAGCGCGGTCTGATCCCGACCTGCGCCGGGCTATTTCGCGGGCCACGAGCGTTGCCGCTGAACGTGGCGACTGAGATGGCGCTCAGCGGCGAGCCGATCACCGCCGAGCGGGCAGCCGCGTACGGCCTGGTGAACCACGTGACCGAGCCTGGCGAGGCCCGTCAGCGCGCGGTGGAATTGGCGGAATCGATCTGCGCGAATGGACCGCTGGCTGTTCGGCTGGCGCGCGGCGTCATCGCCGGGTACGTCGGTGCCGGCGATGAGCACGGCTTCAGGCTGACCGACGCAGCCCAAGTAGCGGTGCGCGAATCCGAGGACAGTAAAGAGGGGATCGCCGCGTTCTTCCAGAAGCGGGCTCCGCAGTGGACCGGCCGCTAGCGCAGCTCATCGCAGATGCCACGATCTGCCCCGCTATAGGGGGTAAGGCATGTGACGAGGTGCGTTGGGGTGCGGCCGGTCACGTTCGGTCGCGGTGAGCAGTCCTCGCGCGGTACCCTTGACCGTCGCTCTACTACCTTGTGGTGCGACGCGGCGGCCACGTGATCCAACGCGCGGTCGCCAGACGCTAGACCCTCCTGTCGCGGAAGTCCCGTGGCCGTTTAGTCCAAAGGGGGTGGGTTAACTAGTGCGTCATTACGAGATGATGATCATCCTCGACCCGCAGCTTGAGGAGCGCACCGTCGCTCCGTCGCTCGAGCAGTTCCTGTCGATCGTGAAGAAGGACGGCGGGACCGTCGACAACGTTGACATCTGGGGTCGCCGTCGGCTGACCTTCGAGATCAACAAGCACGCCGAAGGCATCTACGCCGTCATCGACATGCACTGCACGCCAGCCACGGTTGGCGAGTTGGATCGCCAGTTGTCGTTGAACGAGTCGGTCCTGCGGACCAAGGTCATTCGGCCGGAAATCCGCTAAGCCCTTATACCCGTTAACGCCGACATCCGCTAAGAATCGCCCGGACTTATCCACCGCCGTCTGATTCGTCCACCGTCCCACCCGTGCCATGGCATTTACGCCGACGACAGGTGAGACTGGTCCAGACACCAGACGGAACTTCGAGAGGACATCCTATGGCAGGCGAGACCGTCATCACTGTGGTCGGAAATCTGACTGCTGACCCCGAGCTACGCTTCACCCCTTCGGGTGCGGCGGTTGCCAACTTCACCGTTGCGTCCACTCCGCGCACGTTCGACCGCCAGTCGAACGAGTGGAAGGACGGCGAGGCGTTGTTCCTCCGTTGCTCGATCTGGCGCCAGGCCGCCGAGAACGTCGCCGAGTCGCTCACCAAAGGTGCGCGCGTCGTCGTCACCGGCCGCCTGAAGCAGCGCTCGTACGAGACGCGCGAAGGGGAGAAGCGCACGGTGGTTGAGCTCGAGGCCGATGAGATCGGTCCCTCGCTGCGGTACGCGACTGCCAAGGTCACCCGCGCTGCGCGCGGCGGGGCAGGCGGTGGCGGCGGATTCGGTGGCGGCGCGCCCGCCTCGGACCCCTGGGGCTCTGCCCCAGCGGCTGGGGCCGGCGGATTCAGCGACGAACCGCCGTTCTAACCCGTGCGGCGTGCGCCGCACCATCACTTCACGCATCAATCAGGAGCAACACATGGCTAAGCCAGTCATCCGCAAGCCCAAGAAGAAGCCAAATCCGCTGTTCGCGGCCGAGATCGAGTACATCGATTACAAGGACACCGCGATGCTGCGTAAGTACATCTCGGACCGCGGCAAGATTCGTGCTCGCCGCGTCACCGGTGTGACCTCGCAGCAGCAGCGCCAGCTCGCCAAGGCAATCAAGAATGCCCGCGAGATGGCTCTGCTGCCCTACACGAGCACCGCTCGCTAAGGGAGTCAGCAAATGTCGAACATGAAGCTCATCCTCACTCAGGAAGTCACCGGCCTCGGTGCTCCCGGCGATGTCGTCGAGGTCAAGGCGGGGTACGGACGTAACTACCTCATCCCGCGTGGCTTCGGTGTGATCGCCACCAAGGGCGGCGAGAAGCAGATCGAGCAGATCAAGCGCGCGCGCGCCGTCCGCGGTGCTCGTGATCTGGACCATGCCAAGCAGATCGCTGCGGCCCTGCAGGGACTGAAGGTCCAGCACGCCGCTCGCGCCGGTGCTGACGGTCGCCTATTCGGATCGGTCACCGCCGGCGACATCGTCGCCGCGGTCGGTGCCGCCGGTGGTCCGGAACTCGACAAGCGTCGCATCGAGACCGATGGTCACATCAAGTCCACCGGTTCGCACGCGGTGTCGGTCCGCATCCATGAAGATGTGGTCGGCTCATTCAACCTCGAGGTCGTCGCCAGCAAGTAACGTTGCCAGGCAGCGCCTCCGCACAAGAGGGGTTGTCCGGTCAGGAAGATAATTCCCGACCGGACAACCCCTCTACGCGGTGTAGGACCTGACCGGCTGTCGCGGACGATCTCGGCAATGAGGTCCGCCTGCGCGACGGATCGCTTCTTGACTCCCGGCAGGTGGGAATCCAACTTCGCCTGGACGTCGGACCGCGCCGCAGCGAGTGCCTCGAACCGTTCGCGCAAGTACGCACCAGACAATTGGTCGTGCCCGAACGCCCATTCCTCAAGATCGAACATTTCTAGTACTTCGCGGTACTTGTGACTCCAGCCGATGACCAGCGTGGGCACCGCCATCGCCAAGGACGACACCATGGCGTGGAAACGGCTGGCGACAAACAGGTCACATCGGCCGATCAGGTAACGCAACTGCTGCGAGGACAACTCGCGATCGATGAACAGCACATCTTTGGATGCGCCCAGACGCTGATAGATATCGCGGCACAGCGGCAGATCGTTGTTGTGCGTCTTGTCGGTTCCGGTCCGCACGCTATGCGGCACCAGCAGCACCCGCTTGCCGGCCGACTGCAGGTGCTCGATGAAGGCGATGATCTCGCCCGCGTAATCGCCGCCGGAGCCGTCCACCTTCTTCTGCAGAACGACGCTCGGGCACACGCCCACGACATCCCCGCCGTCGAAGAACGACAGATCGACGTGCTTGGCAACCTCGTCGCCTTCCGAGCCGGACATCTCCAACGAGAACGCATAGTCTGCGCCGGCGTAGAGGTTCTTCAGCCCGAGCCCAGTGGCGAACTCATGCGTGATTCGCCCGCGGGTCACCAGCGTGCGAGCCTTCGGCAGGAACGTCTTCGAGGCGATGCGGTTGACCGGATTCTTGAACGGGCCCACGGCCTGCGCGCACTTGAACACCGGCGTATGGGTATTCAACGCTGGCAGGATCGAGGCGATGTTATAGAGCAGAAACTTCTCGCGTCCATCGGTGAACGTGATGCCGCCCTGATCGAGAAGCACGTCGGCCGCGACCAACGCACCCACGGCCTTCGACCTACGCTCGATCGTCTTGCGCGCGAACGGTAGTAGGCGGTGGGCCAGAGCCAGCGCGTTGATGGTCACGCCGAGTTGTTTCGGGTTCGCCGCGACTATCTTCAGATTGTCGTAGTGGTTCTGCTCAGCGTCCTCGACCGGATACATGCTCAACAGGGTGAACTCGACATCGCCGAGGCGCTCGGTAAGAGTCTGAATAGCGCTCTCGAGCATGGCCGCGGCGCCTTTGTTGCCGGACAACGCCGAGCCGATGATCGTGATCCGGGACGTGGTCATGGACGGATCTCCTTAGGAATAGTACGGCGGGTGACGAGGTAGGTTCCGGCGACGAGGAGGTCACCGATCGTAGAGAGCAGGCGTGCGATGAGACTGATCAGGATCGCCTCAGGCACGGGGATGTACTGGCTGAGTATCGCCACGATGATCGCTTCGCGTACGCCCAAACCGCTCGGCACGAAGATCGCGAGGATGCCGATTGCACCGGCCAACACGTACGCCGCCGCGAACGGGAGCCAATCGCTCGGAGTGATGTCCGAGACCGATGCTGCGATGAACACGAAACCGACGCCATTCACGATGCGCGGACCAACGAACTCCAGGCTCGCGCGCAGCGACTGCCAGGTGCTCAGGAAGTACTCGCGGGGGACGTCCTGTTTGAGCACCTTCCTGGCCGGCAGATTCACGATCTTGTGGAACAGCGGGCGATACATGATCATCGCCATCGGAATGAGCACGAGCAGCGGCAGCAGGAGCAGGGTGACGTTATCGCCGAAGATCTGCGGGCCCAGGCTAATCAGCAGAATCACCGCCGCGGGCACGATCGAGGCAATCTGCAGGAACACGTTCTCGTAGACGAAGCTGATGATGATCAGCATCCTGCTGATCCCCTTCTTCTTCGCCCACAGGACCTTGTTGGCTACGGACCCGACCTGTCCGGGGATGTACTTGAGCACCCACGACAGACTCTGCACGGCAACCGCTTCGGTGGTGGTGATCGGTACGTCTTTCTCCACCACCCGAACCACGCGTGCCCAGACGACGCCGGTCAGGGCGACCGCGAGGGCGAACAGGATGGTGGCCAGTACCCAACCCCAGTCGAAGGCGAGCTGATGACTCTGGAACTCGCTCCAGTTATCAATGAGTGAACGCGCGAAAAAGTAGCCGACGACTCCGATCACGACCAGCGTGATGATCCAGCGCAGAATTTTCATGCGGCGCTTCTTGGCGCTGGGCGGAGCCGGCGACTGCGTGTCGTTCGATGTGGTCACGTGGGTTAGTTGTAGCGGCGGAAGGTGTCGAGTTCCTTCTTTGCGGAGAACGGCACCAACCCCTCGGGATGCGCGTAGCCGAATGCAATCAACATGACGACCCGGTCCGTCAGCGACAGATCGAGCGTCTTCTGCATCTTGCGTTCCAGCGGCTCGAAGTCAGGCCAGTTGATGACACTGGATGAGAGCCCGAGTGTCTCCAAGGCGAGCATGAACTGCATGGCGGCCAGCGATCCGTCGACGTAGATCGCGTGCCGATCACGCGGGCTGAAGTAGGAGTCGAGTTTGCCGACGACAACCGCCACGGCGGGGATGTTGTGCCCGTACCCCGCAGTGCCGAACGGGATCGAGGAGACGGTGCGCACCATCTCGGGGTCATCGAAAATGCGAAACTCGTAGGGCAGACGATTGCAGGCCGTGGGCGCTTGACGACCCAATAGCAACGCCTGATCGATCAGGTCGCGCGGCACCGGCTTCTGCTCGTACCAGCGGACGCTGCGTCGCTGCATGATCAGTTTCTCAAGTTCGCCGTACTCGATATCGCTGAGCTGTTCCTTCGGGTGCGGAATGCGCCCCGTCGGCTCGGCGTCGTATCCCGCCGCCTCGAAGCGCGCGCGTGCTGCAGCGATCGTCTCGTCGGGCCCGGTCGCGACCCGAAAGTACTCGGTGAGTACGTCATGCGCCCAGCTCATCTCGGCGCTGTCCATCGTGTCCGGGTCGACGGCACACTGGCGGGTGGCCTCCTCATAGAACTCGATGGTTTCGATGATGTAGTCACGGGCGAACACATCGCGCCGTGGACGCATCACCAGACCCTTTTCGAGCCGATGGATGTTGCGACGCAACTCGACGTGCGTAACGCGGTCGCGGTGCTTGTTGCGGTAGTAATTGCGGCGCCCGCGCAGCACTGCGGCTTGCTCACGGTTGAACGTGATGATGCTGACGAAGTAGTACAGGTGCGTCAGGATCCGGTTGGATCCGAAGCTCTCGAGGAAGACCCGATTCACGCCCTCGTACACGCGACGGATCCAGGTGATCGCGAGTAGATCTTTCGCGATGTTCTTCAAGCGGTTCAGCACAGAGGCTCTCCAGGTGGCGAGAAGCGCAGCAGCGCGGGTCAGCGTGCGGTCTTGGCGGCGTCAGCAACCTGGCTGTCGTACTCGGCGGCCGAAATGAGCATGGACGGATGCCTAGTCTCGGCGCCCGGGTCCTTGTTGGGATCAAGGAGTCGTTCGTGGCTGTACTGCACGATCTTGATGCGCTCGAGCGCATCCTCCATCAACGTGCGATTCGTGCGGAGCATGTCCGAGATGACGATCAGCGCGAGACTCAGCAGACAACCCACCAACATGGCGCTGCCGAAGATCAGCGATTGGATGTGATCCCCGGCATTACCGGTCCAGGTGAGGACCAAGAATCGCACGAAAGGTATCGCGGCGCCGAGGAAGAACAGTGCCGCGAGGATGAGGAACACGGTGTGCGGTTTGAACATCACGTAACTGCGCATGATGGCCTGCCCAGAGCGGCCCATGTGCTGGAAGATGTTCTTGAACAGCCGTGACTCGCGAGTCTTCGGGTTGGTGGTAATCGGCACGCTGGCGATCCGCAGCCGCTTGTTGCCGGCCTGGATGATCGTCTCCATGCAGTAACTGAACTGCGTGACCACGTTCAGGCGGATCAGCGATTCGCGGGAGTACGCGCGGAAACCGCTAGCGGCATCGGGCAGGTCAGTCTCCGCGGCGAAGTTGACCACGCTGGACCCCACACCTTGCATGATTTTCTTGAACGGCGAGAAGTGTTCGATCGTCTTCGTCTGCCGGTCGCCGATCGCGATGTCAGCTTCGCCTCGTAACAGCGGCTGGACGAGTTCGCCAATCACCTGTTGCGGGTACTGGTTGTCGCCATCGGTGTTGACCACGATATCCGCGCCATGCTGCAGCGCGTAGTCGACGCCATCTCGGAAGGAACGCGCTAACCCCATATTGCGGGTGTGGAACACGAAATGTTCGACCCCGTGCTGCCGAGCCACTTCGACGGTGCGGTCACTCGAGCCGTCGTCGATGATCAGGATGTGGATTTCATCGATCCCATCGATCTGCTTCGGGATGCTCTCCAGTACCAGCGGAAGGGTCGCCTCTTCGTTCAGGCAGGGAACCTGGATGAACAGGCGCATGCATTACCTCTCAAGACTTTTCCGGGCGGGACGCATGACCACAGATAGGCGCGCCGCTTAGGCGGATATTACCGCAGTACCACCCTGCGGTTTCTTATCCAGAGTGTGAGAGCGCTCGCGTGGCGGCGTGCTGGTGCAGCGCGCCTGGAGATTGTCCGAACGTGAGCGTCAGGGGCGTCCCATGCCGATGTAGGTCCACCCGGCGGCGCGCCACGCGGCAGCGTCGAGGCAGTTGCGTCCGTCGATAATGATCCGCCCATCCGTGAGCTCGGCGAGTTCGGCCGGCGTCATCTCGCGGCGGTACTCATTCCATTCGGTGACCACGACCACGGCATCTGCATCGCGGAGGGCGTCCGCCCGGTCGGTGACATACTCCAGTTGTGGCTGCGCTCGGCGAGCATTCTCTATGGCCTGAGGGTCCGTGACCCTCACCTGAGCGCCGAGGCCGTGCAGGCGCACGGCGACGTCGAGGGCAGGGGAGTCACGGATGTCATCGCTGAGCGGCTTGAACGCGGCCCCGAGTACGGCGATCCGCTTCTGATACACGGCTCCGCCCAGCGCCTCGGTGAGTACATCGACGACACGGTCGCGCCGGCGCAGGTTGATCGCATCTACCTCACGCAGGAAGGCGACCGAATCACCGCGGCCGAGTTCCTCGGCCCGTGCGGAGAAAGCTCGGATGTCCTTGGGTAAACAACCGCCGCCGAAACCCACACCGGCACCGAGGAACTTCCGGCCGATCCGTTCGTCATGTCCGATGGCGTCGGCCAGGTCAGTCACGTCCGCGCCGACAACCTCGGCGATCTCGGCCATCGCATTAATGAACGAGATCTTGGTTGCCAGGAACGCGTTCGCGGCGACCTTAACCAGCTCAGCGGTGGCCAGGTCGGTGACGATGTACGGCGTGTCAGTGGCGACGGCGGTGTGGTAGACCTCGCGCAGCAGGTTGGCGGCGCGCTCGCCATTCGCGCCCGCCTCGACACCGATCACGATGCGGTCCGGTTCGATCGTGTCCTTCACCGCGTAACCCTCACGCAGAAATTCCGGGTTCCACACCAAGGTGGCGCCGGTGCTGGCGATCCGCTCCGCCACATCGGCTGCCGTGCCGACGGGAACCGTTGACTTTCCGGCCACGATGTCGCCGGGGGCAAGATACGGGATGAGCGCGTCCACCGCCGCATTCACAAAGGTGAGGTCAGCGGCGTGGCCGTCCTTGCGCTGCGGCGTACCGACGCCGATGAAGTGCACTGTGGCGCCCTTGACCTGTGCGGGATCGGTGGAGAAAGACAGGCGCCCGGACTCGAGCCCAGCTTCGAGGATCGGCTGCAGTCCGGGCTCGTAAAACGGGGCGCGTCCGGCTGCGAGCGAAGCGACTTTGTCCGCGTCGACGTCGATACCCACGACGTCGTGGCCGATGGACGCCATGGCGGCAGCATGGACCGCGCCGAGATAACCGCATCCGATGACTGACAGGCGCAAGATGACTCCTTGAACTCAAACGGGACTGTCGGTCCCGGCCACGACATGGTACGCGACGGCAAAAAAGGCCTAAGCGTGCAACACGGTCGACGCCGCAGCCATCGACGCGGCGATAACCCTCGGGGGCGTGTCCCGCAGTCCGGAGCGCTGAGCGTTCGCAGCCCTTCCGATAACATCGCCGGGACCCTCCTGCCGATCTGAAAGCTGTGCGTACTCCTTATGGCATTGACTGCGACGCCGAACTCCGGAGATTGCGCCGATGAGGTCGAGGTGTCGTTGCCCCGTGCGACGCGCGGAGAAAAGTGGGCCCTGGCTGCGATTACTGCCACGTTCGTGTCGCTGGTGGCGTTCCGGGCCGCGCTAGCGCCGATGTTTGATGCGCCGGACGAGCCCCTTCACTTCAATAGTGCGGTGCGGCTCATCGACGGTGGAGGGTGGCCGGAGGCTGGCGAGGCGAAAGCCGCGGATTGGATACTCGCCGCGACCGCCGAGGCTGGTATGCCCAAGGACGCACGGTCCACTGTCGGCGAGCTGCGAGATCTACACCCGGGCTATAGCGGGCTCGATCAGATGACGCAGCATCCTCCGGTGTACTACGCGTACATCGCGGCCGTGCTGACGGTGTTCGATTACGAGGATATGGGCGTCGACGAGGCGGTGCTTGTCGCGAGGCTGGCCGGATTGATCTTCGCGCTTCCGCTTCCGTTAGCAGCGTGGGATAGCGTCCGGCGCTTGACGCGGTCCTCGCGCGCCGGTTTGGTCGCTGCGGCGAGCCTATTAGCGGTGCCGCAGCTCGCGCACATCATGGGATCGGTCTCGAACGACTCCATGGCCGTGGGCTTCAGTGCCCTGGTGGTCTGGCTTGGCATTCGAATCATGACCGGCGATACGTCCTGGATCACGACGGGGGGAATCGGATTAGCGCTCGCGCTCGTGCTCACCAGCAAGGGCACGGCGCTACCGCTCGTGGCGTTTGTAGCGGTGGTAGTGCTTTTCTGGCCCCGACTGCTCAGCCTCCGACAGAGAGTGTGGCGCACCATCGCGGCGATGGCGCTCGGCGCCATCGGTGGCGCGTGGTGGCTGCGAAATCTGATCGTGTTCGGCGCGATTCAGCCCAACAGCACGCTATACGACACGTTGCCGTGGGCTGACGGGACGGGCCCGAGCACCCTCGAGTTCTCGGAGTACGCGTGGTCGAGGATCAGCCGCAGTTTCTGGGGGAACTTCGGCTGGCTCGCGCACCCCATGCCGGGGGCTGTGACGGACACGCTCACGGTGGTGTGCTGCGCCGTGATCGTGGGATATGCGTATCGGCGCTCGAGTGCGCGGATTCCGGCTCTCGTGCTCACCGCGACCGTGGCAGTACTTTTCGTGGCGTTAATGGCCCGGACCTGGTCGGGTTACGCCCGGACGCACCTTCCTGCCGGTCTGCAGGGTCGGTACTTCTTCGTGGTGATCATCGCGTTGATCGCGCTGAGTGCGATCGCCTGGCGGAATCTGGTACCGGCGGCTGAACGCACACGAGCCTGTTATCTATTGCTCACCGGCTTTGCGCTGGTCGCGATCCTGGGCGTGTATATCGAATGGCGTTACATTTACGACGGATTTGCCGACGTGCTTGTGCGATCGCCAATCGGCGCCTGGGGCTTCGGGTTCATCGGGTTGGCGGCCGCTGGATTCGGCGTGCTGACATTCGCGTTGACCGTCGTTCACATTCGGTCCGCGAAGAACGCAATGACGGCCGCCGAGGTCGTTTCACACCCTAGCGATGAGCCGGATCCTGGAGTCAGCGTGCGCGTCGATGGCAACAGTGCAACGGCTAGGAAATCTACCGAAACCACATCTGTCGACGCGGCCGATGCGTGCGTCGCTGCCGACGACCAGGCCCATCCGAATTCCGGAACCGTCGGTCTGGACGACGCTGCGGTTGCATCCGAAGGTGACACGCGGTCTGCGTAGACATACGCGCGAGCCCTGTGGATAACTTGGGGATAGAAGTCTCATTGTCAAACCCCTTGCGCGCGTTCGGTGTTGTCGTGTACGGCCCGTCGCACGTGCGAGAAGTCTGTGGAAAGTTTCTTCTTTCCACAACGTGTGAATCGAAAAGCTGCAGGTCATAGGTTATTTTTGGGGAAGCTCATTCGGTTATGCACAACTGATCGCACAGGCTCTGCGCGCGTCGTCCACACGTCTATGCGCCTCGTCCACACGCTATCCACAGGTCTGTTCACATCGAGGGTTGTCTGACCCAAAACTCTGGCCATACAGTGGGCTTTCTTCCAGCGCTACACAGCCGTCCGGCGGAAACTGTCGGGGGCGTCATGAAGCATGGACACACCCTGCGAGAGAGCCCACGCCGGGTCGGTGCGTGGCAGTAGCGGTAGCAGCAGAAATGGAGCAGTCGGTGATCGGAAGTCCCCCGGAGTACGACGAACCGACTCGCAGCGAGATTGATCGTCAACCCCCGCAGGATGTGGCCGCCGAACAGTCCGTACTCGGCGGCATGATGCTCTCGAAAGACGCGATCGCGGACGTGGTCGAGACCCTGCGGACCGACGACTACTACCGGCCGGCGCATCAATTGGTGCACGAAGCGATCCTCGATCTCTATGGCCGCGGTGAGCCCGCCGACATCCTGACCGTCGGCGATGAGTTGACCAAACGCGGGCACCTCATGCGGATCGGCGGCGCGGCGTACCTGCATACGCTGATCAACCTCGTGCCCACCGCGGCGAACGCCGCCTACTACGCGAACATCGTCGCCGAAAAGGCAGTCCTGCGGCGGCTGGTGGACGCCGGCACCCGCATTGTGCAGATGGGGTACGGGGCCGCGAGTGGCACCGGCGATGACATCGGAGATGTGGACGACGTCGTGGACCGCGCCCAGGCGGCTATCTACGACGTCACGGAACGACGTACGAGTGAGGACTACGTCGTGCTCGGCGATCTCGTTGAACCGGTGATCAGCGAGATCGAGATGATTGGCGCACACGGCGAGCAAGCCGGCGTACCCACCGGTTTCCAGCAACTGGACGAGATCATCAATGGACTGTTCCCTGGGCAAATGATCGTTGTGGCGGCGCGCCCAGGTATGGGCAAGTCGACGCTCGCGCTGGACTTCGCGCGCTCCTGCTCGTTGCGTCACGGCAAGGCGTCGGTAATCTTCTCGCTCGAAATGAGCAAGTCCGAGATCGCGATGCGCATGTTTTCGGCGGAGGCGTCGATCGCGCTCGGTCGCGTCCGGTCCGGGGACCTGACGGATGCCGAGTGGAGCAAACTGGTCCGTACCAGCGCAGAGATAGCTGATAAGCCGTTGTTCATCGATGACTCGCCGAATCTGTCGATGATGGAGATTCGAGCGAAAGCCCGCCGACTCAAACAGCGACACGATCTGAGCCTCGTCGTGGTCGACTACCTCCAGTTGATGACCTCCGGTAAGCGCGTCGAATCCCGGCAGCAGGAAGTCTCGGAGTTCTCCCGCGCGTTGAAACTGCTGGCCAAGGAACTAGAGGTACCAGTCATTGCGATCTCTCAGTTGAACCGTGGACCGGAGACGCGTACCGACAAGAAACCGATGCTCTCTGACTTGCGTGAGTCCGGCGCTATCGAGCAGGACTGTGACGTCGCGATCCTGATCAACCGACCTGAGGTGTACGACAACGACACGGACCGCATCGGTGAGGCGGACCTGATCGTCGCCAAGCACCGCAACGGGCCGACCGGTGACGCGCTGACGATCTTCCAGGGCAAGTACAGCCGGTTCGCCAACGCAGGCGGGATCGACTGAGGCGACGCGGCGCGTGGGCTCGTCGCGGGTAGTGCTGCCGCGGGCGAGTGCGTCAATCGCGGTGCTGCACGATATTGATGACATTGCCGTCGGGAGCGCGCACCTAGAATCGGCGTACGCCCCAGGTCTCCGTCGTTAACGGATGCACGATCACGTAGCCACGACGCCGCGCCTCGACGTACGCCGCATCGACATCATCGGCGTGCACAGACATCACCGAGTCTGCGGCAGCGGTCACGTCGGCGGTGACCAACTGAACGTTCGCGCCGGACTCGGGTGATGTGTAGCGCGCGACCCAGCCCAAGTTGAACTCCTCGGTCTGCAGCCCGAGGAACTCCCGGTAAAAGTTGCTAGCTTCCCGGATATCTGCAACCGGAAGGTTTGGCGTGATTCGTACTGCGCGCACAGGCTCCCCCTCGATGGTGTCGTTATTGCGGTAACGGTTGCACACCACGTTCCACCGCAGGGAGTTCGCGCGCAATACGACCAATAGCATCAAGCACATGAGTCGATCCCTGCGCAGACCCGTCGAATCGCGTGGACGCCGCGGTCGGTTGGTTACAGCACTTCTTATGACGATCCTGCTGATGCTCTCGGCCTGCACCGACAGTCCCGAGAAGAAGGATGGTGCGCAGGAGGTCGCCGAGGAGTTTGCGGCCGCACTGAACAGCGGTGACTTCGAGAAGGCAGGCTCGCTCACGACATCGCCCGACGACGCCACGGCGGCGCTGAATTCAGTCGTCAAAGTGCTGCAGGACCCGACGATCACGTATAGCGCTGGCGACGTCATGGCGTCCTCTGCGGAGGCCCACGGAACGTACGACGTTTCCTGGGAGGTGCTCGGTGAGTCGATGACCTTCTCGATCGAGACGCTGCTGGTCACCGACGATGAGAACGACTGGAAGGTGCAATGGTCGACGGGGCTGATCCACCCAGACCTCGCCGCCAACCAGCACCTGGAGATCGTGCAGAACGACGGCAACACGCCGACCGTGCTTGATCGCAATGGCCAGCCAGTGCTCAGCGAGCAACTCGTTATGGTCATCAATATCGACCCGGCGAAGGTGACGGACGTCGATGAGGTCGCCACATCGCTGGCGAGCGCGCTGAAGGACGTCGTCGGCTCGATCACCGCCGAGTCGTTGACGACCCAGATCGACGCCGCGGACGATATATTCACCGTCGTCGCGTTGCGCAAAGAAGATGCCGAGAAGGTCGACATCCCGGATTCCCCCGGTATCGTGCACAACCAGCAGAAGCGGCTGCTGACGACCTCCAAGAGCCTAAAGTCGCCGGTGCTGGCCGGACTGAACGAGGTATGGGACGAGGCGGCGAAGGCCTCGACCGGATGGCAGTTACAGATTCAGGATCAGCAGCATGACGTCGTGACGACCTTGCTCGAGCGTAAGGCTGCGCCGATCGACACGATCAGCACGACGTTCGATAGCGGCATTCAAGCCTCCGCCCAGCAGGCTGTCGACGCCCTCGACGAGCAGGTAGCCATCGTCGCCATCCAGCCGTCCACCGGCGGCCTACTGGCCGTGGCGCAGAACCAAGCGGCGGACGCAGAGGGCCCGATTGCGCTCACCGGGCAGTACCCACCGGGTTCCTCGTTCAAAATCATCAGCACTGCGGCTGCGCTG
Organism: Cumulibacter sp.; assembly: GCA_047975195.1. Taxonomy (GTDB): domain Bacteria; phylum Actinomycetota; class Actinomycetes; order Mycobacteriales; family Antricoccaceae; genus Cumulibacter. The sequence continues at coordinate 61,559 of JBKEDB010000027.1, read as the reverse complement.
GACGCGGACGTAGCCGCACCAGACACCGTGTTGCCGTGTCCCGGTGAGGCCACCATCAATGGCAGGACCATCCCCAACGACGACGAGTTCGACCTAGGTGAGGTACCGCTGCACACTGCGTTCGCGCAGTCCTGCAACACCACCATTGCCGCGCTGACCGCCGACCTACCGGCGGATTCGTTCCACGAGACCGCGTTACAGTTCGGACTCGGTGTCGACTACGTCGCGCCAGGGATGACGACGATCACCGGGTCAGTGCCGACCTCCGATAGCGACGCCGAGCAGGTCGAGAACTCGATCGGCCAGGGCAAGGTCATCACGACACCATTCGGTATGGCGCTGGCGGCCGCGACCGTGCAGAACGGGTCGAGGCCGGTGCCGATCCTGGTGCAGGGAGAGGAAACGACCGCTGATCAGGAGCAGGCGGCGCCGGCTGCCGACACGATCTCAGCGCTGCAGGCGATGATGACCGAGGCCGTCGAGTCCGGCACCGCGACCGAAGTCGCCGATATCGCTGGGATCGCGGGAAAGACCGGCACTGCCGAGTTCGGCGATGCCGACAACGCGCACGGGTGGTTCGTCGGCTACTACAAGGACATGGCGTTCGCTGTACTGATCGTGGGCGCCGAGTCCTCGGGGCCCGCCGTCACACTCGCCGGAGACTTCATCCGGCCGATCGCCGACCAGATCCCGAACTAGGCACGGCGAGCCGTTCGCCGATCGCTAGTCAGCGGGGAGATCGGCGAAGGTTTGCTTCATCTCGCGGTACCAGCCGAGCGACTTCTTCGGATGGCGCCACCGGCTCTTCATGTCATCACGCGCAGGTTGGTGGGCGGCATCGCCGGCTTTCTCGGCCTCTTTCAGGTGCTTGTCCTGCGCGTTGATCACATCGTCGGCGCTCTCGCCGTGGTGCTCTAGATCGCACGGGCCGCCGAGCTGACGGCAGGTCATGGTTTTCATCATTCCTCCAGGGTTGGTGTCTTACTTATCTGACGGTGGTCACCCTCGAAGTGTGACCAACCGGCTGTGGGCGGTTGGTGCGCGTCGGAGAGCGCTAGGCATCGAACACCTGACCAATACGCTAAGCCCGCTCGGGGTGAACGGAGCGGCACTTGCTCGATTAGCGGCGTACGGCGCCATCACGGCGGGCAAGGACGGCGAGCGTTTCCGGTGCAGCGCGGAACGTGATCGAGGAGACGATGCCGCCGGATACGACGAAGTCGAAGACGACTTTCGCTTCGCCGCGGTGGAACCACGCTGAACCAGGACGCTGACCGACGTACACCGGGAGGGCCGCATGTGCGGATCCGTTGAAGAACGCCGCAATCTCGTCGCGACCGGTGATGTGCTGCGGCGTCCCGGCGAGTGCTGCGGCGTCGTCGGCACGCGCCGTAGCGTCGGGCGCCAACAGGCTCAGCAGTCTCTCGAACTCTCCCTCGCGGGCGGCAGCCATGAACGCGTCCACGACCTCCCAGTCGGCGAGCGCGTCCTCAGCGGCCGGCTGCGCGATTTTGGCGCGTGCTCGGGAGGCGAGTTTGCGCGCGGCGGGCCCGGACGTGTTGAGCACGGCAGCGATCGTGCTGAAGTCGAATCCGAAGCTGTCGTGCAGGACGAACGCAACTCGTTCGGACGGGGTGAGCCGATCCAGCACGACCTGCAAAGCGACGCCAACGGTATCGGCCAGCGCGACCTGCTCGGCGGGATCTAGTGCGGGCGCTTCGACCTCACGTTGGTGGGGCACGTCATCGGTCGGGATCGGGGTTCGAGAACGTAGCCGGTCCAGGCATAGGCGAGTCGTGACCGTGGTCAGCCAACCGCCGAGATTTGCAATCGCTGCATCCGTACCGTGCATCCGGATCCATGCCTGTTGCACGACGTCCTGCGCCTCGGTCGCGTCGCCGAGCACGCGCGTGGCCAGGGCGACGAGCCGGGGGCGTTCACTTTCGAACGCATCGATGTCGGTCATCACGCTGCTCCCGTTCACCTCGAGTGGCTTTCACTTCACATGACGAACCAGCCGGATCGAGCGTGACGCAACGGCAGTGTGGTCGTGTCAGGAACATGTCAGGCGTCGGGTCGCTGACCGACGCCCGTGCGGATCGTGCGGCGTTCGGTGATGATCGCAGTGATCAGTTCCGCTGGCGTGACGTCGAACGCGGGATTCAGCGCCGTCGTCCCCCTTGGGGCGATCGCGATGCCCGCCAGCGAGACGATCTCGTCGGACCCGCGGTCCTCAATGTCGATATCGTCGCCGCTGGGCGTGTGTGGGTCGAGGGTTGTCTCGGGCGCGACGATGTAGAACGGGATCCCGGCGTACCGCGCGGCCAACGCCAGGGCGAAGGTGCCGACCTTGTTCGCGGTGTCACCGTTTGCGGCAATCCGATCGGCTCCAGCGAGCACAGCATCAACATAGCCGCGCCGCATCGTCGACGCGGCAGCCGAATCGACGATCAGGTCGTATGGCGCCCCCATCCGCTGCAACTCCCACGCAGTCAGGCGGGCGCCTTGCAGCAGCGGACGGGTCTCACAGGCGTACGCGTGACCGAGCCGACCGTCGCGCAACACCTCGGAGAGCACGCCCAACGCGGTACCACGCTCGACCGCCGCCAAGGCTCCGGTGTTGCAGATAGTCATCAACCGGACCTGCCGCTGGCTGCTGCCGCTTGGCCGCGCATCGGTGCCGATATCGGAGTCGATGGTGCGGTAGATCTCGTCGGCTCCCCGTCGAGCCATTGCCGCGCACGCGCGGATGTCATCATCGCGCAGTTGTTTCGCCGCGCTGAGCGCCGCATCAAGACCACCATCAGCCAGCGCCCGCGCAGCGAGATCGGTCCCTACGGCCAGGTTCACCGCGGTGGGGCGAGCCGCGCGTATCTTCGCGATCGCGGCGGGCACGTCGCCGGCAGGAAGACGCTGTGCGGCGAGGACTACCCCGAACGCACCGGCGACGCCGAGCGCTGGAGCGCCGCGCGTCGCCAGTCGACGGATCGCGTCGATGAGCGCATCGACGGTGTCGATCCGCAGATAATGCTCCTCGTTGGGAAGCCGCGTTTGATCCAATATCCGCAGGTAGCCCTCAGGGTCATCGACCCAGTCGATCGGCCGCAGCCGCCGCGGATTCGTCGCCGGCTCGGGCAACTCAGGCGACGAGGTCGGAGTACTCGTCGTGCTTGTCGATGTATCCCCTGAAGTACGGGCACCGCGGTACGACCGACTTGCCGGCCGCCCGGGTCGCGTCCAACGCGGTGCGGGCCAACTGTGCGGCGATACCCTGTCCGGCGTACTCCTCGCCCACTTCCGTGTGCGTGAAAGTGACCCGATGGTCCTCCTCGACGTACTCGGCAAATCCGGCGACGACACCGTCGTCCAGCAAGGCCTCGTAGCGGCTCTTCGCTTCGTTCTTACGTACCTCGGTAGCCATGTCGTCAGGCTAGTCCGAAAACTGCAGGAAGTGTCAGGATCGCGTCTACAGCAAGAATCCGGACAGTGGAGTGCCGGGTTCGATGCGCTCGATGCTCAACGGGCTGGCCGCGATCCGCTCCAGCAGGGATGGCAGCCGGTCGGCCTGATCGAGTTCGATGCCGACCAGCGCTGGTCCGGTCTCCCGGTTGTTCTTCTTCACGTACTCGAACAGGACGATGTCTTCGCCCTCGGCGAGAACATCGGTCAGGAACCCGCGCAAGGCGCCGGGTTCCTGAGGGAACGTGACCAGGAAATAGTGGCGCAGGCCCTCGTGGATCAGCGAGCGTTCCAGGATGTCGGCGTACCGGGAGACGTCGTTGTTTCCGCCCGAGACGATGCATACCACGGGGCCCTCCGGTCGGCGCTGTAGATATCCGCGCAACGCGGTCGTGGCCAATGCGCCCGCGGGCTCGGCGATAATGCCCTCGGTCTGGTACAGCTCCAACATCTCGGTGCATACCGCCCCCTCGGGAACCGACACGATTTCGTCGACCAGTTCCGAGGCGATGCCGAACGACATATCGCCGACGCGCGCTACCGCAGCACCATCCACGAACGTGTCGACTTGTGGTAATTCGACCGGCTGGCCGGCATCCAAAGCTGCTTGGAAGGACGCTGCACCGTCCGGCTCGACGCCCAGGATCCGAACACCAGGCCGGTTGGCGCGTAGCCACAGCGCCACCCCGGCCAGCAGCCCCGCGCCACCGACGGGCACCACGACGGTGTCGACTTCCGGTAGCGCCTCAAGGATCTCGACGCCCACGGTGCCCTGGCCGGCGATCGTCAACGCGGCGTCGAACGGGTGCACGAACAGGGCTCCACCGCGTTCGCTTTCTGCCCGTGCCGCCAAGTTCGCCTCGTCGTACGACCGACCGACGATGACCGGGGTGATCCACTCGCCGCCGATGTGTTCGATCCGCCGGCGCTTCTGTCGCGGCGTGTTGGTCGGCAAGAACACCTGACCGCGGATACCGAGTCGGCTGCATGCGAGTGCGACGCCTTGGGCGTGGTTTCCAGCGCTGGCGCATACGATGCCGCGCTCGCGGTCCGCGGTGCTCAACGACGAGATGAAGTTATAGGCACCGCGCACCTTGTACGAGCGACACAACTGAATGTCTTCGCGCTTGAGCAGCACCGGCACGCCCAGCGCCGCGCTCAGCCGATCGCTCGTCTCCAATGGTGTCTGGCGTACGACGGTGCGGAGCCGAGCTGCGGCGTACGCCACGTCTGTGGCGCTCGGTGGGGCCTGGAGGGGGTTACTCGATGCTGGTGCGCTCACCTCAGTGATGCTACGCAGCCGCTCGGCGCGCGGCGAAACAGCCGCCCGCTGGTTCCGCGACTCAGGCGGGTCCGCGCAGCCTTCGCGCTGCGTTCGCGATCGTGTTGCGAGTCGGGCGGCCGAAGTAGGCGCCCAATGAGACGCCGGCAGCGATCGCCAACCCGACGCCGATCGCGCCGCTAAGAGTCGTGGCGCCGCTGATCATGCGCGTCACGTCGCCGTCCGCTCCGTATAACTCTTGCAAACCCCGGAACACCGCCGAACCCGGCACGAACGGCACGATCCCGGCGGTGGTTAAGGCCAGCGACGGAACGTGCAGGTTGCGCGCGACCAGGATCGACAGGAAACTGGCGGTCAGCGCACCGACGGCGCAGGAAGGCGCGATCTCTAGCCCGACCCACCGCATGGTCAGGTACGCCAAGTAGGCGATCAGCGCGATACCGGTCCCCAGCAGCAGGGTGCGCCCCCGGCCGTACGCCGAAAGCGTGTAGCCGACCGCGATGAGCGCGGCGCCAAGTAATTGCTGGCCAGCGTGCGGGATCGGCGGTGGGCCCGTAGGCAGCGCGAACCCGTAACCGATCGCGGAGGCGAGGGTGAGTCCGACTGCGATGCCGAAGACGATGCCGAGGGTGAGCAGAACGACTTCGAAGATTCGCGCACCGGCAGTCAGGTAGAACCCGTCGATGGCGTCTTGTGCCGCGCCGACCACAGCCATGCCCGCGAACAGCATGACGATGGCCGCCGAGACGATGATCGACGGCCGCACTTCACCTACCCAGTCCACATGCTGGCTCAACGTAATGGCAGCCATCGCGATCATGGTGGCGACAAATGCGCCGACTGCCTGGATGAAGAAGGCCGGCAGCAGGCGTCTGCTCAACTCATGCTGCACGATCACGACCAGCGCGCCGGTGCATAATGCCAGCACTGAGATGAACCACGATCCGCCGAGCAGCAGGCTGGCGCCCGCGCCAAGGACACCGTTGGCGATCGTGACGAAGGCTCGACGGTAGGGGTGCGGAGCGCTGGTGATCTCGATGTACCGACGGCGTGCTTCATCGACGTCGAGCCCGGCATTGATCTGTTCGATGAGTTCCTCAAGTCGCTGTAGCCGGGTGTAATCGGTGGTGCGCGCTCGCAGGACGCGGCTGAGGGTAAGCGGGTCCTCGTCGATATCGCGGTGATACGAGACCGTGATGGAGGTATATGTGACGTCCACGTGCACTGGCGTAACGCCATACGCCTTCACAATCTGTAGCGCCGTGACCGTGCCGCTGTCCACCGATGCCCCGACGGTCAGCATCGTTTCGGCGACGCGCATCGCCAGATCGACAACACGGCGAGAATAGGTGCGCTCAAACGAATCGAATGCGGCAGTGCGGTTATCGGTGGGCCCCTTGGGTCGGATCGCCACGACCGCCCGGTTCAACCAATCCATACGTCTCACGGTGACTACTTTGCCTGAACCCGTGCAGCGAGGCGAGACCGGTCAATAGTGGCCCTCCCAACGAAACAGCCCGGATGAGTACGCTGATGGCAACGCGAAACCTCTGGGAGGAATGGACATGAGCGAGCGCACGGGTCGGATTCTGGTGGGTGTCGACGGATCGCCGGCATCGATCGCCGCGATCAGATGGGCCGCGCAGCAGGCCGAATTGACCGGTAGCGCGCTTATCGCAGTCACTTCCTGGTCGATCCCGGCCTCGTACGGCGTCGCATTCGGTGGCGAGGATGCTGTGGATTGGCGCGCCAACGCTGAACAGGCGCAGACCGAGGCCCTGACCGAAGCCCTTGGCGAAAACGTCGGGAACGTCGAGCGGGTCATCGAACAGGGACATCCGTCATACGTGCTCACCGAAGCCACCCATAGCGCGGATCTGATCGTGGTCGGCTCGCGCGGGCACGGTGGCTTCGCCGGACTCGTCCTCGGATCAGTCAGCCAGCACGTCGTCTCACATTCCGCGTGCCCGGTCGTTGTCACGCGGCACCCCAAGGAGTAGTCGCCGACAAATCTGAAACTCGCGATCGCCGGTATACCTGGAGTACGGCTACGCTCGCATGTGACAACCGCATGAGGCGGATCGAAAACCAGGTAGGGTGACGTAACCGACCCCACCTGCGCGAGAGGTCCCAGCTTGTCAGTCCTGCTGCTGTTGCATCTTGTGGCGGGTCTGATTGCGCCGCTGGTGGCCGCGTGGCTTGGCCGTCGCGCATTCCTGGTGCTCGCCCTCGTCCCGGCGTACGCCTTCGGGTGGCTGGTGACGAAAGCGGCAACGGTCGCCGACGGCCGGGTAATCACTCAGACCGTTGAGTGGATTCCCTCGCTGGAGGTCCAACTCGCGTTGCGAATCGGCAGTTTGCAGTGGGTTCTCGCAATGCTGGTCACCGGGGTCGGTGCGCTGATCTTGTTCTACTGTGGCTGGTACTTCCGCCCCGCAGATGCGACGGTGTGGCGGTTCGGTGCGGTCTTCACGCTGTTCGCCGGCGCGATGCTCGGGCTCGTCCTCAGCGACGACCTGATCATGATGTACATCTTCTGGGAACTGACCACGGTCTTCTCCTATTTACTTGTGGGGCACAACCCAGTTCGCTCGGCGAACCGGCGCGCCGCGATGCAGGCTCTCCTCGTTACCACCTTCGGCGGCCTGGCCATGCTGGCCGGGATCATCATGATCGGCGAAAGCGCAAGTTATCGGATCAGCGATCTGCTGGCCGCGCCGCCACCGATGAGTAGCGACATGACGGTCGCGGCGTTGCTGCTGTTGGTCGGCGCCCTTTCGAAGTCGGCGCAGATACCGTTCCACTTCTGGCTACCGGGCGCGATGGCCGCGCCCACGCCGGTGAGCGCATACTTGCATGCCGCAGCGATGGTCAAGGCAGGGATCTACCTGATCGCCGTGCTCGCGCCGATTTTCGGCGAATCGCCGGGTTGGCGGCCGCTTACCGTCGTCCTCGGTGGGTTCACCATGCTCGTGGGTGGCTGGCGCGCTCTGCGGCAGCACGACATCAAACTGCTGCTTGCCTACGGCACTGTCAGTCAACTGGGATTCTTGACCACGATGGCCGGAATCGGCACACAGGCGGCCGGGCTCGCGGCTGTTGCGCTGGTCATCAGCCATGCCCTGTTCAAGTCGACCCTGTTTCTGACGGTGGGTGTCATCGACCGACGTTGCGGTACTCGTGATTTGCGTGAGCTCACTGGTCTACATCGCCGAATGCCTGTGCTGGTCGGCGCTGCCGCGCTCGCCGGCATGTCGATGGCCGGCATCATCCCGCTCGCCGGATTCGTGGCCAAAGAGTCTGCGTTTGAGGCGGTGTACGACGGAGGGGAGGTGCTCGGGGAGACCGGGCGATGGCTGCTGATCATCACCTTGGTCACCGGCTCCGCGCTGACCGTCGCCTACACGCTGCGGTTCTTGTGGGGGGCGTTCGCGCCCAAAGCCAGCGTTGAGCCCAACGAGATCGAGCGGATGTCGCCAGCCTTCCTGATCGCGCCGGTAACTCTCGCTATCGCCAGCCTAGCCGTCGGGTTCCTAGGCGGACCGCTGAGTGATGTCATCGCGCCGTACGCCGCGTCTATCCCGATCGGTGAACCCTCCAGTGGGCTCGCGCTATGGCACGGCATTACCCCTGCCCTGATCATGTCGCTGATGTCGCTTGCGGTCGGCGGTGTGCTGTTCTGGCAGCGGAGGGCGGTCGGCCGGGCTCAGGCGAAGGTTCCGGCGCTGGTGGACGGCGAACGCAGCTACAACTTCGGCATCCGCACGCTGGAGCGATTCGCGGTTGAGACCACCGCCATCTCGCAGCGCGGCTCGTTGCCGACGTATCTGGCCACCATCTTGTGCGTGGCCGTGGCGGGAGCCGGTGTAGCCGGACTGCTGAACATTCCCGCGCTCGACCCTGTCCTATGGGATACCCCGGCGCAGGCCGGTATCGGTGCGATGATGATTGCCGCGGCCATTCTGGCGATGCGGTCCTCGACACGACTGAAGACGGTCATCCTCGTCGGCATCACCGGCTACGGACTGTCGCTGTTATTCCTGTTGCACGGCGCGCCGGACGTCGCGCTGACCCAGATGCTGGTGGAGACCGTGTCGATCGCGGTGTTCGTGCTGGTGCTGCGGCGGCTGCCGCGGGAGTTCCGTCGCCGCCCGTTACGGGCGAGCCGGTTCTGGCGCCTGCTGCTGGCGATCGGCGTGGGGTTAACGGTGGCGATCGTGACCCTCGTCGCCACCGGAGCGCGGATCCACAACCCGATTTCGAACCTTTTCCCCGAGGCGGCCTACGAGTTCGGTCACGGCAAGAACGTCGTGAACGTGACGCTCGTCGACATCCGAGCCTGGGACACCCTCGGTGAGGTCTCGGTGCTCGTCGTGGCCGCCACCGGTGTCGCCAGCCTGGTGTTCGTGCGCACCCGAAACACGCTCATTACCCGTCCCTCCAGCGAATCGCGGGGCCGATCCACCAGTTCCGGATGGCTCCGGTCGGCGACGTCGGTGCAGACTGAGCGTCGCTCGGTAATGTTCGAGGTCATCACCCGGTTGCTGTTCCATACGATCGTCGCCTTTTCGTTGTACCTGCTGTTCGTGGGGCATAACCAACCTGGCGGTGGGTTCGCCGGCGGACTGGTATGTGGGCTTGCGCTGCTCGTGCGGTACCTGGCCGGTGGGCGCTACGAACTCGACGCCGCTGCGCCGATTGACGCCGGCCTGCTGGTTGGCCTCGGGTTGCTGGTGGTCACCGGCGCCGCGTTCGCGCCACTGGCCTTCGGGGGTGCCGTACTGGAGTCGACGGTGATCGACTTCCACCTGCCGATCTGGGGCGATGTACACCTGGTGACGGCGTTGTTCTTCGACGTGGGCGTCTACCTGATCGTTGTCGGGCTCATCCTGGATATCGCGCGCAGCCTCGGCAGCGGCGTGGACCGACAGCATGAGGTGGTTTCATGACACCAATTGCCGCCGACGCGAATTTGCAGCCCAACATCACCCTGATCGTGGTCGCGTCCGTTCTGGTCGCGGCAGGCGTGTACCTGCTGCTGGAGCGCTCGCTGACCCGTGTGCTGCTGGGCATCGTGTTGATGAGCAACGGTGTCGCCGGGCTGTACCTGGTCGTGATGGGCAAAGCCCGCGGTGCGCCGCTGCTGGGTGAGCGTCCGCCGGAGGAAATGAGCGATCCGTTACCGGAGGCGCTTGTACTGACCGCGATCGTGATTTCGCTAGCGACGGTCGCGTTCATGATGGCGCTGGCCTACCGATACTGGCGGCTGACCGGTAGCGACGACGTCCCCGATGACCTTGAGGATGCGTTGATTTTGCGTCTGGCCGAACGCGATCAACCGTCCGAGTCGTACGACGCCGATGTGACCTCCACGACCGAGGCGGAGGAAGACCCCGAGGAGGCCGAGGCCCGAGAGGCGGAGGAGCGCGCGCGGGCCGAGGCCGTCGCGCTCAACGCCGCGATCGAGTCCGACGTCGGTGGTGCATACCCGGAAGATACTGAGGGCAAGAAATCGCCCGGTGATCGCGACGGTGCGGGCCCCGGCGCTGAGCCAGGTGCGGATGGAGCGAGCCGATGACCATGACCTGGCTCGTGCCCATGCCGGTGCTGCTGCCCCTGTTCGGAGCCGCGCTCACCTTGGTCTTCCGCCGATCGGTACACCTGCAGCGCATCATCAGCCTCACGGTGCTGGCGTTGACCGTCGTTGTCGCAGGCGTCCTGATGTATATCGCCGACACGTCCGGCCCGCTGACCCTATGGATCGGCGGGTGGGAGGAACCGCTAGGTATCTCCCTGGTCGCCGACCGGCTCGCGGCGTTGATGCTGATGGTCTCCTCGATCGTCACGTTCGTCGTGCTGATCTTTTCGATCGGTCAGGGTGTCGCGGACGGTGACGAGGAAACGCCGCTGACGGTGTACTTCCCGACGTTCCTGGTGCTCAGCGCCGGCGTCGCGAACGCGTTCCTGGCCGGGGACCTGTTCAACTTGTTCGTCGGGTTCGAAATCCTCCTGTTCGCCTCGTACGTTCTACTGACCCTGGGCGGTCTGGGTCCGCGGATCCGGGCCGGGACGACGTACGTCGTGGTCAGCCTGGTCTCGTCGTTCCTGTTTCTGGTGGCGATCGCCGCGGTGTACGCCGCCGTCGGCACGGTCAACCTCGCGCAGCTCGCGAAACGATTACCGGAGATCGACAGCGGGGTCGCCTTGGTCCTGCAGTTGCTCCTGCTGACCGTGTTCGGGATCAAGGCCGCGGTGTTCCCGATGTCCGCTTGGCTGCCGGACAGTTACCCCACCGCGCCTGCGCCCGTCACCGCCGTGTTCGCCGGACTGCTGACGAAAGTCGGCGTATACGCGATGATCCGCACGCAAACGCTGCTGTTCCCGGATTCACCGCTGCAGGACGTGTTGATGTGGGTCGCTCTGTTGACGATGCTGATCGGCATTCTGGGCGCGGTCAGTCAGACCGGCATCAAGCGAATCTTGTCCTTCACCCTGGTCAGCCACATTGGCTACATGTTGTTCGGCATCGCGCTGGCCGATCAGGCTGGACTGTCGGGCGCCGTGTTTTACGTCGTACACCACATCACCATCCAAACCGCACTGTTCTTGGTGACCGGACTGATTGATCGGGTCAGCGGATCGACGTCACTGGGCGCGCTCGGTGGCCTGGCGGCGATTTCGCCGGTGTTGGCTGTCTTGTTCTTCGTCGGCGCGATGAACCTGGGCGGAATCCCGCCGTTATCGGGATTCATCGCCAAGACAGGTCTGCTGCAGGCGGGCGTCGATCTCGGCACACCGATGGCCTACGTGCTGGTCGCGGGCGCTCTCGCGACCAGCCTGCTCACGCTATACGTGATGGCTAAAGTCTGGGGTGCCGCGTTCTGGCGCTCGCCCAGTGAGACGACGGCGTCCGCGATGGCTGCTCGGCCGGATATCGACCCGGAAGCGGCTGCTCAGCGTGAAGGGCACGAACTCGAGTTCGATGTCGAGTTGGCCACCGATACTTCACGCAGTAAGGCGTTGCCGGTCTCGATGTTGGTTGCGACGGCGGCGATGACGGCGGTGAGTTTGGCGATCACCATTGGTGCCGGGCCGTTATTCGGCTACACCGACGACGCCGCTCGCGACATGATTCTGCGGGCACCGTACATCGATGCCGTGCTTCCGCCGGGGGTGAAGTGATGGTCCGCCCGCCGCGGCTACCCCCGCGCATGAGCCGAGTCGGACTCAGCCGGCGACCGGGCTTCCAGCCGCGCACGGTCATTGCGGTTGCGCTGGTATGGATCCTGATGTGGGACAAGCTCAGTTGGGGCAACACGATCAATGGGTTACTGATCGGCGTCGTGGTCACCGTGGTGTTCCCGTTGCCATCGATCGAGTACTACGGCCGGCCGCGGCCGTTGCGAGTGATCGCGCTCGTGGTGAGTTTCATGTGGTCGATCGTCGTGGCGTCTATGCACGTCGCGGCGATGGCCTTGCGTCCGGCTCCGCCCCCACGGGGCTCGATCATCGAGGTCAAGTTGCGTACCCGATCGGACCTGTACCTCACCCTGGTCGCCGTGATGACGGTGCTGGTGCCGGGTTCGGTCGTCATTGAGGTGCGCCGATCGGCTGGAACGCTGTATGTGCACGACGTCGACGCTGTCGACGAAAGAACGCTTGAGCAGCGCCGGTCAGCGATCCTCGATCTAGAGCGACGCCTGGTGTTGGCGATCGGGACTCCCGAAGAAATCGAGCGGGTGGAAGGGGATACCGGATGACTGTCGTACATATCGTCGCCGCCGCGATGCTGGTTCTCGCGGTACTGCTGGCAATCGGGCGGCTGCTTCGCGGGCCGTCCAACGTAGACCGGATTCTCGCCTCCGACGTCATCGTGGTGACTTTGATCGGTGGTGTCGCGCTGGCTATCACGCATTCGGACACGTCTTCGGCTCTGCCGATCTTGTTAGCGCTCGCCCTGGTCGGTTTCGTCGGTGCGGTATCGGTCGCGCGATTCTTGGTCGACCGACGAGGACGGGAGCGCTGAGATGTCCTGGAGCGGATTGCTGGACGTACTCGGCGCGATTTCGATTCTGGCCGGCGCCGCATTGACGCTAATCGCGGGAATCGGCTTGGTGCGCTTCAACGCGTTGTACATGCGGATGCATGCTGCCACGAAGCCCCAAACGCTGGGCTTGCTGCTGATCTTGGTCGGGCTCGCGCTGACATTGCGCAGTTGGTCGGCGTTCGGCACGCTGGTGCTGGTCGCGATAGCGCAAGCGTTGACGGCGCCGGTGTCCGCGCACATGCTCAGTCGTGCGGCATACCGCGAAGGTCTGGTACGCCCGGCGCAGTTCGAGTTCGACGAACTGGACGATGCGTTGCGTCGCGGCGGTCGACGCTGATGATCAGCGTCCTAGCGTCTACTGGCGCGCGGTCGTCCTGAGATTGCTTCGCAACGGCGGCGAGGTCGTCCAGGCGCCGACGGCGTCCGGTATGGACCACTCCTGGAAGGCCCTCTGATCGGGTTCGGCCGCATCTTCGGCGAGTACGTCGATTGCAGCGAGATCATCCAATGACGCATTGCCGCATTTGATCCACGCCTCCTTGCGCACCCATAGCCGCAGGAACGCGCGATGCGGGTTGGGTTGCGCTCCTACCCAGGCTTGTTCGGCCGCACTCAGCGCCTGGCCAACCACGTCCGGCCTGCCCCCTGCGTCGATCGTCTCCACGTCGATGCCGATTGGCGTCTTAGCCGCAGCGGCCGCCACGTGGTGATGGCTGTGGCTGAGACTGACCTGGAGGTCGGGGTGGCCGCTGACCCGGGGTACGCCGTGCCCGGGCTCGACGCCACAGGTTGGGCATACCTGCGAAATGTGGATGTCCGCGAGTCGGAGGCCGGTCAGTTCGGCCACGCAGCGGCGAACCAGGACGTGCGCGGCGACGTAAGCGGCGCGGTCAGTTGCGCGGACCAGCCGGTCGCGGCGCCCGAGTTCGTACGCCGTGAGCAGCCCGGCGTCGGCGTGCCGATCGACGGGTTCGAAGCGGACCACGGGGATGGTCATCGAGCGCTCCGGGCGTTGGCGGCGGTGATTCGGTCAGCGACGAGCTGGGCAACACGGTCGGCGGTGGGGGGACGCAGTAGTTCGCCGTGCGTGACAGGCAAGTCAACGAGCTCGAGACTACCCACGTACTCGCGCCACCCGTCCGGATTGATGAATGTCTCCGGTCGCGGTGCCGCTGCTCGCACGAGGGTTACCGGCGCGTCGTACATGTCGTGTTCCGAGCCGCGCACGATGGCGCTGGCCTGCACTACCGAGGCGATGCAGCCCGCGATGGCGAGGTCGGGCAGCGCGCCGATCGCACTGCCGCTGCCCCTGAGTAGTGACAGAGTCCGGGCACGATCGAGTTCACCTTCCGGGGGTTCGACACCGCCGAGACGCAGAATCCCAACCAGAGCCTCACTTTCGGTCGGATCGCTGAGGTGTCGCCACTGATCTGACGGGTAAGCGTCCAGCAAGACCACGGCGCCGACCTGCTGACCGTCCGCAGCGGCCAGCGCGGCGACCTCCTGCGCGGCCAGTCCGCCCAGCGACCAGCCAGCGATATGGAACGGTCCGTCGCCGACGAGGCGACGGATGATGTCGAGTTGACGGCGTGCGAGTTGCCGCAAATCCCCTGCGGGTTCCGGAGCCCCCTCGAGCAGCCCAGGGGCCTGAATCGTGTGAATGGGCAAGACCTGCGGCAACGACCGCAAGAGACTGACGTAACACCATCCCAGACCGCCGGCTGGCGGCAGCAGGAACAGCGGTGTCTGATCGCGTGACCCGGAGCGCAGAGTCAGCAGTTCGGCTGTCGTCGATGCCGTCGCGGAATCCCCAGTGATCAATTTTGCCAGTGCTGCGGCGCTCGGATGGGCGAAAATGTCCGCGAGGTCCAAGACCGTGCCGAACTCCGCTTCAATGCCGGACAACACCCGCAACACTCGTAGCGAATCGCCGCCGAGCGAGAAGAAATCCGCATCCGGATCGATCGAGACCGTAGCGAGGACCTCGGTGAACACTGCGCACACGCGTTGCTCGACGAGGTCGCGGGGGCCACTGCGCTGGTGGCTTTGGACGCGGCGCACCGCAGCAGTTGCGGCCAGCGTCCGGCGGTCGGTCTTACCGCTGCTGCTGAGCGGGATGGCCTCGACCGCGACGAGGTGATGCGGCTGCAGCGAAGCCGGCAGCGCTGCTGCAAACGCGGCCGCGAGCGCAGCCTGTGCCTCGTCGCTTGCGCGACCCTGAGGCGTGGTGCCTGGCGGCTGCGGTGCCCGGCCGGGGACGAACCAGACGACGAGTTCGTCGTTCACCAGGCCTGCCGCCGCGCCCGCCACTTCGTCGACAGCACCGGCGATCGCCTCGATCTCACCAAGTTCGAGGCGTTGGCCGCGGAGTTTTACTTGGTCATCGACACGGCCGAGGTAATCGAGCGCGCCGTCGCTGCGCCAGGCGGCGAGGTCGCCGGTCCGGTAGAGCCGTCCGGCGTGAAACGGGTTGTCGATGAAGCGTTCGGCGGTGAGGTCCTCGCGCCCGGCGTACCCGTCAGCGAGTTGAATGCCGCCGAGCCATAGCTCGCCCGCTACCCCAATCGGGACCGGAACTCGCTGAGCGTCCAGGACATAGCACGTCGTGTTCCAAATGGGACGCCCGATCGGGACGGTATCGTCCTCGGGCGCGCAATCCCAGACGGTGACATCGATAGCGGCCTCGGTCGGGCCGTAGAGATTGGTCGGCGGTACGCCGAACGCCCTTGCTGCATCGCGGGCCAGTTCGCCGGTGAGCGCTTCGCCGCTGGTGACCAGATGCCTCAACTGCGCGCCGGATACTCGGTTACGGCTTGTCGCATCGGCGAGGAATGCACGCAGCATCGACGGTACGAAGTGTGCGGTTGTCACCCTCTGCGTTGCGATCAGGTCGGCGATCGCGCGTGGGTCGCGATGCGATCCCGGTGGCGCGATCACGATCGCGGCGCCCACTTGCAGGGGCCAGAAGAGTTCCCAGATCGATACATCGAACGATATTGGCGTCTTGTGCAGCACCCGATCACCTGGCTGCAACCGGAGATGGTGCTGCATCCACGCGAGTCGGTTGTCAATAGCGCGATGGCTAATCACGACACCCTTCGGGCGACCAGTGGAACCCGATGTGAACAGCACATACGCCGCCGCGTCCACGTCCGTGTCGTCGTCTCGTTCGCTTACCGACCGGCGGGGGGCAGGTGCCCGATCTGGTGTGATGAGGGTGGGGCGTTCGCCGTCGCCCAGTAATGCCGTAGCCGCCGAATCGGCAAGTATGTCCGCTATCCGTTGCTGCGGAAGGTCCACGTCCACCGGTAGATAAACCGCCCCGGCCAGCACGACGCCGTAGATGCCCTCGAAAAGGCCAATCCCGCGTTCGCGAGCAACCCCAACAATGTCACCAGCGCACACGCCTGCGGCCTGAAGCTGCGCAGCCACTCTGGACGCCGATTGCAGAAGCTCGCTATAGGTGCGTTCTTGGTCATCGCAGATGAGCGCGACCGCATCCGGCGTGCGGTGTGCCTGAGCCAGGAAGCGCTCCCGCAACGTCGCCGCCACCTGAGGGTGGGCGGTGCAATTGAAATCCTCGACGACCAGCTGCCGCTCGCTCGGATCCAGCAGATCTAACGCTTGGAGCTGGTCGTCAAGATCGGCACTGGCCAGCGTGCGGATCCAGGAACGTAGCCTGCCGAGGTGAAGCTGGAGATCCTCGATCGTGTACAGGTCGGGGTTCGCATCCAACTCGAGACGGACGTTTCCGCCGCGCCCCGGGGCGCCGCGGACGCCGAGGGTCACATCTTCGACGGGACCTGCCGTCAGGTTGCGCACCGTACCGTGGACCGACGTGTCGCCATCCTGCAGTTCGATCTCCAGCGTGAAAGGGATCAGGTTCAACTGCAAGCCGAACAATTGGGCTGTCTGGTCGCGGCGATGCAAACGCCGCGCGAGATCTTCCTGCCTGGTGAACGGGAATGCGCGGACCGCCTGCTGCTCGGCCCGCGCGCTCTGCAAGGCGTGCGCTAGCGTGCCGCAGCCGGCAATGGTGATCGGCAAGACATTCATCGCGGTGCACACCGTGCGCGCCGAAATCAGGGTGCCGGTGCCGGCGGCGACACGATTCATCATCGGAGTACCGAGGCGAGCCTCGGAGGCCGCGCCGATTCGTGCCACATAGCTACCGACCGCGACGGTGAGTAGGTCTGCCCAGGTGCTGCGGAGGCGTCGCGCCCCGGCGACGAGGGCGCGCTGCTCGTCCGCAGTGAGATCCAGGACCCGCCGCGTCGCCTGCGGCGCGGCGGGAGCCTGACGACCAGCGAGGGCGGTCACACCGCGCATGTTGGCGATCCGCGCGTCCCAGAAGGCCGTGGCCGCGGCCGCGTCGACGGTGTGTTCTGGGTCGGCGAAAACAACGGATCGCAGTGATATAGGCGTTCGTGTATCTGCCCCGTTGTACAGCTCAGTAACGCGGGTGATCAGTTGCTGAGCGCCGTACCCGTCCAGCACCAGGTGGTGCGCCGCGTGATACCACCAGCACAGGCCATCGGGAGCGGACAATAGAGCAGTACGTGTGACGTCTCCAGTGAGTGGGTTCATCGGCCGCGCCAGGTCAGCGCGCATCCACTCGAGTGCAGCCGCTTCGCCCGCGACGGCGATCGTCTGCAACGTTCGCGGCCGCGGTGCGTCCACCCGCTGCTGGGGCCCGTGCGCTCCAAGTCGGAAGGTCGTCCGCAACTGTTCGAACTCGGTGTAAGCAGCGTCGATGGAGGCGCCCAATCGAGCGGCTTCGATGGGGCCATCGAACTCGACGTACTCGGCGGTGGAGTATGCCGGACTCTCCGGCGCCAAGGCGTGCGCGAAGAAGAGGCCCCGTTGCGCAGAGGTCAGATCGAACCAGGTCACCGGCGCCCCTAGGCGCTCGGCGCTGCGACCTTGCCGCGCGCTCGGAGAAACGCGAGGGTGGGCGTACGGACAAAGTCGCCGAAGTCGATGGCCGTCCCGGCGTCGGCGAGATCGTCGAGTATCTCGAACGCTTGCAACGAATTGAGGCCTAACTCGAACATGTCCGATTCGGGTGCGTTCTGCACCGCGCTGGCGACGTCAGTCGGCACTGCGCGCGCCAGGGCCTCGTTGAGGACGACGTCCCAGTCAGCACTGCCCCCCACGCGTGAACCATTACTGAAGGCCGCGATGACCTCGTCGCTCAGGAGAACGACTCCGCTGCACGCGGCAACCTGCTGCAGTGCCCGGGAGTGATCGGGAGCGGAAAAATCCGCGACGCCATCCGCCACGAGGAACGGATGGATCTCCTGCTGGAAGGCGTCGAGAGCGGTTGCGGTCACCCCGATATGCGCGTAGACCCCCACGATGACCAGCTGGTGACGTCCCTGCGCCTGTAGGCGCTGCGCAAGATCGCTGTGATAGAACGCGCTGTAACGGTGCTTGGTCAGCACGACGTCCTGATCGAGCGGGGCGAGGTCGGCGACGACGTCGGTGTGCGCCGGGTCAGCAGACATCCCCGGCCCCCACAGATCTTTCTGTAGCCCCCGTTTGGTCTGATCTTGATCGCCCTGCTGGGCGGTGTAGTACACCGGCACTTCGGCGATGCGGGCCGCCGACAGGATGCGCGCGATGGCCTCGCGCGCGCTTTGCAGCGCCGGGCACGTAGCGGCGAACGGCCGCAGGAAGTACTCCTGCATATCGTGTACCAGAATCGCCGCTCGCTCGGCCTCAAGCGCCCACTCGGCCCGATTGACCGGTAGGTCGGTGATCGGCGGGACGGGGGCGGTGTAGTCGATCAGCGTCGGCAACGGCATGGCGGGCTCCTTGGGTCTCGAGGATCTGCGGTGGTATCGATCTCGGTAACCGGCAGATTGCCGGGCTTCAACCGCCGTAGATCAGGTGGTCTCGGTCTGCAACTCTGCGGACAGTTGGGCGCGCAGTGCTCGGCGGCTGTTCTTCCCGACGTGTGTCTCGGGAAAGGAGTCGACGTATTCGAACTGATCCGGCATCTTATGACGCGCTAGTCCCGTATCGCGGAGGTGTTGGCGCAGGTTGCGCGGACGACTGACGCCAGGCTCGGTCCGGATCACGACACAGATCCTCTCGCCGAGGTGCGCATCGGGCAGCCCAATCGCGACTGCATCGAGGACGTCGGGATGCTGCAGCAGCATGCCTTCAAGTTCGGCGCTAGCGACCTTCTCACCGGCCCGGTTGATCTGGTCCTTGTCTCGCCCGGTCACGATGAGATGCCCACTGGATAAGCGACGGACTAGATCGCCGGTTCGGTAGTACCCGTCATCGGTAAACGAGTCCGTGTTCGCGGGTATATCCCCGTAGTAACTGCGAATCGTGTAAGGGCCACGCACCAGGAGGCTGCCCTCATCGCCAGGCGTGACGTCGTTATCGTGCTCGTCCACGACCCGGATTTCGTCGTACTCACTGATGGGGACGCCTTGTGTCGTGGCCACGAGTTCGTCGGAATCACCGTCGCGTGTGTAACACACGAGACCCTCGGCCATCCCGAAAACCTGCTGCAACCGGGCGCCGAGCACGGGCCGGATATCGCGCGCCACAACGTCATTCAGCCGCGCCCCGCCGACCTGGATCGTCTGCAGACTAGCGAGGTCAGGTGACCGGCGGCGGGCCGAGGAAACCCATGCCTGAGCGAGCGGGGGCACCAACGCGACGGTGCTGACCCGCTCGGCGGAGATCAACCCGAAGGAGGTACGCGGATCCGGAGTGCGGGCGAGCACGATCTTCGCGCCGACGTGCAGCGCGCCGAGGATGCCGGGCGAACTCATCGGAAAGTTGTGCGCGGCCGGCAGCACCACGAGCATTACGGTGTCCTCATCCAGGCCGCAGATGTCCACCGAGCCACGCACCGAATAGAGGTAATCATCCGCGGTCCGCGGAATCAGTTTCGAGACTCCGGTCGTTCCGCCGGAGAGTTGCAGAAAGGCGATATCGTGGGCCGTCAAGGTCGGCATCGGCAGCGGTGTAGACGCTGCTTCCTCGTCATATCCGTCAAGCACGTCAAGGATGACTGGCTCAGCGACACCTGCCGAACGCAGTCGCTCAGCAACGCGTTCCACGAGAGCCACGTGGTCATATCCGTCGACATCACCGCAGATCACGATGGCCGCGGCGTCCGCGAGCGTGCAGAACTCGGTGAGTTCGGCCTCTCGATGGTTCGGCATACCGAAGACGGGTAAGGCACCGAGGCGGAAAGTGCCGAGCACAGCGGCGACGTACTCGACGATATTCGGCAGCGTTAGTACGACGCGATCGCCGGGCTGCACCCCGAGCGCTCGCAATCGGCGGGCCATAGCGTCGGCTTGTTCGCCGAGTTCCCGATAGGTCCAGCGGGCTTCGGCGCCGCGCGCGTCGCGCCCGACGAGTGCGGGATTGTCGGCAAATCTGGCGGAGCGCTCGATGACGAACTCCGCGAACGTTTCACCAGTCCACAAGCCGAGTTCTCGGTAGCGGGCGGCGTCCGCCTCCGGCCACCCTGTGATGGGTAGCGGAGCTGATCGCGTCGGCTGCGCGGTCACAGACCGACCGCCTTCATCATCGTGCGTAACTTCGAGGCGACTTCGGTCGTCTCCAACGCCGGATCCGACCCGTCGACGATTCCGGCGCCGGCGAATAGGCGGAACCGATTTCCATGTAGTACGCCGCTGCGAATGGTTAACGCGAACTCACCATTGCCGCTGCCATCAACCCAACCGACAGCGCCCGCGAGGTGACCGCGGACGTCGCCTTCAAGTTCGTCGATGACTCGTTCGGCCAACGCTGCGGGGTATCCACCGACGGCCGCGGTCGGCTGCAGCATCTGGGCCAGGTGGAGTGCGCTGAACCGCGAGTCGTCATCGCGCAACCGAGCTCGGATCGGGGTGGCTAGGTGCCACATGGTGTCCGTGGAGAGGAGTTCGGGGCTCGATGCAGCGTAGTACCGCTCGCAGAGTGGTTCGAGCACCTCTCGGATTCCATCGACGACGAACGCGTGCTCTGCCTGGTCTTTCGACGATGCCGCGAGTGCTTCTGCGCGTTCACGGTCGACACGTGGATCGGTCGACCGAGGGATTGACCCGGCGAGCGGCACGCTGGCGATGTCGAGGCCGCGGCGGCGCACCAATAGTTCAGGGCTCGCGCCCAGAATGATGGGCGCGTGCGGGTCCTCGGCGAGTGGAACACTGAAGATGTACTTGCCGGGTCGGGTGTCTTGCAGTTGCCCGACGAGGGTCTCGGCGCGCAGCGGCGGTTCGCTTATCACATCGACCGTGCGCCCGAGCACCACCTTCTGCAGCTCGCTGGAGTGGATCTCACGCACGGCTTTGGTCACCATATCGGCGTAGCGGCCTTCGTCGATCACGTCGACGACGGTGTGCTGGCGTTCACCGGTCTCCTGGTGATGCTCGATGGGCGCGGACGCGTGCGCAGCCAGGCGGTGCGCTACTGCGGCGCCCCTCGAGCGGAATGCGAGGGACGCGATCGCGCGCTCCTCGGGGCCCAATGCGCTGGTAACGACGTCGGCCCAGTCCTGATTGCTGCCCTCGGTCACCCAGGTGTGGGTGATGTCGGCGGAAACCCGCCCGCAATCGCCGAGGAAGGTAGCGGTTGCGGCTCCGGTAGACATCTGCGTGGGAATCGCCGTGGTCACAGCGATGCACCTCCATCGACGTACAACTGTTGCAGGGTGACGTGGCGTGCGGCATCCGAAAGGAGGAAACCAATAACCGCGGCGACGTCCTCGGGCTCAGCGGCCCGGCCAAGCGGGATCCCGAGTCGGTACGTCGCGGGGTCTCCGCTAATCGCCTGCGCCACGCCTTCCGCGCCGTTGTACAGCGAGTCAAGCATCGGGGTCCGGGTCGTGCCGGGTTCTACGATATTGCACCGGATTCCGCGGCCACTGAGTTCTAGCCCGGCACACCTGACCAACGCCGAGGTCGCGGCCTTCGACGCGGCGTAGCCGAGCATCCCGGTGCGCGGTACCCGAGCGGCATTTGAGCTGACGACGACGACCGAACCGTGATCACGTAGGCGTGGGGTAGCGGACTGTAGGCAATGCAGGACGCCATTCGTATTCACTGCGAAGTGCGCGTTCCAATTCTCGGCGGTGGTGTCGCTCAGGCCGGCGGGACGCAGGATCCCGGCGGTACAGGCCAGGGCGTCCAGCGGGCCAACCTCAGCGGTGATCTCTGCAAAGGCGCGTTCGACGGCGACGGAGTCGGCTACGTCGACTACGCGATGCGTGATGTGATCGCCCGTGGCGTGCAGTGCGCATTCGGCGGCGAGATCCGCGAGCGGTTCGGCGGCGATGTCGAGTAACGCGATGTTGGCCCCGTCTGCTGCGAGACTGAGGGCAAGCGCACGACCGATGCCCGATGCGGCCCCGGTAACCACGACCGTTCTCGCCACCCGTCCTCCTCGCTCACGGAAGTAAATTAGCCTTGCCTAACCTTACATAGGTCGTTTGCTCTATGCGCACCGCCCGGTCGACGGGTGGAACGCGGCCACCGGTCGCATCGTCCCTGAGGGGGACAGTGATTCATCCGCTGGGCTGATCCGCTCAGCGCGCCGAGCCGCCAGACTTGTCGGCAGAGGCGATGGGGGGGGGACCGAAGTGATTACCGAAACTCGACGCCGCCGATACCCAATTCGAGCATGCGACGTACGGGAGACGCTGGCGATGTTGGGCACCGCGGAGCTTCCGGGGCATCCGATGTTCGGTCCGCTCGACCTCGCTGAGGGCGAGCACCGGATCGAGGGCCCGCTAGTCGGCGCTCACGCCTATGAAATCCGCCAAGACCGACTCGCATGCGAGGTTCGGCACCGGTTGCAGGTCCGGTCGGGATTGAAGGCCAGATTGTGGTGGATGAGCGTAGGGCGTCCGCTCTATGACTCTTATATAGAGGATGTGTTCGACGCGCTCGCCCGTGCCACCGGTGCGGCGGTTCGCCGCCCTGCCGAATGGGCGCCGTACTCGCGGCTCGCGCGTCGGGTACTGATGCCCGCTCGGCCCGAGCCGGCGGTCGCTAGCGCGGTGACGCCGCTCGGCCGAAGCGCTGCCTTCGCCGCGTAGGTGTCCATGACCGGTATGGCCGATACCCGCACAGAGAGGGGCGGCGGAACATCTGTTCCGCCGCCCCTCGGGTGTCCGTGCCCCCATACCGACGCCATGCGCCGACCGGAGAGATGAGACCTATACGGCCCAGTCTTCCTCGGTGTAGCGGATGATGCCGCGGATGTTCTTACCGTCGCGCATGTCCTGGTAGCCCTGGTTGATTTCCGAGAGCTTGTACTCCTTGGTGATCAGTTCGTCGAGCTTGAGCTGACCCGAGCGGTACATATTGACCAGGTGGGGGATCGTCGTGCGCGGGCTGGTGCCGCCGAAGATCGCACCCTGCACACGCTTCTGTAGCAGCGTCAGCTCGAAGAGCGAGAGTTTGACGTCCTCCTTAGCGGCGTCACCCATGCCGGTGACAACGACGGTGCCGCCCTTACCGGTGATGTCAGTGCACGCCTTGATGTCCTCACCCTGAACGTCACCCACGGTCTCAATGGTGACGTCAGCCATGGTGCCCCAGGTCAGTTGGTTCACCGGTTCCATTGCCTCTTCCATGGAGGCGAATGCATGGGTAGCGCCGAGTTCCATCGCCTTCTCGCGCTTGAGTTCCACCGGATCGACCGCGACCACATACCGCGCGCCGGCTGCGGCTGCGCCTTGAACGGCGTTCATGCCGACGCCGCCGCACCCCATGATCACGACCGTGTCGCCAACCGAAACCCCACCGATCGCGGTAGCCGAACCCCAGCCGGTGGAGACGCCGCAGCCAATGAGCGCAACCTTGTGCAGCGGGACATCCTTCTCAACCTTCACCACCGAGTGCTCGTGCACCGTGACGTACGGCGAGAACGTGCCCAGCAGGCACATCTGCGGTACTGGCTGACCGTCCTTGGTGACTCGGAACGTGTCGTCGGCGATGGCCTGGCCGGTCAGCAAACGGGCGCCCTCGTCGCACAGGTTATGGAGTCCCTTGGAGCATGGACGGCACTTTCCGCACGCGGGGATGAATGCGAGTACGACGTGGTCGCCTACCTCGATGCCGGTGACGCCCTCACCCACTTTGACCACTTCGCCGGCGCCTTCGTGGCCGCCGATCATTGGATACGTCGGGATCGGGCTCGCCCCGGTCAGCAGATGTTCGTCGGAGTGGCAAAGGCCAGAAGCTGCGAGTTTGACCATGACCTCGCCAGCGACCGGTTCGCCGACGTCGATGTCGGTGACGGTCCACTCCTTGTCCTCCGGGCTCAGCAGTACAGCACCCTTGGTCTTCATAATGAGTCCTTTCGCGCGGTCAATGCTGTGATGAGCACATCACTATGTGACACCCGACGCCACCGGCGTCCGACATGCGGACAGATCGATTGATACAACCGATCGTGAGCAGGGTAATCCGATGACAACACGCGGTGCGCCGCATGGGGCGCACCGCGTGTGGGTGCAACTCGGATCGGAATATTGACGGACTGTGTTACCGGCCGGCCCAGTCTTCTTCCGTGTAGCGGATGATGCCGCGGATGTTCTTGCCGTCGCGCATGTCCTGGTAGCCCTGGTTGATTTCCGAGAGCTTGTACTCCTTGGTGATCAGTTCGTCGAGCTTGAGCTGACCCGAGCGGTACATACCCAGCAATTGTGGAATCTGCTGGCGCGGACCGATCCCGCCGAAGATCGCACCCTGAAGGTTCTTCTGCAGCAGGGTGAGTTCAAAAAGGTTCAACTTCACGTCTTGTTTGGCGAAGTCGCCCATCCCGGTGACGACGATGGTGCCGCCTTTCCCGGTGATACCCGCAGCAGCCTGGACGTCCTCGCCCTGAATATCTCCGACGGTGATGATGCTGACGTCGGCCATCGTGCCCCAGCTGATGTCAGCGACCGGGCCCATTGCCTCTTCGATCGAGGCGTACGCGTGGGTGGCGCCGAGCTGCATGGCCTGTTCGCGCTTGGTCTCGACGGGGTCGACGGCGACGACGTATCGCGCGCCAGCGGCTGCCGCGCCCTGGACGGCGTTCATGCCGACGCCGCCGCAGCCCATCACAACGACCGTGTCGCCGGCCTTCGTGCCACCGATCTCGGTGGCTGAACCCCAACCGGTGGACACGCCGCAGCCAAGTAGCGCGGCCTTATCCAGCGGGATGTCCTTCTCAATCTTCACCACGGACGCCTCGTGCACCGTGACGTACGGCGAGAAAGTGCCCAGCAAACACATCGGGATGGCCGGCTGACCGTCGACGGTGTAACGGAACGTGCGGTCGGCGATAGCCTTCCCCTTGACCAGTCCAGCGCCGAGATCGCACAGATTTTGCAGGCCCTTGGCGCACATTCGGCACTTACCGCACGCCGGGATGAACGCGAGTACGACGTGGTCGCCCTCTTCGAAGTTGCTGACCCCGGGTCCGACCTTGGTCACCACGCCGGCCCCTTCGTGTCCGCCGATGACTGGCATGAACGGTACCGGGCTCGCGCCGGTGCGCAGGTGCTCATCGGAGTGGCACAAGCCAGATGCTGTCAGTTTGACCTGGACCTCCCCGGCGACAGGGTCGCCAAGTTCGATCTCGCGGATTTCCCAGTCCTGCCCGACGCCGTTCAGGACGGCTGCGTTCAACTTCATGACACTCCTCGGCTTTCTTTTTCTATAGACAGCCTGCCAGATGTGCCTCGTATCACGGCAGTTGGATTGCGGCGACGGTCCAGGAACGCCGAAAGGCACCCGCTTTCCAGTATAGAAAAGCGGGTGCCTCTGGGTGGTGGATCTAGGCGCTCACGATGTCTGCGTCCGTGTAGCGGACAACACCGCGGACGTTCTTGCCGTCACGCATGTCCTGGTAGCCCTCGTTGATCTGATCCAGCGTGTACTCCTTGGTGATCAGTTCGTCGAGCTTGAGCTGACCCGAGCGGTACATGTTGACCAGGTGCGGGATCTGGGTGCGCGGGCTGGTGCCGCCGAAGATCGCACCCTGCACGCGCTTCTGTAGCAGCGTCAGCTCGAAGAGCGAGAGCTTGACGTCCTCTTTCTGGTAATCACCCATGCCCGTGACGACGATGGTGCCGCCCTTACCGGTGATGTCGGTGCACGCCTTGATGTCCTCACCCTGAACGTCGCCTACGGTCTCAATGGTGACGTCAGCCATGGTGCCCCAGGTCAGTTCGTTCACCGGCTCCATCGCTTCTTCCATCGAGGCGAATGCGTGGGTAGCGCCGAGTTCCATCGCCTTCTCGCGCTTGGACTCGACCGGATCGACGGCGACGACGTACCGTGCGCCTGCGGAGGCTGCGCCTTGGACGGCATTCATACCGACGCCGCCGCAGCCCATCACGACGACCGTGTCGCCAACCTTGGTGCCGCCGATCTCGGTGGCCGATCCCCAACCGGTGGATACGCCGCAGCCAAGTAGCGCGGCCTTATCCAGCGGGATGTCGTCCTCAATCTTGACGACGGAAGCCTCGTGCACCGTGACGTACGGCGAGAAGGTGCCCAGCAGGCACATCGGGACGATCGGATCGCCGGCTTCGGTGTTGTAGCGGAAGGTGCCGTCGGAGATGGCTTCACCGGTGAGCAGACCGGCGCCGAGGTCACAGAGATTCTGCAGGCCCTTTGAGCAGGGGCGACACTTACCGCAGGCCGGGATGAATGCCAGGACGACGTGGTCGCCTTCTTTGTAGTCGGTGACTCCGGGGCCGACCTTGGTCACGACGCCGGCACCCTCGTGCCCGCCAAGAACCGGATGGAACGCCATGGGGGTGGCGCCATTGAGCACATGCTCATCTGAGTGGCATAAGCCCGAGACGGTCAATTTGACCTGGACCTCACTGGCTACCGGGTCGCCGACATCAATGGTCTCCACGGACCACTCCCGGGCGTCGGGGGTCTTCATGATTGCTGCCTTGACCTTCATTTTATTGCTCCTCCTAGGCGGTGCAGATCCGACGCGCCGCACGCGGAATGGTGCTCCGTGCGGGCGAGACAACCTGACGGGTGGATCAGCCACCCGCCACATTAGGTGACCGCGGACACATGCGGAAGGGTTTACGTGTGCGTTCGGTGGAATTCTCTGTCGGCCGCCCGATCAGGTAGTCGTTCCGCGCTGAGCCGGGACGGCCACCAGGTGTGCCGGCCGGCGTCGATCGCCATCGCCGGAACGAGGAATGAGCGCACGACGAGGGTGTCGAGCAGGACGCCGAACGCGACGACAAAAGCGATCTGCACCATGAACAACAGTGGTAGTACCGACAATGCGGCGAACGTCGCTGCCAACACGACCCCGGCGTTCGTAATCACCGGACCGGTAACGCGAAGTGCGTGCGCGACACCGTCGCGGGGCCCGAGTCTGCCGACCTCTTCGCGGGCGCGCGTCATCAGGAAGATCGAATAGTCGACGCCGAGGGCGACCAGGAAGATGAACCCGAGCAGTGGCACTGTGGGGTCGGCGCCGGGAAAGTCGAGCGCATGGTTGAACAGCAGCGCCGATACTCCCAGTGCCGTGCCGAACGATACGACGGTCGCGGTGATCAGCATCAGGGGTGCGACGATCGCGCGTAGCAGTGCGATCAGGATGACCAGAACGACCACGAGCACCACCGGGATGATCACTGTCAGATCCCGCTGAGCCGTCTCGCGGGTATCGACGTCCACCGCGGCCCGGCCCCCGACCATCGCATCAGCGTTGGTCGCATGAACGATTGGCCTCATCTGTGTGACGAGGTTTCCGGTGTTGCCGGCGTCATCAGCGATGACCTTTACCTCGACGTAGCCGTCCGAGGTTTCCTGGGATCCGACGGATACAGAGGCGATGCCCTCGACGTCCTCAACGGCGTCGGCCACAGCCTCAGCATCGATCGCCGGGACGAGGATCTGGATCGGATCCGCGGCTGCGGCATCGAATCGTTCGTCGAGGATCTCCTGTCCGGTGACCGCGTCAACCTCGGTCATGAAGACCTCGGACTCGCTTGTGCCATCGGCTTTGAATGTCGGTACGGCGAAGCAGAAGGCGATCAGAATCGCGCCGACCGTGAGCCAGATCTGACGTGGTCGGGCCGCGACGAGGTGGGAGATCCGCGCCCACAGCCCATGTTTCTCGACGGGGACTTGCCCGAATCGGGGGATCCGCGGCCAAAACACGCCGCGGCCGAGGAGGAGAAGCGCGGGTAACAGCGTGAGCGCGGCTGCCAACGCAGCGACGATACCGATCGCTCCAACCGGCCCGAGTCCTTGATTGGAGTTGAGATCGGACAGCATCAAACACAGCAGCGCCGCGATGACAGTGCCGGCGGATGCCGCGATCGGTTCGAGACAAGCCCGCCAGGCCACCTTCATCGCATCGAACGGACGCTCGTGTCGTTCGAGTTCCTCGCGATAACGGGCGACGAGCAGCAGTCCGTAATCGGTGGCGGCGCCGACCACGAGGATGAACAGAATGCCCTGGGTCTGCCCGCTCACGACGAGCACGTCTGCCTTCGCGAGGCGGTAGACCACGAATCCAGCCAGGGCAAGTCCGCTGACAGAAGTAAATAGCACGATCAGTGGCAGCACGACAGATCGGTAAACCAGCAGCAGAATGACCAGTACGACGCTGAGGGTAACCAGTAACAGAACGCCGTCGATCCCCGCAAACGCCGCGCTGACGTCGTTCGCGAATCCGGCCGGACCAGTGACGAAGACCTGTTCAGCGCCCGTGACCTGCGTGAGCGACTCGCGCAGCTGATCGATGGTCGTGGCCAGTTGGGATTCGCCATTATCTAGCGTTTCGCCCATCTGCTTCGCGTCCAGCGGCACGATCAGTAGGACGCCGGAACCGTCGTTGGCAGGCACGGCGGTGACTTGCTGGCCGGGAGCCAGCAGGTCATTCAGCGGGACGTCGTCGATATCGACATCGGCGGCTACATCGGCGCCGTAGCTGGCGTATGGCGACTCAGGTCCCGCCGACGGGTCCGAGCCGGGTCCGGGGCTGTGTGACCCTCCGGGCTGAGCGCCGCCCTCGTTCGGGAGGTCCGGCCCTACCGAATCACCGAGAAGCACAACGAGCGCCGGTAGTGACCCGGTGTCGTCGAGTTCAGCGAGTTTCGCGTTCGCGAGCACCGATTCCGCAGATTCCGGTAGCCACGCAGACTCGTCATTGGAGGTGACTTGTCCAAGGCTGCCCAACGAGGCGCCGCCGAGGCCCGCGATGGACAGCCACGCCGCGATGACGAGTGCGACGATCAGAACTGGGCCGAGGAGGACCCGGGATCGTGGCCTCGCGGATGTCGACTCGGGAGGTGGTCCGGGTGCCGATGTCATGGGCTAATTGTGCCTGGTCGTTGCGGGGACCGATGGTCCAAGGGGCGCTATCGGCGTTACTAGCCGATAGCGTCATGCACGACCTGTTGGGCTTCGGCTTGGATCTTCGCCAGCGAGGGTTCACCCTTGAACGATTCGGCGTACACCTTGTAGACGTCCTCGGTGCCTGAGGGACGCGCCGCAAACCAGCCCGTCTCGGTGGAGACCTTCAACCCGCCGAGTGGCGACTTGTTGCCGGGCGCCTCGGTCGTCTTCGACAGAATCTCCTCGCCGGCGAGAGTCGTGGCCGTCACGGCGGCCGCGTTCAGTTTTCCGAGCTTCGTCTTCTGCTCCGGCGTTGCCGGTGCATCGATCCTGCTATAGGCGGGCGTGCCGTATTGCTCGGTTAATGCCTCGTACAACTGCGACGGCGTCTTCTCGGTGACCGCGAGGATCTCCGCGGCGAGTAGCGCGAGAATGATCCCGTCCTTGTCAGTCGTCCAGACTTTCCCGTTGCGCCGCAGGAACGACGCGCCGGCGGACTCCTCGCCGCCGAATCCAATGGAGCCGTCGGCGAGCCCGTTGACGAACCACTTGAACCCAACCGGGACCTCGATGAGTTGCCTGCCCAGCGCGTTGGCCACCCGATCGATCATTGAGGAGGACACCAGGGTCTTCCCGACGGCAGCGGACGGCGACCAACTCGCCCGGCAGGTGAACAGGTACTCGATCGCGACCGCCAGATAATGATTCGGGTTCATCAACCCGCCATCCGGCGTCACGATCCCGTGCCGGTCGGCGTCCGCATCGTTGCCGGTGGATATGTCGAACTTGTCCTTGTTTGCCACCAGCGAGGCCATCGCGTACGGCGAGGAGCAGTCCATTCGGATCTTGCCGTCCCAGTCGAGGGTCATAAATCCCCACTGTGGGTCGACTGAGTCGTTGACGACCGTCAGGTCGAGGTCATAGCGTTTGGCGATCTCGGCCCAGTAGTGGACCGATGCGCCTCCGAGCGGGTCGGCTCCGATCCGGATACCAGCTTCGCGGATCGCGTCCATATCGATGATCGAACTGAGGTCCGATACGTACGCGTCCATGTAATCGTGGACGCCGGTGGTAGGCGCTGACCGCGCCTCCTCGATGCCGATTCGCTTCACGCCGCCGAGCCCGGTCGCGATCAGCTCGTTCGCGCGGTCCTGGATACGGCTGGTGACGTCGGCCCCTGCGGGGCCACCGTGCGGGGGGTTGTATTTAAAACCGCCGTCGGTAGGCGGATTGTGCGAAGGGGTGACGCAGATGCCGTCGGCCCGATCCGAGCGACCCGAGTTGTTGTAGGTCAAGATCGCGTGCGATATCGCCGGCGTCGGCGTGTACCCACCGCGCGCGTCAACGACGACGCGGACGTTGTTGGCGGCGAAGACCTCCAGTGCGGTTTGTTTCGCCGGACCCGACAGGGCGTGCGTGTCACGGCCGATGAACAGCGGACCGGCAATGCCTTCTTTCTGGCGGTACTCCACGATCGCCTGTGACATTGCGGCAATGTGCGCGTCGTTGAATGAGGTCTTCAGCGAAGAGCCGCGGTGGCCGCTAGTGCCGAAGGAGACTTTCTGGGTGGGGTCGGCGATATCGGGCTGACGTTGGTAGTAGGCCGCGAATAATTCCTCGATGTCGACGAGGTCGTCCTTCGTCGCACGCTGACCCGCCCGCGGGTGGTTCGCCATCTCAGTTGCCCTCTTTCTGCCGCTCGGTCCTTCATCCTTGCCGTTATCGGAGGGGTCTGGCAACTTTTGCCCTTGGTGTGGCGTGCCGCTTGCGGGCTCTGCATAACTCGCCGGGCATCTTGATCGATCGACCGAGACGTTGAGGTGAGGACGCCGACCGGGCGTGCTTGAGTTAGGCATCGCCGATATGCCTGACGTAAGGTGGCGACGGTCCTGCGGCAGACAGGCTCGCGATGTCAGCGCGCAGTATTGCGCCTCATGCTCCAGTAGCCGACCACGTGCGCGCACCCGTTGGGCACCTTCTTATCGCGGCGCGCAAACGAGCGGATGTCCCGAGTCGCGGCGGCTTCGGCGCTCATCCAGACATACGGAGCGCCGTCGAGCCAACGCAGGTTGCGGATTGCCGCGGGGAGCAGACTTGGCGCTTGTCCGTGTTGCGGATTATGTAGCCACCGCACCTCGACGTCCGCAGCAGAATTCACCGGCTGTTCATCGGCGGCATCCTGAACTTCCAGAACGGCGATCGCGCGGCGCCCCGCGGGCAACTCGGCAAGGATGCGCAGCGCTGCCGGCAGGCCAGTCATATCGGCCGCGATCAACTCCCAGTCCACCGCTACATCGGCTCCATATCGGCCATCTGGGCCGCTGATCGCAATACGGCTACCTGGCGCGGCTGTCGCCGCCCAGGCTGCGGCGACGCCCGACTCGTGCACCACGATGTCGATCGTGAGGCGGTCACCCTCAATGGCGCGAACCGAGTACCAACGTCCCTCTCGTGGCACACCGTCCGGGAATGACCATCCTTTGCCTTGGCTCACCGGGCGCACGGCATCCTCGCCTCTCGGGCTGGGGAAGAACAATCGGACCCACTCGTCGGCGAAACCCGATGTCGTCCAGCCGTTCACCGCGAACACGATGCGTCGCATGTGCGGAGTGAGCAACTCATTGCTTACGACGTCGGCAAAGTAGGTCTCGTTGGTGCGATCCATGACGCCATTCTCCCAAATCCGCTCGCCGGTATGGGTCCGCCCTCGCCGCCGCAGGTGCGGGAGGATGGATGACTACTCCTCGAACGGCGCGGCGTACTCCCCGGCTTCCGGCGACTCGTACAGTTCTGCGACGACAGTTGTCCCGCTGATGGCGTCAACATCGAGTTGAGCCAAGAAACCCGCGCGAGACGACGGAGCCCCCGGAACCGAGAAGTCCAACGTGCCGGTCAAGCCATCGGTATCTATGGCCGAGACTTGCTGTTTCGCAGCCAGAATCCCCTCGCGGGTGAGGTCGCCCGACTCGCACGCCGTCTCGAGAATCGCCTGCCACGCGAGTCCGAACGTGTAGCCCATGACTGCCGCGTCGTTCGGTGCGTCGTCCGTCGCTTCTTGGACGTGCTGCAGCAACTGCGCTGCGGCTGGATTCTCAGAGCCCAGCGAATCGCCAGAACTCGCTACATAGTAGCGATCCAGCGCCGCGTAGGTCTGATCGTCGCTCAAGAACGTCGTGCTGAAACTGGGATTGCTGCTGAGCAGTGGTACGTCGAGGCTCTGGGCCTTGGTCTGGATACCGACGCCCGCCGCAGCGGCCGGGCTGGTTGTCAGGGCGATCGCGTTGACACCTTGACTCTTCAATTTAGTCACGGTCGCTGCCATATCGGTGTCGCTGGCGGAAACTGGAACCTCGATCAGGTTCAGTCCGTGCTGCTCGGCATAGAACTTTGAACCAAGTAGGCCGTTCTGGCCGTACTCGGAGTCCGCATAAATATGTGCGATCGTGTCGCCGTCCTCGATGAAGCCCTGCTCAGAGAACCAGGACAGTCCGTTGATGATCTCGACGTCGTAGGTTTGGCCGACGGTGAGTACCGACGGCGAGTCCAGGTTTGCCGACGACCAGGAGCCGGTTACCGAGAGCACCTCGTCGGTGGTGATGCGTTCCTTCAGCGCGGCTAGGGTCGGCGATCCGTGCAACTGCAGCAGTCCCAGCGAACTGCCCTTCTGTTGTTCGTAAAGTGAGATCGCATTCTCAGGTTTGTATCCGTGATCCTTGATATCGATCTCGATCGTGCGACCGCATATTCCGCCCGACGCGTTAACCTGATCGGCCCAGGCCTGATTGCCTGCTGTCATCGCGATTCCGACATCCTTGAAAGTCCCGGACAGGTCGGTCAACACGCCCAGCGTGATGGTGTCGTCGGTGACGCCGACATCGGCGGCGACACCGTTACTGTCGGCGGAGGGGAATCTGCGGACTTGGTCGAGCAGGCCGAAAGGGCCGTGGCGGCGGTGATTGCGAGCGTGGCGAACACGAGGGCTCGGCGTGACATGGGTAGCTAAGAGTCCTTGGAGATACGAAAAAGGTGCGCTGCGAGGCGCTCAGTAACGGGTCAAGGGATCTAGATGGCGCGACAGCGACAGGCTGACATGCGGCAAAGATCAATGCACCGACGCTTGGTCAGCATGCGGCCGACATCGCGCTTCCAGCGGTGCATTCTCGGGTTACTCCTCAGTGGGGCTCACGGCCAACCAGGTTCAGAAGAGTTTAACCGTGACCTCGCGCGTCGCTTACCGTGGGGTTGCTAGTCGACCGTGTATTCGCTGATCCAGGTTCTGCGCGTACTCGGGGCGACGGTTGCCTCATCGATGGCTTGCCACACGCGTTGCGGACTGAGTGGCATATCCAGATGACGCACGCCGTATGGGGCAAGCGCATCGATCACCGCGTTATGCACTGCGGGAGTCGCGCCGATCGTTCCTGCTTCACCGATTCCCTTGGCACCCAGGCTGTTGTGCGGAGTCGGTGTTTCCTGGGTGCTCAGTGAATAATCCGGCAGGTCAGCGGCGGTAGGGAAGGCGTAGTCGACCAGGGTGGCGGTCATCGGATTGCCGTATTCGTCGTACACGAACTCTTCGTACAACGCCTGCGACGCGCCTTGGGCGATACCGCCATGCCGTTGTCCATCGAACAGCATCGGGTTCAGGATCTTCCCAGCGTCGTCGCAGGTGAAGATATCCCGCAGCCGAGCGAAGCCGGTCTCGGTGTCGACCTCGACCACTGCGAGCTGAGCGCCGAACGGGTAGGTGGGTGATTCACCCTTGTATACGTGGTAGGCCGACAGGTCATCGGTCTGCGCCAGCTCGCCTAACGGGATTGCGGTGGACGGCGCGCCGCGCACAATGACCGATTGGCTTTGCTTGTCAATCTCGATGTCGCTCGGGTTGGCTTCCAGAACGTCCGCCGCGCGCTTCTTGATTTCCTCGACCAGGTCGTAGGTCGCGTGCTGGACGGCAACACCGCCGAGTTGCAGAGACCGCGATCCGCCGGTTCCGCCGCCAACCGGAATCAGATCGGTGTCACCGTGCAGCACGGTGATCGCCTCCATCGGGACACCGAGTTGGTCACTGACGATCATCGCCCAGGACGTCGCATGGCCTTGACCGTGGGGAGAGGTTCCGGTCAGGACCGTGACGGTTCCGTCGGGGTGTAGCTCAACGGTCGCATTCTCCGTGCCCGCCCCCATCGTGATCTCCACATAGGTGGCCAACCCCAAGCCGAGTTGGACGACGTCGCCGCGCTCGCGGCGGCTGCGCTGTTCGGCACGCAGTGCCTCGTAGTCGGCTGCCTCTAATACCTTCGCCAGTGCGCCGGGGTAGTCGCCCGAGTCGTAGACGACGTCGCTGTGGGTCTGGAACGGGAAAGTGCCGACGAAATTGCGCCGGCGTACCTCGGCGGGATCCATCTCGATCTCTGCGGCGAATAGGTCGATAGCCCGCTCGATTGCGGCTGCGGCCTCCGGCCGTCCCGCGCCGCGGTAGGCGACCACCGGGACGGTGTTGGTGACGACCGACGTCGAACTCGTTTCGACGCGCGGGATGTCATAACACCCTTGAGCCATCCGTAGGGTGTTGTTCGGTAACATTGCGCCGATCCGCGGATACGCGCCCGAATCCTGAAGCAGAGCCAGCGAGTAGGCCGAGATGGCGCCGTCGCGTGAACCGCCGATCCGTATCCGCTGATGCTGTGCGCGTCCATGCATCGCAAGCATGTTTTCGCTGCGGTGTTCGACCCACAGCACCGCACGATCCAGCAGTCGCGCCGCCGCGGCGATGACCGCATGCTCGGGCTCGCACCGGACTTTCGCGCCGAACCCTCCCCCGACGTCGGGCGTGATGACGTGCACCTGAGTGGTGTCGATGCCCAGCATCATTGCGAGTTCTGCCTGCGATGCTTGCGCTCCCTGATTCGACAGCCACACGGTCAGCCGACCGTCGCCGTCCCATACGCAGGCGCCGGCGCGACCCTCCATCGGTACGACCGCAATGCGTTGGTTGACGATGTCCTGCTCCACCACCACCTCGCAGTCGTCGAACAGTCTCGGATCGGCTTCCTGCTGGCCGTGGGAAATGGTGACATTGGTGCCGGCACTGGGAAACAGCAGCACTTCGTCGCGCTGAGCCTCGTGCGCGTCGACGACCACGTCCAGCGGCTCGATATCGATCTCGATCAGTTCGGCGGCGTCGAGTGCCTCGGCCTCCGTGCGCGCGATTACCAGCGCGATGGGTTCGCCGACGAACCGGACTCGATCGGTGGCTAACGGGGCACGGTGCATCTGGGGCTCGAGCGGCCGCAGCCCCGGCGGAACCGGCAGCATCGGTAGGTCGCGAGCGGTGTAGACGGCGAGGACGCCGGGGGCCTGACGTGCCGCGGCCGTGGAGATCTGCTCAATGACACCGTGCGCGATGCTGGAGCGAACGAAGTAGGCGTGTGCGGCCCCATCCAGACGCGGATCAGTGAGGTCCGCAGTGTAGGTCGAGCGACCGGTGAGAAATCGCGGGTCCTCCGTGCGTAGTACGCGGGTGCCGAGAATGCTCACGTCGTCGTCCTTCCCTTCAGTGGCGTGGTGACGCCGTGCCGAGGCGCTACGCACCGACGCCCCACTCCACATTAGTTACGCTCATGCCCGAGCCGGAGAGAACCCGGTGACAAATGTGGAGGAATCTGGTGCTGCGCGACCGAACTGCCGAACCGACCGAACTCACTATCGACTCGCTGGACCTGGCGAAGATCATCCGCCCCGGTGACACATTGGTCTGGGGGCAGGGTACCGCCGAGCCGACCACGTTGACCCAGGCTCTCGTCGCGCAACGCAGAGAAATTGTCGGTGATGGCGAGCGGCTCAATCTCTTCCTGGGGGTAACTCGGGGCGACACGCTCAGTGCGGAGCAGACCGACACTTTTCGGTTCTTCGGGTTCGGCGGGCTAGGGGAGACTGCGCGGCTGACCAAGGTTGGCGCTGTCGACGTGATGCCGATTCGACTCGGCAGCGTTCCGCAACTGATCCGTCAGGGCGTCGTCGGGTTGGACGTGGTCCTCGTGCAGTTGTCCGAGCCTCGCGGTGGAGTGTGCTCGACGGGGCTGGTCGGCGACATGCTGCAGGAGGCGATACGCCGTGCTCGGGTCGTGATCGGCGAGATCAACCCGAACGTGCCCTTCAGCCACGGCGATACGAAAGTGGCGCTGAGCGATCTGGACTACTTCGTGCGCAGCGACGGACCGGTGATGGAGTGGCCGGCGGCCAAGCAGAGCCCAGACGCCCAGACGATTGCTTCGCTGATCGCCGATCGAGTGCCGGACGGCGCGACGATTCAACTCGGGATCGGCGCCGTCCCCGACGCGACCGCATATGCGCTCGCCGGCAAGAAAGACCTTGGTTATCACTCCGGGATGATGACTGATTCGGTGCTGGAACTGATCGAAGCCGGCATCATCACGAACGCCCGCAAGGAGATCGACCCTGGTGTCTCGGTCACCGGGCTGGTGTTCGGTTCGAAGCGGCTCGCGGACTGGGCCGACGATAACGAACAACTCGCCGTCCGGTCGATCGATCACACGCATGGCCCGCGCGCCTTGGTCGCCTTCGATGATTTCTGGGCGATCAACTCGGCGATCGAGGTCGACCTGTACGGGCAGGTGAACGCTGAGACGATGAATGGGAAGTACGCCGGGGGCGTCGGTGGCCAGTTGGACTTCGTCCGCGCCGCGATGACCTCGGCGCGGGGACGGTCTATCATCGCCTTCCCGTCGTCCGCGGCAAAGGGTGCGCTATCGAGGATCGTTCCGCGTCTGGCCGATGGGGTGGTGACGACCCCGCGCGCGGATGCCGACCTGTTCGTCACCGAGTACGGCGTCGCTGATCTGCGCGGAGTGCCGCTGGATGAACGTCCTGGTCGGCTGATCGCGATCGCGCACCCTGAGCACCGAGCCTCGCTCGCCGACGCGATCCGATAGTCGCGCGCGGCGCTGAAGACGCAGCGTTACCCCGCATAGGGGGTTATCGCTGCGCTGAGACTGCGTCTTCAGCGTGCCGCGGAGGTTAGTAGGGCCAGTCAGCGAGGGCGTCATGCGCCAGCATGAGCCCCAGCAGTAGCCGCGCTTTGGGTGCTGATAGTTCTCCGGCGCTGTGCAGACCTCGCGAGAGCAGGTCTACCTCCCCACCACGGAATCCGTACGTGCGCTGCAATAACTGCCCCGAGCCGGTGCGTGAGGCAATCACCACCGGCACCCGCTGAGCGAGCGCAGTCACTCGATCAACGGCGTCCTGATGCACGTGGCCGCCGCCGGTGCCTGCGATGACGACGCCGGCGTACCCGAGGTCGGGCAGCGGTTCGACGAGGCGCAGGTCGTCACCGAGCCCGGCGGATACAAGCGCAACCGGGGGTATCTCGAGCGAGGGCGAACCGGTCCACGGCGGCGTTGCCGGGCGGTATCCGAGCCGAACCTTACCTTCGTGCAGCCACCCGATCGGCCCTGCCTGAGGGGCAGACGTGAACGTCGCCGTACTGGCCGTGTGCGATTTATGTACCCACAGCGGGTCATGCAGTTCATCGTTGAAGGCCAACAAGGCCCGTACGTCGGCGAGTTCATCGTTGGCGGCCGCGCTCACCGCAGCGAGCAGGTTGGCCGGGCCATCGGCGCCAGCCAACGTCGGATTGCGCATCGCGCCCGTCGCGACGAACGGTCTGCCGGTGTCGTTCAGCAACGACAGCAGGTAGGCGGTCTCCTCAAGCGTGTCGGTGCCCTGGGTGACCACGACGCCCCGCGCGCCGTCCGCGATCGCGGACGCACCACAGATGGCGACCTGGCGAACGGTGGCGATATCGAGGCTGGCCGATCCCACCTGGGCCAATTGTTCGGTTGTCACCTCGGCGACGTCCGGCAACTGCGGAACTGCCGCGACGAGTTGTGCCCCGGTGATTTCGGGCGCCACGGGTGACCCGTCGCTGGCACGTGAGGCGATCGTGCCGCCTAGGGAGATGACGTGCACCCGCGGAGTGGGGGCAGGCATCTGCATTCTTACGCTCCCGGGCAGGTTGCGGCCGTCAAGCCGGTGTCGGCGCTACCTTCGTACGCCGTGAACTTCAGTCCGGCCTCGGTACCCGCGGCACACGCTTCGGCGAGGCTGGGGAAAGGACCGAGGGCGAGCACCACTCGATCACGTTCGGTGGAGTCCGCGATGCAACCGGCAGGGATCGTCGACAGGATGCTGCCCGGATACTTCTCCTCCAGCGCCGCGGGGTCGGCGAGCATTTCGTCGGTAGTGAGGTCGGGTTCCAGCATCGCGTACGACTGGCCCATGCACAGAACCTGCGGGAGAGCGACGGCCTCGACCGAAGACGGCGCTGCTTCTTCGCTCGTTGTTGCCGCCGCGGAGGTTGTGGAGGAGTCGGTAGGCGCGTCGTTGTCGTCCCCGCCTCCGGAGGTGAGTCCGATGACGAGCCAGACGACGAGCAGGATCACCACGACCGCGGCGATCACCAACATCCACGGCTGCAGCCGAAAACGAGATCCGGCCGCTGCATGTCGGGGACCGTTCCGTGATTCGGCGGCCGCCGCGCCGCTTGAGTCGAGCGTGCCCGCTGCGGGCGGTTCAAAGGCTCCGGCGACGGGAGGAACGAAGCCTTCGACCGGCGTGGTTCCTGACTCGGCGGCATGCGCGGTCGTCGTGTCTGGCGAAGTTGTGTCTGCTGAGGAATTGTCGGCCGACGTGGTCACGGGTGGCGTTGCGTCCGGGGCGGTGGTGTCGGAGTCCGATGTCTGTGCGGCACTCGCGTAGTCGTCGCCCGAATCGGCATCGCCGGAATCGGTCGTGCCCGAGGCGGGATCGCTCGAATCGGCGCCGTCCGAGTCTGGCCGCGTGGCTACCGGGTCATCGGAGCCGGACCCAACGGGATCATCGGCGGTGGCATCTTCGGCAGAGCGAGTCTGCGGCGCCTCCGCCTCAGTGGCGTCGGGCGCGGTCACGGTGGGTTCGGGTGTTCGACCCGCGTCCGGCGATGTGTCGGTGGACGACTCTGCGCCCTGGTAATCCGAGGGGTGCGGATCGTCGTCGTCGTCCTGGCCAGGAGCCCAATGCCTGCCGCGCCTAGGTCGCGCCGGCGGCGTCGCCGGGTCGGAGCCACCTGGGTTGTGCGGTGTCGTCATCGGGCTGGCCTCCGGAGTCTGAGCGGACGCATAAGTGTGTCCAAGGTACCTGGTCGGTGCGCAGACAAGGCGCCGAACCGAGTCACCTCATCGACGGAGTTCGCAGGTGATCGGTGCCCGCATGTGATCGGGTGATCCTCGGGTGCTGCGATGTGCCGACGGGCGCGCGGCGCGAGGTCGTACGAACCGCGCATGTGGGTCCGCTGGTGGTGCAGATCGATCTGTATCCAGGCGGATGCCGCGGTGCGAGGCGTTCGTTATGGTCCCGGCGTTGTTTGGCCGGTCAGCGCGCATGCTCGGATTCGATCCGATAGCGTGTCCGGTGTGGTGATCGCGTGTTAGGGCCTTATCGCGAGGTTCTGCGCACCCCGAATACCGCGCTGATGGAACTCTTCGGATTCATCGGCCGACTCCCGTTGTCGATGGTCGGCCTTGGGTCAGTGTTCCTCATCGTCGGCGAGTACCCGGGGTCGTCGTACGGGCTGGGCGGTACGGTCGCGGCCGTCGGTGCTGTCGCCACCGCGATCCTCGGCCCGATCCTGGGTCGCCTCGCTGACCGGTACGGCCAACGCCGGGTCCTGGTCCCAGTTGTGATCATGTTCGGCGCGGGTGCCGGACTGTTTATCGTCGCGGTTCAGAATCACGCGCCCGCCTGGATGTTGTATGCCACTGCGGCCATCGCTGGTGGATTTATACCGCCTGTCGGCTCGATGTTGCGTGCCCGCTGGGCATACATGCTGGACGGATCTAGCCGCCTGCCGACGGCATTGGCGATGGAATCCGTCCTCGACGAGCTGGTCTTCATTCTCGGGCCGGTGCTCGTCACGTTTCTGTCGACCAGCGGTCACGCGACCACCGGTATGGTCGTCGCCGCGGCCTTCGCCGTCTGCGGCAGCCTGCTCTTCGCCACCCAGACTCGGACCGAACCACCTCCGGGGCGCGATCTGGATCAATTGCGCAGCACCGGTTCGCCGATCAAGATTCCCGGGCTGATGATTCTGTGCGTCGTCGCGCTGGCGATGGGCACCGTGCTCGGCACCTTCGAACTCGTGCTAACCGCGTTCGCTCGCGAACAGGGCAGTGAGTCGATGGCCGGTGTGCTGATTGCGGCGCTGGCGATCGGATCGATGCTGTCAGGGCTGGTGTGGGGCACCATCGATTGGCTCGCTCCGCTGAACCGCCGCCTGGTGTTGTTGCTGGGTGCGCTTACCCTCGCGACATTGCCGACCCTGATCATCTCGAATATCTGGCTGATGACGCTCTTCGTCGCCGTCTGCGGTATCGCGGTGTCACCCTCGCTGATCACGATGTTCACGATCTGCGAGGAGATTGTGCCGCGTGAGCAGACCAACGAGGGATTCACCTGGCTCGGCACCATGCTCGCGCTGGGTGTCGCGGTCGGTACGTCGTTATCCGGCGTCGTGACCGATGAGTACTCGCCGAACCTGGCATTCGGTGTGGGCACTGTTGCGGTCGCCGTCGCCGGCCTGGTTGTGTGGGCGGGTAATCGCAAGCTGCAGGTGCGTGGTCGCCAGGTCGTCCCGGATGGCTCCTATGGCTACCCGGACCTCGACGCCTAAGCGCTCAATTCATAAGGAGTCAGCATGATCGTCGCGTTCTCGATTTCACCGACGTCCACCTCGGATGACGGCTCGGTCACCGAGGCTGTTGCCGAGGCAGTTCGCGTCGTACGCGACAGCGGGTTGCCGTGCGAGACGAACTCGATGTTCACGAACATCGAGGGTGAGTGGGACGAGGTCATGGCTGTCGTGAAGCAGGCCGTCGACGTGGTCGCGGCGTCCTCTCCTCGGGTTGGGCTTGTGCTGAAAGCAGATATCCGTCCCGGATTCAGCAGCCAACTCACCGCAAAGGTGGAGCGGATCAACAAGGCTCTCGAGCGGTGACGTCCCGCCTGCCGCCAGTCTTGACGTCGGAGGGACGGAGCGGACTGTAGCCGTGCTGGTGCGCGTTCGTGTACCCGATTTCGGGCAAGTGGCCAGAGGGGTCGTCGTGGTGTCGGGACCCCGTCGCCCGCACGGTCGACGACGGCTACGCGGGGCTGGTGAGCTGGATGAGGTTACCGCACGTGTCGTCCAAGACGGCCGTGACGACCGGCCCCATCGGCGTCGGTTGCTGCGTGAAGCGGACGCCATTGGCTGATAGGGCCACATAGGATCGCGCGACATCATCCACCGCGAACGAGGCTGCTGGGATGCCATCGGCCACGAGCGCCGCCGTGTACGCCTGGGCGGCCGGGTGCTGGTCGGGCTCAAGGAGCAATTCGGTCCCGTCCGGCTCGTCGGCGCTAACGACCGTTAGCCAGCGGAACTCGCCCACGGGCACGTCATTTTTTAGCACGAAGCCCAGTTCCCCGGTGTAGAAGGCC
The DNA here is from genome assembly GCA_047975195.1 of Cumulibacter sp. Classification (GTDB taxonomy): domain Bacteria; phylum Actinomycetota; class Actinomycetes; order Mycobacteriales; family Antricoccaceae; genus Cumulibacter. The sequence goes on along the minus strand of JBKEDB010000027.1, from coordinate 19,882 downwards.
AGCGCTCGGCGATTGCGCGCAATGGCTCGGTGTGTAGGTAGTGGAGTTTTGTGCGGCCCGATCGACGTGAGCTGACTATGCCCACGTCCTCCAGGACGGCGAGATGCTGCGAAATTGCTTGGCGACTCGACGTGACGCCATGCCGCATGGCTAGCCGCCCGCAAATCTCGAACAGACTTTGTTCGTCCCGCTGCGCCAATTCATCCATGATGAGTCGCCGCGTCGGGTCGGCGAGTGCCTGAAATAGGTCTCCCACGCCGACCACTATATGCAAGCGATGACTTGCATATCAAGGAGTGCAGCGGAATGTGCGCCAGTGAGCGACGCGCTCGCGAAACCCCTGGGGTGCGTCTGGGTGAATACGGCATCGAGTCCGCAGGACGCGTGGCGCCGAACTAGCGGAAAGTCCGGCGGTACGTCGCGACGGCCGCGACATACGCCACCGCGAGGATCGCGAGTAGCCACCCGAGCGCGAGCCACAGATCAGCACCGAGGCTGGTGCGGTCGAACGTCGCCTGCAGCGAATTGACGATCGCCGTCACCGGTTGATGTTCGGCGAACCAGGCAACCGGTCCGGGCATGCTGTCGGTTGGCACGAACGCGGAACTGATGAACGGCAGGAAAATCAGCGGATAACTGAATGCGCTCGCGCCGTCGACTGACTTCGCCAACAACCCGGCCAGCACGGCGAGCCAGGTGAGCGCCAAGGCGAATAATGTCAGCAGCGCAGTGACCAGCAGCCAACCGCCGAGCGTGGCAGAGGTCCGAAATCCCATCAGGAAGGCGATCGCGACAACCAACACGACCGAGCCCATCGTGGCCACGAGGGATGTCAGCGCGTGTGCCCACAGGATGGCTGAGCGTGCGATTGGCATCGACCCGAACCGCTCCACCAGTCCACCGCGCAGATCCAGGAACAGTCGGTACGCCGTATATGCGACCCCCGACGCGATGGTGATCAGCAGGACGCCGGGCAGTAGGTAATTGATGTACGGGCCATCGTTACCGGTGTTGATCGCGCCGCCGAGGACGTAGACGAACAGCAACAATAGAGCGACCGGCGTCACCGCGGTGGTGATAATTGTGTCGGGGCTGCGCAACACGTGCCGCAGCGAGCGGCCGGTCAGAGTCCGGGTATCAGCCAGAGCGTGTGCAGTCATGCCGATCCTCCTGAGCCTGCTTCGGGCGGCGCCGCCGATGGCAGTGAATCCGGTTCGGTCGATAGGCGGGGTTCCTCGATGAGCGCTAGGAACACGTCCTCGAGGCTGGGTTGCTTTTCGACGTACTCGATTTCGGTGGTCGGCAGCAGTCTCTTGAGTTCGGCCAGGGTCCCGGTGCGGATGATGGTGCCCTCATGCAGAATCGCGATCCGGTCGGCGAGGTGCTCGGCCTCATCGAGGTACTGGGTGGTGAGCAGTATCGTCGTCCCGGCATCGGCCAGCGCGCGGATCGTCCGCCACACCTCAAGACGCGCCTGTGGATCTAGCCCGGTCGTGGGTTCAGCGAGCACGCAAATGGGGGGGTGGGAAGGAAGACCTACCTCATGTCCATGAACACGATGATGAGTCGGCGGCTGGAGGTGCCGTCGTTGCCCCCGAACTTTGCAGGTATCGATCGAACGGCTGAGGGAGCTCGCGGACGAGGACTGGATCGCTGCGATCCTCTATGGGCGTGCCTCGCAGGATCGGCACAAGTTGATGCGCTCCATTGATGATCAGCTCACGGAGCTGGTGGGCTGGTGTGAGCCGATCCGCTGGTGCCCAACGGTGATCGTCCGCGACTCTGACCGTTCGGCATCTCAGTGGCGGAAGAAGGAGCGGGAGGGCTTCGACGAGGCGATGGCTCTGATCGAAGAAGGCCGGCACGGTGGCTTCGCAACCTGGGAGCCGTCTCGGGCAGGGCGCGACCTGGAGATCTACGTGCAGCTCCGTAAGGCGTGCCAGCGTGCTGGCGTCCTCTACCTCACCCACGGGAGGGTGTACGACCTCTCACGTTCCGATGACTCGTTCATGATGGGCTTCGAGTTCCTGCGCGCGGAGGCGGACGCGAACACGATGCGCGAGCGCCAGATCCGGACCGCGAAGCTGAACGCCGAGAAGGGGCGACCTCACGGACGCCTGCCCTACGGGTATCGACGAGTGTATGACGAGCACACTGGGGTGTTGCTGCGACAGGAGCCCGACCCGCACAAGAGCCAGATCGTGCGCAAGGCGACGCGGGAGATTCTGGCGGGCCGCAAGCTGCACTCGGTGGCGATGGAGTTGCAGGACGCGGGTGAGCCGACCCCGATGAAGCCGTGGGTGGAGAGCCCTCGCGGCTGGGACACCAAGACGCTCCACCAAGTACTCCGCAACCCGACGATCGCGGGTAAGCGCGTCTACCGGGGCGAGATCATCGGCGAGGCTCAGTGGGAGCCGCTGATCTCGTGGGAGGACTTCCAGCGGATGCAGCGGATGTTCGCTGATCCGGGCCGGCGCACCAAGGGCGGAGGTGGCGCGCCTGCCAAGACCCTCATGGTGCACATCGCCCGCTGCCACTACTGCGGCAGGCCGCTTCGGCGGGCCATTTTGCGCCGCAAGAACAAGCCGGATGCGGTGAAGTACATGTGTCAGTTCCGGGGCTGCTACAAGACCACGATCTCGCAGCCAGGCGTGGACGCATTCGTAGAGGAAGCAGCCCTGACGTGGTTCGAGCAGCCCGAGAACCTCGCTCGGTTGACGGCTGGAGATGATGGCTCGGAGTGGCTGGCGAAGGCTCAGGCGGCAGAGCACCGGCGCGCCGAGTTGCAGACCAGGCTCGACGAGGCGATCGGACAGTACGCGGCCGGCGCCTTGAACCTTGACACGCTGACGAAGCTGGAGCAGACGCTACGTCCGCAGATCGCCGACACGGAGCGCGAGATGATCCCACCGATCACCGACGAGCGCATCCGGGCCCTGGTCACTGCGGGAGATATCCGGACGGCATGGACAGAACTGCCTTTGAGTGAGCGCAGGAAGATCATCAAGGCTGCGTTCGATGTCCGCATCCAGCAGACCAAGAACCGCGGCCAGAACGCCTTCGAGCCCGAGCGTGTCCTCATGGAGCCCCGAGCCCGCTGACCTGCCAGGCGTTGGGCACAGGTCACGCCCGAGCATCTCCGCTGTGGGGATGCTCGGGCGTGCTGTTGGCGGCTTAGTCCGCAGGCGGTTCGGGGTCCGCTGGGCTCACTTGACCATGCGGTTTCGGAGGATGTGGCGAACCAGCTTCACCATTTCCCCGCTCATCGGCGGGAACTGACGGGCTACGTTCCGGGCGGCGAGCTTGACCTGCTCCAAGTCAGCCTGCCGGGAAGATCCGGCATCGTCACGGCTTGGCGTCGATGCGGTAGGACTCGTCTTCATCGGACCTCCTGATCCAGGATCTGCTGGACGACCTGGTCTTGCTCGGCGCGGCGGGCGGCGACTTGTTCGTCGACGAAGGTGAGGAAGTCGTCGGTGCGGTCGGTGACGGGATGCTCGCTGGTATCGGGCGGGGTCCAGTCTTCGGCTTCGCCGCCGGGCCAGGCGGTGATCCGGGTGGCGCGGTCGCGGTCGAGGCGGGTGCCGCAGATGGATACCCAGTCGCGTAGGCGTTCGCGGGCGGCGGCGAAGTCGTTGTGCCAGACCACACCCATGTTGCCTTTGGCTTGCTGGTCGTAGCAGGTCAGCCAGTGCTGCCGTAGCGCTGATAGCTCCCACCTCAGCTCTGGGTGGCGGTGCCACTGGGGCGGGATGATCTGCGGCGGTAGGCCGTACTCGTGGCGGAGCCAGTCGACCCACGCGTTGAGCTCGAGCAGATCGGCTTCCAGGTCTTCGGGGGTGAGCGCGCGCCAGTTGATGGTGCGGGGCACGACGCCGAGCTGGGTGCGCAGGTCTTTGGCGTACTCGGCCTGGACCATGCGCTTGATCTGCTGCAGCACCCGCGGCGGAACGCTGTCCATGCCTGGAACATCGGCGGTGAACGATCCCTCTGGCGAGTCCGGGATGTCGGGATTGTCGGGTGTGTTCATGGCTGTCCTGTTCGGGCGGGCGGAGAGTTGAACGCGAGGGGCGACCAGCGACTGCCGTGCTGGTCGCCCCGCAGGCCTTGGCTGGGAACGGCTACCGGGCGACGGCCTCGTGGGCGGCGGGTCCGGGCGCGCCGGCCGCGACGGGCTCGGGCGCGAGCTGCTGCTCCCGCTGGGCGAGCACGGTGGCCACGGGGTCGGCTGGCGCGGGCTCCGCATCGACCGCAGGCTCCTCACGCGCGGTATCGCGGCCCGTGGCGTCTCGGGCGGGGGTGCGCTCGCGCGGGGTGCGGTCCACCGCGTAGTTGGTGATGTTGTTGTCGTGGCCGATCCGGCTGGCGCGGAACTGGTCGCGTTCGACGTCCTTGCCGTCGACGGTCTGGGTGTAGGTGCGTTCGTGGCCCTCGGCGATGAAGTTGTCGCCGGCCTTGAACTGGTCGAACGCGCGCTCGGCTGAGGGCCCGAACATGACCAGCCGGGTGCGGTAGGGCTCGACGTCGTGCCACTGGCCCTCGGCGTCCTGGACGGACTGCTTGATGCCGACGGCCGCGCTGAAGCGGGCCACGTTGTCCTTGGTGAAGGTCAGCTCCGGGTCGAACCTGATGAACCCGGAAATGCCCGGCTTGGTGGGAATCGGCATGCGAGTGCTCTCCTCTCGAGGTGTTCCCGGCCCTGTGCCGGGTCACCCGATAGGTACGGACCAGACCCGGCCGGTGGTGGTTAGTGGGCGGTGCGCAGTAGTTGCTCGATCTCGGAGCGGTCGGCGCGCAGCTGGGCGGCGTCGGCCCGGCTGGTCCAGGGCCGCAGGGTGGTGATGATCGGGCGGGCGGTGCGCAGCATCACGACACCGGTGCCGAACGGCAGGGTGCGCAGGGTGTCGGGTGGCAGGAGCGGGACCCTGCGGATCGATCGCTGGCTGGAGTGCGCGCCGTAGGCGTCGGTGGTCACCGAATCGGTGTGCTCGTCGCGTTCCCCGATTAGCGCGGACAGGTCCTGCAGGTCGCGGCTGTTGCTGCCCCCGCCGAGGAGGATCTTCACGATCGAGGAATCCCACAAGGCGTTCGCATTGTTCTCGCCCCACTTCTCCCGCGCCTGGGCGAGGCTTTGGAGCACGGGCAGGGTCGTGATCCCGGACCCGCCGCCTTCGGCCATCAACGTCGGCAGCGCGGGCAGCGGCGCAAGGTTCCCGATCTCGTCCAACGCCAGCAACAAAGCCGGGTCCATCCGCGCGCCCGGCGAGCGAGCGGCGAGCTTACGGGCGGTCTCGACGACATACTGCTGCTGCCTTCGAGGAGCTGGGAGGGGGCGTCGGGCTTGTGCGGGATTGGCACTGGCCGGTTGACCGACTGCTTGGCTTCCTGTTCGGTGCTGGCCAGGGCGTACATGTCGACCCCGGCGAAGGCGAGCAGCTTGTAGCACATGTACGGTGCGAACCCGGCGACGAGCATCAACACGATCCCCGCGACCGGGTCCGAGATCGCCGAGATATCCAGATCGATCGGGGCGTTCACCTGCGTGATGGCCACCAAGAACACCAGCACCACGACGAACTTGGAGAAGATCAACGCGAGCACGAAGCTGGCCCACTTGGCGAACCAGCCGCGGGTGACATCCCAGTTCGCGCCGGCCAGCGCGATCGGGCCGAGGACCACCAGGACTAGGATCAGCGCCTTGCGGATCAGCAGGCTGAACCAGACGATCGCCCCGGCAGCGATCGCCATGAACCCCAGGAAGATCACGATGATCGCCGCCGCGCCGGGCGCGGCCAGGTTCAACCCGATCAGCCCGCCGATCAGCAGGCCGATCTTGGTGCCCATCTGCTCCATCGTGTTCCCGCTGGCCTGCACGATGCCGATGCACAACTGGTCGACGATCTCCAGCAAGATCCCGGTCACCACCACCAGGACGAAGCCGCCCAGGATGCTCTTGGCCATCCCCGTCGCAGCCCGGGCCAGCGCCCCGGGTTCGCGGCGGATCAGGCCGCCCAGCAACTGCAGGCAGAAGAACGCGAAGGTGACCAGCACCCCGATCCCGAACACGATGTTGTAGACGCCGATATAGCCGCCGCCGGTGATGTCGACCAGCGTGGTGGACTCGAAGATCATCCACACGCCCTCGAACAACCAGGCCGCCGCGTTCGCGACGCTCTGCGCGAGCCAGTCGAACGGCGCGGTAATCAGCGCTGCGGGGCCCTCGCCGACGGCCTCGCAGACGCTGCTGATGACGGGAACATCGCACAAGCCCATGACCCGCCTCCTCTCAAATCTGGGAGCGGGTCAGGAGATGGTGGTGCCGACGTTCCAGAAGAAATTGATCAACGTCACCGCGCCACCGGTGATGACCGCGGCGGCGCAGCTGATCAACACGCCGAGCTTGCCGCGCGAGGCCAGGTGCGGGTTGCTGCTGTTCGCGCCGAACCCCCACACCACCGCCGAGATCAGCAGTGCGAGGACGCTCAGGATCAGCGCGATGGTCATCACCGCGCCGACGATCGTGCGCAGGGCGGCGATGCCGGGCAAGCCGTTGTCATTGGGGGTGATGTTGATGTCCAACGGCACCAAGGCCGGGACGACGGCAGGGACAAGATCGAACAAGACAGACATGCAGCGGGCTCCTTCACGCGAGTACGGCCCACGCCAGTCGAGGGCTCATCGCGTCAGGTGCGACCGCCAACCCCGACCCACCACAGACCGCCCGCCCACAACAAGAGAAGGCCCGACCCTTGCCACCCAGCGGGCTCGATGAGCGGGGTCAGACGACAGGAGGGGAAAGAGAGAGTGTGTGGCGGGGTTCAGATCGTGGAGCCGACGTCGACGAGGAAGTTCAGCCACGCCACGCCCGCTCCCGCCAACGCCGCCGCGCCGAGGGCCACCAGCACCCCGATGCGGCCGCGGGAGGCACCCTGGTAGTTCCCGTGCGCGGCAGCGACCGCCCACACGATCGCGCTGACCAGCAGCATCAGCACCGCGAAGATCAACACCACCGTCAACAGCGCGCCCAGCACCTGCAAGATCAGGTCGCGGCCGCCCACGGCACCGAAGTCAGGAAAGACGCCCATCACAGGCCCGCCTGCGCATATTCAAGGTCCATGCCCGTTCAGGTGCGACGCTGACCCGTGCGCCGTCTACTGGGCTCGGACCCACCGGCGGTGACGCTCGATCCGTTCACGCTCCATAAGCTGGCTTCAGGTGTTCCCGCGACTACGGGCCTATCGCCGGAGGGAAGGCCCGTCAATACTGGTAAGGAACGTGAGGGAGCGAGAGGGGGCTGCGGTGAGACTCTGGTCGCTGCATCCCGTTCACCTGGACCGGGCAGGGTTGGTCGCGGGCTGGCGCGAGGCGCTGCTCGCCCAAGCAGTACTCGCGGGCCGCACCACGGGATATCGACACCACCCACAGCTGCTCCGGTTCCGCAACGCCTCCCAGCCCCTCGACATGATCGGCGCCTATCTAAGCGGGATTCACCGCGAAGCAACCCTGCGGGGGTACCACTTCGACCAGAGCAAGATACTCGCCAAGGGAAATCCGCAAGCCCGTATCTTCGTCACCCCAGGGCCAACTCGACTACGAGTGGACGCACCTCGGCGAGAAACTCGCGCGACGAAGCCCCGACGACTCCGACAGGTGGCGGAACTCTTCCCCCACGCCACACCCCCTGTTCGAGACAATCCCTGGAGACGTCGAGATCTGGGAACGCCCCTGAGCCGTTCCATCGCCATCGCAATACGGCCGAAGGGGTTGGCGCTAACGGCGGCCCGGGTTGATCGAGCGGAGACCCTCGAAGCGAGCGAAATCGCTGTCGAAGGAGCAGATCGCCGTGCCGTGCTCGATGGCGAGGGCGGCCAGATGCGCGTCGGTCACGAGGTTCCCGCGTAGGTCGCCGTCGACGAGAAGCCGGCCGAGGATGTCGCGGTGGCGGGTGCCGGGCGTGGGAACCCAGGCCTGATCGGCGTCCAGCCAGTCGGTGATGTAGCCCCACGCGTCTGCCGGGGTCAGCGGGCTCGCGGTCACGCGGGGGTGGGTGACGATGCGCTGGAACGCCATCAGGGACACCCAGGGCAGACCGACGCGTTCGACGCCGTTCATCGCATCGTCCAGCCATGACCGCGCAGCGGTGTGGAAGTGGGACTGGTCGGCGACGGCATAGAGCAGGACGTTGGCGTCGACGATCACCGGGCACCCTCCGCCTCATACCGATCGAGCAGCTCGAGAGTGTCGGCGATATCGGTGACGTCAACCTTCAGCCCGACACTCGCAGTCCGCTGCCGGAACCGTGCGGGCTTATGGTCGCGCGCGAGGCCAGCGCGGGCGAGTTCGTTGACGGCCTCACCGAGACCGATGTGCCGCTCCCTGCGCAGGCGATCTGCCGCTGCCGCGACCTCGGGGTCGAGCCGTACCGTTGTCCTCATACCGCGATAGTAGCATCACAGATTCACATACATAGCATCAGTGATGCTAGTGTAGCGAGAGGTGGATGTGGTCGTAGTGCCCGCCCGTGGCATCGGCGGGATTGTAGATGCCGCCGCCGGTGTAGGGGCGCCAGCCTTGGCCGGCGCGGGCGGAGCTCCAGATGCGGCCGTCCCAGATGACGTAGTTGACGGCCCAGGCGTCGGCGTTGGCGACCAGCCATTCCGCGAGACGGTCGCCGTTGATCTTGTCCTCCCCGCTCGGGAATCGGCCGATCGCACCGAAGGTCATGTCGCAGGCTTTGCCCTTGGGGTGATCCGACGTGGGGTTCCAGGCGTGGGCGTCCCAGCAGTAGATGCCGTTGTGGCCGGTGTTCATGGCTTCGATCTGCGAGACGATCCTGGCGGTGCGCGGGGTGACGCAGGCTCCCTTGCGGCTGGGCTGGGTCGGGTCGGGAAGGGTGCAGGATTCGGCTGGCCATGACCCGTCAGAGTTCCGGGCCGGTGGGGTGATGCCGGTCTCGGAGAAGTACCCGCTCCCCGTCTGGCAGCCAGCAGCAGGCCCGCCCACTACGGCGGCGTCGGTGAGGTCTGCGGCGTGGTGGGCAGTGAGCCAGGCCGCAGCATCGACGGCCTCACCTCGGGTACCGCCGGGCCTGACCTCGAAGTGCAGATGAGGCCCGGTGGACATGCCGCTGCTGCCGACATCGCCGATGTGCTGGCCGGCTTGTACGCGGTCGCCGACGTGGACGTGGATGCCCGTTTCCCACATGTGCGCATACGCCGTGGCGACGGTCTGGCCGTCGATGGTGTGTTCGATGACGACGAAGCCGCCGTAGCCCCCGGACATCCCGGCCACGGTCACGGTGCCGTCGGCGACGGCCAGGATCGGCGTGCCATTGGTGGCAGAGAAGTCGGTGCCGGTGTGCATCTTGCGTTCCCCGGTGATCGGGTGCACCCGCATCCCGAACGGTGAGGTCATCACCCAGGTGCCCGTGGGCAGAGGGAACACCACCTTCGAGTTGCTCACCAGCACGTTCGCTGGACCACCGGCCGTGCTGCCAGCACTGCCGACGAGGGCCTCCATGATCGACTGCGCGACCGGCTCGTAGTTGCGGTAGCGGTCAGGGAAGGCCGAGACCTCGACTGCTTGGGCGGCGGCGCCCTTGTCCATCTGCTGCCATCCGGGGATGTCCAGCAGGCCCCGCGGGCTGGGGTGGTTCGGGCCGGAAGGTCCGCCGAAGAAGGCGCGGACTTGGTAGTCGACGCTCATGAGCTCGTCCACGGATCCCCAGCCGGCCTGGGCCCTCATCTGGAACAGGCCGAGGCTGTCGTGATCCGACGCATCGCCATCGTTGTCGCAGGAAGCGGACTCCGGGTAGGCGCTGGTGTTCGATAGCTGCCGCAGTGTCGATTCGGTCAGGGCGGCCATCAGCGCTATCTGGATGGCGTCGCGGTTGACGCCCTCGATCTGGGAGCCGATCGTGATGATGGCGGCGGCCCGGGTGAGCTGGGTGTGGTTCAGGGTGAAGGTCTGCCCGTTCGCGGTGGTGACCTGTAGCTGGTCGGGAACGGCGCCGACCGACATCCCGGTCCCGACGCAGTTCGCTGCTGCAGGATTCATCAGCACCCCGACGCCGAGCAGGGCGAGCATCGGGGCCAGCAGCACGATCACGGCCACGGTGATCAGCGCCTTCTTCATCGCGCCCCCTTCCTGTTTCAGCGCAGGGGCTGGTCGAGCAGGGACAGGCGCAGCAGCGCGCACTGCTCGGCCATCGGAGCGCAGGTGAGGAAGATCGTGAATGCGACCTGGTGCTGGCTGGTGACCGGGTCGTCGTGCCAGACCCCGGCGCGGTGCCGGGTGCCTTCGACGGTGTAGGCGATGGTGCCCTCGGTGATCGCCTCACCTCCAGCCACTTGGGCGTCGGCTCACTGCTCGGGCACGGAGACGGAGTCGATGTGCAGCCACTGCCGGGTGCGGTATTCCTGCAGCTTCGTCCAGGTGGCCTGGTCGGGCAGGTACCGGTCCAGGTCGGCGACCAGCCCGGGGGTCTCGACCCCGGTCGGGTCGGCGACCTCGAGTAGCACGTCGCGGTGATCCCGCGGGCGCAACAGGGCGCAACAGGGTGAAGGTATCCCAGGTGAACAGGGCGTGCGCGACGGCGGTCGCGAACTCCTGCGGATCATTCGTGCGCGGCAGGCTGGGCAGGCTGCCCGCCGGCTGTGTCGGAGACGCCGTCGACGCTGTGTCGGTTGGGTCAGGGGTGGAAGGGGTGGTCGGGGGCGCGGGTGCGCCGATGGTCAGCCCGTAGATCCCGACCCCGGCGAGGATCGCCAGGACCAGAGCGAGGGCGGCCAGGGTGATCAGCCGGGTACGGCGACGACGGGCATCGGTATCGGATTCAGCCATCAACAGGGGTCCCTTCCAGAATAAGGCGATGGTGGTCTCCGGTCAGGTGCGGCCTCGTCTCGGTCTCCCGCCGTCGCCGACCTGCCGACCTCCGCGAGTTGCCGGCCCCCGTGGGATCGGTCTTCGGGACGGTCGATTCCGATGTCCCGGGGGGCGGCCCTGTCTCGGAAGCCAAGCTCGCGTTGCAACTGATAACGGTTCTCGATAAGCTGGGGTCTGGTTGATACGAAAGGCCTCCTACATGACCGCCACCATCGCCCCGGACACTCGTGTCCCCGTTACTGTTCTGACCGGTTTCCTCGGATCGGGTAAGACGACGCTGCTCAACCGCATCCTCACTGAGGAGCACGGTCAGCGGATCGCCGTGATCGAGAACGAGTACGGCGAGGTTGGGATCGACGACGCCCTCGTCTACGACTCCGACGAGGAGATCTTCGAGATGAACAACGGCTGCATCTGCTGCACCGTGCGCGGAGACCTCATCCGCATCCTCGCCACCCTGATGAAGCGCCCGGACCCGTTCGACCGCATCCTGATCGAGACGACCGGCCTAGCCGACCCGGCCCCGGTCGCTCAGACGTTCTTCGTCGACGACGAGCTACGCGAGAAGCTCCGCCTGGACGCGATCATCACCATGGTCGACGCCGCACACGTCCTGGAGCACCTCAACGAGGTCAAGCCCGACGGCGTCGAGAACGAAGCGGCCGAGCAGGTGGCCTTCGCCGACCGGCTCGTCCTCAACAAGACTGACCTTGTGGACGAGGCCGCGCTCACCGACGTGGTCACCGGCCTGCGGTCCATCAACGCGCTGGCCGATATCCTTCCCGCCCGGCACGCCGATGTCGAGCTGGCCAGCATCCTGGATGTCGGCGCGTTCGCGCTCGACCGCATCCTCCAGACCGATCCGACCTTCCTCACAGATACCGACCACCAGCATGACCTGACCGTCGGCTCGGTCGGTATCGAGACCGAGGGCAGCATCGACGTCGGCAAGCTCAACGCATGGCTCGGCAAGCTGCTGCGTGAACGCGGCCAGGACATCTTTCGCTCAAAGGGCATCCTCAACATCGATGGCCTCGCCAACCAGTACGTCTTCCAGGCCGTCCACATGCTCTTCGACGGCGACCAGGGACGCCCCTGGGCCGACGGTGAGCCCCGTCTCAACCGGATGGTGTTCATCGGACGCAACCTCGACCGCGACGAACTGATCGCCGAGTTCAACGCCTGCCTGACCAGCACGCGATGACCATGCGCGTCTCGACCGTCGAAGGCGTCACTCATCGCGTCGAGGGAGACATCACCACCCTCGCCGTGCGCGCGGGCGCCTCACCCGCGGTAGCGGTCGGCACCTCCGACGGCACCTGCTGGTGGCTGGAACCCGCGAGCCCGACCCCCCTCTGGGCCACCACTGACGTGGACGTTCCCACCGGTATCGCCGTCCACCCGCGCCGCGACGAGGTCACGCTCACCGGCCCCCGCGGCTACGCGATCTGGCGACTCGGCAGCGAACCGGACCAGCACCTGGACCCAGGTTGGAGTAGCGCTGCCGCCTACGCTCCGAGCGGCGATCTGGCCGTCGCGGCAGGCCGCACGGTAGCCATCCACCCGTACGCCAGCCCAACCCTGGCCGCGCTGTACGTGTCGGGGTCCGCGCCCAGCACGATCACCGACGTCGCCTGGACACCGCAGGGCAACCGGGTCGCAGCGAGCGCTTACGGGGGTGTCTACATGTACGACGGCAAGGCCCCCAAGCCCGTCCGAACCTACCCCTACCAGGGCTCCCACCTCGCGGTAGCGGTCAATCCCAACCGGCGCTGGGTATGCAGCGGCAACCAGGACGCCAGTGTCCACATCTGGCGCGCCTCCAACGGCGACGAACTCCAGATGTCAGGCTTCCCGCTCAAGGTGACCCGTCTCGCATTCGACGACACCGGGCGCTGGATGGCCAACAACGGCGCCCCAGATGTCGCCGTCTGGGACTTCAGCGGCCAAGGCCCCGGCGGCCGAGCGGCCCAGCTGCTCGCCGGACACGACTGCGTGATCGACCTCGACTGGCGCCCCGGACCCGGAGCAGTACTCGCCACTGTCGGCACCGAAGGCAACGTGCAGATATGGGCCATGACAAGCACCATGATCGGTCAGCGTCGCCTACCCGTCCGTACCCTCGAATTCGAGGATGCGCTCACCGTCCGCTGGCTCGGCACCGACCGCCTGGTCGTCGCCCGCGCCGGCGGAGCCGTCACCATCATCGACGGGACCCACTAATGGTCCCCGCCGGCCCACCGACCGGCATCCAACTGCCCGGCCTGGGCGGGAACGGGCCGGGCCGCCGCTCAGACGTCAGCCAGACCGCACGGGTGCGCGCGCTGGTCGCCGAGTACGTACCCGACGACGTGGTCGTCATGGTCACCGAACTCGCCTGCTCCGAGCCCGGCTGCCCGCCCGTGGAAACCGTGATCGCCCTCATGTACCCCGGCAACCCTCAGCAGTTCAAGCTCCACAAGCCAGTTTGCGAGGTGACCGCCGACGATGTCCGGCACACACTCACAACGCAGGACGGACACAAGCACTGACCCGGCGCTCTGTTGCTCGGGCATCGCTCCTGGGGGCCGCAACTCGGCGGACCTATGGGGTGGGGCTGTCGCGGCGCGGCTCTGGTCGGTGCAGCCGATGGGTGGGTGCCTCGGCGGCAGCGCGTCCGGGCAGGCTGGCAGCCCAGGTCCAGAGTCGGCCGATCAGTTGCTCGATGTCGGAAGGGATGGTGGTGCCTTGGGCGATCGTCTCGGGGATCCAGTGCCCGTCGGGCAGGGTGATGCGTCCGGTCTCGCGCCAGGACCAGCCGATCGGTACCCGATTGGGATCGTTCCAGTCGCTGGTCTTGGTGTGTATCTCTTCGATGGTGAACCAGCCGCCGATCCATTGGGTGGGCAGGACGACGTAGTACCCCGGCGTGGAGGTTGCTAGTACCGCGTCAGGCAACCTTGGCCCTCTTGATGACTGCGGCTCGTTTGACGACTTTGCGGAGTCGTGGGTCGGTGGCGTGGGTGTTGCGCCAGATGATGTATCGACGGATCATGCTGGCTTGCTCGCGGTGGCTGTTGTGGTCGGTGCCGTCGAGCGCGAAGTAGCGCAGGCCGGTGAACTGGGCCTCGATCCGGTTGAGCCAGGAGCCGTAGAACGGCACGTAGGCAAGCTCAACGTTGTTCGCGGCGGCCCAGTCGCCGACTCGGCTGTCGGTCTTGGTGGAGCGGTGCGGGCTGAAGTTGTCGAGCACGATCGCGATCCGCACCTGCGGTGGGTGCAGTGATCGCAGGTAGCGGCAGAACGCGAGGAACTCGGTGCGCGTCTTGCGGGTCTTGATGTGTCCGTAGAGCCGGTCGGTGGACAGGTTGTAGCCGGCGAGCAGGTGCCGCACGCCGTGGGGCCGGTTGTATGTCGCTCGGCGCCGTCGCCGCCGGGGACTTTCCTGGGTGCCCTGGCCGGCCGCGGCCGCGGCCCAGTGCTGTCCTGGGTGCGGCTGGAGGTTGAGCGGCCCGAACTCGTCCATGCACATCACCACACTCGGATCGCCGGGACCGGGGAGCCTGCGACCGTCAGCGATGGCATACAGATCCAGGATCCGGTTCTTCTTGGACTCATAATCTGGGTCTGTGCTGGTCTTCCACGTCTTCACCGCTTGGAAAGGAGACGCCTTCGTCGCCAAGCAGTTGCCTGAGCCCTTCGTGAGAGATGTCTTCGACCACCCCCTTCGCGACCAGGTAGTCCGCCAGTTTCGACAATGACCAGGTTGAGAACGGGAGCCCGTGATCACCGGGCTTGGCCAAGGCGATCTGCTTGATCGCGGCTCGGTCCTCGGTTGTGAACTTGGGCGGACGGCCGCCGGCGTACTTCGGTCGCAACGAGTCGAACCCGTCGCTGTTGAAGTTGTGGATCACGTCGCGGACCCTGTCGGCGCTGGTGAAGGTGACCCTCGCGATCTGCGGAGCGTCCATGCCCTGCGCGGAGAGCAGCACGATCTGCGCTCGTCGCCAGGTGACCACCGACCCCGAATCGCGCCGCACCGTGCGCAAGAGTCGGTTGCCCTCGTCGTTGGTGATCTCTCGGACCCGTACACGTTCGGCCATCAAGACTCCTGAGGGGAAGGACAGGAACTGACGACCCCAGGATCACCACCACGACGACCAACTCAACAGACCGCCCCCGGCGAGTCGCCAAACAGGGCGAACGTTGCTGGCCGCGGTACTAGTTCGTTGCGGCTGATGGCGAGGTGGTCGCTGAACTCGGTGCCGAGCTGCTCGATGGCCGCGTCCAGAAGCAGCATCTTCCGCGTCCGGTATTCCGGGTCGGGGCTTCTTGGGGGCCGGGCAAGACGGGTGTCCTGTTCGCGCCGGTGACGCGCAGGTAGTCGTCGCCATGATGGTTGATGTTCAGGGTGTAGCCGTTGTCGGCGCGTTCGATGTACAGGGTCAGGATCGTGGTGCCGTCGTCGGCGTCGAAATCGACCCGCCCGTAGTCGTCTTCGGTGGTCCGCCGTGGCAGCCCTCCCGGGGAGACGACTTCACCGTTGACCCACACGTGTGGTTCCAGGCGTTCTCCGGTGTCATACGGGTTGAGTTCGGCCATGACCACTGTCCTCGTCTACTCGGCACTGACGTACTAAGGAGGTACGCCAGCACGACGGCACCCGGCGGGGCCGGTAAGTCAGCGGCCCGCGTCTGGCGGCATGATCGGCGGGCGGCGGGAACTACCCGGCTGGTTCGTGTCGGAGCTGGTGGGGTCGAGGGCGGCTTGCCGGTCGGCGATCGCCTCTGCCGCCGGTGACGGGGCGGGTTGCCAGGCGATGCACCCGTTCTCGACGAACCCGGCCATCAGCTGGTCGGTGGCGCGGTCGACGTGGGTGGCGGCGGCTTCCAGCCGCACCGCCGCCATCAACGCGTGTTCTCGTCCGGCTGCACGGTCTTCGTTGTCGGTGGAGGCCCGGTCGGCGTTGCGGAGGTGGAACTCGGAGATCTGCTGGATCGACTGGTGCAGGCTCATCAGCGCGGATTGCAGATTGCCGAGGACTCGGTAGCTGTCGATCGGCTCGGGGAACCCGCGACTGGCGTGCGCGAGACCTCGCGCGGCTTCGCTGAGTTCGGTCGCATCGGCGATCGGGTCGTCATAGGTGGGCACCGGCCAGCACCCCCTCGCGGACTGGCTCTGCCGGTATCGGCTCGACGACATCGGGTTCGTCTGAACCGGTGGTGCGTGCGGTGCGGGCGCGGGCGAGGAAGTCGTCGGCGCCGCCGATGTAGCTGGTGATCAGTTCCCACTGGTCATCGTCGGCGTACTGGCCGACATCGTCGGGGTCGTAGCGGTCCCACCAGCCGTGCTCGCGGCGCAGCAGATCGACAAGTTTGCGGATGGAGTGTTTCTGCCGCATCAACGGGTCGACGTCCGCCCACCCGATCTGCGCTTCCGAATCAGCGGCGGCCTGCAGCTTCTGTACCCGTTCCCACGCCAGCCCGGCCTCCTTGGCGGCTTCGGCCGGCGGAAGATCGGCATGCAGCCCAGCCAGCTCGTCGGTCGCGGCCGCGCGTACTTTCTCGGGGGTGTCGGGGTGCTCGGCGACCTGGGTGAGGCGGGCGAGGTTCTGCCGGGTCTTGACGGCGAGGAACCGGCCGTTGACCTTGCCGTCCTCGTTGAGCTCGATGAGGGCTTCAGCGGCGTGCTGGCGCACCATCGGGTCTTCCTCGTCGTCGGCGGCGATCCGCTGCAGCTGGCTGATCTGCTCCAGCATGGTGCGCGAATCCCGGCCGGTGACCGCCCGGGCGGCCTGCACCCGGGCCTTGGTGTCGTTGCTGCGCTGCGGGGGTGCCGACTCGGCACCCCCGGCCCCGGCTTCGGTGTCGCGCAGCCGAGCGTCCCGCTCGGGTGACCCGAACCGGGTGGTGGCGTCGCGGCGTTCGGCGTCCTCGGCGTAGAGCTTCTTCAGTTCTTCGTACAGCTCGGCCTGCTCGATCGGCTTCAACGCTTTGCGCAATGTTTCCTCGTCGCGGATCGCGAGGATCTGGGAGAGCTTGTCAGAGACACCGTGCACGATCCAGATCGGGGTGACCCGGTAGCCGAGCCGTTTCTGCGCGGCGAGCACCCGCCGCCCGGAGATCAGCGAGTACTGCTCGGTGACCACGGGCGGGTGGATGACCCCGAACCGTTCGATCGATTCGCACAGCTCGTCCAGGCCTTCCTCGACGTCGCGGCGGAAGCTGAACCCGACGCTGATCTGGTCGATGGCGTGTTCCAGGACCAGGTGCCCGCGGGTCATGACCCCTCCCGGACGGGTTGCGTGGACGCGGCGACCAGGTGCTCGTCGCCGAGGAGATCGGCGATGTCGTCGCCGAGCAGGACCCGGGCGAACAGGCCCATCTCGCGTTCGTCGTTGCGGGGCCGGCGCCCCACGGTGAGGCGGACGAGGGCCCGCCAGGAGTCGGGGTCGTAGCCGAGCCGGGTCGCGATGTGCAGATCGCCGGTGACCGTCTCGGCCGCGGACTCCCGTGACCGCAGCCCGGTGACGCGGTAGGCGAGGTAGTCCACCGCCTGCTCCACCGCCCGCGGCGCCCAGCCGGTAGCGACCAGGAACACGCTGACGGTGCGCACGATCCGGTCCACACCACCCTCTGCCCCTCCCGCGTGCTCGTGCGGGTGGACGTCGTAGAGGTAGTCCTCGTAGTGCCCGGCCCGCACCGGGTCGGCGGCCGGGCGGCGCGTGGGCCGGCGAGCTTTGTCCTGGGAGGTCAAGAACCGCTCCGCGAGGGTTTCGGCGGCCACCGACAACGCGACCGAACGGGTGACCACCGCCCACGGGTCCTTGGCGCGCAGCGTGGAAGGAGTGATCATCGCGGTGAACGCTTCATAGGCGGCATCCTCGGGATCACGGTGCCAGGCCCTGGCGACCGGCGCGTACTTGCCGGTGGCGTAGACCATCAGCTCAGCGGCGACCGGGCTGGTCGACCAGGCGTCATGGATGGTCAGTTCTTCGATGACCTGCCGAAGTCCTTCGGGCGTGGTGAAGTCGATGCCTTCACCGGGTGCGCGGTCTTCGGCTCGTCGGGGTGAGTGGTTGCTCATGGCGACTCCTCAGCGTTCGTGGGCGTATCTATGAGGTACGGACCCCGAACCGCGACGAGGCGGTCACCGCCAAGTGGGCACAGCCCTGCCTACCGCGGGCACCCAGCAGAACCAGGGTGCCCCGGTAATGCGGCGAGACCAGCTTGTCGGTGGTCGCCGTTGGGGGCGAGATGATGCGGGGTACGTGACAGTCGGCGCCAGGGACGGCGGCGGACTGGGAGATGGTCACCGGCTCACCCCCTCTCGCCCAGGCGCGCGCGTCTGGGCATGCTCCGGGCCGGTCACGGTGACCGCGGCGCTGCGGGCAGCCAGTCGCTGCCGCAGCTGGTCGCTTTCCTCGCGGACCGTGGCCTTGATGACATCGACGAACTCGCGGTTGAGCTGCTGCCCGGCTGCCAGGGTGTGGGTCGCGCCGCGGGTGGCCAGGTCGGGCAGGCGCACCAGCTCAACCCGCGCCCGCCCCGCCCGTGTCGCATCGTCGGCCTTCTCGGCGATGGTGGGATCCGGATGGGTAGCCAGCCGGGACCGCTCGTCGTCCGGCGCCTCGACCGCCGCAACCTCCTCGGCGGTATGGCTGCTGTCGGCTAGGCCCAGATCGTCGTCGCGGGAAGGGTCAGGTGTCGTGCTCATCGTCGTCCTCCTTCATCGATGCGCCCACGGGTAGTTCAGATGCATGCGTGGACTTCTCAGGTGCGTCCAGCCACCGGGAGACCGTTGTGGGATGCACCCCGAAATAGCGGGCGATCTGCCGCAGCGGCACCTTCTCAGCCGCCATCCGCGCCGCCTCAGCACGCCGCCGCTCGCGCACCTCACGCCCCGACCCACCCGCATCCGGCGCCGCCTGGCGGTCGTTGTCGCCCGCGCTGAGCGTGCGGGTGCGGCCGGTGGTGAGCTGCGCGGACCCCGAAGCAGCAGGAAGCGCGGGGACGAGCGCGGGTGCCGGGTGCGGTTCGGTGCTGCGGGCGGGGCGTGGGCTGGCGTTGCGGATGAGTTCCACGGTCAGATGCGTCATCGCGACCAGGACCAGCGGCGGGACCGAGGCCACCAGGGCCGCGACCAGGGTGGGGACGCGGGCATCGGCGCCGACGACGGCGTGGGTGATGTTCGTCGCCACCGACACCGCAGCCCCAGCCACGAGCAGCACCCAGGCGTAACGGCGTGCCGGGGTGGCGCCGCCGCGCAGGGCCACCACGCTGATGGTGGCCTCCAGGATCACGCCGTCCACGATCAGCGGCCACAACCAAGCCTGCTCGGCCGGCACCCCGGCCAGCACAGCCAGGTCACGCAGCGCCGCATACGACAACACGAACGCCCCCACAGCCAGCAGGAACGTCCCAGTGACGGCGACGACGATCACCGGACGGCTCACACCCCCGGCCGCGACGCCGTCGTGGTCATGGTCGGCTCACCGCCGTCGGTACGGGTGCGCCACGGGCAGCAGGTGTCGACGCGGGCGGGTCGGGCGTGGCGGTGCGGTACGCGGAGCGGATCGTGGAGCGGATCTCCCGATCAACGAGACCCGTCCGCTCCGCGATGTCGGCGAGCGCGGCGAGGGTGTCGTTCTCGCCGGCACCGAGCTCGACCATGCGGCACGCCGCCCAGAACAGCGACGCGTTCCGGTTGCCCTCCTGCGCCCCGCCCAGCCAGTTCTGCAACCGGGACACCCGCTCGGGAACATCCGCCCGCACGATCGTCGCAGGCCTGGGCGGCGGGACGGGCGTGAGCAGCTCGCGGATCCGTTCCCCAGCCAGCGGGACACCCTCGTAGGCGGGGCCGACCGGCACGTACCGGCGCCACCGGCCGCGCACGCGGACCCGCGACGGGACGGGCGTGAGCAGCTCGCGGATCCGTTCCCCAGCCAGCGGGACACCCTCGTAGGCGGGGCCGACCGGCACGTACCGGCGCCACCGGCCGCGCACGCGGACCCGCGACG
>JBKEDB010000009.1:0-2576 GCA_047975195.1 Cumulibacter sp. | reverse complement strand
TTAGCTAACGTCCAAGATCAGCTACCGCAGCCCGATAAGCCGATCTCCGAGTGATGTTGAAGTGAGTGAAGGCATAGCATGTGCTTTAGCAGATGCTATGCGTGAACGGTCTAAAGTCGCAAAGGTCATTTCAACAGTCGGGCGGGCTGTGGTTAGCTGGATCGCCCCGTTCGGCACGCAGTCCCTTTCTATTAATCTCTTAACTCTCCTATGCATACGGGCTAAAATCATCTTCCAAATTTTTACTTGTCAGTCCGTCTCAGTGGTTTGTTCGGTATTGTTTTGTTTCAAGAAACCCATAATCGCACCATACCCTCTTCGTCTGCGTTTTGCCATGAATCTCTTTGCTTCTTCAAATTATAATATCGGCCTGCTGCATTAAGCGGCTCATTGATAATGCCTGTCGTTACTTCTACACGGTCTTTCGATAGGAAGACAATCTCAAGAATCGGATATTTCGTGTCGATCCGAGAGATCATCTCTTGGATCATCTTAATATCCTCTTTCAGTTGTTCTATCCCTCCGAAAGCGGCTACGCCATAAATAGGATACTCATAAGGCCAAGGGTTTCCGTCTGGAAGTATACGCTTTTCGCTACAGCTTTTCCCGGTCTTATCGTAAATTGGATATTCGATGAATTCAAGGCGTCCCTCGGAATCAAATATCTTCGTCTTGATAAGCTTACCGTCTTTAAATTCTGATTCTCCTCGGGCCTTGACAGTTCCATCAAGTTTAAAAGTCGTCCAGCCAGATTTCTGTGTAAAAGCACTTGGCACTACTGAAAGAGCACAAAAAATTACTAATAAGCGTCGAATGGAGATCATATTTATGCCGAACGTCCAAGATCAGCTAACCCTGCCTGCGGGAGCGAGTGTGGACTGGAGTTGAAGTGAGAGAAGGCATGGTATGTGCTTTAGCAGATACCATGCGTGAACGGACAAACTATGTAAAGGTATTTTAGCAGACCGGCGGGTAGGGGTTAGCTGGATCGCCCCGTTCGGCATGATGCTTTCTATCAAAGCTACAGTTTTCTTTTGCATACGGGCTAAAAAATATCTTTCAAATTTCTTCTCTCTCTATTCCGGTGAGAATCAAAAATCAACTTATCTTACAAAAAATATAATTCTCAAATGATATAACTTTCTATTTACGAAAAACCGACGATCCGAAGATTATATTAGAAAATAGGTGCTTTCAAATCAGATAGAAATAAGATTCTCAGATTAAAATGATCCTATCACTAGCAAATTATATCACTTTCTGAAACTATTGGGTTTCTGTTTTTGTAGAGCGATAGATAAAGAGCGTTTTAGATAAGACGATATTTTGAGTGTATTTCTTAAAAAATGTGCTTTTTGATCGAATTAGGTTTACGCTTTCCATTTGGCTTAAAAGCTTGAGAAGTAGAATTCCTATTCAAAAAACTTTCGAATTCAGATAAAGTGCTTGATCTTAATATAAGCGTCTAATGGGCTTCTTTTATAGCCGAACGTCCAAGATCAGCTAACCCTGCCTGCGGGAGCGAGTGTGGACTTGAGTTGAAGTGAGTGGAGGCATGGTATGTGCGTAAGCAGATACCATGCTGCAACGGACAATCTTTGAAAAGCTATTTTACCAAATCGGCGGGATGGGGTTAGCTGAATCGCCTTGTTAGGCTTCTATGTCTCTTTATGCATTATTAGTTGCTTAAGCTTTTTACCTAAATATTCAGAATCGGGAGTATCTTCTGGATTTTCTTCGAAAAAATTCACTAATACGGTGATATAGGCTTCACCAAGTGCTACCGTAAGTGCGCTTGCCGTTGCTCCAGAAATTGCAGCTCCTGCAACCGTTCCAACTCCAGGAAAAAGCTTTAATAAATTTGTAATAATTGCACGTTTAGCAAAAGATGCTCCAGTAACGCCAATCGCAGAACTAATCAAAGCCGATAAAGTGCCTTTTGATAGTTCTATCCCAAAAACTGAAGTAATGCCTGCAATCATCCCTATTTGTATAGGAGGAAGAATAGCTAAATCTGTCATTGGAATTGGATTAGCACCTGCTGCAAGGGCAGCTGTTGCAGCACTTGCAACTACTTTATGAGCCCGATCTTTCTTGTATTTTAAATTGGCTTTTTGAGATGCTGCAAGTGCTCTACGCTTTCCCTCAGGAATAACTTCAGATGTGATTTCTATCAATTCTTTTAGCCCCATTGGTGGAAGCGTAAAACCTTCATCAAGTTCCTCTTCTATAGATCGAATTCGTATAATATTTCTTGATTCGGGTAACAATTCTAAAACTTCTTTTTTAAAACCTCCATCAGAACGTGCTGTTGTTATGACTGAGATTAACGGAACATGTTTTGCTAACATGTTATGTAAGTTTATTTCAGCTTCTTCTACTCTCCTTCCATCTTCTTGAATACACAGCCAAGCTACATGTATATGTTTATTTGAATCAGTATTCGTACATCTTCCTGAAATAATTTTTTCTAACTCATCAATAGTGTTGGAAAAGTCTTTCATCTCTAAACCGCGAGTATCAAAAATTGTCAAAGGGAGACTTTCCTTTGTGATTTCTCTAGTATTTTTCGTAAC
>JBKEDB010000166.1:0-3213 GCA_047975195.1 Cumulibacter sp. | reverse complement strand
TGAACCGGCGGAATTTCTTCGACGCGACGGGCAGCACCCTCCGGATCACGACGATGATCATGACGATCATCTTTAGCGCACACGTGGTCGGCTATTTCATTTCGTTCACACAGATCACCAACACGATGCTGACCTGGATCGCAGAAAGCGAATTCTCGCCGAACACGGTCATGCTGATCGTCGTCCTGATCTACCTTGTGCTCGGGATGTTCATGGACCAAGCCGCCATCCTGATCCTGACCGCACCGATTTCGACCCAGCTCATGGTCGGTCTCGGGTTCGACCCGGTCTGGTGGGGCCTAATCATCATCAAGACGGCCGAAGTGGGCATCGTCTCGCCACCCCTTGGCTTGGTGACTTTCGTGACCGCCTCGGTGACCAAGACGGACATGAAGTCCAGCTTCAAGGGCGTGATACCGTTCCTGGTTACCGAGCTCATCATCCTTGCGCTGCTGCTGGCCTTCCCGCAGATCACGCTTGCGCTGACCTGAGCACATGACCTCTGACCGCCCCGAGGCAGCCTGGCCCCGGGGCGGTCACGGCATCTATTTCCCGGCCTTTCCATCCTGAAACGGAGGCGCGAGGATGTCGAGAGCAATTGACCCAAAAAATAATATCATCTATATGAACTATATTGAATGAAGTGGCGCGGATCTGCGCCCGGAATGTGTCTTGCCGAAGACATGCAACCAATGCGGAGGAAATTCAGCCATGAAGATCGGATATGTGGGGCTCGGCAAGATGGGCCGGGGCATGGTTGACAACCTACAGAAGGCTGGCCACAGCCTCGTGGTGCACGACATCGCCAAACAGGCGGCCGCGGTCGCAATGGACAAGGGCGCCGCATGGGCCGCGTCCCCGCGGGAGGTTGCCGAACAGGCGGACCTGGTCTTCACCTCCCTGCCAATGCCGGCTGATGTTGAAAGCGTCGCCCAGGGAGAGGACGGCCTGCTTGCCGGCCTGCACGAGAATTCGGTCTGGTTCGACTTCTCAACCAATGACGTCAAGCTCATCCGCGACCTTGGGGCCCGGGTCAGCGAACGCGGTGCGGCATTTCTCGACGCGCCGGTCGGCGGCGGGCCGGCAAACGCGGCCGGCGGCGATCTGATTTTCTGGGTCGGCGGGGACAATGCGCTATACGAGAAGTATCGACCGGTGCTCGATGCAATGAGCGAGCGCAACATGCATGTCGGCGGCATCGGCAGCGGGACGATCACCAAGCTGGCGCAGAACATGGCGTCGAATGCCATCAATGCCGTGATCGTCGAGGTGCTGACCATGGGGGTCAAGTCGGGCATCGAGATCCTGCCGCTCTGGGAGGCCCTTCGATCGGGCAAACTTGGGCACATGAGAACACTGGACGGAATCGCGACCCGATTCCTTCCCGGCAACCTCGACCCCGCGAACTTCGAACTCAAACTCGCCCTCAAGGACGCACGACTGGCGCTTCAGATCGGTCGCGACACGAATGTCCCGATGAAGTTGTGCAACACGGTGTGCGAGGAGATGACCGAGGCACTGAACCGGGGCTGGGAGTCCCGCGACTGCCAGGCGTTCCTCACGCTGCAGGTAGAAAAGGCGGGCCTTCCGCCCGTGAACCTGTCCGCCAAGGATATCGACGCCGTTCGAGTGAGAAGCTGACAACGAAGCCCTCTCAGGCACATTCAGGAGGACAAAATGACGGAAATCGCGATCCTCGACCCGGACCTTCCGATCATCGACACGCACCACCACTTCTTCACCAGTAATCACTGGCACCCGACCGGTGCGCGCTACATGCTGGATGAGTATGTGGCCGACCTCGACTGTGGCCACAACATATTGTCCACAGTCTTCGTCGAATGCAGCCAGGCCTACCGCCTGACTGGCCCGGACCACCTGCGGACGCGGGGCGAGGTCGAGCTTGCCGCCACCCTGGGCCGGCTTTCGGATACCGGAGACTACGGGTCTGAGCGTGTCTGCGAAGGCATCGTCGGTCGCGCCGAACTCGCCGATGGTGCGGCAGTCGAACGGGAACTCGATGCTCTTGTCGACGCGGGCGATGGACGGCTCAAGTCGATCCGGAGACCGCTGGTCTGGCACCCTGAGTCACAGGTCAACCACAGCTTCCGGCCATTCGCGCCGAAGGGCCTGATGCAGGATGGCAAGTTCCGGGAGGGTCTGTCTCGCCTCGCAAGCTATGATCTCGCGTTCGACGCTTCGATCTTCTATCCGCAGATGGCGGAACTTGTCGACCTGGCCGGTGCCGTGCCCGAGGCAACCATAGTTCTGAACCACTGCGGCGGCCTGTCCGGTGTCGATCCGTTTGACAACTGGCGGTCGGAGATCGTTAGTCTGGCCGCCCTCCCGAATGTCTATGTGAAATTGGGCGGCATTGCGAACTCCCGCGTGGGTTTGCCGTCAAACGCGGTCGGGGTTCAGACCCTCGAAACGCTTGTCACGGCTTGGTCGCCCTATATCGAAACCTGCATCTCAGCATTCGGGGCAGAGCGCTGCATGTTCGAAAGCAACTTCCCGGTGGACCAGAAAGTCACCACATATGGCGGGATTTGGAACGTCTTCAAGACCATCGTCGCCGGAGCATCCGACACCGAAAAGACCGCCCTTTTCTCCGGGACGGCCCGCCATGTCTACAAGATGAAGTGAAACGGCTGGTCGCACCGCCCGTCGGTGCCGGCCATTCCAGTTGCCACCTTCGCTCGCAGCACCTTCACACCCACTGGAACAGCGGCGGCAAGGCTGCTGTTGGCGCCCCGAGTGGCTACGGGCGAGCATCATGCGCGGCCCGGCAAGCCTTTTGGTTTCGACACAGGTAGGCCTAAGACCCTGTCCGCGAAGATCTTTCTTCCGATGAGTCCTTTATGATCCCCTCTCCAAAACCCCAAAGGAGAGGCACCGGATGTGGAACGAGGCGGACAGGAAGCGGTATGATCGGCGTGGCTTGCGGTATCCGAGCGATTTGACCGATGCAGAATGGGCGTTGATTGAACCGCATATTCCCGCGGCGAAACGGGGCGGGCGGCGGCGCAGCGTTGATGTTCGCGAGGTTTTGCAGGGCATTCTCTACATCCTCGAGACGGGTTGCCAGTGGCGGCATCTGCCGAAGGATTTTCCGCCGCGCAGCACGGTTTGGAGCTATGTCGACCTTTGGACTTACGACGGCACGCTGGAGCGGATCCATGAGGCGCTGTATCTGGCCATGCGCGACAGCGA
>JBKEDB010000049.1:0-3086 GCA_047975195.1 Cumulibacter sp. | reverse complement strand
GAGCCAGGCAGGTATTCGGCCCAGAAATCTTCGGTGATGGTGATCGGGTCTTCGAGCGCTTGGCGACCCTTGGTCTGGTCGGTCGTGATCGCAACGTTGTAGTACACAATTCGACCGCGAACGGTTTCGCCGTCAACAATCGACGTTCCCGCACCAGAGGTGTACACCGTCTTCATTAGGTCGTAGCGTGACAGGGACGTGATCTTAAGGGGTCCGTTTTCGATGCCGTTGTCGGGGCGTGCGGTGACGTAGCTGCCCGTCTCGGCGTCCAGACCGTAAGTACGTGCCGTGGACGTGAAACTCGATC
Organism: Cumulibacter sp.; assembly: GCA_047975195.1. Lineage (GTDB taxonomy): Bacteria > Actinomycetota > Actinomycetes > Mycobacteriales > Antricoccaceae > Cumulibacter. The sequence continues at coordinate 2,779 of JBKEDB010000049.1, read as the reverse complement.
CGTTGGGCGAATCGGACGATACCCACGCAGTGACCGGAAGCGTCTGTGCGGTCAGGGAATCGCCCATCTCGCCGAGGTTGCAGTACAGGGTCACGGACGTAGTGCCGTCAGGCGGCGTTTCGCGCGGACTCAGAACCTTCTCCGAGGGATACGCCACGATGCGGGACTCGGGTTCACCTGCGGCCTGGCACTTCGCCGGAATCGAATCAAACGACACCTTGCTGCCATTGTGGAGCTCGAGGGTCTGCTCAAACACCACATTCTTGACCATAGCAGCCATGGCCTCATCGGCGGCGAGCGTCACGTTCCAGAGGTACTTCACGGTGTCACCCGAACGCACAATGTCGTTCGAGACGGACGAGTCCCAGCCAGGTTCATCATCGCTGGGGTCAAACTCTGCGACACCGGTGTATACAGCGTTACCGTTCCAGCCAGCGGGGTCGTTCACGAGCGCGGTGTCCATCTGCCACACCGGTATCACCATGGCGTTGACTTCGGTGCCCGACCCCACGACATACAGGAAGGGCTCCGAGGTTAAGAGGTTCGGCTCGTCAACATCCCGGATGAAACGATTATCGGACCCGATCTCCGTGTGACCCGCGAAGTAGCCGCCTGCGCCCGTGTCCAACTGCACCGTGTACTGCGCCAAGGGGTCGTTCAGGGCAGTCTCGGGGAGGTCGCTGGTGCGGAACGCCCAGCGACCGTTGACATCCGAGGTGGTGGTGGCCAACTCGGTACCGTCGGCGTCAAACAACACTGCCTCGACCCCCGGGATTGCCTGGTCCCACTGGATGTCGCGCACGCCGTCCTTGTTCGCGTCCGCGTACACGCTACCGAAGGCAAAATCACCGTCGTCCGCCTCGGCGCTACCCGCAGGCACCATCGTCGCCGCGGCGATCAACCCGAGCAAAGCAAAAGCCCACGGGCGCCGAGATCGCACGGCGCGTGAAGCCAGGGGTTCGAACATTTCAACCATCCTTTTGTGCAAGTTGCAACAGATAGACCGCCGTGAGACGGGTTGTCGAGAGGCGCCCACGCGGTGTTTCGATCAACCTATCATCGGTCGTCAGGACCGGCTGCCCGGTGCATAGCGGAGAGATTTACAAACTTGCAGTGTGCTCACCGCCATCGTTGCGTAGCGATGGTCAGGAAATACGTAGGCGAGCGCTGGCGGACGGATCGGAGTGTCATTGCTTGACCACCTGCACCAGCCGCATGCGGTCGCCATCGGGCCAGCACGTCTGAAGCCAGGTCTTGCCATCCAGCACGCTCGCTGGGCCGTTCACTGGAACGCTCTTGGTCGCCACCACGGTGTACGTCCCGGCCGCCACCCCCGTTAACTTGACCGTGTCCCCCACGTTGAGACCCAACACCCATGCGCCGCCGCAGTGGCGGTGTTCGGCGATGGACACACCCGTGGAGAAGACGGTCTGTACTGCTCCCTTGCAGGCGTCCACCAAATCCTGACTGGTGCCCGCACCGGACGCATATACGTGGTGCGTGAACACGCGAGACGACGAAGACGCGGAAGAATCCGGAGGCGACTGCCTCGCGGTCGACGATCCCGCCGCACCCGTCGAAGAAGACGAGGCCCCCGAACCACCGAGTTCCACCGCCGCGGGCGGCACGTAGGTGGGATCAGCGACAGCAAGGGCGCTGACCTGAACCCACCCGCCTGACGTCAGACGAGCCCACTTCCCGTCAGAGTCGGTCCTGTCGATTGTCACGCGTGTTCCCGTCACGAGTGTGCCCAAGTCCTCGGCACCCGCGCGCGGCGCGGCGAAGGTCCGTGCGTTGACAGCGGCATAGCGCGTCCACGACACGTGTTCCCAGGCATTCACTTCAATCGTCGGCGCGATGACGATCTGCTGGACTGCGACCTCGGGTGCCGTCACACCGTCGGACGCCGCGAAGTTCATGCCCTGCGACCCGAATACCGGGTCTGTAGTCGCTTGAGGCAAGTCCTGCGCCGGAGCACCGCTAGCTGCAGTCACAATCAGGGCAGCCAAGGTGAGGGTCGTCCACGCAGCGGCCGCACGGGATCTCAATGATTGAGAAGATCCAGCGGCTCGCTCACGGGTCACTTCGCGGGGCGCGCGAAGCAGCGGCCACGCACCCGCAAGCGACGTGATCGCAGCCGCTTCGCTCACCACGCAGCGTCCCACCCAGTCGTGGCGTCGCGCACGTACACGACCGCCCGGCAGTCGTTCTAGCCACGCGGCAACTGCCCGTGTGGAGATCGACACTAGGGCCCTGCCGTCGTCTCGAACGTCAACCACGAACTGTTCCGCGGGGAGCCGTCCGGGTCATCAGCCGAGCAAGCCTCTGGCGCTGCGGCGGTCGCTGTCATCGGACGTCGCTCGACAGCCGAGGGTCGTCAGTTGCAGACACGTCGTTGCGCGCGATCAATAAGCGGGCGACCTGCGCGGGCAGGAATATGTACCGGATCACTGCAACACCTTGCTATCCTTCGGCACCGACTCCTCGAGCCTCCGAACAGCTCGGCGGCGCCACCTGCACATGATCACCTTCGCAGCAAGGGAGCCGCCTATGCGGTGCGCGCGGGCGAGATCACACGCGAGTAGAAGGCGGTCGTCGTCCGTCATGGCCATCAGCCAGTCCGACGCCCGGTCTTCCTGCCTGCGATCCACGGAGAGGCATGAATAGAACATGATGTCGCCCTTTCTAGCGCTCATCCGCTGCCGTTTCGGGAGGACCTTGTTCCCGTCACGTGGGAGACGGCCCCGGGGACAATTTCGTGGTGTGCGCGTCCCGCGCT
>JBKEDB010000051.1:0-5450 GCA_047975195.1 Cumulibacter sp. | reverse complement strand
CGAACCCAGAGGACCAGCGGACGTGTTCACCTGGCCCTCCCGACGACTACGGCTGTTCACGGACGGTCAACGAGTCATTGACGTCCAGATCTCGAATGGCGACAAGCTCGGGCCTCAGAACCGGCACATCGTGGAGCCGATGGCTGCCTGGCGTTGGAGCAAGAACCAGTCCAAAGCCGGCACTGATGTCCTGATGCCCGTCACTCACGACCCCACGCGAAGGATCTGGCGAGGGCTCGGCCCACTCCTGCTCCGTGCCAACGGCAACAAGCAGGATCGTCGCGCCGGCGTCATCGACTGGCTCGGCACGCTGCGCCATGACAAAGCGCTGCCCGCAACGCACCCGGTCGACCTGTGGATCGTGGGCTTCGAATACGGCAACCAGAACGCCACGATCGCTGGGGCGATCGACGACCGGCTCACCGCACCCGTTGCCGCCCTCACCGATCCCGTGCTCGCCCAGGCAGCTGTGTATGCCGCCGACTGGGCCAGGGAGGGCGTCGTGGCCCTCGTCAATCTGGCGAGCAACCTCGACCGGGCGGCGGGCGGCGACGGATCCGCTGGCCGCGAGGAGGCATTCGAGCGCGGCTACACCCGGCTCGACCTTCCCTTCCGTCGCTGGATCTCACACCTGATCGACCCGGAGAACCTCCAGGCGGCGAAGGATGAATGGGCCTTGACGGCGTCCAGGGTGCTGCGTCGCGAAGGGGACGCCCTGGTGCACGACGCCGGCCCCCTCGCGATCATCGGCCGGCAGGTACCTCGTCAAGGCACCGACCAGACGATTCTGCTCGACGCTGGCCTTGCCTCCATCTGGTTCCGGTCGGCGATCGCAAAGGCATTCCCCGTCCCCATTGAGCAACAAAAGGTGCTGACATGACGACGACCACCAAAACGACTAGGCAACGCGATCCGCTCTACGACGCGGTCGCTCATCGCGTCCAGAGCCTTCAGGCCCAGTTCCTCAAAGATGAGCCGCACGCCGTCGCCACCCTGGCCCGGCTGCGCCGGTGCGACCCAGCGGACGTGGGTGCGGAACCGCTCGTGTGGTCGGTGACTCTCGACGGGTTGCCGGATGAGGTTGTCGGACCGAGGCACGGCGACGATCCCACACCCGCGGAACGAGCCGTGCATGCATCGCTCGTGCTGTACGCACTGCATCAGCAGAGCGGCGACGAGGGAGTGCATCAGCCAGGTGTGTCGCTCGGCCTGGCGGTGGGCCGACTCGCACGAGCCCGCGCCCATGAGGAGGACCTCGATCCCTCCACGATCAAGCGTTTCCATCAGGTGTCGCTCGCCAACGACTTCGCCGGACGCCTCCACTTCCTGCGCGGCGTGATCCAACTGATGCGGGCGGAGTCCCCACCCATCGGCCTCGATTATGGCCTCCTTGCGCTCGATCTACGCGACCTGGCCGACGAGCGCCGCTCCCCCGACCGCGTCCTCTTCCGTTGGGGACGCGACCTGCACTTCAATCCCAAGACCACCAACCAGGAGACGACATGACCCTGCACATCGACATCCACGTCATCCAGTCCGTGCCGCCGAGCAATCTGAACCGGGATGACACCGGCAGCCCGAAAACCGCCCTGTATGGGGGAGTCCGGCGCGCCCGAGTGAGCAGCCAGGCCTGGAAGCGCGCGGCCCGACGTGACTTCTCCAACGCGCTTGACGCGAGCGAACTCGGGGTCCGCACCAAGCGGGCTGTCGAGTTGCTGACCCAGCGCATCACAGAACTCGCGCCCGACATGCCCGTTGGCACAGCGTCCGATCTCGCTGTCAAGGCGCTCGAGGCAGCCGGACTCAAGGTCAAGGCCGGACGCAAGGCCAAGGACGGCGACCAGCCACTGACCGAATACCTGGTCTTCTTCAGCAACGTTCAACTCGGCCTCCTTGCCGCCGTCGCGGCCGAGGCGGAGGACGGCAAGGTGGATACCCGTGCAGCGAAGAACGCCCTGAACCAAGCGCACAGCGTGGATGTGGCGTTGTTCGGCAGGATGGTGGCCGACGACGCGAATCTCAACGTTGACGCTGCTTGTCAGGTGGCCCATGCCATCGGCACTCACGCAGTCACCACCGAGTTCGACTACGACACGGCCGTCGATGACAAGAATCCGGCAGAGGAGACTGGTGCCGGCATGATCGGCACGATCGAGTTCGACTCGGCGACGCTGTACCGGTACGCGACGATCAACGTCGACGAACTGCGCCGCAACCTCGGCGACACGGAAGCGATGGCTCGGGCGGTTGAGGCGTTTGTCAGGTCCTTCGCGACCAGCATGCCCACCGGCAAGCAGAACACGTTCGCCAACCGCACCGCCCCTGATGCTGTTGTGGTGATGGCGCGTCGGGAGCGTCCGGTGAACCTGGTCGGTGCTTTCGAGGAGCCGGTGCGTGGCCATGGAGGCTATGTGGCTGGCTCGTGCGAAGCCTTCGCCGACTATGCCGTCCGGGTGACAGAGGCATACGGCGATGCTCCGACCGACACATGGATGACTCGAGTCGGGGCCCGCACCGACGCCCTTGCGTCGCTCGGAGAGTCGATGCCGTTCGATCGTCTCGCTCGTGCGGTGGCCGACCGCGCCCGACAGACCGCGGATCAGCCGTGACCGTCCTGCTGCTGCGGCTCGCCGGGCCCATGCAGTCATGGGGCGACGCGAGCAGGTTCACCAGGCGAGACACCCGGATGATGCCAACCAAGAGCGGGGTTCTGGGGCTGCTGGCAGCCGCCGATGGACGCAGGCGTACTGATCCGATCGAAGACCTCACGCGTCTACGCTTCGGGGTCCGCGTCGACCAACCAGGATCACTCCAGCGTGACTTCCAGACCGCGATCGATTGGGACACCGGGAGATCGATGCCGTTGTCGTATCGCTATTACATCGCCGATGCGGTCTTCGTCGCCGGGCTTGAAGGAGACAGAGCGCTGCTTGAGGCGCTAGCGGAGCGGGTACGCCGGCCCGAGTTTCCGCTGTATCTAGGCCGTCGCACCTGCCCTGTGACAGATCCTGTCTTCCTCAGCCTCGTCGACGATGGCCTCGAAGCAGCGCTTCGGGGCCACCCCTGGGAGGCGTCGAGGTGGCATCGGCGTGGCCAGCCACCGGACGTCGATTTGGAACTGTTTGTAGACGCCGAGCCCGCCGACCAACGTCCGCTTGAGACGCGTCGTGACATGCCTTTGAGTTTCAGCCCAGAGCGGCGGGAGTACGGCTGGCGCGAGGTAGCTCACGCCAATCCCGTGGTGGTGGTCAATTCAGACAGCAGGGACGCGCCTCGTCCTGTGTCCGGAACGGACTGGATCGCAGAAGCTCAAGCTGCGGGAAGGGAAACGTGATGTATCTGACACACATGGCGCTCAATCCACAGCGTCGGTCGACGCGGACCCTCGTAGAGTCGCCGCAGCGGCTTCATGCTGCGGTACTCTCTTCATTTGTTCCGGGGACCGCCAACCAGGGCCGAATCCTATGGCGGCTGGACAGTCCGGAGCGGAAACGGCTCGACCTCTACATCGTCAGCCCGGTGCAACCCTCGTTGGAGGCGATGGCCGACCAAGCCGGTTGGCCGTCACAACCGGTGTGGCGAACAGCCGACTACTCGCCGCTCCTAGAGCGTCTGGAAGCAAATCAACGTTGGGTGTTCCGGCTGCGAGCGAACCCGGTCAGGAGCGTCCGTCCGCAGGAGGGGGGTCGTGGCAGTCGTGTTTCCCTGCTTCGCGTGGAGGAGCAGGTCAACTGGCTCCTGACGCGCTCAGCGAAGCTCGGATTTACCGTAGTTCCTGGGGAGCACGGGCCGAATGTCAAGGTAACCGAGGTCCGCACCGAGAAGTTCCGACGAGGAGGGCCTGAAAGTCGCCTAGTGACTCTGGGAACTGCCGCGTTCGAGGGGGTCATGGACGTCACCGATCCCCAGCGCCTGCGGCAGTCACTCGTCTTAGGCATTGGCTCAGCGAAGGGCTACGGCTGCGGGCTCATGACTCTTGCTCGTGAGCGATGAGACCCATTCCCGGGGCGCCACCCGCAGCCGTCGGCCAGCTATCGAGGATCACCGATCGCATTACGTTTCTGTACCTCGAACACGCCATCGTGCATCGCGAGAGCAACGCGATCACGGTGCAAGACGAGCGGGGAGTGGTTCATGTCCCCGCCGCCACGATCGCGTCCGTGATGCTGGGGCCAGGAACGAGCATCAGCCATCAGGCGATGACATTGCTCGCCGACAGCGGGGCCTGCTGCGTGTGGGTCGGCGAACAGGGCGTCCGCTATTACGCGCACGGCCGTCCCCTCGCTCGGACAAGCAGGCTGTTGGAAGCACAGGCATCTCTCGTGTCGAACCAGTCAAGTCGCCTGAAGGTGGCGCGGCAGATGTATGCAATGCGTTTCCCCGGCGAGGACGTTCAATACCTAACCATGCAACAATTGCGAGGGCGGGAAGGAGCGCGAGTCAGGCGACTGTATCGCGAGCACGCGGACGAGTATGGCGTCGAGTGGAAATCACGAAATTACCAGCGCGACGATTTCTCGGGCGGGGACGAACTCAACCAAGCTTTGAGCGCGGCAACATCGTGCCTCTACGGTGTCGTTCACGCCGTCGTCGTGGCGCTGGGATGCAGTCCGGCCCTGGGTTTCGTTCATACGGGCCACGACCGGTCATTCGTGTACGACGTCGCCGACCTGTACAAGATGGACATCGCAGTACCCGTGGCCTTTTCTGTTGCCGCGAAGAATTGCGAGGATCTGCCTGGTGAAGTTCGCCGACGCATGAGGGACGCGATGCATGAGGCAGGCCTACTGGCGCGATGCACCAAGGACCTCCACCTCCTGCTGGGATCCGATGGGGAAGAGGAGCGGGACTTCGACATCGACGTACTCGAACTCTGGGATACCCATACTCGAGTCGCTGCCGGGCAGAACTACGCCGACGTGGACCTACCGTGGTAGTCATAGTGTTGACCGCCTGCCCCGCGGGGCTGCGTGGACATCTCACCCGCTGGCTTCTTGAGGTAAGCCCAGGAGTGTTCTGTGGTCGCGTCACGGCACGTGTTCGAGATCAGTTATGGATTCAGGTCGTCGAAATGTGCAAAGACGGTCGAGCGCTTATGGTGTTCAACCGGAAAGGCGATCAAGGCCTAGACTTCCGTGTCCACAAACATGCCTGGGAGACCGTTGACCTCGATGGACTGACGTTGATCCGGCGCCCAGCCGATCCTGAAGCTTCCCCCAGCCTGCGCGCTGGATGGAGTACCGCCGCACGCCTCCGACGCGCGCGGAAGTGATGTAAATTCAAGGGACGGTTCGACAAAGACCCTAGCCAGTTACTGTCGTCCCCGCGCTGCGGGGGTGAGCCGTTGGCTTCGGACGTGCCGAACGTCGCCCGGAAGTCGTCCCCGCGCTGCGGGGGTGAGCCCGTGGCGAAGTCGATCTTGCCCTTGGAGACCATGTCGTCCCCGCGCT
>JBKEDB010000006.1:0-21360 GCA_047975195.1 Cumulibacter sp. | reverse complement strand
CGTCCCGGTGGCGGTGGCGGTGGATTCCGTCCCGGTGGCGGTGGCGGTGGATTCCGTCCCGGTGGCGGCGGGGGTCGTCCCGGCGGTGGTCGCGGTCGCGGCGGTACGGCGGGTGCATTCGGTAAGCCGGGTGCCCGCGGACCGGTCCGTGGGCGTAAGAGCAAGAAGCAGCGCCGGCAAGAGTTCGACCAGATGGATGCTCCGTCGATCGGTGGCGCGCAGGTTCCTCGCGGCGACGGCTCCACGGTGCGGTTGTCGCGCGGCGCATCGCTGACGGACCTGGCCGAGAAGATCAACGCCTCGCCAGCGTCGTTGGTGACCGCGTTGTTCCACCTCGGTGAAATGGTGACGGCGACTCAGTCGGTCAACGACGACACGCTCGAACTGCTCGGAGCCGAACTGAACTTCAAGATCGAGGTCGTGTCGCCGGAGGACGAAGACCGCGAGTTGCTCGACGATTTCGACATCACCTTTGGTGCCGACGCCGATGCGGAGAACCTGGTGGCGCGTCCGCCAGTCGTCACCGTTATGGGTCACGTCGACCACGGCAAGACCAAGTTGTTGGACGCCTTGCGTCAGGCAGATGTCGCGGGCGGCGAGTCGGGTGGCATCACGCAGCACATTGGTGCCTACCAGATCACGACCAAACATGAGGGCGCCGAGCGTGCCTTGACGTTCATCGATACCCCCGGTCACGAGGCGTTCACCGCGATGCGTGCCCGTGGCGCCAAGACGACGGACATCGTCATCCTGGTGGTTGCCGCTGATGACGGTGTGATGCCGCAGACGGTTGAGGCGATCAACCACGCCCAGGCGGCGTCGGTGCCGATCGTGGTTGCGATCAACAAGGTCGACAAGGAGGGCGCGAACCCGGAACGTATCCGTTCGCAGCTCACTGAATACGGTCTGGTCGCCGAGGAGTACGGCGGCGACACGATGTTCGTAGAGATCTCGGCGCTGCGCCGGCAGGGCCTTGAATCGCTACTGGAGGCCGTGTTGCTCACAGCGGACGCGTCCCTGCAGCTTGAAGCCGACGCGGCGATGTCGGCCCAGGGCGTCGCTATTGAGGCGCACCTGGACCGCGGCCGGGGTTCGGTCGCGACGGTAATCGTGCAGCGCGGCACGTTGCGGGTAGGCGATTCGATCGTCGCCGGTGACGCGCACGGACGCGTACGCGCGATGGTCGGCGATTCCGGGGAGAACCTCACCGAGGCGGGCCCCTCCACGCCCGTGCAGGTGTTCGGTTTCACCTCCGTGCCTGGCGCCGGTGACACGTTCCTGGTCGTCGATGAGGATCGCGTTGCCCGCCAGATCGCCGAACGTCGTCAGGCGCGTGAACGCAACGCGCAGCTGGCGAAGTCGCGGCGTCGCATCTCGTTGGAGGACCTCAACAAGGCCCTCGAAGAGGGCAAGGTCGAGAACCTCAACCTGATCATCAAGGGCGACAACTCCGGCACCGTCGAGGCGCTGGAGGATGCGCTGCTGAAGATCGAGGTCGGCGACGAGGTCTCGTTGCGGATCATCCATCGTGGCGTTGGCGCGGTCACCGAGTCGGACATCGACCTGGCGACGGCGTCCGACGCGGTCGTGCTTGGCTTCAACGTGCGCACCCAGGGCAAGGCCACCGAGCGGGCAAACCGCGAGGGGGTCGACGTTCGGTTCTACTCGATCATCTACCAGGCGATCGAGGACGTCGAGAACGCGCTCAAGGGCATGCTCAAGCCGGAGTACGAAGAGATCGCGCTCGGCTCCGCCGAGATTCGTGCGGTGTTCCGCTCGAGCAAGTGGGGCAACATCGCCGGCTGCATGGTGCAGTCGGGCTTGATTCGCCGTAACGCCAAGGCGCGCCTCGTCCGTGATGGCGCTGTCGCGGCGGACAATCTGACGATCGCGTCGTTGCGCCGGGAGAAGGACGACGCCACCGAGGTGCGGGAGGGGTTCGAGTGCGGCATCAGCCTCGGCTCCTACAACGACATCAAGGAAGGCGATCTCATCGAGACGTTCGAGATGCGCGAGAAGCCGCGCGCGTAGCGCGTAGCGACTAGCCGACGGTGGCCGGCCGGATGGGTTCCGGTTCGGCCACCGTTGCGCGTTTCGAACAATGTCGGTGCGAGAGAATTGACCCAGATCGACCTCACGAGGAGGAGACATGGCTGATGAGGCTCGCGCCCGCCGACTGGCGGTGCGCATTCGAGAGATCGTCGCCGACACGCTCGAGCGGCAGGTGAAGGATCCCCGACTCGGGATGGTGACGATCACCAGCAGCAAGTTGACGTCCGACCTGCGTGAGGCGACGGTGTTCTACACCGTGTACGGAACCGCTGAGGAGAAGGCGGCCTCGGCTGCGGCGCTGGAATCGGCCAAGGGCGTGCTGCGCAGCACGGTTGGTAAACGTACGGGAGTGCGATACACGCCATCGCTCACGTTCGTCGCTGATGAAATCCCGGAGCACGCGGCGACGATCGACGACTTGTTGGCGAAGGCGCGCGCAGCAGATTCCGAACTGGCTCGCTCACGCGAGGGTAAATCGTTCGCGGGCGAGTCCGATCCGTACCGGCATGCTGAGGACGACGAGGACAGCGACGGCGCTTCGTGAGCCGTTACGCTCTGCTGGTCGCGCCGTCCGCGAACCGGGTTTATCAACGAGATGCGCCGCGGCTGCTGGCAGCCGAGTTGGAGATCCTCTGCGCCGCGCGAGACGTCGCCATCGGCGGTGTCGCTGTTGAGCAGATCGGCGGTGTTGACTACATCGGCTTCGACGCCGATGACCAGAGCGCCGTCGCGAGTTTGGTCGCGGTGTCCTCGGCGCCGTACGCCCTGTTCATCCGTGAGGACGAGTTGCTGCGTCCCCTGCGGCTGCCGGCGTGGGCGCATTTCGATGATGATCTGATCAGCATTCCCAAGTACACCGGAAAGACGAACGAACAGTTCACAATCCTGCTGCTCAACGTCACGTTGGCAGCAGGCGGCCGACACCAGTTGCTGACGGCTGGTCGCGGCCGTGTGCTCGACCCGGTCTGCGGGCGCGGCACGACGCTGAGCGTCGCGGTCATGCGCGGGCTGGACGCCATCGGCCTGGATGTCGACCGCAAGGATGTCGAGGCCTACTCGACGTTCCTGAAAACCTGGGCGCGCACCCACCGCCTGCCCCATAGGCACACGTTCGCGCCCGTGCGCCGCAACAAGCGCACCGTCGCCGAGCGGTTGGACGTTGAGTTGTACGCCGACCGCGCGGCACAAAAGCAAGGTGCGGGGCAGCACCTGGCCGTTATCGTGGCCGACACCGCTGCCGCCTCCGAGTACGTGCGGGAGGCATCGGTGGACGCGATCGTCGGCGACCTGCCGTACGGCGTGACGCACGGGTCGCATCGTGGCCACGATCTCGACCGGCGCGCCGATGACCTCCTCGCATCGGCGCTACCGACGTGGGCGGCGTTGTTACGCCCCGGTGCGGCGATCGGGCTGTCATTCAACACGCACACGCTGAAACGGGCCGTCGTAGAGGATTTGTACCGCAGCGCCGGACTGCAGGTGGCCGACTATGGCGAGGCGTTCGCACACCGAGTAGATGCCTCGATTCATAGGGACCTCGTCGTCGCCGTCCGCCCCCGCTAAGTCGAGATGGTGGAGCCTGCCTTACCAGCCCCCACGCGTGGGGTCGATCGGCAGCGGGAACCAATCCAGCACGGAGTACCGGTACACCACCACCGCGATTGCTGCGGTTGCGACGATCAGTACGGAGGTGAGGGCGAGCACTGATTGCTGCGTCGTGACGACAGCCCGTAAGCACCGGTACACTGACGCTTTTGTTGCCCGGCTGCCGGGCCCGAACCACACCATGGTGAGCGCCGCGATCGCGCCGAGGCCAGTGGAGATATTGCCGACGTGACTACCCACGGCGAGTATGTCCGGAATCAGCAGCCCGCTCACGTACGCGACACCGGCGCCGATCGCAGTCGGCAAGATCAGCGAACCCAGGCTCACCACAAGCGCTTTCAGCGCGCCCCACGGCGTACTGAACGCCTGTAACACACTGGCTCGTCGATGGCTGCTGCCCATCTCCTCGCGCCACCGCACCCTCTCGACAAACTCGTCCACCGTCCGCGCAGCGGTTAACAACAACAGCAGCAATATGCCGGTCGCCACGGGCATGGACATCGCGGCGGCCGTCAATAGTGCACCGAAGCAGAACGTGGCCAGGCCCGGACTGCGTCTGGGCCGCATCGCAGCGGCGTCGCGCGCCTGGGCGCGCGCATTCCGTCGTCGCGGATTTCTGGGCTGCTCATCATCGGGCGTCGTCACCGCAACCGGGTCGTGCGGTTCGCTGGGGCGACGGATCGCCGGCGGTCGGTCCGGAGTCGACGCATCGCTGTGCGGTGCTGCCGGGGCATTCAATACCGCGGTCTGGCGGTGGGAGCTGTCATCTTCCGGAGGGTGCGGCGCGCTGATCACGGGATCTGCATCGATCGGTGCGGGCGTTGCGACTGGGGATGAACGCACCCGCGCGGGACCAGTTGATCCGCCACTGGCGTACGTTTCGAAGCGGGCCCGTATGTCGGCACTCCGCGGGCGCTCGGACGGACTGATCGCCAGGCAGTCCGACAGCAGCGGCCGTAGATCGGCGTCGACAGTATCCAGGCGCAACTCGCCTCGGCGGATCCTGTCGAGGACCACCTCGACCGGGCCCTTGCCTGCGGGTGAGGAGCCGGTCGCGGCGTATGCGAGCACTGCCGCCCAGGACCACCAGTCCGTTGCCGATGTTGCCGGGTCTCCGGATATCGTCTCCGGCGAGACGTAGCCCGGAGTGCCGACGAACAAGCCGGTCATGGTTAACCGGGTCTCATCAGCGAGCTGCGCGATACCGAAGTCGATCACCACTGGACGGTGACCTTCCAACAGCACATTGCCTGGTTTGAGGTCTCGGTGGACGACGCCCACCGCGTGGATCGCATCCAGCGCGTTCAGTAGTCCACGACCGAGGGTGATGAGGCCATCGCGACCCAGCGGTCCGACCTCGGCGATGTAGTCATCGAGTTGCGGGCCGTCGACGAACTCACTGACGATGTATGGGCGCTCGGCCTCGAGATCGGCGTCCACGACATCGGCGATGTAGCGATCGCGTACCCGGCGCATCGTCATCAGTTCACGGCGTAGCCGCGCCCGGGCGTCCGCGTCGTCCGCCACATGGTCGCGCAGCACCTTGACGGCAACCGGACGTTCGTCTTTATCCACCGCGAGATACACCACGCCCATGCCCCCGGATCCGGCTTTACGGATCAGTCGGTACGGGCCGACGTACTCGTCACTGGTGACTGCGGTAGGCAGCCACAGATCGGTACGGTCGGTCGCGGACATGCTTCCCAGATTACTGCGCCGCAGCGCCTGGCAGCCGAAACGCACTGTGGCGCGCGTCTGCGAGATGACCCGTGCCAGACTGTGCGCATGCTCGATGAGCCGGCGCCGCCTAGTGTCCGCAGAGTATTGGGATTGGCGTTACCGGCGCTCGTGGTGCTGGCCGCCGAACCGCTGTACGTATTGCTCGATACCGCCATGATCGGTCACCTCGGCACCCTGCCACTGGCTGGTTTGGCCATCGGCGGGACCGTCTTGTCGCAGGTCTCCGGCCAACTGAACTTCCTCGCGTACGGCACGACCGCGCGAGCCGCGCGGCGATACGGTGAGGGCGACCATGCTGGCGCCGTCCGGGAAGGCGTGAACGCCAGCATCCTCGCCCTCATCATCGGCGCCGCGATCGTGATCGCGGTCGAAGTGCTGGCGTACCCGATCGCTCGAGTGATCGGCGGCTCGGATTCCCCGGCGTTGGACGACGCCGTCGGGTGGCTACGGATCGCGATTCTAGGTGCCCCGGGCATCCTGCTGGCGCTGGCCGGTAATGGCTGGATGCGCGGCCTACAACGCACCCGCGAGCCCACGATCTATGTCACCGTCGGCTTCGGACTGTGCCTGATTCTGTTGCCGATCATGGTCACTGGGCTCGGCTGGGGGTTGCTGGGCTCGGCGGTCGCCAACGTGGTCGCGCAGTGGATCACCGGCGGCCTTTTTCTGCGGGCATTGTTGCGCGAGCGGGTCAGTCTGCGCCCGCAACGACGTGTGATGATCGGCCAGTTGCGTACCGGGCGGGATCTGTTCGTGCGAACGCTCGCGCTGCAGGGTTCGTTCGTGCTCGCAGCGGCGCTGTGTTCGCGGATGGGCCCGGAGGTGCTGGGCGCGCATCAGATCGGACTACAACTCTTCATGCTGACCGCGCTTGCCCTTGACGCCGTCGCGATCGCGGCACAGTCGCTGGTTGGTGAGGCGCTGGGTCGCCGGGAGGCGGCGCGGGCGCGGGCGAGCGCTGCGATGTGCGCGCGGGTAGGGCTCGTCGCCGGAGTGGTGTTCGCGGCGGTACTCGTGCTCGTGCGCCCGTTCGCGCCATCACTGTTCGCGTCCTCGGCAGACGTGCTCGCCGAGGCTGCCGTGATGTGGTGGTGGCTGGCTGGTATGCAACTGATTGCCGGAGTGCTGTTTGCGCTGGATGGGGTATTGATGGGCGCAAACGATGTCGCGATCCTGCGCACGATCACGATAGTCGCGCACGCTGGCGTGTACGCACCCTTGGCCTGGCTGGCCTATCAATTCGGATGGGGGATCGGTGGTATCTGGTTCGGGCTGACCATCTCGCTGGTGGTGCGCCTCGTGCTGGGCGGTTGGCGCGTACGTGGCGATCGGTGGATGAGCGCAAGCGCGGCGTGAGGTGGCAACTCCAGTCCTGGTTGCCTATTCTTCGCAGACAGGCACACACTTCCGGAGGTAGACATGCCACATCTGCGGATCACCCACTCCTCGAACCTGCCGGGGTTCGACGCCGGGCTAGCCATCGACCAGGTTATCGATGCGCTGGTCGGTACCGGCGAGTTCGCCGAAGAGACAATTAAAGCGCGTGCGTATCGCGCGGACGTGTTCGAGGTCGGCCAGGTACGCCAAGGCCGTGGTTTCGTCGACGTGCAGATCAGAGTGCTGCCCGGCCGCACGATCGAGTTCAAATCCTCGCTAGCGGCGCTGGTCTGCGATGCGCTGAAGAACGGCGGACATTACCCGCGCGATGTTCAGGTGCAGATCACCGCAGACGTCGTTGATCTCAGCGAGAGCTATACCAAGGTCGTCGTCGATCGTGGCTGATGGTCCAGCGTTGACGCCAGAACAGACGAAACGGGTTATCCAGATAGCGATGGACCTCGCCCGAGAAGGGCGAGGTGACGAACTCGCCGAGTTCCTCGATCATGGATTGCCCGTCGACGTGGCGGATGCCGATGCGAACACCCTGCTGATGCTGGCGTCGTATCACGGTCGAGGCGATACGGTCGCGATGTTGATCGCTAGGGGAGCGGACGTCGATCTGCGCAATAACCGGGATCAGTGTCCGCTCGCTGGAGCGCTGTTCAAGGGGGAAGATGACGTCGCGCGGCACCTGGTGGCCGCCGGCGCCGACTTGGATGCGGGATCGCCGACGGCGCGCCAGGCAGCAGAGCTGTTTGGTCGCTCGCATCTGCTCGAATAGGCGCCGCGCCGAAACGCGCCGGGGGGCTTCTCGCGAAGTACGCGAAAAGCCCCCCGCATGGTCGGTGCGGCTAGCTAGCGGCCTCTAACGCCTCGATGGCCTTACGTACGCCCTCGCCGTACGCCGGGTCAGCTTTGGTGCAGTTTGCGATGTGACGCTCGATCGTCTCGCGGGACGCGCCGCTGATCGCGCGAGCGGTGTTCTCAAAAAGCGCCTGCTTCTGTTCTGCGGACATCTTGTCGCGGAACAGCACGCCGGGCTGGGTGAAGTAGTCCTGATCGTCGGCGCGGTGGTCGAACCGGTCGGCCCACGGCTCGATCTGCCACTTCGGCTCGCGGTACTGGGTCTGGTCTACCCAGCGGCCGTACGAGTTCGGCGTGATGCTCGGCGTCGCCCCCTGGTTACCGTCGACCCGCATCGCGCCATCACGATGCATGCTGTTGACTGCGGTGGCGCCGCGCGCGGCGTTCACCGGAATCTGGTGATGGTTGACGCCGAGCCGGTAGCGCTGCGTGTCGCCGTACGAGAACAGGCGACCCTGCAACATCCGGTCGGGGGAGTAACTGATGCCGGGTACGACCTGCGCGGGGTTGAACGCAGACTGCTCGACGTCAGCGAAGTAGTTCTCCGGATTGCGGTTGAGTTCCCATTCACCGACCTCGATCAGCGGGTAATCGCCCTTGGGCCATACCTTGGTCAGGTCGAACGGGTGGTACGGAACCGTGAGCGCGTCGGCTTCCGGCATGATCTGTACGCACAATTTCCACTTCGGGAAGTCGCCGCGTTCGATCGCATCGAACAGGTCGCGCTGGTGGCTCTCGCGATCCGCTCCGACGATTTCCGCAGCTTCGGCGTCCGTGAGGTTCTTGATGCCCTGCTGGGTGCGGTGGTGGAACTTTACCCAGAACCGCTCGCCGTCCTCGTTCGTGAAGGAATAGGTGTGCGAACCGAAACCGTGCATATTCCGATAGCTCGCCGGGATACCGCGGTCGGACATCACGATTGTGACCTGGTGCAGTGCCTCGGGCAAGTTCGTCCAGAAGTCCCAGTTATTCTCCGGGCTGCGCAGGTTGGTCTTCGGGTCGCGCTTCACGGCGTGGTTGAGATCCGGGAAGATCAGCGGATCGCGGAAGAAGAACACCGGGGTGTTGTTACCCACCAGGTCCCAGTTGCCCTCCTCGGTGTAGAACTTCACCGCGAATCCTCGGATATCGCGCTCGGCGTCTGCGGCGCCACGTTCACCGGCCACGGTGGAAAACCGCGCGAACATCTCGGTCTGCTTGCCGACTTCGGAGAAGATCTTCGCGGAGGAGTACTTGGTGATGTCGTTGGTTACCGTGAACGTACCGAACGCGCCGGAGCCCTTCGCATGCATGCGGCGCTCCGGAATGACCTCGCGATCGAAGTGCGCCATCTTTTCCAGGAACCACGCGTCTTGCAGCAGCATCGGCCCCCGTGGTCCTGCTGTCAGGCTGTTCTGGCCGTCCCATACCGGTGCACCGCCCGCTGCGGTCAGTGGATTGGTGTTTCCGGCGTCCTGACGGGGTCCATCAACGCTCATCTGATGCTCCGATCTCGATGCAGTCTGTCGGGCCGGACCGCTCACGTGTTGCTGTGGCGGTCACCACTACCCGTTATGTGGCCAAATATATGACCAACTCTTTCAATGCGGGCCGACAAGTTCAAGTAAGTCGGGGTGCACGAGAGCTGAATCGTGCGAGTTGCGCCGAGAAGTCAATCCCTCACGCGGTACGGCGATAGGTCAAGAACCGGTACCCGTCACCGGCGGAGGATCGATGCCAACCGGCATCGGGTGACTGCGCGCTCAGTACCCAGTCAGAGGTGATCACCGGTGCGCGCGTGTCCCCGGCGATATCGAGATCAAGTTCGGTGACCTCCAGGACGTCGGCCACGCTCATCGCGTTCTGGTACACCTCAGCGCCACCGATGACCCACACGTCACCGGCTGCCTCAGCGAGCGCGTGATCGAGCGAGTGGACGACGCGAGCACCCGCGGCCCGCCAGTTCGATTGTCGCGTGATCACGACATTGTCGCGCCCAGGCAAGGGTCGAAAGCGCTCCGGCAACGAGTCCCAGGTGCGCCGGCCCATCACGACGCGCGCGCTGGCTGTGACTTCTTTGAAGTGACGCAGGTCCTCCGGAACGTGCCACGGGATCGAACCTTCACGCCCGATGACCCGATCATGTGCTTGCGCCCAGATCAATCCGATGCTCATACCGCGATCGGCGCCGAGATCGCCGGGTGCGGGTCGTAGCCGACGACCTGGATGTCCTCGTACCGGTACTCGAATATCGACGGCGCATCGCCGAGGATGATCGTGGGGTAGGGCCTAGGGGAGCGGGTGAGTTGTGCGCGTACCTGGTCGATGTGGTTGTCGTAGATGTGGCAATCGCCGCCGGTCCAGACAAACTCTCCGACGTCGAGGCCGGTCTGGGCAGCGAGCATATGGGTCAACAGCGCGTACGAGGCGATGTTGAAGGGCACGCCCAGAAAGAGGTCTGCCGAGCGTTGGTACAGCTGGCAGGAGAGTCGGCCTTCGGCGACGTACAACTGGAACAGCGCGTGGCATGGCGGCAGTGCCATCTGATCGACTTCGGCAGGGTTCCATGCCGTGACGATGTGCCGCCGTGAGTCCGGGTTGGCGGTGAGCTGGCTGACGACCTTCTCAATCTGGTCGATGTGCCCGCCATTCGGAGTTGGCCAGGACCGCCACTGCACGCCGTACACCGGTCCGAGATCACCGTTCTCGTCGGCCCATTCGTCCCAGATACTCACGCCGCGGTCCTGTAGCCACCGCACATTCGAATCACCGCGCAGGAACCACAACAACTCGAGCGCGACGGATTTGAAGTGGACTCGTTTGGTGGTCAGCAGCGGGAAACCGTCACGCAGGTCGTAACGCAGTTGATGGCCGAAGACTGATCTAGTGCCGGTGCCGGTGCGATCTGCTTTGGGCGTGCCGGTCTCGAGGACGAGCCGGAGCAGGTCTTCGTACGGCGTGGGTATCTGCGTCTGCATGGGTAACAGCCTAAGCCCAGATCGCGTGCGGCTCTCCAGTGACGCAGCCGCATTGCATCGCTCTGCTGATAGCAGCGCTGCGCACGGCAGCAGGAGCAGCGATCAGCACTCCGGGGCGCAGAGGCTGGGCGGTATGAGTGAACAACAACGCCCCGCGTCGGGGCTCGACGATGCGATGTATCAGGCGCTGTTCGACGCGCGCACCCTCGTGCTCGGTGAACCGCTGGAAGACTGGAACAGCAACCGAATCGTGCACGGACTGATACTGCTGTCGGCGGACGATCCGTCCGCGGACATTCGGCTGCTGATCAACTCACCCAGCGGATCGGTCCCCGGCATGTTGGCGATTCGCGACACGATGCGAGCGATCAGCAACGACGTTGCCACCATCAATCTCGGGATGGCCTACAGCGCCGGGCAATTCCTGCTCAGCGCTGGCACCGGTGGGAAGCGCTACATGATGCCGCACGCCAAGGTACTGCTCCATCAAGGGTCCGCCGGTATTGGCGGTACGGCGATGGACATCGCGATTCAGGCCGAGGACCTACGCGATACCCGAGACACAGTGCTCTCGTTGATTGCCGAGGACACCGGCCGGGACGTCGCGGCAATCGAGCGCGATTCGCGACGTGATCGTTGGTTCGGCGCCACAGAGGCGTTGCGATACGGGTTCGTCGATCACATCATCGACGATCTCGGCGCGGTGCTGCCGTCACGACGCCGCAGCGGAATGGTGGCGTCGACATGAGCAGTTACCCGATCCCGTACGTCACTACTGCCAGCGCCGCCGGTGAACGGACGACGGACATCTACAGTCGGCTGCTGGCTGACCGGATCATCTACCTCGGAACGGCCATCGACGATGGGGTCGCCAACGCGGTCATCGCGCAATTGATCCATCTCGAGTCGGAGAGTCCTGACCAGCAGGTGGATCTCTACATCAATTCGCCCGGGGGATCAATTCCCGCGATGCTGGCGATCTACGACGCGATGCAGTTCATTCGGCCACCGGTGCACACCACGTGTGTGGGGCAAGCGGCTGCGACGGCTGCCGTGTTATTGGCTGGCGGCGCACCTGGTGGTCGGGCGATCCTGCCGCACGCCCGAGTGGTGATTCACGCTCCGGCGGCCGAGGGACGCGGAAGCATCCCGGACCTGATCCTGGAGGCCGAGGAAATCGAGCGGGTGCGCTCGCTGTTGGAAGGGCTACTCGCACAGCACACTGGTCGCACGGCGCAGCAGGTGCGCGGCGACACCGAGCGTGACCTGGTGTTGTCGGCACTCGACGCGGTGGATTACGGCGTTGTCGACGACATCATGTACACCCGTGCCGAGCCATAGGGCACGCGTCACGCGGCGAGGCAGGTCGGTGCCGAACCGAGGCGCTGCGCGGCGCGCGAAGTGAGGTCGGCCAGGGGAACCTCAAGCGCTCCGGCTACCGCCGCGAGTACCTCTGACGACGGATCCTTGCGGCCGCGTTCGACCTCGGACAGGTACTGCGGCGCGATACCGGCTCGGCGCGCGACGTCGGTGATCCGTTCGCCTCGTTCGTGACGCTGTGCACGTAGTTCGGCGCCGACCGACTCGCGCCACAGCGGTTCGGGATCGGCACCGTCACGACGTTCAGGGAAATACACGACGTTCGACATCTGCTCGGCGTAGGCGTGCAGGCGGCGAGTGGGCTATAACTCACCTGCGCCGGAACCGTGCGCCCGCTGAAACGAGCACTGGTGCGAAACAATTGCACTATGGCCGCTGAACCGTTGAACCTACCCAGAGACCTCGATGTTCTTCGGGTGCTCCTGGAGCGCCGCGACAAGGGCGGCAGCGCCGGTGCGCACGGTGACGGGCACACGGTGGCGATCGTGGTCGGTGGCGGCGGAATGCGCGGCGGATCAACCGGGGGAATGGTGCTCGCGCTCGAGGAGGCCGGGTTGACGGGCTGTTTCGACGTCGCATACGGCTCGTCGTCGGGGGCGTTCATCGCGGCAGCGATGATCCACGGTCGTGGGCACGCGGCCAGCCGGGTCTTCACCGAAGATATGTCAGCAGCGGAGTTCATCAATATTCGACGCCTCTGGCGACGCTCTCCGGTGGTCTCGCTTGACCATCTCAGTGGTGACATCCTCGAGCACCGCAAGCCGATCGACTGGGATGAGGTTCTGGCGCATCGCACCCCGATGCAGATCATCGTCACGGACGCGGACACGATGCAGCCGGTCGCATTGAGCGAACTATCCACCCGGGAACGTTGGGAACAGGCGTTCAAAGCGACCTCCGCGGTTCCCGGCTTTGCCGGCGGACCCGTAAAAATCGATGGACACCGATACGTTGATGGGTCGGTGAGTGAACCGCTGCCCGCGATGCGGGCCATCCGTGACGGCGCTACGCATGTGCTGGCGTTAGTGAGTTGGAGCGAGGAAGCGCTGTTGCGTCACGAGAACGGCCGGTACGCCGCGATGGAACGACGCGCACTCAACAGCATCGTCAGCGGACTCGGTGGAATGGCGCAAGGGCGGTTGCACTACGCGCGAGAAATCACCGCGATGACCGACAGCGATGCGCGGTGCTACGCACTGGCAAACCCGGTCTCGACCGGTGTTCGCAGTTTGACCCGTGACGTGCCCAAACTGGAACGCGACGCCGCGCTCGGCTACGTGACGGCCCAGGCGGCGCTCTATCGTGCGTTGACGGCGCAGACCGAAACGGAGAACTGATGGTTGCCGATATCGCCACCGGCGGGCTGGTCGTCATCGATAAGTCGGCCGGCATGACGTCGCACGACGTTGTCGCTCGAGTGCGACGCATCGCCGGCACCCGAAAAGTCGGACACGCCGGGACCTTGGACCCGATGGCCACCGGAGTGCTCGTGCTGGGCATGGGACGAGCCACCAAACTGCTCGGATACGTGATGGGCCACGACAAGACGTACTCCGCCACGGTCCGTCTAGGCGAGCGCACCACCACTGATGACCGGGACGGCGAGCTTACCGACGCGATCGACGCATCTGCGATCACCGAAAATCAGATCCGTGGTGCGTTCGAAGCCCAGGTCGGACTCATCTCCCAGGTGCCCTCGGCCGTGTCGGCGATCAAAGTCCAGGGCCGACGTGCTTATGACCTGGTACGCGCCGGTGAGCAGGTTGACCTGGCTGCCCGCGAGGTGCGGATCGCGTCCATCGACATCACCGGGATTGCCCGTGGCCGCCGTGCCGACATCGACATCGTTGTGCGGTGCAGCGCAGGCACCTATATTCGTGCCATCGCTCGGGACGTGGGTAGCGCACTCGGTGTCGGCGGGCACCTCACTGCGTTGCGCCGTACCGCCATCGGCGAGATTGACGTGGCGGCCGCGCTCACCTTGGACGAACTCGCCGACCGCGTGGAGTCGGGGGCAGGCGCCGTTGTCGTACCGCTGGATGACGCCGTACGCCGTACCTTCCGGAGTCGTGAACTCAGCGCTCAGGAGGCTCGCGAACTCAGTTTTGGACGCCGTATCGACGCTCTGGGTGATCCCGACGAGATCGTCGGCGCGATCGATCCGCAGGGGCGGGCTATCGCGTTGGTCGACGGTCATGGACGAGCGAAAGTCGTGTTCGCTCCGGCCTGAGTCACCCGTTCACGCGTTCGACCACAAGTGCCGTGCCTTGCCCGCCGCCGGCCGCGATCGCGGCGAGACCGTAGTGGCCGGAATCGGACCGCATCAACTGGCTGAACAGTCGCACCATGAGGACTGCGCCACTGGCACCCCATGGATGTCCCAGCGCCAAGGCGCCACCCTCGGCGCAGGCGAAGTCCTCTGGCACGCCGAGCGCGTCGTAGCACGCCAACACTTGCCCGGCGAATGCCTCGTTCACCTCGAGTACGTTGATATCCGCCATGGCCACACCGGCGCGTCGCAGCGCGAGCTCGACGGCGGGTACCAGACCGATGCCGGGACGGCGAGGGTCAACACCGACCGATGCCGCGCCGAGCACGCGCAATCCAGGCAAGCCTGACGCTTCCGGAGCAAGTGCTACCACCGCGGCGCCATCGTTGATGCCGCAGGAGTTACCCGCCGTGACGGTGCCGTTTTCCCGGAATGCTGCCGGTAGCCGCGAGAGCCGAGCGGTGGTCATTGACGGTCTCGGTCGCTGATCGACTCGCAGGTCGCCGACGGCGATAATCTCCTCGGCAAACACGCCGTCACTCTGCGAGAGCCAGGCTCGCTGGTGCGAGCGCGCGGCTAGTTCATCCTGCCGCTGGCGACTCACGCCGTGTTGCTCGGCCAAGAGATCCGCGGCCAAACCCATGTCGGGATCGAGGTCCGCGCGCGGAGCGAAAGGGGCCCGTTGGTAGCGGACGGGTGCGGCGTCGCCCACCGGCGGCCAATAACGCCACGGTGCGGTCGAAGCACTCTCCACCCCACCGGCGAGTACCGGCCAATGTCCGCCGGCGACGAGCCGCGCGCCGAGCTCGATCGCAGCCAGCCCACTGGCGCACTGACGATCAACGCTGAGCGCGGGCACCGCGTCGTCCAGACCAGCAGCCAGGGTCGCGACCCGCGCGACATTTCCGCCTGGACCCATGCAGTTGCCGAGCACCACCTCGGCGACCTCTCGGTCGATCCCCGCGGCTAGTTCCCGCAGCAGTGGGGCGGCGAGCGACGGGGCATCGACGGTCGCCAGTGCGCGCCCAGCGGTCCCGATCGGCGTGCGGTATGCGCCCACGATCACCGGACGATCCGTCATGGGCCGACCTCCTGGATGCAGTCGCGGCGCAAGGCCAGACGATCAACTTTGCCTGCCTCAGTCATCGGTAGTGATTCTCGCACCAGCCAGCGACGAGGACGATCGCTAGCCCGTAGCACCGCGCGCGCGTGCCGCACCAGAGGTTCGCGGTCGGCGGATGAGGTGAGTACCGCCATCAACACGGAGCCGAGACGAGGATGTGGCACGCCGATCAAGGCCAGCGGTGCGCTGGCCACCGCACTCAATGCGGCCTCGACTTCGGCGAGAACCACGGTGGCTCCCGCGGTCACCACCACATCTGCGCGCCCGTACACCTGCAGCCGCTTTCCGTCCCACGAGCCACGATCGCCGACTGTGTAGAAGCCGTCCGGACCAGCGCGCAGGCTCCCGCCCCCGTGCTGGTATCCCAGCGCCACGTAGGGCGAACGCACCCATATTTCGCCGTCGCGGCATTCGACCTGCGCCCCCGGGAACGGGCGTAAGTCCGCGGCGTCCGCCCCGGCAGCCACGAACGACAACTCAGCAGCTCCGTAATAGTGCGCGACGGCGATGCCACGCTCCTCGGCGTACTGCCGCAACCTCGATGTCAAACCGTCGCCAGCGACCGTGACGCGCACGCCGCGCAGCCGGTCGCTGAACTGGTGCAGCTGCGCTGGCGTCAGACAGGCGTGCGTGGCTTGCTCCACCGCCGTGACGAGATGCGCTCCCACGGCGCGTGCATGCACGGATGCAAACAGGTTCATCGTGCTGTGCAACGGACCCGGTACCCACACTCGCGCGCCGTGCTCGACTTCGGAAAGTTCGCTATACGCCTCGAACGAGCAGAACCATGACTCGGTGGTGCGTACCACCACCCGTGCTGCGCCTGTGGTCCCCGAGGTCGCGAGCGCTAATCGGCGGCCGGTGCGATGAGCGCTCAGCACGGCCCGGACGGGATCACCGGTGCGCTCGGGATGGACCAGATCTGGGTCCGAAGGGGACGTCACAGTGCGACCTTACTGCCGTTGTCAGACGCCCATCATGCCTAGATGCTCTAGTGCCCTAGGATCGGGGAGTCGCGTCACATCACACTTGGGAGAAAGGCCGCCCATGTCTCAACTACCTGTCGATCTGCCAAGCCACCTCTGCGCGGGGCTGGAATTGCAGGTAGTGCCCAATGCGCAGCCGGCCACACCCGAGCAACGTGCGGCGATACTTGCCGATCCCGCATTCGGCCAGAAGTTCACCGACCACATGGTCGTCGTGCGCTGGAGTGAGGATGCCGGCTGGCACGATGCTCGGCTACAGGCCTACCAGCCCTTCAGCCTCGATCCGGCTGCGGCCGTGCTGCATTACGCCCAGGAGATCTTTGAGGGGCTGAAGGCATACCAGCGTCCTGATGGGTCGATCGTGTCGTTCCGCCCGGACGCCAACGCCGAGCGATTCAACACCTCCGCGCGTCGCTTGGCGATGCCGGAGTTGCCGCCCGAGGCGTTCGTCGCGGCCTGCGACGCGCTGGTCAAAGTCGATAGGGACTGGGTGCCGGACGGTTCGGAGATGAGTCTTTATCTGCGCCCGTTCATGTTCGCCAGCGAGCCGTTCCTCGGCGTCCGACCGAGCAAGGAATACATCTTCTGCGTGATCGCCTCACCGGCCGCCGGGTACTTCGGCGGCGGAGTCAGCGGCGTGAGTGTGTACGCCAGCGAGGATTACGTCCGCGCGGTGCCCGGTGGCACCGGCGAAGCCAAGTGCGGTGGCAACTACGCCGCGTCGCTACTGGCGCAGGCTCAGGCCGCGGACGAAGGCTGCGATCAGGTCGTGTGGTTGGACGGCGTGGAACGCAAGTACGTCGAAGAAATGGGTGGGATGAACCTCTTCTTCGTGTACGGCGCTGACCCCGAGAACATCGAGATCGTCACCCCCGACTTGAGCGGCTCGTTGCTACCAGGGATCACCCGCCGCTCGCTGCTGCAGGCCGCGGCTGATCTCGGCATCACCGCGACCGAACGAAAATTGTCACTCGAGCAGTGGCGAACTGACGTCGCCAGTGGTTCGATGACCGAGACGTTCGCGTGCGGTACGGCGGCTGTCATCACGCCGGTTTATACCTGCAAGGCGCGCACCGGGGATTTCGTCATCGGCACCGAGCCCGGTGCGGTAACCATGCGGCTGCGCGACCACCTGCTCGGCGTACAGCACGGCTCTACCGAGGACAGGCACGGCTGGATCCACACGATTGGGTGATGTCGAAGATGTTGCGCTGGCGCGGAGTCGACAATGCACCGGCCGACTGGGGCCGGTGCGTGATGTCGATCGGACAGTACGACGGGGTGCACCTGGGACACCAGACGCTGATCGGTGAGACGGTTCGACAATCAGTCGAGCGGGGCCTACCGGCGCTCGTGCTTACCTTTGACCCGCACCCCCGAGAAGTTCTCAAACCCGGGTCGCACCCGCCGATCCTGACGCCGTTGCGCCGGAAGGCCGAACTGATCGAGCAGTGTGGTGTCGACGCGCTGTGCGTTGTCCCGTTCACCCGTGACTTCGCCCGGCTCAGCCCGCAAGAGTTTGTACACGAAGCGCTGATCGCCCGGCTGCATCCGGCGAAGGTGATCGTGGGGGAGAATTTCACCTTCGGAAATAAGGCTGCCGGCACCGTCGAGACGCTGGCCGAGTTCGGTTGCACCTTCGGTTTCGAGACCGAGGTGTTGCCGCTGGTCAACGAGGGGCCGCACACCATTTCCTCGACCTTTATCCGCTCCTGCGTGGACGCTGGCGATATGCGCCGCGCGAGCGCCGCATTAGGACGCCCGCATCGAATCGAAGGCTTAGTCGTACGCGGTGACATGCGAGGTCGGGGCCTCGGCTTCCCGACGGCCAACCTTCGCCCACCGATGTATTCGGCGATCCCGGCCGACGGCGTGTACGCCGGCTGGATGACGGTGCGCGGTGAGCCGCGCGCAGCATCGATCTCAGTCGGCACCAATCCGACGTACTCAGGGACCGAGCGACGGGTCGAGTCATATTTGCTGGACTTCGAGGGTGACCTGTACGGCGAACAGGTGCAGGTCGACTTCATCGAACGCATTCGTCCGATGGTGAAGTTCTCCTCAAGTGAGGAACTGATCACCGAGATCGAAAAGGATGTCGTCGCGACCCGGACCATCCTGGATCGGCCCGCATGACCGTCGCGCTCGACCCAGCAGCCGACCTACCTGAACTCGATGACGCTGTGCCGTTCGAGGCGGTCGCGCGAGAGGCCGTGCTCGGCGGGTACGCATGGTGGCAGCCGCACCGCGCTCCGACGATCGTATTTGCGCACGGTCATGGTCAAGATGCGCGATTTCACGCCGATCGTGCCCGAGACTTCCATAATCGTGGGTGGCACGCGGTGTCTGTTGCCAATCGCGGGTGGCCCGGATCCACCGGTGACCCGAACGACTACGGGCTATGTGGGGAGATCGACCTCACTGCTGTGCTCGCGGTTCTCGTAGCGCGGGGATGCTCGGAGATTTGGCTGTTCGGATACTCAGCCGGTGGACTATGGATGGCCCGTGGGCTGTCCGCCGCTCCGCAGGTCACGGGCGCGATCACGGTGAACTCGCCGATGAACATCGCCACGCTGTACCGCGACACGCTCGCTCGCCGAATGCGGACCTACTACGACGAGATCCTCACCCCAGACGGCTGGCAGGTGCGTTCGCCGGTACACGTGGCGCACCGTATCCGAACCCCGATGTTGGCCTTCGGTGGAACTGAGGACGGTATGGTCCCGTCGAGCCAGGCAGAAGAGATTAGCGGTGCCGTCTCGGACGGCACGTACGTCGAGCTCTCCGGGATGCGTCATGTGCCTAGCGACGAGCAATGGCGATACATCATGGAGCGCACCGAGGCGTGGATGATGAGGGTGCGGGAGCAGCAGTGAACCAACCGGATTACCCCAATGGATTTCCCCCGATGAACCAATCTGGGTCGTATGGGCCGACACCGAACGTAGGTGGCGGGTTCCCGCCGCCCGCGCCGATGCCGCCGGCGGCGCCGCCACCTCGCAGCTACGCACCGATCGAGACCATCGTTCCTGATCCTGTCGCGAATGCTCGCTATGCCGAGGCTTTCGCGGCGTTTCCGCATATCGCTGCGTTATCGTCAACCCCGACGCTGGTCTCGGCGTACGAGACGGCGTACGCGCAACTGTCTCCCGAGCGGTTCTATCAGTTCAAGATGTGGCTACAGTCTCCCGAGGGGGAGAACTACAAGCAGTGGGAGGACCGCGCCCGACAACTGTTGGACGTCATCGAGCCGATCAACGCCCGCTGGGCACAAGGCTGGATCAATGCCGAATTAAGCCTGCTTAGGCCGCTGCACGATTACCTCGACATCTACGACCAGTTCACTCGTCAATTGCTGACGCACGCCGATCTCAATCCCGCCGCGCGGCACGCGCAGCTATACGGTGCCAGTGACCCCGCAAATCCACTGCCGTACGACATCCTGCTGCAGCGTGTTCCCGAGCGTGGGCGGCTTCAGGGGTTGCTCACCTCGTACGACGAATTCTGGCGCTCGAACATGGGTGTTGAGTTCGCGGCCGGTTGGCGTTCCTCCTGGGGACCAGCCGAGCACGATCCATTCGTCATCGCCGAGGGCTTGCGAAATATCACTGGCTCGGTGACCTCGCGGCTATGGTCGGCCGCTGAACTTCCCGAGGTTCCTTCGCTACCGCCGTACGCGCCGGCTGCGACCGGGCTGCCGGAGTCGATGTCGGCGCTGCAACAGGAGATCTGTGCCCTCACCGGCAGCGCTGCGCTGCCGACGCACGTACCGCCGGCAGAGTTTCATCCCGACTCGTATCCCTCGCCGATGGCGCCGGCAAATCCGCGCTGGTCACGCGGGGACTTTTACACCGGTCGCGCAGTCGTCTACCGGAATAAGGCGCCGTGGGCAGAGGCCGTTGCCTTGGAGGTGGCGATGGGTAATGCGGGGATGGCGCCATCGGTGTGCGTACAGCGCTACGACGGCTCCGTCGGCTGGTTCCCGGTGGGCGATATCCTCGGCATCCGCTGAGGACGGTAGTCCCCGGCGGCGTAGCGGCGCTACCGCCGACGCGGTTGGCGCGGGCCGAATATCGCGCGCCACGGCGGACGGACTGGGTTGCGCACGGCAGACAGTACGGCGAGGGCGGTGCCGAAGGTCATCAAGAATCCGACGTTGCTCGGAGCTATCGGTCGCGCAGCGATGAGCCAGAAGATCAACAAGCCGATCACGCCGTAGAACTGCAGGCCCCACGACCATGTTCGATGCTCGCTCGCGGCGCCGGCCAGGACGGCGATCGCCGCGGCCGATGCGAAGATGGACCACGCGAGGAAGGCGTCCCACCCGATGCCGATTGGCCCATCCAGCGTGATGCCGAGGACCAGGCAGACCAAAGCCAGGCCTGCTATCAGTACCCGGGCGACCTGAGGGTTGATCAGCGCGGTACGGCGTCGGGGTGGATAGGGAAGTGGGCCTCGACCTGGTGGTGGCGCCCACGGAGGCGGCCCTGACGGTCGCGCGGGCGCGGCGGGCGCGACCACGGTGTACATCAGCGATGTGTCCGTAGGTGCGGGCGGGGCTTGATCGTGCTGCCCGTCCTCTCCGCGATCCGCGGGGATGAACGGCGGTGCGGGCTTCGGCTGGGGGAAACTCATACCGATATCGACCGTGAGCACGGCCCGCTGGTTCCTGCCCGGCGACGCCCATTTGGCGCACCGGTTCCGCGCTCAACGTGAGGCAGCCCTCGCTGCACGCGGCGATCAGGCTGATATGCTGAACGACGGTCCAGACGCGACCACGCGTGGCAACGACATTTCCCCGTGACGAAGACCGGGGAACGCGCGATCACATTATGAGGAGATCCGGATGGCACTGTCCAAGGAGAAGAAGTCCGAAATCATCGGCGAGCACAAGACCAGTGAGTCGGACACCGGATCGCCGCAGGTCCAGATCGCGATGCTGTCGGACCGCATCAAGACGCTCACCGAGCACCTGAAGCAGCACAAGCACGATCACCACAGCCG
>JBKEDB010000141.1:0-2586 GCA_047975195.1 Cumulibacter sp. | reverse complement strand
GCCGCCCGTGTCGTCCCAGATGCGGTGCTCGTAACCGTTCGTATAGAAGATCACCGGGCGGCGATCGAACTGCGACTCGAGGCAATCCGCGTAGAGCTTTGCCTGCTGCTGTCCGATCTCCGGGGAGCTTGAGGTTCGCTTTGCTTCTACGACGGCCAGGGGTAGCCCGTCGGCGCCCCAGAGCACGTAGTCGACGAAGCCTTTTCCTTGCGCATTAGGCATTCCGGCGACTTCGTACTCGCGATCACGGTCTTGATCGAGCGGCCAACCGGCTTCGTGCAGCAGCAGATCGATGAAGATATCGCGGGAGTCCGCTTCGTTGTAGTCGCGGTCATCGGGCTTCGCGGCGGCCTGCGCCTCGGCGATCTGCGCTTGGAGACGAGCGATCTCTGCGCGGTGGGCGTCATCGCGTTCGGCCAGCGCGCGGGCGTGGGCCTCGTCCTGAGCCGCGAACTTGGCCGCGAGTTGCTGCACTTCGCGCGCTGTCAGCGGCGCAGCGCGACTGGCCAGCGAGGAGTCGAATTGGGCGTGCAAGGGCACGGTCTCGGGATGCGGAGAGTGGTGGTACGACGTCCACACGACGACCTGGAACAACTCACGCACGACGGCCAGTGACACGTCCGGGCGGATCGGGCGATCTTCGTGGACGGCAGTGTTTGCCAGCCGGCGGATCGCGGTCAGCTTCTGCGTGATCCCCTGCGGCACTTTTGCCTTGAACGCCGCATTGTCGATGCGCGCTGCCAAGTCATTGCGGTACGGCGCTCGCAACGCGAGGACATCATAGAGGTAGTGAACAATCTGCTCGGCGACGCGCCGCGAATAGAAGCAGGCCGAGCGTGGATCGGACGCGAGGTAGGACTCCGCGCGAGCGCAGTCTTCAGCGATCGTCGGGAGGGTCTGACGAACGAACGAGAAGTTGCTCACGGCAGCCCTTTCATGACGACGTCGGCGAGGTAGGTGCGCAGGGCGGGGACGTCGATGGTCACCGTGCGCCAGACTCGTCTCGGGTCGAGGTCGTTGTACTGATGCGCGGCGAAGTTACGCATGCCGATGATCTGCCGCCATGGCTGTTCGGTGAATGACGAAAGGATTGATTGCGGAATGCGATTGATCCCTTCCCCAATGCGGATCAGCCCCATTTCTGCAGCCCATTGACTACGGATGTCCGCGAGAAACTCGTCGATCGTCATGTCGACGAGTTCGCCCAGGGTCTCGCAAACCTGGATTACACCATCGATGGCGTCGCGCGCCTTGGCGTTGTCTGCACTCACACCGGCACTGCTTCGATTTCGGCGCGCTCGCGAAATGAACCGAGCAACGTGTCGGCGGCGATGATGTCCACCTCGACGCCCAGCAGGTCCGTGAGGGCGAGCCGGAGCCCTACTTCGTCGAGCAGCGTGGCGTCGTCGGTGAAGTTGACGATCAGATCGAGATCCGAACCGGGCTGGTCATCGCCGCGCGCGACGGAGCCGAACACCCGGGGGTCCGTGGCTTTGTACTCGGCGACAATGGATCGAATCTTCTCCCGGTTGTGACGTAACCGTTCGGAGGGTCGTACCCGCAGCGCGCGAGTGATCCGGTTGAGCACGTCCGCGCTGGGGACCCGGCGGCCGTTCTCGTATGCCGACAAGTTGGGCTGCGAGACGTGAGCAGTACGCGCCAGATCCGACTGCGTCATGCCGGCCGCGATTCGTGCCGCTCGAATGTCCATCGTCCTACCGTAGCCGAGACATATCGAATGCGATATATCGAATGGCGTGTGGTGCTCCGCGATGGTGCGGATCGGCGGCGCTCATTCGAAGAAGTCCTCGTCAACCTGCACGATGTGCACGGTCTGTCTGACCTGTACTCCGACTCCGTACCGGATCATCAGGCGAGCCAGCCGAGCACCGTCGATGAGAATGATCCGAGTCGGCACTTGTTCGGCATACGTCGAGGCCTCTGCGCTGAAGCGGCTCGTGGTGATGAAGACTCCTTGATTCGCCTGGTTGCCGGCTAGGGCACCGACGAACGCCTGGATTGCCGGGCGCCCGACGATGTTGTCGGTCCCGTAGCGCTTTGCCTGCACGTAGATGCGGCTAAGGCCGAGCGCGTCCTGATCCACGATGCCGTCGATGCCACCGTCGTTCGAAAGTTGTGTGCGTGTTGCGGAACCCTCGGCGCCGCCGTAACCCATGGCGATGAGCAGATCGAGGACGGCCTGCTCGAAGAACACCGGTTCCTGATCCAGGATTCGGGTGAGTAGCTGGGTGGCGACGTCGGCGTTGATTCGTGCGACCCCTGACGCGACCTGTTCGTCGGGGTCGAGAACCGACTCTTCCGTGGGCTCAGATTCGGCGATCGCCTTGCGGATCGGGAAGACTTTCCATGTGTGTGGGGCATTCGGGTCGCCCGACAGGGCGCGTAGGTGCTTCTCCGTAATCCCCTCGGGATGGTCGGCGAGCAACTTGCGGCCCACCTCTGTGATTCGGTATCGGCCTCGACTCGGACGTTCTGTCGCCCCCGCGCGATTGAGATAGGACAGCGCCCATGTGCCACGATTTCGGAACTGCTCTTAGCCAGATGGAATGAGAATCTCGCGCTGTT
>JBKEDB010000031.1:0-89596 GCA_047975195.1 Cumulibacter sp. | reverse complement strand
TGTGACCCTCGGCGTCGTAGTCATCGGCGAGTGGGACGTCGGTCGTATACGCGGACGCGTCGCCGCTGGGTTGCTCGTCTGATCCACGTCGCCGCACCCGGATAGCACCAGGGAGAGCGACGTGACTGTGGCGAGCGACATGAGGTGGCGCTTTCGCATTTTCGCCTTCTTTCAGATAGTCGCGTCGGAAAATGTAGCGAGTGTTCCATTTATATGGCTAGCGAAAGCGTAGAGAGGACGATGCGAGCAGGCAGCCAATCCCAGCCCGGTCTGCGAGATTCTTGCGATGGTGTAGAAACGGCGGTGCCGGGACCCAAAGGGCCCCGGCACCGGAACCTCGACTCAAACAGTCGCTACTCCTTGGCGATGGATGCGTATCGAAGGTCCAGACTGCCGGTCGGCAATTCCTGGACGCCGGACACGTTCTCATTCGCCGCGCCTGCGAGGTGCACCATGCAGACCGGCACGATGTGGGTGGGATTCTCGACCCAAATGTCCCAATACTTCTCGTAGAGTGGTTTGCGCTCAGCCGGATCCAGCGGAATGGCAGCGGCATCTGCGGCGGCGTTGAGTTCGCTGTAATCGGTCTCGCCAGGGTTGAACAACGCATCGGGAGTCAGGTACCGACCGTGCACGGCCTCCGGATCGTTGATCACGGTGGCGATCGAGGCCATCGCCTCAGCCGACTTGTCGATTGCGAACTCTTGGACAAGTTGCGCCGGTGGTAGCGGCTTCACTTTGAGCGAAATGCCGACGTCGGCAAGTTGATCCTGCAACACTTCGGCGAACTTCGTGTAGATCGTGACGTTCGGCGGCACCGACGTGATCTCGATGTCCGTCGCGCTGAGATCCTCAAGGATCTTCTTGGCTTCTTCCGGGTCATACGGGAAGATGTCGGATCCGTCGCCAATCTTGTCGCTGTAGCCAGGGCTGGTGGACGGGGCGTACTGAATGCTCGGCGTGCAGTGACCGTCGTACAGGCCGTCGGCGATCGCCTGCCGGTCAATCGCCATGTTCAGCGCCTTACGGGCCTCGGGGTTATCGAACGGCTTCACCGAGGAGTTGATACCGAAGTACAGGAATAGCGGGGTCTCGTTGGCCACGACGTTAGCGCCGGCGTTGAGTACGTCGTCCATCTGATTTGCGTTGATCTGCGCGACGTCGATGTCGCCGGAGACGAGCGCGTTGTAACGTGCCTGATCTTCGGTGATCAGTGAGTAGGTCATCGTCGCGACCCGCTGCGCTTCGGGCTCCCAGTAGTCAGGCGTACGTTCCATTTCCATGGAGGATCCCGGGCTGATCGCGGTCGACGTATAGGGGCCGATCCCGGCGGGTGTGTCGGTCAGCGTGCCAGATTTGGCCGCCTTCGGAGAGACCATAATGCCGCCACGCGAGGTCAGCGACACGGCGAGCGTTCCCAGGCCCTTGGACACGTTGACCTTGGCCGTGTACTCATCGACGACCTCGACGCTGGTGATCATGCTGAGTTCGCCGTTGATCTTGCTGTCTGGGCCGGCGGCGCGTTCCAGATTGAACTTGACGGCTTCGGCGTTGAACGGCTCGCCATCGGAGAACTTCAGGCCCTCGCGGAGCTTGAGGATCATCGCGGAGTCGTCGTCGGCCGGCTCGAACGATTCGGCGAGCATCGGCTCCGGGTCGCCGTTGTCGCCAGTCTGCAACAACCGATCATAGATCGGCACGTACGGCGTGAAATCGCCATTCGTAATGCTCTCAGTGGGATCCCAACTCGGCGGGGCATTGGTGACGCCGACGCTCAGGTGCGCCTCCGAGTCGTAGTCGTCGGACTGTTCGATGACTGCAGGGTACTCATCGGTCGCCTTCTGCTCGGCACGTTCTGCCTCGCCGCAGGCGGCCAGCAGCATCGACGCCGCCAGTACTGAGGACAGCACGATAGTGGGTTTGGTGTGCATTCTAACCTTTCGAAAGGAATGGGGACGGTGAGGAAGTCCTAGTTGTCGGCGCGTTCGTGCGCCGTCGCGAGGCTGACTCGCTCCGAGGTGATATCGGCCAGAGTCGCGGTGCCGAGCAGCATCATGGTCCGACGTAGTTCGGCGCGCAGAATCTGAAGCGCCTTTTCCACGCCGGCCTGTCCACCGACCATCAACCCGAACAGGTACGGCCGACCGACCATCACGGCGCGCGCACCTAAGCCGATGGCCGCAGCGATGTCCGCGCCGGATCGGAATCCGGAGTCGATGAAGATCTCGATGTCGTCGTCCAAAGCTTCGCGCACCCGAGGCAGGACCGAGATCGGCGCGTGGGTTCGGTCGAGTTGGCGACCACCGTGGTTGGAAATGACGACGCCCTGTGCGCCGGCCTGCACCGACTCGACGGCGTCCTGAACATCCATGACGCCCTTGACCAGGATCGGACCGTCCCACCGCTCGCGCAGCCACGCTATATCCGCGGGGCGCAGGTTCTGCTCAACAACGACACCCGACTGACCCCACCGCTGGAAGGGGGAGTCTTCGCCGATGGCGGCGAATTTCAGTGGCTCGTGCGTGACGAGGTCGTAGACCCATCGCGGATTCACCGTCATGTCGACCAACGCGCGACCAGTCAACCGCGGCGGAATGTCGAACCCGTTGCGGGCATCGCGTCGGCGCAGTCCCGTCGCCGGTGTATCGATGGTCAGCATGATGGCTTCGAACCCGTTGGCCTTCGCCTCCGCGAGTTGGGCTTCGGTAATCGAGCGGTCGCGCATCATGTAGACCTGGAACCAGTTGCGGCCATTGGGAGCGGCCGTAGCGACGTCGGTGATCGACGTGGTGCCCATCGTCGAGAGGGTGTACGGCGACCCTCCCGCTGCTGCTGCACGTGACGCGGCGACCTCACCTTCATGGTGGCTGAGCCGGGTGAAGCCAGTAGGCGCGACGATGATCGGCGCCGCGGCTTCGCGGCCGAGGATCGTGGTGCTGATGTCCGGTTTGGCGACCTGGCCGAAGAAGTGCGGGTTGAAACGAACGTCGTTTAGTGCGCGCCGGTTCTCGCTGAGCGTGATCTCGTCCTCGGCGGCGCCGGAGACGAACTCCCAGACCGACTTCGGCACGCGATGCTTGGCGAAGCGTTCGAGGTCGCCAATACTTTGCGCGCGAGAGAGTCGGCTGGTGGTTCGGTTCAGGATCGGCTTGCGGATCCGAAGGAACGGTTTGAGGTCGCCTACTGTGGGGAGTTTTCGAGTCATGATCACACGACCATGGAGAGGCCGCCGTCGACGTTGAGCGCGGTACCGGTGAGGTACGACGCCCGCGGCGACAGCAGGAACGCGGCCACATCGCCGAACTCTTGCGTGGTGCCGCCACGCCCGAGCGGGATCTTCATCGCCTCGGCGCGGCCGGCCTCGAACTCCTCGACACTGACGCCGGCGGCCGCCGCTGCGCGGTTCCACTGGTCGCTGTGAATGAACCCGATCAGCGCTGCATTAACCCGGATCTTGTACTTCGCCAGATCGCGCGACAGCCCGCCGGTGAGTGCAACTCCCGCCGCCCGGTAGACCGAACTTGGCATCGAGTTGTTCGGCTGGAAGCGCGCGTAGATGCTCAGCACGTTCAACACGGCCGGGGCGTCGCTCTTGGCCAGCAGGTCAATGGACTGTCGGATACCACGGACCTTCGCGAGCAGCTTCAGTTCGAAGTCCGCCTGCCATTCGTCGTCGGTGGTCTTCTCGAAGGTGCTTCCGGTGTGGAATCCCGCGTTGTTGACCAAACCGTCAAGTTTGCCCCATTCGCGCCCGGCGACGTCGATTGCGCCCTGCAGGTCATCGGGATTGCGTACGTCGGCAGAAACAGTGAGCACCTGGGTCCCGGCGTCCGATAGGTCGTGCGCGGCGGCGTCGAGCTTGTCCTGGCTGCGGGCGACGAGGAGTACATTTGCGCCTTCGTCAACCAGAGTGCGGGCGAGTCCGAAGCCGAGGCCACTCGAGCCACCAGTGATGAGTACGCCGCGCCCGGCGAGCTGAAGGTCCATCGTGATCTCCGTTCATGTAGTTCGTTCGAAACTAACTGATGGGTACGTGATTACTGTTACGTAGGTGCCGTCGATTACGTCGTTGGCGTATGTAGCGCTCACTCTAGATCCCAAGTGGCGTATTGCTCGGGGGAGCATCCTCGGGTAAGAAATTGACCGAACAGCCGATTAGTGAGGAAGTGTGCCATGAGCAGCGATCAGTCGACAGGTGGGGCGCCCGACCTGCGCGAGCACAGCCGACGTTTGACCAGTCCGGGCAGTATCGGCCCGCGCGCGATGCTGCGCGCCCTCGGCCTCGATGATGACGATATGAAGCGGCCGATCGTGGGTATCGCGAACACGTGGAGTGGGGCGATGCCCTGTAACGCGCACCTGCGCGAGCTGGCGCAGGAGGTGGCTGCGGGGATTCGCGAGGCCGGCGGTACTCCGTTGGAGATCAATACGGTATCGGTCAGCGACGGTGTCCTCGCCCGCGGCGGCGCCTCCTTGATCAGTCGCGAAGTGATCGCCGATTCGATCGAACTGGCCGCTACGGCATACGCCTTCGATGCGATGGTGACCATCGGGGCGTGTGACAAGACCAATCCTGGCTGTGTGATGGGCATGATGCGGATGAACATCCCCGCAGTACATCTGTACGGCGGCAGCACTCGCCCCGGATGTTTTGGTGGCAAGGATGTATCGATCCAGAGCCTCGCCGAAGCGGCCGGTGAGCATGCCGCCGGAAACCTCAGCGACGAGGGGTTGGCGGAGATCGAGCGGGTGGCGATTCCGGAGCGTGGCTCGTGCGCGGGAATGTTCACCGCGAACACCATGGCGTCGGTGATCGAATCGCTGGGTCTCACCGTCACCAACAGCGCCGCGCCGCCGGCGATCAGCGCCGACCGCACGGCCCTCGCGCGTCAATCCGGTGTTGCGGTGATGAACGCCTTGCGCGCTGGTACCCGGCCCCGTGATGTGCTCACCGTGCAGGCTATCGAGAACGGGATCGCTACCGCGGCCGCGATTGGAGGATCGACGAACGCGATCCTGCACCTGTTGGCTATCGCGACCGAAGCGGGCGTCGAGTTGAATATCGATAGATTCGGTGAGGTGAGCGATCGGACTCCCCGAATCGGCGATTTCACCCCGTCGGGTAAGTACGTAATGGCCGATCTGCATCGCGTCGGCGGTTTACCGGTTGTGCTGCGTGAGTTGATCGGCGCCGGTGTGTTGCACCCTGACGCGCGAGGGGTCGACGGCTTGACCCTCACCGAGCGGGTTGGGGCGCAGCCGCTGCCGGAAGATCAGGATGTCGTGACGCCGGCCGCCGCGCCGGTGGAGGCGACCGGCGGCTGGATCATCTTGCGGGGCAACCTTGCGCCCGAGGGGTCGGTGCTCAAAGCGCCAGGGACGAAGGTTCATCGGCACCGTGGGACCGCCAAAGTGTATGAGGGGGAGCGAGAGGCGTATCGAGCTGTCATCGCGGGCGAGGTCGTCTCCGGCGACACCGTCATCATCAGATATGAAGGCCCTATCGGCGGTCCGGGGATGTCGGAGACGTCCCGAGTCACCGCCGCTATCGTGGGCAAGGGCTTCAAGGACACCGTCGCGCTGATCACCGATGGCCGATTCTCTGGGATCTCGCACGGGATCGCAGTGGGCCACGTTGCCCCGGAGGCCGCGGTCGGCGGCCCGATCGCGTTGGTGCGCACTGGCGATGCGATCGACATAGACCTGGACGCCCGCACAATCACGTTGGAGGTATCCGAAGAGGAGCTTCAGCAGCGCCGGGCCGAGTGGAGCGCCCCCGAGCCGAAAGACACCGGCGGACTATTCGCGAAGTATGCCAAGACCGTCGGGTCTGCTTCGCGCGGCGCAGTCACTACGACCGCGCGCATCGGGGCTCGGTAAGCGGGCTGCGATCGACCTCACGCCCCTCGCTAATACTCGTAAATTCGGTTAGGCTTACCTAATATTCACTAGGTTGGCGGGTGCTGCGTGCGGGGGATCGATCACATCGGGCTGACGGTGCCCGACGTCGAGCAGGCGACGAGGTTTTTCGTCGAGGCATTCGACGCTGTCGTGCTGTACGACGTCCTGGAGCGCAGCGATCCGGCTCGATCCGGCGATGCGCTCTCGCTTCGGCTCGGGGTGCCGCCGGATACGCGGCAGTGCGCCATCAGGATGTTGCGGCTGCCGGATGGGCCCGGCATTGAATTATTCGAGTACGCGGCCTCACTACAACGGTCCCCGGCGGTGCCCAGTGACTTCGGGTGGCAGCACGTAGCGTTCTATGTCGACGACCTCGACGGGGCGCTGGCGCGGGTCGTGGATGCCGGCGGGCGCCCGCTCGGCGAGCCGCGTCCGATGCCCTATCCGGAGAACGGTCAACGCAACCAATTCGTGTACGTCGTGCCGCCATGGGGTGGCCGACTCGAACTGGTCAGCTACCCCGATCCTCAGCCGTTCGCCGCGTTTGCGACCGCCGCACGATGGCGGCCGAGAGTCGGGGCGCATCCGTAGCAGCGTCAAAGGCTGACCCTCAGCTGTGCGGCATGCCGCCTGGGCATGCCGCACAGCTGAGGGTTTGTCGCGGTTCGCGCGAAAGCGCTGCGGTTACTTCAGCCAGGGCGCGGCGCGCACCAGTGCGGTGCTCGACCACCACCGTCCCAGGCCCAGGTAGCGGCCTGCGACGGCGACGCCGACGAGGGCGTAGAGCAGGTGCTGGTCCATGAACGGGTTGTGCTCCAGTGGGAGCATCGATAGCCACAACATGAACATCAGTACGGCGCCGCCGATCGCCGCAATTCGCACGAAGATCCCCAGTAGTAAGGCGATGCCGGCGCCGAGCGTGGCAGCGAGATAGAGGGCGTAGGCGATCGGGTTGCCGGCCATTGCGGTGAGCATGCCGTGCACGGGGCTATCGGGATTGACGCCGAAGGATAGGTACCCCTCGGTGACTGATCCGCCGTCGACGACGCCCTGACCGCTTTCGGTGGGATAGCCGAGGCCGAAGATCTTGTCGAGTCCAGCCCACAGCAGGACCCAGCCGAACGCGATACGTAGTAGGCCGAGCATGATTGTGGTGACACCGGAAACTGCCGGTTTGTGGTCAGTGGGTGCGATCGTCGACGTGAGTTCGCGCTCGGGAGATGTCGCGGTGGCGTTGGCCATATGTATGCTCCAAGTTAGGTTAGGAATACCTAATTTTAGCGTTGCAGATTGAACTTTCGATGTCCACCCCAAACCGTCGGTGGGTAGGTTTTTGTCCGTCTTCTGTCGCGTTGTGTCGCTCTCGTTGCTGATTGCTCGGGTCGGTACGGTGTTCGTGTGATGGCCGCCGCAGCGTCTGCCGAGACTCGAGAATCAGTCCCTCGGCACCGTTGGTGGGAGGTACTGCGGGCGTTTACTCTGCTCGGACTGACGTCGTTCGGTGGCCCGATTGCGCACCTGAGCTTCTTCCGTACCGAATTCGTCGACCGTCGGGCCTGGCTGCGTGATGAGGAGTACGCCGACCTCGTATCGCTGTGCCAATTCCTACCCGGACCGGCGTCCTCGCAGGTTGGCATGACGATCGGGCTACGGCGTGCCGGGTTGGCTGGCGCCGTAGCCGCGTGGTGCGGATTCACGCTGCCTTCCGCGATCGCGCTCGCCGCCTTCGGGCTCGGCGCGATCAGCGGGGTCCCGGACGGGGTCCTGCACGGCTTGATGTTGGTGGCCGTTGGCGTTGTCGCTCAAGCGCTGTGGCAGATGGCGCGCACGGCATGCCGCGGTGTGCCCGAAGTGCTCATCGCGGTAGCCGCTGCGGCCACAGCAATCCTGTGGACCGATTCGTGGGTGCAGTTCACGATTGTGGCGCTCGGGCTCGCCCTCGGCTGGGCGCTGTTTCGCGCACGCACCCCAGCAGTGCCTTCCGCGGCGCAACCTCAGGTGGTATCGGTGCGTGCCGGGATCATCTCGCTCACCGTCTTCGCCGCTCTGCTGATCGCTCTGCCCATTCTGGCCGCGCTCACCGCGGTGTTCGCGATAGACGTGACCGACGTGTTCTATCGAGTGGGATCGACGGTCTTTGGCGGTGGCCACGTCGTACTCCCGCTGCTCGAATCGCAGGTCGTCGGCGCCGGATGGGTGAGCGCTGATGACTTCGTTGCTGGATATGGGGCCGCCCAGGCTGTTCCGGGACCGCTCTTTACCTTTTCCGCGTTCCTCGGTGCCTCGATGAGTAGTCCGTTGCTGATGGCGCCGCTCGCATTACTAGCGATCTTTCTGCCCAGCCTGCTGTTGGTTGTCGGCGTGATGCCGTTCTGGGATCGGCTGCGCACGGTACCGGCGCTGCGGGCAGCGCTGCGCGGCGTCAACGCTGCCGTGGTCGGCATCCTCGCGGCAGCGTTCTATCGTCCGGTGCTGACCAGCGCAATCGGGCAGTGGCAGGACGTCGTGATCGCGATGGTCGCGTTCGCTGCGCTCATCTGGCTGAAACTGCCGCCGTGGGTCGTCGTGCTCGGTACCGTGATCATCGCGCTCGCCGCCTGGCAACTGACACGTTGATCCCGGCAGGGCTGGACGGGCTCACGCATAGCCCGCGACGCATGCCTCTAGTCTGGAGGCATGGCTGCCATCGAGTTCGTAGAGCATCAGATCACCGCTCGGGTGCCCGAGCTGACCAACCCGTCGAGCATCATCGAAGTTCCGTTGACCGTCCGCGTCGACCCGCTCACCGGCCGGACAT
This sequence comes from Cumulibacter sp., assembly GCA_047975195.1. Lineage (GTDB taxonomy): Bacteria > Actinomycetota > Actinomycetes > Mycobacteriales > Antricoccaceae > Cumulibacter. The sequence goes on along the minus strand of JBKEDB010000031.1, from coordinate 80,898 downwards.
CGCGCATCATCACCGGCTCCAAACTGAGCCCGACGGAGCGGCCAGATATCAGCGCATTAACCGCTACGCCGCCGTTCTGCCCGTTCTGTGCGGACAAGCTCGAGATGGCCACGGGAGTCTTTGACCCCGCCATCACCACCGAGGGCCGGATCCGCCGCGGCACCGCCACTATCGTGCCCAATGTCATGGCCTACTCGGAGTTCTCCTCGGTCGGGCTTTATGACACGACCTCACACTTCCAAGACCTGAACGAACTCACCGGCCAGCGCATCGGCGACCTGCTGACAGCCTTCGTGGCCTACACGAAAGGTGTGCACGGTCTGCGCGCGATGTACTCCTCGATAAACGCGAACTACCTGCCGCCGAGCGGTAGTTCGCTGGTGCATCCGCACGCGCAATCCGCACACGACGACATCGGCACGACTACTCAGCGCGAACTGATCTCGCGATCGCTCGCTTGGGACGGCGAACCGTACTGGCAGAGTGTGGTCGCTGCCGAGACCGACGGTCCGCGGTGGATCGGTCGTCGCGGTCGAGTCGCATTCTTTACCCCGTTCGCGCCCGCCGGATTCCATGAGGTGTGGGCGGTTGTGGAAGGTTGCGCCGACATCGTCGATCTCACCGATGCGGACTGCGCGGACCTCGGTGGGGGCATGTCCGCCGTACTCGGCACCTACCATGCGCTGAACCTGACCTCATTCAACTGGGCGCTCGCCGGCGGCGGATCGAACCCGTCGGAGCGTTACTCGTTGCTGCTGCGGATGGTGAGCCGTTCGAACGTAGATCCGATGTATCGCAGCGACGTTACGTACTTCGAGAAACTGCACAATGAAGCCATGGTCGACGTCGCGCCGGAAGCGGTCGCAGCGTTGGTGCGCGAACATTTCTAGGGCAACCAGCCGCTAGGATCGGCCGCTGATGACTGACATGTACTTGCCGAAGCATTTCGCGATCCCGGACGACGATGTCCGCGACGTGCTGGAGAACCTTGGCGCGGCAGACCTGGTGACTCCGACCGCCGGCGGCCTCGCGTCCACGTTCATGCCGATGCTGTACGATGAGCAGCTAGGGGCGCTGTATGGACACTTTGCCCTGCAGAACGAGCATTGGAAGGCGGAGCCAACCGGTGATTCCCTGGTAATCGTGCACGGCAGCGACTCCTACATCACGCCGATGTGGTACCCGTCCAAGAGCCAGCATGGCCGCGTCGTACCGACCTGGAATCACCTGACGATCAACATTTGCGGGGAGTTGATTGTGCATCACGACCTCGACTGGCTGCGCGCTAACGTGACCCGGTTGACCGAGCACTTTGAGCAGCCGTTCGCCGAGAGGTGGCAGCTCAGCGATGCACCGGCCGCGTTCATCGACGGCCAACTGCGCGCCATCAAAGGGATGGAACTGCTAATTCACAGCGTCCAGGCCAAGGCTAAGCACAGTCAGAATCGGCCACCGGCTGATCGGCAAGGAGTAATCGATGGGCTCCGCGCCGTCGGCGACTTCGACGGTGCCGGTGCGGTTGCGCACTACAACCCTGCGAATCGCAGCGAGGAGTAACCATGACGATTCCGCCAACCGGACCGCAGCCGCCGCGAACCCAGCACCCCGGCGAGTGGCAGCCGGGAACTCAGCAGGAACTGCCCGATCCCGCGATGACCTCGCGCGGACGACGTCTGCTGCCCATCGCGGTTGCCGTTGGCATCCTTGCGCTGGTCGTGATCGTCGTCATTCTCGTCACGAGCCTGTCCGGTGGCGGTAGTGGTGATGCGAGCGATTACGGACTGGACGAGGCTGCGATCGACCAGGCGCCCGAGGTCAGCGAACTCGCTGGCGAAGCGGCCGCGGCCGCCGACGATGTGGACATCGAGGCTGGGCTCGCGCTCATGTGTCAAGTACCTGCGGCCGATGACGTCGAGGCGCTGAAGGGCGCGATATCCCAGGCCAACGAGATGGCCGGCGGTGAGGCCAAGAAGAGCATCACGATTACCGATGCTACCCAGGACGGCGATACCGGCACTTTCAATGTGCAGGTCCAGGGCGAGGGGGCGTTGCAGGCGTACGACTTCGCTGCGATCGTGCACGTTTCGAAGGTCGGGGACGACTGGTGCATCGACTCGATCGGGCCAAGTGACTAAGTGGGGCGCTACGCTTTCGTACTCGGCGCCGCGTTCACCGGCGCCTGGTGTGCGATAGCCGCGATGGTACTCATCGTCGTCGGACCGCAGCAATGGTGGCGGATCCTGACGCGCTCGGCAGCGCACGGGCACCTGCGTTTCGTGCTGGTTGGCGTTCTCGTTGTGGTACTTCCGCCGCTGCTGCTGGCGACATTACTGCGTTGCCGGCGCAGTTGGATTCCCTACGTTTTAGTGGTGGCGATCGCAGCGATCACCCCGGCGCTCATCGTGCCGCGACTGGCGCACCTGATACCGCCGGTGGGGTGGATTGCGTTGATCGCCGCGGAGATTCTCGGGATGTTGTCGGCGTACGCCGTGACGCAACGGGCGATAGGTCAGTCGAGTACGGCCCGCTGAAGGGTCTCACCGGCATTCGCGTGGATCACCAGATCGGCGTGCTCATCGAACGGTGTTTCCTCGCGGTTGATGATGACCATCTTGGCGCCGGATTCTTTACCGATCATCGGGATCTCAGCGGCCGGGTAAACCTGCAGCGACGAGCCGATGGTCAGTACGAGGTCCGCCTGTTGCACGGTGTTTACGGCCTCCTCCATTGCGTCGGTCGGCATCATCTGCCCGAAGCTGATCGTCGCTGATTTGATGATTCCGCCGCATTGCGGGCAGCGCGGATCCTGCTCGCCGCCGTCGACTAGCCCGAACACCCACTCGGACTCGCGTCGGAAGCCGCAGCCGTCCGGGGTGCCCATGCGTGGCGCCGCGCCGATGCACTCGACGTCCCGCATCGTGCCGTGAATCTCGATCACCTTGCGCGAACCGGCGTCCTGGTGCAGACCGTCGATGTTCTGGGTGATCACGCCGAGCGAGCGGCCTTCGGCTTCCAAGTGGGCGAGTGCGCGATGGGCGGCGTTCGGGCTGGGGCGGCCTTCGAACAGTTCCGTGCGCATCGCCCAGGAGTTGCGGCGAACCTCGGCGGATTCGACGTATCGGTCGAAGGTGAACTCGCGCGGGTCGTAGCGCGTCCACACACCGCCGGGGGATCGGAAGTCGGGAATCCCTGATTCGGTGGAGATCCCGGCGCCGGTGAAGGCTACGACGCGCTGCGCGTCACGAAGTAGCTCAGCGAGTTCAGTCATGCCGCCAGCGTACGACGTTCCGCGGGCGCCGCTGGATGGTCGCGGCGACGGAGCCTGGAATCGACTCGTCGAGGTGGCCCGGTGCGTTGGCTGCAGTTGTCGAATCGAGCGCCAACACGCCTCACACAGCGCGGGTGGGCTTGTGAGCACGAGTTGATCGGCGGGTAACAGAAGGCGGGGGGGCTCGAAACATCCAATTCCTACGTTCGCTTTATCCACCGCAACTGAGGAGTTCGCATGCCGCCCGTGCAGAACATGTCACCTGTGCAGAATCCAGCCACCGCGACCGACGATGCCGCACGTCCTGATCCATCCGCGGCCCTTCACCAGCCAGCGCCCGCCGAGAACGGCGAGCGTCTGCTACCTGGAGTCACGCTGACACGCGGGCGTTGGATGCACGGCTGGAACCCCGAAGAGCCGAAGCAATGGCGCCACGGCGGTAAGGCGATCGCCCGCGTCAATTTGGCGGTCTCGGTCTTTGCAGAGTTTCTCGGGTTCGCTCTTTGGGCGATCTGGAGCATCGTCGTGCCGCAACTACCCGCGGCTGGGTTCGTTCTCACCGTCGATCAGATGTTCTGGCTGGTCTCGATTCCCAGTCTCGTCGGTGCGACGTTACGCATCCCTTACACGTTCGCCGTGCCCCGGTTCGGGGGTCGTAACTGGACCATCATTTCGGCGCTATTGCTGATCATCCCGGCCGGGGCGCTCGCCTGGGTCGTCTCCAATCCGGACACCCCCTTCGGTGTCCTGCTACTCGTGGCGGCGCTCGCCGGGTTCGGCGGCGGAAACTTCGCCTCGTCGATGGCGAACATCTCTTTCTTCTATCCGGAGACTGAGAAAGGTAAGGCGCTCGGCCTCAACGCTGCCGGCGGAAACGTCGGCACGGCTGCAGTCCAGTTCGCCGTACCGCTGATCATCGTCTCGGGCGCGGGTATCGCGCTGGAGCGGGCCGGGCTGATCTTTATCCCGTTGAGTCTGCTGGCCGCCGTACTCGCCTGGAAGTTCATGCACAACGTCGCCGACGCTTCCTCGGACTCGCGTAGCTTCCACGCGGCGCTGCGGCACCGGCATACCTGGATCCTGTCGATCATCTACATCGGGACCTTCGGTTCATTCATCGGCTATGCCGGTGCCTTCCCGACACTGCTCGCTGGTGAGTTCGCCGAGATCGACCTGTCGATCGCCTTCCTGGGTGCCCTGGTGGGATCTGTCGCTCGCCCGATTGGCGGCGTCCTGGGCGACCGATTCGGCGGAGCTATCGTCACGGTGGTGTCGTTCGCGGCAATGATTCTGGGAGCCATCGGCGTCATCGTCGGGCTAAATGCGCACTCGTTCGGACTGTTCTTCGCGTCGTTCCTGTGGCTGTTCGTCTTCACCGGCATCGGCAACGGCTCGATCTACCGCATGATCCCGGCGATCTTCCGGGCGACCGCGAGAGGCGCTGACGCGGCTTCGACCAAACGTATCGCCGCAGCGTGTATCGGTATTGCCGGCGCGATCGGTGCATTCGGCGGATTCCTGATCCCGCGCACTTTCGCGCTCTCGACGAGCGCCACCGGCGGTATCGAGGCAGCGCTATGGGTGTTCATCGGCGTATACCTCGCGATGGGGGCCCTCACCTGGATCGTGTACTGCCGCAAGGGCAGCGCGCTCGCGTCGGAGGTCGTCTGATGGCGGCTGTCGACACCCACTGCCCGTACTGTGCATTGCAATGCGCGATGACGCTCACCGACACCGCTTCCGGGGTTGCGGTAAGCGGGCGTGATTTCCCCACGAATCGCGGTGGCCTATGTCAAAAGGGTTGGACCAGCGCGGCGTTACTCGATGTTGAAGACCGGCTACTCACACCGCTGATCCGCACCACGGCAGGTGACCTGGAACCCGCCAGTTGGGACGACGCACTCGCGCTGATCGCCAACCGGATTCGTGCGCTGCAGGCCGAGTACGGTCCTGACGCCGTAGCGGTATTCGGCGGCGGCGGGTTGACCAACGAGAAGGCCTATCTGCTAGGCAAATTAGCCCGGCTCGCAATCGGTACGGCGATGATCGACTACAACGGCCGGTTCTGTATGTCCTCGGCAGCAGCGGCGGGTAACCAGTCATTCGGCATCGACCGCGGCCTCCCGTTTCCCGTCACCGACCTAGATTCGGCGGAATCGATCCTGCTGATCGGGAGCAATATCGCCGACACGATGCCGCCGCTGGTGCAACACCTAGCCGCCGCCCGTAGCTGCGGTGGACTCATCGTGATCGACCCGCGTCGCAGCGCCACCGCCGCGCTGTGCGATGACGGGCAGGGTCTGCACCTGCAGCCATTGCCTGGCACAGATATTCCGCTGCTGCTGGCCTTACTGCACGTGCTGATTGCCGACGACGCGGTGGACGTCGATTTCCTGCGGGCTCGGGTCGACGGCGTCGCCGATGCGCTCGCGAGCGCCAACGAATGGTGGCCCGAGCGCGCCGAGCAGGTCACCGGCGTGCCGGCGCACAGCATCCGGCAAGCCGCACGGACGCTGTGGCGGGCAAGCGCCCATGGCGGCGGTCAGGGCGCATACGTGCTCACCGGTCGCGGAGCCGAACAGCACGCGAACGGAACTGACACGGTGCAAGCAGCCATCAACCTAGCCCTCGCGCTTGGCTTGCCGGGCCGCCGCGGTAACGGGTACGGCGCCCTGACCGGTCAGGGCAATGGGCAGGGCGGACGTGAGCACGGGCAGAAGGCCGACCAGCTGCCGGGGTACCGCTCGATCGCCGATCCGGTTGCCCGCGAGCACATTGCCTCCGTGTGGGGGATCGAGCCCGCCGACCTCCCCGGTGCGGGTCTGCCGGCTATGCAGTTGCTGACGTCGCTCGGTGAACCCTCCGGACCGAAAGCGTTGCTGGTGCATGGTTCGAATTTGGTCGTGTCGGCACCGAACGCCGAAGACCTCAAGCGCCGTCTGGCCGGTTTGGATCTGCTGGTTGTCACCGACTTCGTGCCTTCGGAGACGGCGATGCTCGCGGACGTCGTCCTGCCCATAGCGCAGTGGGCCGAGGAGGAGGGCACGATGACGAATCTGGAGGGCAGGGTGATTCGTCGGCGGCGGCTGCGACCACCGCCGGGTGAGGCCCGCGATGAACTCGCAGTGATCGCCGACCTCGCTGCGAGCCTCGGTCACGAGTTCGCGCGCACCGCTCTGGACGTGTTCACCGAACTAGGGGCCGCAAGCTCGGGCGGACTAGCCGACTACGCCGGTATCGATTACGACCGCCTTGACGAGCCGCTGCCCGCGCATTGGCCGTACGCAGCCGGAACGCCGGGTACACCGCGACTATTTACTTCGCGTTTCGCGCACCCGAACGGGCGGGCGCGGATGCGTCCGGTGCATGCCAGCGATGTCCGTGACGACGTGCGCCCCGGTGCGCCGATGTACCTCATCACCGGGCGAGTGCTCGCGCACTATCAGTCCGGCGCGCAGACCAGACGGATACCGGAGCTCGACGCGGTCAGCCGCGGCGCGTTCGTGCAGATCCATCCGTTGACCGCAGCGCGGCTGCAGATCACCGACGGCGACGACGTACAGGTCACCTCCGGACGCGGCGCGGTAAGCGCACCGGCGCGATTGTCCTACGACATTCGCCCCGAGGTGGTGTTCATGCCGTTCCACTTCAGTGGTGAGGGCTCGGTCAACCGCGCGACCAATCCCGACAGTGACCCGATCAGCGGTATGCCCGAATTCAAGGTGTGCGCGGTCGACGTACGCCGCAAGGAGGCCTAATTGCGCAAGATCATCGTGGTCGGCGGCGGCATGGTCGGAACCAGGTTTGCCAGTGAGGTCGCCGCCGAACTTGCTCGCGCGGGCCAACAGGCGCAGATCACCGTGCTCGGCGAGGAGCCACATCCGCCGTACAACCGGGTATTGCTCTCGGAGGTCGTCGCCGGTCGGACGACGCTGGCAGGCATCACCTTGCCGGAGTTGCCGGAATCAGTGACCCAACTGCGCGGCGTCCGGGTGCGGGCCATCGATCGCCTGCACCGTCGGATTCGTACCGACGAAGGGCTCGAACTCGGCTATGACGACGTGGTGCTCGCGACCGGTGCCCGCGCTCGGATCCCTGATATAGAAGGTATGGACGACGGTCACGGCGTCCGAGTGCTGCGTACTCTGGACGACGCGCGGGGGATCATCGCGGTAGCCGCCGTCGGTACGCCGATCGCGGTACTCGGCGGCGGGGTGCTCGGCGTCGAGGTGGCCGCAGGACTAGCCGGGCGAGGGGCGCAGGTGAGCCTGTTGCACACCGGCGACGCTCCGATGCAGCGGCAACTCGACGCTGATTCGTCGGCTGTCGTGGCACAGGCGCTGCGCGAAAGAGGCATCGATGTACTCAGCGGCGCCGAGGCGTGCGCGATCGAGCGCACCGACGGCCGGATGCGTGGCGTGCGGCTCGGGGATGGGCGCTTCGTTACTGCCGAGACGCTGATCATCACCGCAGGGATTGCACCCGCGACTGAACTCGCGCGCACAGCGGGGCTGAGTACCGACGAAGGGATCCTGGTCGGGAACGACCTGCGCTCGATCGACGATCCAGCCATCGCGGCAATCGGCGATTGTGCCGAGCCGCCGGAAGGGACCCGCGGACTGATTGGTCCAGGCTGGGAGCAAGCACGCCGGCTATCGCGGGCGATGGCGGGCATCACCGTAGCGCCCGCGCCCGTCGAACGCGACATCGTGCGGCTCAAGGCCGGCGGCATCAGTGCCGTCACCCTCGGCGATGCGTCGTTGTTGCGTGAGCCGAGCGAGTTGCGGCTGGTCAGTCTGTATGACCCGCGTGGCGGGCGCAGTATCAAACTGGCCACAGATGGCGACCAACTGCGAGCAGCGGTCTGCGTTGGTGCACCGGAGATCGCCGCCGAGTTGCAGGCGATCTTCGAGCGTGGCTTATCGGTGCCGGCCGATCCCGCGCACCTCTTGCTGGATCGATCCCTGCTCGCTGCGCCGTCGGGTGAAGCAAGCATCACCAAGATCCCCAACAGCGCGACGCTGTGCCGTTGCAACGGAGTCACCAAGGGGCACATCATCGCCGCCTACCGCGCCGGCGATCGCAGCGTCGCGGAGATCGCCGCCCGCACCCGCGCGACCACCGGATGCGGTGGCTGTGCCGCGGCGGTCGGCGACGCGATCGTCTGGCTCAAGAGTGCGGATCCTGATGCAGATAGCAGCGTGCCCGCCGCCTCGCACACCGAAGCGGCCGTTCGGTGAGCGGGATGTTTCCTGGCGTTAACACGGCTCGGCGGGCTTGAAACATTCGGCTGGAAATCTCGAAGGCAGCACGACAGAGAGGCCAATCATGACCACCACGAATACCCAAGGCGCCCGGCGCATCGTCGTCATCGGCGGCGGAATGGTCGCGCACCGATTCGTCGAGGCTATCCGTCCAGGTACCGCCAGCGGCGAACTCGAGGTGACGGTGCTGGCCGATGAGCCGCGCGCGCCGTACGACCGGGTCGCGCTGACGACCTACTTCACCGGTCGCGATCCGCAGTCGCTGAGTCTGGGGGACCGCGAATTCTGGAACGCCGATGGCGTCCGGCTGCGCACCTCCTGCCGCGCCACAGCGATCGACCGTGCGTCCCGGCAGATCACGCTTCAGGACGGTGCGCAACTCGGCTACGACCACCTCGTACTCGCGACCGGTTCCTATGCGTTCACCCCGCCGATCAAGGGCAACGACATCGACGGGTGTTTCGTGTACCGCACGATCGACGACGTCGCCTCGCTGCGCGGGTACGTCGAAGAGCTGCGCAAGGAGGATCCCGACCGTGTGCTGAACGGGGTGGTGATTGGCGGTGGGCTACTGGGCCTGGAGGCTGCCGGTGCCTTGCAGGCGCTCGGCGCGCGCAGCCGAGTTGTCGAATTCGCACCGCGGCTGATGCCGATCCAGGTCGATGACGGCGGCGGTCAGGCGCTGCGCAGGCTGATCGAGCAACTCGGCGTCACCGTGCACACCGAGACCGCGAGCTCGCGGATCCATGGTCGCTACGGCCGCGTGCACCAGGTCGAGTTCGCGAGCTCCGACCGTGTGCCGGCGGACGTCGTGGTGTTCGCTACCGGTGTGCGGCCTCGGGACGAACTCGCCCGTGACACCGGACTACCCATCGGCGAACGCGGCGGTGTCATCGTCGATGAGCGCTGCCGCACCGAGGATGACGCGATCAGCGCCATTGGTGAGGTCGCTTGCATCGACGGCGCGGTGTGGGGTCTGGTCGCTCCCGGTAACGCGATGGCGGAGGTTACCGCGAACCAACTACTGGGTGGGGACGGCACGTTCCCGGGCGTCGATGCCTCGACAAAACTCAAACTGCTCGGCGTCGACGTCGCCAGCTTCGGTGACGCGTTCGGTCGGGAAAGCGGATCCCTGGAGGTCGTGTACGCCGACCCCGTCGCCGGCGTCTATAAGAAGCTGGTGATGAGCGACGACGCTCGGACCCTACGTGGTGGCATCTTGGTCGGCGACGCCTCGGCGTACGCCGCGCTGCGTCCGATGGTCGGCCGCGAGCTTGGGGCGGACCCGGCCGCGTACCTGGTTCCCGAGGGGCTTGATGCACCGGGCACCGGCGATCTGCCCGATGACTCGGTGGTGTGTTCGTGCAATAACGTCAATGCGGGCGCGATCCGGGCTTCCGTCGTCGACGGAGCACACGACCTCGCCGCGGTGAAGGCGTACACCAAGGCCGGCACGAGTTGCGGTTCGTGTCTGCCGATGGTGAAGAACCTGATGATCGCGGGCCTAGAGGCCGCTGGTGTCGAGGTGTCGAACGCGCTATGTGAGCACTTCTCGATGTCGCGCGCTGAGCTGTTCGCAGCGGTTTCCGTCAGCGGTCTCACCACGTTCTCCGACATCATCGCCCGCCACGGCGATTCGGGCCGCGGCTGCGATATTTGCCGGCCGACGGTGGGGTCGATTCTCGCGAGCCTCGGTGGCGGGCACATCCTGTCCGGTGAGCAGGCGAGTCTGCAGGACACGAACGACCATGTGCTGGCGAATCTGCAGAAAGACGGCACGTATTCCGTCGTACCGCGTATTCCAGGCGGCGAGATCACCCCTGACGGACTGATCACGATCGGCGAGATCGCTCGTGACTTCGGGCTGTACACGAAGATCACAGGCGGGCAGCGCATCGATCTGTTCGGGGCGCGGATCGAGGAACTGCCATTGATCTGGCGGCGGCTGGTGGACGCCGGGTTCGAGTCCGGACACGCATACGGAAAATCGCTGCGCACCGTGAAGTCGTGCGTTGGCTCGAGTTGGTGTCGGTACGGCGTACAGGACTCGACATCGATGGCGATCCTGCTGGAGAACCGCTATCGCGGGCTCCGCGCGCCTCACAAGGTCAAGCTCGGCGTATCGGGCTGTGCCCGCGAGTGCGCGGAGGCGCGCGGTAAGGACGCCGGCGTGATCGCGACCGATAAGGGCTGGAACCTCTACGTCGGCGGCAACGGCGGATTCACGCCCCGACACGCGCAACTGCTGGTTGAGGACCTCGACGACGAATCGCTGATTCGCACCATCGATCGGTTCTTCATGTATTACATCCGTACCGCTGACCGACTGCAACGCACCGCCGCTTGGCTGGAGAACCTCGAAGGCGGGCTGGCGCATCTGCGTTCGGTGGTCATTGACGACTCGCTGGGGATCGCCGCGGACCTCGATGCCGCGATGGCCCGCCATGTGGCCAGCTACTCCGATGAGTGGCGCGATGTGCTCACCGATCCGGTGAAACTCGCCCAATTCACTTCGTTCGTGAATGCGCCGGATGTTCCTGACCCGGATTTGGCGTATATCGACGAGCGTTCGCAGATCCGACCGGTCGATCCGCAACAGCGGCCAGTGCTGATCAGCGGACCGCAGATTCCCGTTTCTGGTGGAGGTGTGTCGTGATGAGTGTCGAGGCGCCCTCGACGTGGCGGGCGGTCTGCCGCGATGAGGGGTTACCGACCGAGCGTGGTGTCGCCGCATTGCTGGCCGAAGCCCAGGTCGCAATCGTGCGGATGAGCGACGGGACGCTGTACTGCGTGGGTCACCGCGATCCGTTCGGCGGTGCGAACGTGATCGCGCGAGGTCTGGTGGGATCGACGACAATCGATGGAATCCGGGTGCCGACCGTTGCGTCGCCGATGTACAAGCAGGTTTTTGATCTCCGCGACGGGTCCTGCTTGAGCGAGCCTGGTGTGACGCTCGGGTCCTGGGAGGTGCGATCCCGCGACGGAAATATCGAAGTAGGACGATGTGTGGCGGAGCCGACGGGGTGCCGTCATGAGTGAGCGAGGGCGTGTCGTACTCATCGGTGGAGGGCCGGGAGACCCCGGACTGCTGACCGTTCGCGGCCGCGACGAACTGCTGGCCGCCGACGTTGTCGTCGCCGACAGACTCGGGCCGACCGATTTTCTGCATGAGATCGGCGTACGCGCGCAGATCGTCCCGGTCGGGAAACGCCCTTACCACCACCCGGTACCGCAGGAGGAGATAAACCGGATCCTCGTCGAGCGTGCCCTCGCTGGGCAGCGGGTCGCTCGGCTGAAGGGCGGCGATCCGTTCGTGCTGGGTCGCGGCGGCGAGGAGTACGCGGCCTGTGTGGCGGCCGGCGTGCAGGTAGAGGTCATCCCGGGGGTCTCGAACGCGATAGCAGCGCCGGCCGCGGCCGCGGTGCCGGTGACTCACCGTGGCGTGGCGACGGGCGTCTTGGTCATCTCCGGCCACGACGAGCTCGAGGTCGACCTACTAGTCCGTTGGCCGCACACGATCGTGGTGCTCATGGGCGTTGCGCGGCTGCGCGAACTGTCCTCGGCGTTGGTGCAGGCGGGCATGTCGCCGGATCGGCCGGTGGCGGTCGTGGAGCGCGCGTGGACCTCTAGACAGCGATCAATACGTTCGAGGTTGTCCGCCATCGCCGACGACGTCGCGCGGATTGGCTTGGCAAATCCGGCGACCATCGTGATCGGCGAGGTCGTCGACGCCGTATCGGACGACGCTCTCGCTCAGGTGACCGCGCAGATGGCGGTGTCGGTGTGAGCACGATGACCTCACCTCGACACCTCGTCGGCAGGCGGGTATTGGTGACCGCGCAACGGCGCGCCGCGGAACTTGCCGCCGCCCTGCAGCGACGCGGCGCCAGCGTCGATCACGCGCCGATGCTGTCGGTGGTGCAGCACGCGAACGATCACGCGCTGTTGACTGCCACGCTGGATCTGATCGAGGAACGGCCGGACGTTGTGGTGATCACGACCGGAATCGGGTTGCGAGGCTGGATCGAGGCGGCGGACGGAGCGGGGGTCGCCGACCAGTTGTTGGACACGCTGCGTGAGGTCCGGTTGATCGTGCGTGGCCCGAAAGCGCACGGGGCCGCTCAATCGGTTGGACTAGTGCCCGACTGGATCGCCGAGTCGGAAACGCACGGCGAGATTCGCGACCTGCTGCTGTCTGAAGGTGTGGCAGGGCAGCGGATTGCGATCCAGCATCACGGCGCGGGAGCCGACGGGCTTGATGCCGACTTCATCGCGGCCGGGGCAGACGTCGTACCGCTGGTGGTGTACCGCTGGGGGCGGCCGGAGGACATCGATGAGGCGAGCGCCGCCGTCCGCAAGGTGGCCGAAGGGGAGTACGACGCGGTGGTCTTCACCTCGGCCCCGGCGGCCCGTGAGTTCTTGTCGGTAGCCGACCGGATCGATGTGCTTGAGCAGGTCTGTGACGTGTTCGGGCCGAGCGGGCCAGTGCTCGCCGCGGCGGTGGGTACGACGACTGCGGCGCCATTGCGCAACGTCGGCATCCTCCCGCTGGTACCCGACCGATTCCGGCTCGGCGCCCTGGTACGTGCGCTTGTGCACGAACTTGACGATCAGCGCGGGCTTCGGGTGCAGACCGCGGCGGGCTTGTTGCATTTACTGCGGTCGGCGGCCGTATTGGACGACGAGGTCCTGGCGTTGTCGCCGACGGGATTGTCGTTGCTGCGCCGCTTAGCTGAAGCGGACGGTGCGGTCGTGGGCCGCGATGAATTGGTGCGGGTGATGCCGGGGGACACGGTGTCACCGCACGCGCTCGAGGTGGCGATTGGTCGATTGCGCGAGACGCTACCGGGACGGGATCTGATCGCGACGGTGATCAAACGCGGGTATCGACTGCAAGTCCAACAGCGCGACGACACGTAGGTACACCGGCCCGGCGAGGAGTCTGCCGGTCGAGCATGGGCCTGCCGGATCGAGGGTCCCCGGCCGTCGACGGAGCGTGGGGATCACCAGTGGTAACCCGCGGTTGCCATTGGAGTGTGGGGATGGACCGCAGAAACCCGCGGTTGTCGATGGGACGAGGGACGACGGAGGAGGAATTAGTGAGCACAGACGTCGCAGATCGAAAAAGTTCTCGGTCGTCGGTGGCACCGCTGCGCCCAGTCACCGTGGTGGGCGAGCGGCCCGAGCCGACCCTGGTGCTGTGCGCGCACGGTACGCGTGATGCCGCCGGTGCGCGAGTTGTTCGAGAGATCGCGCGCAGCGTTGCAGGTGAAGGTATCGACGTCCGTCTCGGATACGTCGATGTGCAGGCGCCGCACATTGCCGAGGTGACGGCCGATCTCGCGATCTCGGGGCGAGAGTTTGTCATCGTGCCGCTGCTGCTGTCAGCCGGGCATCACGTGCTCGTCGATATCCCGGCGGCCTTGCAGACGGCGGACGGTGTGGGCGGGTGGCCAGAAGGTGGAATGCCGCCGGGTGCCGCGGCGGGTGGGAGGGCTGCGCCTGCTTTGGGACCGGACCCGCTGCTGGCTGATCTACTGATGCGCCGTCTGGTTGAGGCGGGGGCCAAGCCGGATGACGGCGTCGTCCTTGCCGCTGCAGGGTCGAGCCGCGCTGAGGCCGCAGTCGATGCTCTGCGTGCGGCGCAGATGTTGCGCGAGCGGTGGGAGGGTCCGGTCTCGGTCGGTTATGGAGCTTCGGCGACACCGAGTGTCACCGAAGCGGTCGCTGAATTGCGAACGCAAGCGCGACGGGTGGCGATTGCGTCCTACCTCATCGGGCCGGGGCACTTCCACAGTCGGCTCGCGGGATGCGGCGCCGATCTGCTCAGCGCACCGCTCGGGGCGGACGATGCCGTGGTCCGTCTCGTGCTCACGCGCTACCAGCAGTCGGTATCTACTCAACTGCGCAATGCGCTGCTGAGCGCGTAGCGCGTCCGTGAGTGCTGCCGAGGAGCCGCACGTGATGAGTAGCGTCCCCGCCGCCGGATAAGGCCTGGCGCAGGAAGGCCGAGCCGCGACCTTCCGCAAAAGACGCAGCGAAATCGACTAGGCATCGTGGATAGAGCGATGCCTAGCCACTTTCGCTGCGTTTTTGGCGACAGTCGGGTTCGTCTCCTCGGCCGATCGAGCCCAAGCGCCGATACGAACTAGCGCAGTCACCGAATCGGATGAAGCCTCGTGACCGGGTTCACGAGAAGAAGTCCTTGGCGCATTTGTGCCCGATGAATCGGTAGGGCATACTTGAACGGTTGCCTTTTGGGGAGTGCGTCCTGCGTGCTGCTCGAGTCGGCAGCAGATGAGACGGCCACGTCGCATCGCCGCACGGCGCTCTACGCGAGCGCATTCGGTCCGATACCGCAGATTATTCCGCGGAATAGACCGCGCCTGGACGACACGCCCGGGTGCGTGGACCGGAGCACTTCAGACACGTTCACAGTGGCAGCGAAGATCTCGATCTCGCCTGCATGAGCACCTGCATGGGTGCCGGCATGCGCCTCTGACGGGCCGAAGGTGCGGTCGACCACGACGTGGACGACGCATCCGCCCAGTTAAGACAACAGAAGCAATCAGCTCATACCTCGGCTACCCAACACCGAGGCAGACGAAAAGGACGGCAAGCGTGGCGGGACAGAAGATCCGCATCCGGCTTAAGGCCTACGACCACGAAGCGATCGACGCGTCCGCGCGCAAGATCGTCGAGACGGTGACTCGCACCGGTGCTCGCGTTGTTGGCCCGGTGCCGCTGCCCACTGAGAAGAACGTGTACTGCGTCATCCGCTCGCCGCACAAGTACAAAGATTCGCGCGAGCACTTCGAGATGCGCACCCACAAGCGCCTGATCGACATCCTCGACCCCACCCCGAAGACGGTTGACGCACTCATGCGCATCGACCTGCCGGCCAGCGTCGACGTCAACATCCAGTAGTTGCCGCCGCCGGTGCGAAGCCGGCGAGAGCATGAAGCAGTAGCAACCTGAAATCAGTAGGGATAGCAAGCAGATGACCAGCAAGTACAGCCGCAACGAGAGCGGCGTCCTTGGCACGAAGTTGGGCATGACCCAGGTCTTCGATGACAACAACCGGATGATTCCGGTGACCGTCGTCAAGGCTGGCCCGTGCGTCGTGACCCAGGTCCGCAAGCCCGAGGTCGACGGCTACTCCGCCATCCAGATCGGCTACGGCGAAATCGACCCGCGCAAGGTGAACCGTCCCGACAAGGGCCACTTCGCCAAGGCCGGCGTCTCGCCTCGCCGTCACATCGCCGAGATTCGCACCGACGACGCGCCGTCGTACGAGGTTGGCCAGGAAATCACCCTGGACATCTTCAGTGCCGGCACCGAGGTCGACGTCACCGGAACGAGCAAGGGCAAGGGCTACGCGGGCGTGATGAAGCGCCACGGGTTCGCCGGCGTCTCCGCTTCGCACGGTGCGCACCGTAACCACCGCAAGCCGGGCTCGATCGGTGGCTGCGCCACCCCGGGTCGCGTCTTCAAGGGCCTGCGTATGGCCGGCCGGATGGGCAACGATCGCGTCACCACCACTGGCCTGAAGGTCGTGCGGGTGGACGCCGAGCGTGGCCTGTTGCTGATCAAGGGCGCAATTCCGGGCAACGCCAAGGGCGTTGTCTACGTCCGCAACTCCGTGAAGAACGCCGCTAAAGGTGGTGCCCAGTAATGACCAACCTGACCGTTGACGTACTCGACGCCGAGGGCAAGAAGGCCGGTTCGGTCGACCTTCCCGCCGACGTCTTCGACGCCCAGGCAAACATCTCGCTGATGCACCAGGTCGTCGTCGCTCAGCTCGCTGCAAAGCGTCAGGGCACACACAAGACGAAGGGTCGCGGCGAGGTTTCCGGTGGTGGCGCTAAGCCATACCGCCAGAAGGGCACCGGTCGCGCCCGCCAGGGTTCGACCCGTTCGCCGCAGTTCGCCGGTGGCGGTATTGTGCACGGCCCAGTGCCGCGCGATTACTCGCAGCGCACCCCGAAGAAGATGAAGGCCGCCGCTCTGCGTGGAGCCCTCTCGGATCGCGCTCGCGCTGGCCTGGTCAAGGTCGTTTCGCAATTCTCGGACGGCGAGAACGTCCGCACCAAGGACGCGCTGGCTGTGTTGACCTCGGCGACCGAGATCGCCACGAACCGCCGCAAGCGCGTTCTGGTTGTGCTTGACCGCGAGGATCTGGCCGGCTGGGTCGCACTGCGCAACCTGCCGAACGTCCACCTGCTGGTGGCCGATCAGCTCAACACGTACGACGTCCTGGTTTCCGACGTCGTCGTCTTCACCCAGGCGGGCCTGGACGAGTTCCTCGCGGGCGGCCGCAAGACCACCGTGGAGATCCCGGTCGATGATGTGGCTGTCGCCGAGGCTCAGGCCGCCGGCGCGGGCACCGAAGAGGAGAAGTAGGCATGGCTGCCGACCCACGCGACGTACTGCTCGCTCCGGTCATCTCGGAGAAGAGCTACGGACTGATTGAGGAGAACAAGTACACCTTCCTCATCCGCCCGGACGCCAACAAGACCCAGATCAAGATCGCTGTCGAGCAGATCTTTGATGTGAAGGTTCTCGCCGTCAACACGATCAACCGCCAGGGCAAGCGCAAGCGCACGCGTTATGGCGTGGGCAAGCGCAAGGACACCAAGCGCGCCATCGTGACTGTCGCCGAGGGCGATCGCATCGAGATCTTCGGTGGCTCGGTCAGCTAGCGCCGACCGCAACTAACGAACAAAGAAGCGAGATAGGTAAACCACAATGAGCATCCGCAAGTACAAGCCGACGACTCCGGGTCGTCGCGGGTCGAGCGTCTCTGATTTCGCAGAGATCACCCGCAGCACCCCGGAGAAGTCGCTGGTGCGCCCGCTGCACAACAAGGGTGGCCGCAACGCTCATGGGAAGATCACCACCCGCCACCAGGGTGGTGGGCACAAGCGTGCTTACCGACTGATCGACTTCCGCCGCGCGGACAAAGACGGCATCCCAGCCAAGGTCGCACACATTGAGTACGACCCCAACCGCACCGCTCGCATCGCGCTGTTGCATTACGCAGACGGCGAGAAGCGCTACATCTTGGCGCCGGTGCGCCTGGCACAGGGAGCAACCGTCGAGTCCGGCGTCGGAGCCGACATCAAGCCGGGTAACAACCTTCCCCTGCGCAACATCCCGACCGGTACCGTCGTGCACGCGATCGAGCTCCGTCCTGGCGGCGGCGCGAAGATCGCTCGCTCGGCCGGCGCCTCCGTGCAGCTCGTCGCGAAGGACGGCCCGTACGCGCAGCTGCGTATGCCGTCCGGTGAGATCCGCAACGTCGATGCCCGCTGCCGCGCGTCGGTTGGCGAGGTCGGTAACTCCGAGCACTCGAACATCAACTGGGGCAAGGCCGGCCGTATGCGCTGGAAGGGCAAGCGCCCCACGGTGCGCGGTGTTGTAATGAACCCGGTCGACCACCCGCACGGTGGTGGCGAGGGTAAGACCTCCGGTGGTCGTCACCCGGTCAACCCGAACGGTAAGCCTGAGGGCCGCACCCGTCGCCGCAAGCCAAGCGATCAGATGATCGTCCGTCGTCGCCGTACCGGCAAGAAGCGTTAAGGAATAAGACATGCCACGTTCGGTCAAGAAGGGCTACTTCGTCGACGATCACCTGCTGAAGAAGGTCGACGCCCAGAACGAGAAGAACACCAAGAACGTCATCAAGACCTGGTCGCGCCGTTCGACGATCATTCCCGACATGCTCGGGCACACGTTCGCCGTGCACGATGGCCGCAAGCACGTCCCGGTCTTCATCTCCGAATCCATGGTCGGCCACAAGCTCGGCGAGTTCGCTCCTACCCGCACCTTCAAGGGGCACATCAAGGACGACCGCAGGTCGCGCCGCGGCTAAGGCCACACAACTAAGCATTCAGTAGAGAAACAAGGGGACTAAGCGAATGACTGCCACCGCAGGCGACGACCTTCAGGTCGTCCGCGCGCGTGCAAAGCATGTGCGCGTCACGCCGATGAAGGCGCGTCGTGTCATTGACCTGATCCGGGATCTGCCGACGGCGGAAGCACTCACCCTGCTTCAGTTCGCTCCTCAGTCGGCAAGTGAGCCGGTGTACAAGGTTCTGGCCAGCGCGATTGCCAATGCCGAACAGAACCACAACCTCGACGCCGACACGCTCATCGTGCATCGGGCGTACGTCGACGAGGGGCCGACCATGAAGCGTTTCCGGCCGCGCGCCCAGGGCCGTGCGTTCCGCATCCGTAAGCGCACCAGCCACATCACGATCGAGGTCGCGCCGCTCGCCTCGAAGCCTTCGAATAAGGGGAGTGTCCGCTAGTGGGACAGAAGGTCAACCCACACGGCTTCCGACTCGGTATCACCACCGAGTGGAAGAGCCGTTGGTTCGCTGACAAGCAGTACGCCGACTACGTCAAGGAAGACGTCGCGATCCGCAAGCTCATGACCACGGGCATGGAGCGCGCCGGTATCTCCCGCGTAGACATCGAGCGCACCCGCGACCGTGTCCGCGTCGACATCCACACCGCTCGCCCGGGCATCGTCATCGGTCGCCGCGGCGCGGAGGCCGAGCGCCTTCGCGGCGAGTTGGAGAAGCTCACCGCCAAGCAGGTCCAGCTGAACATCCTCGAGGTCAAGAACCCCGAGTCGGATGCGCAGCTCGTCGCTCAGGGCGTTGCCGAGCAGCTCTCCAGCCGCGTGGCGTTCCGCCGCGCGATGCGCAAGGCGCAGCAGTCGGCGATGCGTTCGCCGAACGTCAAGGGCATCCGGATCCAATGTTCCGGTCGCCTGGGTGGCGCCGAAATGTCGCGCTCGGAGTTCTACCGCGAGGGCCGGGTTCCGCTGCAGACGCTGCGCGCCAACATCGACTACGGGCTGTACGAGGCTCGTACCACGTTCGGCCGGATCGGCGTGAAGGTCTGGATCTACAAGGGCGACGTGACGCAGAGCAAGGCGGAGCGGGATGCGGCCGAGGCGGCGTTGCGCGAGCACCGTCGCAATCGTCCGGAGCGCCGCGGACGTCGTTCGGGTTCGTCGGGCACCACCGGCACCACGACCGAGGCCGGCCGCGCTGCGGCAAAGGCGAGCTCCGGCGAGACCGAATCGAACACCACCGAGCAGGTTGCTCCTGAGGCCGTTGAGGCCGCAGCGACGCAGCCGGTGGCCGAGGCCGTACAGGCTCCGGCAGCAGAGACCGAGAAGGACGCGTAGCAATGCTCATCCCACGTAGGGTCAAGCACCGCAAGCAGCACCACCCGTCGCGTACGGGTACTGCTTCCGGTGGCACCCGTGTCACGTTCGGTGACTACGGCATTCAGGCTCTCGAGCCGGCGTACGTCACGAACCGTCAGATTGAGGCTGCGCGTATCGCCATCAACCGGCACATTCGCCGTGGCGGCAAGGTGTGGATCAACATCTTCCCGGACCGCCCGCTGACCAAGAAGCCCGCAGAAACCCGCATGGGTTCGGGTAAAGGTTCGCCGGAGTGGTGGGTGGCCAACGTGAAGCCGGGCCGCGTGCTGTTCGAGATGACGTACCCCAATGAGCAGACCGCGCGCGAGGCACTTCGCCGCGCGATCCACAAGCTCCCGATGAAGTGCCGAATCGTGAAGCGGGATAGTGAGTTCTAATGGCAGTCGGAACTTCGCCGTCGGACCTGCGTGAGCTTGAGGATGACGAGCTCGAGACTCGCCTGCGCGAGTCGAAGGAAGAGTTGTTCAACCTTCGTTTCCAGGTCGCGACCGGCCAACTTGACAACCACAAGCGCCTGAAGGCCGTGCGCAGCGATATCGCCCGGATCTACTCGATCCTGCGCGAGCGTGAGCTGGGCCTCGCGGCGGCACCGAGCGAGAGCAGCGAGAAGTAAGCATGTCTGAGCAAGCAGTAACGGACGGCGAGCGCAACTACCGCAAGGTGCGTAGCGGACTCGTTGTCAGCGACAAGATGAACAAGACGATCGTGGTTCAGGTCGAGGATCGCGTGAAGCACGCGCTCTACGGCAAGGTCATGAGCCGCAGCGAGCGTCTGAAAGTTCATGACGAGAACAACGACGCCGGCATCGGCGACCGCGTGAGCGTGATGGAGACCCGCCCGCTCAGCGCTACCAAGCGCTGGCGTCTGGTCGAGATCATCGAGAAGGCGCGCTAGTACCTGGTGCGCCCCGGTCGCCGTCCGCGGTGGCCATCCATCCAATCCGTTCGGCCAGGCTCGTCCTAGACGAGAACCAGCAGACAACTGGGAGTAGAAGTGATTCAGCAGGAGTCGCGACTTCGTGTCGCCGACAACACCGGAGCCCGAGAGGTCCTGTGCATCAGGGTCCTCGGTGGCTCGGGCCGTCGCTATGCCGGCATCGGTGACGTCATCGTCGCCACCGTCAAGGAGGCCATCCCCGGAGCCGGTGTGAAGAAGGGTGACGTCGTCAAGTGCGTCATCGTGCGCACCGTCAAGGAGAAGCGTCGTCCGGACGGCTCGTACATCAAGTTCGACGAGAACGCCGCTGTGCTGATCAAGCAGGACGGCGAGCCTCGCGGAACGCGCATCTTTGGCCCCGTGGGCCGCGAACTGCGCGACAAGAAGTACATGAAGATCATCTCGCTCGCGCCGGAGGTGCTGTAACCGTGAAGGTCAAGAAGGGCGACACCGTTCTTGTCATCTCGGGCAAGGACAAGGGTGCTAAGGGCAAGGTCATCGCTGCGTTCCCCGAGCGTGAGCGCGTGATCGTCGAAGGCATTGGCCGGGTCAAGCGTCACACCAAGATGCAGGCCAGCCAGCGCGGCTCGCAGGAGGGTGGCATCGTCACCCAGGAGGCTGCGATCCACGTCAGCAACGTCATGGTCATCGACAAGGAAGGCAAGGCCACCCGCGTCGGTTACCGCAAGGACGAGGACGGCCGCAACGTGCGCATCTCCAAGCGCGCCACCGGCAAGGACAAGGACCTGTAAGAGATGACTACTGAGACTGGCGAGCGCATCGTCGCTCGGCTGAAGACTCGTTACCAGGACGAGATCGCGCCTGCGCTGAACGAACAGTTCAAGTACGGCAACCCCATGCAGATCCCGCGCGTGGTGAAGGTCGTCGTCAACATGGGTGTCGGTGACGCCGCGAAGGATGCCAAGTTGATCGACGGGGCCCTCCGGGACCTGACCGCGATCACCGGGCAGAAGCCGCAGTTGCGTCGCGCCACCAAGTCGATCGCGCAGTTCAAACTGCGTGAGGGCCAGCCCATCGGTGCGAAGGTGACCCTGCGCGGCACCCGCATGTGGGAGTTCCTGGACCGCACGCTGAGCCTCGCGCTGCCGCGTATCCGTGACTTCCGTGGCCTGTCGGGTAAGCAGTTCGACGGCAGTGGCAACTACACCTTCGGCCTCAACGAGCAGTCGATGTTCCACGAGATCGATATCGACAAGATCGACCGCGTCCGCGGTATGGACATCACGGTCGTGACTACCGCCAAGACCGACGATGAGGGACGGGCTTTGCTCAAGGCACTCGGCTTCCCGTTCAAGGAGGACTAAGCCATGGCTAAGAAGGCCCTGATCAACAAGGCGAACCGCAAGCCGAAGTTTGCTGTGCGCGCCTACACCCGGTGCAACAAGTGCGGTCGTCCGCATTCGGTGTACCGCAAGTTCGGCCTGTGCCGCATCTGCCTTCGGGAGATGGCGCACGCGGGCGAGCTTCCCGGTGTCACGAAGTCCAGCTGGTAACTCACCAATATCTTCGCCGCAGGCCGGTTCTGCGGAACCGCGGCGAGAAGGGTAAATACACACTCATGATGAACACGAAGGGCGGCGATCTGTAATGACGATGACTGATCCGATCGCCGATATGCTCACCCGCGTGCGCAACGCCAACTCGGCGTTCCACGATGAGGTGACAATGCCGCACAGCAAGCTGAAGACGCACATCGCCGAAATCCTCAAGCAGGAGGGCTATATCGCCTCCTACGAGGTCGTCGATGGCGATAAGGGCAAGGTGCTGCAGATCGAGCTGAAGTACGGCCCGAACCGCGAGCGCTCCATTGCCGGCGTACGCCGCATCTCGAAGCCGGGTCTGCGCGTATACGCACGCTCGACCGAACTGCCGCGGGTCCTCGGTGGCCTGGGTATCGCAATCATCTCGACGTCGTCCGGTCTGCTGACCGACCGTCAGGCAACTCGTCAGCGCGTGGGCGGCGAAGTCCTCGCCTACGTCTGGTAAGGGAGGGTAACCATGTCACGAATTGGTCGTCTCCCCGTTCCGGTCCCCAGTGGCGTCGACGTCACGATCGAGGGACAGAACATCACCGTCAAGGGTCCTAAGGGCGAATTGAAGCACTCGGTTGTTTCGCCGATCACGATCTCTCGCGACGATGAGGGCCGGGTTGTGGTGAACCGGCCGAACGACGAGCGCGATTCGCGCTCGCGTCACGGGCTGTCGCGCACCCTGATCCGCAACATGGTCGTTGGCGTCAGCGAGGGCTATGAGAAGCAACTCGAGATCGTCGGCGTCGGTTATCGCGTGGTTGCCAAGGGCAGCGCCCTTGACTTCTCGCTCGGTCTCTCGCACCCGGTCGTCATTGAGCCGCCGGAGGGCATCACGTTCAAGGTCGAGTCGCCGACGAAGTTCTCGGTGATCGGCATCGACAAGCAGAAGGTCGGCGAGGTCGCCGCGAACATTCGCAAGCTGCGGAAGCCTGAGCCGTATAAGGGCAAGGGTATTCGGTACGCGGGCGAGCAGGTTCGTCGCAAGGTCGGAAAGCAGGGTAAGTAATGGCATCGTCCGCTATCGCACGTACCGGTGGCCACGGTGTGGCGCAGCAGCGTCGCAACTCGAAGGCACGTCGCCACTTCCGTCTGCGCAAGAAGATCGCCGGCACCGCGGCTCGTCCGCGCCTGGTTGTCACCCGGTCCGCACGCCACGTCGTCGCGCAGATCGTCGACGACTCGGTCGGTCGCACCCTGGTCTCGGCCACTTCGATGGAGGCCGATGTCCGCGCAGCTGGTGGCGACAAGACCGCCGTCTCGAAGAAGGTCGGCGAGCTCGTAGCAGCCCGCGCCAAGGATGCCGGTATCAGCGCGGTTGTGTTCGACCGCGCCGGTAACCAGTACCACGGCCGTATTGCCGCGCTGGCTGACGCTGCGCGTTCCGGGGGGCTCGACTTCTAATGCAGACCTTCACACTTTCGGTCAAGGAGAGCATCTAATGCCAGGACAGCAGCGTCGCGGCGGCGGCACCGGCGGCGAGCGCCGGGACCGTCGCGAAGGCGGCCGCAATAACCAGGCTCAGGCGGAGAAGTCGAACCACCTCGAGCGAGTCATCAAGGTCAACCGAGTCGCCAAGGTAGTTAAGGGCGGACGCCGGTTCAGCTTCACCGCGCTGGTCGTCGTCGGTGACGGTGACGGGACCGTCGGCGTCGGATACGGCAAGGCGAAGGAAGTTCCGGCCGCTATCGCCAAGGGTGTTGAGGAAGCCAAGAAGAACTTCTTCAAGGTTCCGCGCATCGCCTCGACGATTCCGCATCAGATCCAGGGCGAGGCTGCTGCCGGCGTCGTCATGCTGAAGCCGGCGAGCCCCGGTACCGGTGTTATCGCCGGTGGCCCGGTGCGTGCCGTTCTGGAGTGCGCCGGGATCGGCGACATTCTGAGCAAGAGCCTGGGCTCGGACAACCCGATCAACATCGTGCACGCGACCGTCGCCGCGCTCAAGGGCCTCGTGCGTCCCGAAGAGGTAGCCGCACGCCGTGGCTTGCCGCTCGAGGACGTCGCGCCTGCGGGCATGCTGCGGGCGCGCGCCGGCCAGGGAGCGTAAGGCAATGGCACAGATCAAGGTCACTCAGGTTCGGTCGAAGATCGGAGTCAAGCCCAACCAGCGCGCCACGCTGCGCGCCCTGGGCCTGAAGCGGATCAACGATTCCGTCGTCCAGGAGGACCGCCCGGAGATCCGCGGTATGGTCCACACGGTCACGCACCTCGTGTCCGTCGAGGAAGTGAAGTAGACATGGCTGAAGAGAACGAGACCCAGGCCGGGGCGCCCATCAAGGTGCACCACCTCCGTCCGGCTCCCGGCGCCCACAAGAGCAAGACCCGCGTCGGTCGTGGTGAGGGCTCCAAGGGCAAGACCGCGGGTCGCGGCACGAAGGGCCAGCACGCGCGCAACACCGTGCGTCTGGGCTTCGAGGGCGGTCAGACCCCGCTGCAGATGCGTCTGCCGAAGCTCAAGGGCTTCAAGAACCGCTTCGCGACGTCGTACCAGGTAATTAACCTGGATCGTCTCGCCGAGTTGTTCCCGGAGGGTGGAACGGTCACGGTCGCCGATATGGTCGCACGTGGCGGCGTACGCAAGAACCAGCTCGTCAAGGTCCTCGGTACCGGGGAACTCGGCGGCGTCAAGCTCGACATCACCGCGGACGCCTTCTCGGGCTCCGCGAAGGAGAAGATCGCTGCCGCAGGCGGCAGCTTCACCGAGCTGTAGCACATACCCGGCCGAGGGCCCGTTCGCATTCGTCAGGATGCGAACGGGCCCTCGACGTTTCGTACGCGACCGTCGATGCCGCACGACGGCGGCATATCGGCGCAGGTGCGTGGGCTGGCATGGAGGGGCGAGGTAGCCGGCACGAGTACGCCGCCCGGTGTGCGATCGGTGCGCGTGTAGCGCCGCATAGCGCGCGGTAACCTCGCGCGCTCAGATCCGGCGTCCACAGGTTTCTCGGGGTACGAGGGCACGAAGCTGTGATCTAGAGGTGTCGCCGTACGCCGCGGCTCACGGGTGAGATAAGGTCGGTTGCTGGCGTCGTGTACATTTTCGCATCGGCGTTTACGGCGTGTACCGCGCCACACAGACTGACCGTGCAGTTTTCCAAGCATCGCTCTGCAAGAGGGAACGATGCGCAGCGCAGGAGGATGCGTGCTCAAAGCGTTCGGGTCGGCGTTCAGGACGCCCGATCTCCGCAACAAGATCCTGTTCACGCTAGCGATCGTTGCGCTCTACCGCATCGGTGCCCAGATGCCGGCGCCCGGTGTACTGCTGGGGAACATCAAGCAGTGCGTTGACGATGCGACTGGGAGCGGTTCGGGCGATATCTACTCGCTGGTGAACCTGTTCTCCGGTGGTGCCTTGCTGCAACTGTCGGTCTTCGCGCTCGGCATCATGCCGTACATCACCGCGAGCATTATCGTGCAGCTGCTCGGTGTTGTCATTCCGCGATTCGCGCTGTTGAAGAAGGAAGGGCAGAGTGGTCAGGCCAAGCTCACGCAGTACACGCGCTACCTGACTATCGCCCTTGCTGTGTTGCAGGCGACCGGCATTGTGGCGCTGGCGCGGTCGGGCCAACTGCTGCAGTGCGTGGACCCGATCCTGGCGAACCCGGACTCGCTTTTCCAGTACGCGATCCTGGTGATTGCGATGACCGCCGGGGCAACGCTGATCATG
Source organism: Cumulibacter sp. (assembly GCA_047975195.1). Classification (GTDB taxonomy): domain Bacteria; phylum Actinomycetota; class Actinomycetes; order Mycobacteriales; family Antricoccaceae; genus Cumulibacter. The sequence continues at coordinate 54,968 of JBKEDB010000031.1, read as the reverse complement.
TGGTTCGGCGAACTGATCACCGAAAAGGGCATTGGCAACGGAATGTCCTTGCTGATGGCGACCTCGATCGCTGCGCGTATCCCTGCGGAGGGCGCCTCGATCGCCAGCCAGGGCCAGGTGCTGCTGTGGTCGATGATTGCCCTCGCGCTGATCGTGATCGTCACGGTCGTATTCGTCGAGCAGGCGCAGCGGCGTATCCCAGTGCAGTACGCGAAGAAGATGATCGGTCGCAAGATGTACGGCGGTACGTCAACCTACTTGCCGCTGAAGGTCAACCAGGCCGGTGTTATTCCGGTCATTTTCGCGTCGTCGCTGTTGTACATCCCGCAGTTGATTACTCAGTTGATGGGCGCGGAGGAGGCCGGACCGGTCCGGCGGTTCTTCGAGAACTACATCATCAATATGACCAGCTGGGTGCATATCGTGCTGTACCTGGCGCTGATCGTGTTCTTCGCGTACTTCTATGTCGCGATCACGTTCAACCCGGAGGAGCGCGCCGACGAAATGAAGCGTTACGGCGGCTTCATCCCAGGCATCCGCCCGGGACGCCCAACGGCGGAGTACCTGCAGTACGTGCTGTCGCGGATCACGCTGCCTGGCGCGCTGTATCTGGGCGTGGTGGCGATCTTGCCCAATATGTTGACTTCACTCGCGGGTCCGTCGGGATCTGCGCAAAACTTCCCGGTCGGCGGCGTGGCCGTGCTCATCCTCGTGGGTGTGGCATTGGAGACGGTCAAGCAGATCGAGAGCCAATTGCAGCAACGTAATTATGAAGGGTTCCTCCGCTGATGCGTATCGTTCTCCTCGGCCCGCCCGGTGCCGGCAAGGGCACTCAGGCCACGATTCTCGCCGACGAACTCGGCGTGCCGCAGATATCAACGGGGGACATCTTCCGTGCCAACGTAGGTGCGGGCACCGAGTTGGGCGTGTTGGCCAAGAAGTACATGGACGCCGGAGACCTCGTTCCTGACGAGGTCACGGTCGCGATGGTTGAGGACCGGCTCGCGCAGGCCGACTCCGCGAACGGCTACCTGCTCGATGGCTTCCCCCGCACGGTGGCTCAGGCTGAAGCGTTGGCCACGCTGTTGGACAAGGCAGGGCAACCGCTTAATCGCGTCCTGGAGATTCGCGTCCCCGATGAGCACATCGTCGAGCGTTTGGCGGCGCGTGTCACGATCGTCGACGGCGTGGAGACCCAGCGCGATGATGACAAGCCGGAAACGGTGCGTCGGCGCCTGCAGGTGTACGCGGAGCAGACCGCGCCGCTGGTCGATTTCTACTCCAGGGCAGGACTACTGCGCAGCATCGACGGCGTTGGCGAGGTCTCCGAGGTGACCGAACGCGCGCTCACTGCACTGCGCTCGGAGTAAGCCGTGCACGGCCTGCGCGAGTTCATCTCTCGCGCGCGAGGCCGATCGATTCAGGTGAAGACCCCCGACGAATTACGGGCGATGCGGATAGCGGGTTTGCTCGTCGCTGATGCGCTCGATGCCGTCCGCTCGGCGGCCCACCCGGGCATGAGTACCTTTGATTTGGATCGGATCGCGGAGACAGTCATTCGTGACAGCGGTGGTACGCCGTCCTTCTTGGGGTACCACGGCTTCACCGGGTCTATCTGCGCGTCGGTGACTGACGAAGTGGTGCACGGGATTCCGCGACCGGATAAGAAGCTTGCCGTCGGTGACGTGGTATCGATCGACTGCGGCGCGATCGTGGATGGATGGCACGGCGATAGTGCCATCACGTTCGGTATCGGGCCGATCACCGACGAGCAGCAGCGGTTGCTGGAAGTAACCGAGGATTCGATGTGGGCGGGTATCGCCGCGGGTACGGCCGGTGCTCGGCTGTCGGACATCTCGCACGCGATCGAAGCCTGTATCGAGCGTTGGGGTGCGCGGCACGGGCACGAGTACGGAATCGTCGAGCAGTACGGCGGCCACGGCATCGGCTCCGAAATGCACCAGGACCCGCACATCCTGAATTACGGCAAGCCCGGTTCTGGCCCCCGGCTCGGACCAGGGATGGCATTCGCGATCGAGCCGATGGTGACGTACGGGTCCGAAACTACTGAGGAACTCGCCGACGGTTGGACTGTGCGCGCCGTGGACGATTCCAGCGCGGCGCATTTCGAGCACACCTACGCCGTGACCGAGACCGGCCCGTGGGTCTTGACGGCCCGCGATGGCGGCGTGGCGCGGCTGCAGGATCACGGCTGTGTGGCGTCCCGGATGGCTACCGGCTCGTCGTGAGTGTTGTCACTTAACGTTTGATCGTTGTGACTGCAATATTCACCCGGAATCCAACTAAGGTGACACCAGTGTCAAATATTCGGGTTCGCGGTGTGCGTTCCCGTAGTAGAGAGATGTGAGTGTCCCTAAGAATGAATAAGAAACTCATCGCTGGTGTGGGCTTCGGCCTGGCTGCTTCGATGGCGTTGTCCGCCTGCTCGACCAAGGGTGGAGACAGTGGCGGTGGCGAGGGTGCTGACGGTCTGAAGACCGACTATGGCGTTACCGACGACACGATCACGCTCGGTGCGCTGACTGACTCCTCGGGCCCTTTCAAGGTTGGCGGCGTCCTAGTCACGCACGGCAACCAGATTTGGGTTGACGAGGTAAACGAGGCCGGCGGCATCTGTGGTCGGCAGATCGAACTCAATGTGATCGACACCGGCTACAAGGCCGACACCGCGGTCTCGATGTACGACGCGAACAAGGAAGAGAGCGTCGGCCTGATCCAGATCATTGGCTCGGCGGTCTTCGCGGCCTTGAAGCAGAAGATGATCACCGACCAGATTATGGGATCCTCACCGACGATCGCCTCGGTCAACCTCGACAGCGAGGTCATGCTGTCGGTGGGCACCACGTTCGATGTCGAGGCCATCAACGGTATGGCATACATGCAGTCCGAAGGCAAGATTGCCGACGGCGACAAGGTCGGCGCGATCTACCTCGACAACGAGGCTGGGCAGAACTCCTTCGCTGGCGTTGAGGCGTACGCCGAGCAGCACGACATTGAGGTGTCCGGTGCGCCGATCGCGCCTACCGACACCGACATGACGACGACCGTCACCAAGTTCAAGTCCGAGGGCGTTGACCTCGTGTACGTCGCGGTGCCGCCGGCCGCTTTGACATCTACGGCCCTCGCGATGCAGTCGCAGGGTCTGGACGTACCTCTGCTCGGGTTCAACTCTGCATTCCAGCCGAGTGTGATCGCTGATCCCGCCGTGCTTCCTGCGCTGGACGAGTTCTACCTGCAGACCCCGAATGTCGTCTGGAGCAGCGATGCGGCCGCGCCACTTCGTGAGGCTTACGAGGCCAGCGGTAGCGAGGACGCGCCGTCCCAGTCGATCATCACCGGCTACCTGTCGGGTGTTGCGTGGGGCGCCGTACTGGAACAGGCGTGCGACGACGGCGATATGACTCGTCAGGGTCTGATGGATGCGCGCAAGAAGATCACCGCGCTCGACACCAAGGGCCTGACCGGCGAACTCGACTTCTCCGATCCTGGCGCCCCGGTCACCCGTGTGACGGCGATTGCTCAGGTTGATCCAGACGCCCCGGGGTCGCTGAGCGAAGTGCTGGCGCCGACCGCGTCGTCTGCGGCTGAGGAGTACAAGACGCCGTACCAGAAGTAACCTGCTACACAACGCAGCACAGCGCCGGATCGCACTGCGACCCGGCGCTGTGCTGTGTGCTGGCGTGTGCGATTCCGCGACGTTAGTGCTGGCTGACGATGCCGGACCCGAGCAGTTGGTCGATCTCCATGTCGGAATAACCGCATTCAATGAGCAACTCCCGACTGTCGCCGCCGAGCGCGGGGCTGGCCGAAGGTTGCGGCGGAGCCGTGCGACTGATCGGGCTGCGGACGCGAGTTGATCGGCCGGTGCCGACAATCATTCCGCGTTCTCGAAAAAGGGGATCGTCGGCGACGGTGCCCGGCGTGTTGACTAGCCCTACGGGAACGCCCGCAGGGGCGAGACTCGCCAGGAGGTCGGCGCTCGTGCGGGTGCGCACGGCTCGTTCGATGGCGTGGCGCAGTTCGGGTGCGTCCTCGGTGCGCGCCTGCGCCGAGAGCCCCGAGTGCTCCGGCATCCCTAGTTGCTGGCACAGCGCGCGCCAGAAGTGGTCCTCGTGCATCGCCGATAAGCTGATCCAGTCGTCGGCGGTTTGGAATAGGCCGTAGGCAGGGTTTTGTGCTGCCCCGGAATTGTGGCCATTGATCCACGCGCCGGCAAGTTGTGGCGCCTTCCAGGACAGCGCCGCTTCGTGAGGCTGAGGTCGATGTATGTGGCGTGGGTCGTCAGCAGGGCACTGGAGACCATGAGCGCGGCGTACATAGCTGCGGATAGATCGGCGACGGCGTAGCCCGAGACGCTGGCGTCGAACCAGTCGGGATCGATCCCCGCACCGCGGGCCTGGTAGGAGACCTCATGCCCGGGGACCAGGCGTTCGTCCGCGTCCTGGCCGTAGCCAGAGATCGAACAATAGACGAGATCGGGTCGTTCGGCGCGCAAGGAATCGAAATCGATGCCGAGCCGACCGGCCACGCCGGGACGAAACCCCTCCAGGAGGACGCGGGATCCGCGAACGAGACGACGCATGATCTGGCTGCCTTGTTGGGTTTTCAGATCGACAGCGATGCTGCGTTTGCCGCGGTTGATCGAGTCGAAAAATGCCGGTATCCGCCGTGCTGGATCGCCACCGTCCAGTTGCTCGATGATGATTACGTCGGCGCCGAGATCGGCCAGTAGCTGTCCGGCAAATGGCCCGGGAAGCAGTTGGGCGAGGCTGAGCACCCGGACGCCGCGCAGTGGGGCATGCGAGGACAGGTCATATTCGGCTCGCGTCATATGTGTCTCGCAATCTTCTCAGCGCCTCTTGGCCGATCCAGTGTGGTCCGCGTAGTGTCAATCATGCCTAACGGGTTAGTCAACATTGGTGGAAGGTGGAGGACGGATGGAATTCGCGGCACATGAGGAGGTTGTCGGCGACGTTGGTGCCCTGCGCGCGTTGCGAGACGACGGTGACCGGGTCGTATTCATTCACGGCGATCGCAGTCTGACGGCGCGGGAGTCGGCCTCGATCGTCTACCGGATGGCCCGCGTGCTTGCTCAGGCCGGGGTGAGGCGAGGGTCAGCAGTCGCGATGCTGAGCATGAATCTCCCCGAAGCGTATCTGGCTCAGCTTGCGGTTGAGCACCTCGCGGCGCGATACACGCCCCTGCACCCAATGGGATCACTTGCCGACCATGCGTTCATTCTGGAGGATGCCGAGATAGATGTACTGCTCTATGACGCCCGGTTGTATTCGGAGCGAGCAAGCGATCTGCGTGGGCGCGGAGTAGTGCGTCAGTCGTTCGCACTCGGGCCCGACGGCGACCTGCCCGACGCTGTCGCGCTCGCGTCAGTGCAGAGTGACGAACCCACGGCGCCGACGCCGCGCAGCGGCGCTGATATTCAGACCCTCTACTACACCGGTGGGACGACTGGCCGGCCAAAGGGTGTTATGCACACTGGGTTCGGGCGGTGGTACACGCAAGCCCTATCGGTCGGCAATGCGGCGGCCGAGAAGCGGGACCGCGAGCCGCGCATCCTGATAAGCACTCCGATCAGTCACGCGGGAGGTACGGCGATCGGCCCGATGCTGATGCGCGGCGGATCGGTTGTGCTCGTCGATAGATTCGAGCCGGCCGAATTCTTGCGGCTCGTCGAACAGCATCAAGTTACCCAGACGTTCCTCGTCCCGACGATGATCTACGTGCTTCTTGACTACCTACGCGAGCACCCCAAGATTGATGTCTCGAGTCTTGAGCATGTGACGTACGGGGCAGCGCCGATGTCGCCGACGCGCCTGAAGGAGGCCATTGAGCGCATCGGTCCAGTATTCGTGCAGGGTTACGGTCAGACGGAGGCGGGAGTCGGCATCCTGAATCTCCCGGCAGCTGACCATCGGCTGGATCGCCTTGACCTTCTGTCGTCAGCGGGTCGACCGATGCCGGGGGTGGTCGCGCGGATTCTGCGTGAAGATGGCACGCAGGCCGATGTCGGCGAGGTCGGCGAACTATGCCTGCGCGGACCGTTCGTGATGAAGGGATACTGGAAGAATCCGGAGCTTACTGAGCATGCGCTGCGTGGTGGATGGCTGCACACGGACGATCTCGGTTTCGTCAACGGAGATGGTTACATCACGTTGGTCGATCGGCGTAAGGACATGATTATCTCCGGGGGCTTCAACGTGTACCCGAGTGAAGTCGAGGCCGGTCTGTCTGAGCATCCCGCCGTCAGTTCGTGTGCGGTGATCGGCGTCCCCGACGAGAAATGGGGTGAGGCGGTCAAGGCGTATGTGGTGCTCAAGGACGGCGCCGCAGTGACCGAAGAGGACCTCATCGCGCACGCGAGGGTGGCGAAAGGCCGCGTGAACGCGCCCAAGTCGGTTGAGTTCATCGACGAACTGCCGCTGACCCCGGTCGGCAAACTAGACAAGAAGTCCCTACGCATGCGTGCTTCACTGTTGCACTGATCGCATACGGCGGCGTGCCCTGATTCCAGGGGGCGATACCCGGTAACCTCGACACGAAAGGTTGAATCACCAGTCAGTAAAGCGTAGGAGGAACTGGGTGGCCCAGCGCAAGGCTACGACGCCCGAGGCAGTGCTCGAGGCGGCGGCGCGAGTGTTCCAACGAAAAGGGTACGACGTGGCAACCCTGGATGACATCGCGGCCGAGGCCGGGATCTCGAAGCCCACAGTCTATCGGTATGCGAAAAGCAAGCAGTGGATGCTTGAGCGCATCATGAAGATGGTTCAAGCCGAGATGAGTGAGCGCGCGAAAGCGATGGCTCACGATGGTATGACGGGGCTTGAGTTATTGCGGGCGCAGGTCCTCGTCACCGTCGAAACCGGCATGGAGTTCAAGTCGTACTACCAGGTGGCGATGGTTCAGGCGCGAGCTTCCTCGCCTCGGGCCGAGAAGGAATTTCGCGATTGGGTGCGTGAGGTGACGCTCCGCGATCAGTGGATTCTGGAACGCGCAATCGAAGAGGGGTCACTAGACCTGCCTGGGGATCCCCGGATCTATGGAAAGCTGTTCGCGGGCATGCTGGCGTCGATACATCGCTGGATCGATCAGGACGGCGAACTGACCGCTGCCGAGGTGACCGAGCACGTATTGCAACTGCTTTCGGCTGCCCCGCGAGAGGTCATCGCGACCGATGGCCCGCAACCGACCGCGCCGCGGCCGGTTGCGCCGAGAAAGGCCGCGCCCAAAAAGCGCGCGTAGGGCGCCACCTTCGCGTTAGCACCCCGCGGTACGCCCCAGGCCTCCTCGTCTCACAGGCGAGGAGGCCTGGGGCGTGTTGACTCCCGTTTTCGGGTTCCGAGCCCCGAGTGAGATTGCCCAGCTGGCGGGCTGCGGGGCGTCGGCGGCCGTGCCAATCCGAATCTTGACTAACCAGTAAGACAATGCTTAGAGTCTCGTGCATCCGGTCGTCGAAGGTATAGCCGAAAGGGACCAATGCGGATCACCTACCTCCTACGCAGGATTGCGCGTGGCGTGATCGTGTTATGGCTCGTGCATTTGATGACTTTCGCCTTGGTTCGCCTTATCCCGGGCGATCCAGCCGAGGTGATCGGCGGCGATCAGGCAACCGCAGAGCAGGTAGAAGCCATCCGGGAGGGACTCGGCCTCAACGACCCATTGCTGATGCAGTACCTGAATTCGGTGAGTAGCGCCCTCAGAGGCGATCTCGGCGAGTCACTGTTCTCCGGGATTCCGGTCACCCAACTACTCATCGATGCGGCGCCACCCAGTATCTCGATCGCACTCCTGGCGCTGCTCTTCGCCTCACTCATCGGAGTGACTTTCGGGTCGATTGCGGGACTCACCCACGGCCGCTGGATCGATCGCGCGGTGACGACCGTCGCTTCGCTCGGCATCGCAATGCCAAACTTTTGGGTAGGTATGGTACTGGTGTCGATCTTTTCGATCACGCTCGGCTGGCTGCCCTCTACGTCGTACGTACCGCTCTCCGACGGATTCGGCCGCTGGATATCGCACTTAATCCTTCCGGCGCTCGCGTTGGCGACGGCGGTTGCCGCTGAGGTTGCGCGGCACACCCGGGGCGGGGTCATCGACGTACTAGGCCAGCCCTATATTCGTGCGGCGCGATCGCGGGGTTCCTCGGGGACAAACTTGGTGCGGCGGCATGTCGGTCGCAACGCGGCGATCCCCGTCGTGACGGTGATCGGGCTAACCTCGGGGACCTTGCTCGGAGGGACGGTAATCGTCGAGACCGTCTTTGCGATCTCCGGCCTGGGCAATCTTGCGATCGGCTCGGTGCTATCGCGGGACTATCCAGTAATTCAAGGATATGTACTTCTGACGGCGTTCATCGTGGTCGTCGTGAACATCGTCGTCGACTTCTCATACGGACTGATCAACCCCAAGGTGAGGGCCCAATGACTGCTCTGGAAACTGGCGGTGGCGAGTTGGTCTCGACCACGGACTCCGCAGCCAATCACTCGCGTCGCGATGTACTCAGAGCGTTCCTGGGACAGCCCGCCACGGTGGTATCGCTTGGTTTCATTCTGCTTCTTATTGTCGTCTCGCTGGCCGCACCTCTCCTGTCGACGCACGACCCTCATGTCCAAGATCTGAACCAGGGTTTCAGACCGTACAGCGCCGAGAACTGGCTGGGAACCGACAAGTATGGACGCGATGTCCTGACTCGGCTGATGTACGCCGGACGGATAGCGTTGGTCGCGCCGACTATCGCGATCCTCGTGGCGATCGTCCTTGGGCTGCCGGCCGGGCTGTGGGCGGGAATGCGCGGCGGGCGTGTTGACACCATATTGAGCACCATCGCGGACACCCTGCTGAGCGTGCCGGCTCTGGTGTTCGCCCTAGCAGTCATCGCGGTCATGGGCCGTGGATTGACGAATGCGATGATCGCGATCGGAGTCATGCTTTCCCCGCACCTGTTTCGGATCGTCCGCGGCGCCACCATGGTCGTCGCGGAGGAAACCTTCATCACTTCGGCTCGAGCCATCGGCTCGGGAACGGGGCGCACGATGCTCCGACATGTGTTGCCGAACATTGCCGCGCCACTGCTGGTTCAGGTGACGCTGCTGATGGCGATATCGCTGCTGGCCGAGGCCGGACTGAGCTTCCTCGGCCTTGGCGTGCAGCCACCAGACGCAAGTTGGGGCGTGATGCTCAAAGCGGCGTACGAAGACCAATTCACTCAGCCGTGGGCGGTAATCCCGCCAGGCGTGGCAATCGTCCTCACAGTGCTGGCGTTGAACACGATCGGAGACGGGCTGCGTGACGCGCTCGCCGGACGGAAGTCCCATGACTAAGACCCCCCTCGCCAACTCGACCGATTACATCCTCGAGGTCACCGACCTACAGATTGACCTCACGGGTACCCAGACCGGACTCATCCGGGGCGTGAGCTTCGCGGTCCCGCACTCTGGCGCCGTAGCGCTGATCGGGGAATCCGGGTGCGGTAAGACGATGACCGCGATGGCGCTCCTCGGGCTATTGCCCGACGGTGTCCGGGTCGCTGCCGGCAGTGCAGCACTCGACGGAGTTGAGTTACTGACCCGTTCCGATCGGCAGATGTCGAAGATCCGCGGCCGGACGATCGGTACCGTCTTCCAGGAACCGATGAGCACATTGGATCCGACTATGACGGTCGGCGACCAGATCGCGGAGTCCCGCCGGCTACACCTAGGCGAAGCGCGCAAAGCCGCGCGCAAGCGAGCGCTGGAGTTGCTGCAGTTGGTCGGCATTCCTAACGCCGAGAAGCGGCTGGATGCATACCCACACGAAATGTCCGGCGGCATGCAGCAGCGTGTGGGCATCGCGGCGGCGATCGCCTGTGACCCGCCTTTGCTGATCGCCGACGAGCCGACGACAGCGCTCGACGTGACCGTGCAAGCGGAGATCCTAGAACTCCTTGGAGAATTGCGCGAACAGAAGCAGGTAGCCGTCCTGCTCGTCACGCACGACCTGGGTGTTGTCGCTGATTTCTGTGATGATGTCGTGGTCATGTACGCGGGCGGGATCGCCGAGCGAGCAGACGTGTTTCGGCTCTTCCGGACTCCGGCACACCCCTACACGAAGGCCTTGATTGACACAGTTCCAGGCGGCGCGGAGCCGTTCACGACGCTCAACACAATTCCGGGGCGCGTTCCGTCTGCCGGCTCTTTCCCGGAGGGCTGCCGCTTCGAACCTCGATGCGCCTATGCCGTCGAACGTTGCCGCACAGTGGATGTGTACGAAGCGCATCGCGATGACCCGACGACGTGCCTGCGAGTCGCCGCGGGCGGGCTGGTACTGGAGGGCGACCAGTGACTACGACGAAACAGACCGAGACCGATATCGTCATCCAGGTACGCGGCCTGCGGAAGGTTTTCCCACTCGGCAAGAATCTGTTGGGCCGGCCGACGAGCCGTACCGTCGCTGTGGATGGTGTGAACCTGACGCTCGCCCGTGGTAAGACGCTCGGCATCGTCGGGGAGTCAGGTTCGGGTAAGACCACCGTTGGCCGACTGATCGCTAAGCTCGGCGATGCCGATGAGGGCGACATCGTCGTCGCCGGTCAGGATGTCAGTTCCGCGCGTGGGTCGCGGCTGAAGGAGTTCCGACGCCGCCTGCAGGTCGTATTTCAGGATCCGTACGGATCGTTGGATCCGACGAAGACGGTCTCGGACGCGATCGCTGAGCCGATGCTGGTGCACGGGCTTGCCTCCCGCCGCGACGCCGAGAGGGCTGTGGTGGATCTACTGCAGGAGGTAGGTCTCGATCCGGTGTACGGACGGCGATACCCTCGACAGTTGTCGGGCGGTCAGCGTCAGCGAGTTGCGATAGCTCGGGCGATGGCGTTACAGCCCGAGGTCCTCATTGCGGACGAGCCGACAAGCGCGCTGGACCTATCGACTCGATCGGGAATCTTGAACCTGCTCCTTAGGCTACAGCAGGACAAGCAACTCTCGATCGTGCTCATCTCGCACGATATGGCGACGATTCGACACGTGGCTCATTCGATGATCGTGATGTTCCTGGGGCAGGTGGTCGAAGATGCGCCGACGTCGGCATTGACGTCCCGTCCACTGCATCCGTACACCGAAGCGCTGCTGTCTGCGGTTCCGATTCCGGATCCGCCGACGCAGCGTGCCCGACGGCGTATTACGTTGCATGGTGAGTTGCCGAACCCCGCTGATCCGCCGTCCGGATGCCGTTTCCGGCTCAGGTGTCCGTTCGCGCTGCCCACCTGTGCGCGCGAAGAGCCGCCTCTGGTGGCAGTACTTGAGGGGCATCGGGTCGCGTGCCACCGCTACGGCAATCAGCAATACGCGCTGGAGGCGAGCGCGCAGGGCGTCACCCTGCCGTCGCTGCCGAGCTGATCCGTTAGAAGTGGGGCTGGACGCAAGCTCCGTGGTGCCGTATAACATTACTAACTGGTAAGGAATGATAGTTCAAACCGCTATATACTTGTGGAAGAGGATCTCGTGCAGGAACGACAGAAGTTGTACGTCGTACGGGACGGCGTCCCGTTGCTCAGCGCGGTGGAATGCGGCGCGTGCGGATACGTCGACTTTCCGCCGCAGCATTACGGCTGCCGTATGTGTGGTCAATACGGCGATGCTCTGGTCGACACCGAGATCGCCTCGGACGGCACGGTAGTCAGTGGCGCCGAGGTGCATCACTTTCCGAACGATAAGTACGAAGTGCCATTTACGGTTGCGGTCATCGCGCTCGACGCCGGCCCGGTCACCCGCGCCGCGATGAAGGTCTCGGGCCCCCTACAACGCGGTCAATCGGTTGTCGGCGTCATTGTCGGCGAAGGGGACGGCGCGGAACTGAACTACGTCGCGAAGGAGTCGGTCAATGCCTAAGGTTCTCGCCGACCTACGCCCAGTCTTTGTCGCTGGCATTGGTTTCCATCGGTATCAGCGATTGAGCCAGGACACGACTCTCGTCGATCTAGGAACGACCGCCGCTCGCGCCGCGCTCGATGATGCGCGAGTCGGGTATGTCGACGTCGACAACGTCTACACCGGAACCGCAACATCGGGTATGGCTGTCAGCCGTCCGGTGTTGGCGCACCTCGGGGCGACCGGTGTGTCGATGACGCAGATCGACAATGCTTCTGCGTCGGGTTCGAGCGCGGTCCGTCTCGGCGCGATCGCTGTGGCGTCAGGGGTGTCCGATGTGACATTGGCGCTGGGAGTCGATAAGCGGCTTGGTCTGGTTAACGCGGGTCACCACACTGGGATTCCTACCCTCATAGGAGATCGGGTCCTGCCCCCGACCCATTTCGCCTTGCTGGCCGCTGAGTACATGGACAAATACGACGCTACGCCCGAGCAACTTGCGCGCGTTGCGGTGAAGAATCACCGCAACGGATCGCTCAACCCTTTCGCGCAACGTCAGCAGGAACGGTCCCTCGACGAAGTTCTTGGCGACCGCAGGATTGCCGGACCGCTCACCCGACTCCAGTGCTGCCCGGTCGGCGAGGGCGCCGCGGCCGTGGTCCTGGTCTCGGATGAGGCGATCGACCGACTCGGTATCAGCCGCGAGCGCTGCGTGCAGATTCTTTCGTCGGCTTCGACGAGCGAGGAACTGTATGGCGCGAAGAACCATGATGCCGAACTGACACGCAAGGCTACCGAGATAGCTCTACGGGAAGCAGATATCGCCGCCGAAAAAATCAACGTCGTCGAACTGCATGACGCCTTCACGATCGAGGAACTTCAGTACGTCGAGGCGATGGGCTTGTGCGCCGAAGGAGATGGCGGCAGAGAGACCGAGCGTGGCGCGTTCGATATCGGCGGCCGCGTCGCAGTGAGCGCATCCGGCGGCCTGCTCGCAATGGGTCATCCGACCGGACCAACCGGCGTTGGGCAGATCGGAGAGATCACTCGCCAACTCCGGGGTGAGGCCGGCCCGCGGCAGCATCCCGGTGCGCGCTACGGGCTCGCTCACATGGTTGGACTCGGCGCGGTTTGTGTCACCCATGTGCTTTGCGCGCCCCGAGCCTGAGTTACAACGACGAACCAGAAGGAACATTGATGCCAGTATTCAGTCCCATCGATCGCCCGCAGGAAACTGAGGATCTGCGTGCACTCGTACGAACACTTGTCGACGACCACCAAATGCCGCTAGAGCAGCGGATCCTGCGTGGCGACGAACTGCGCGAGGCCGATTACCTACCCGGACGCAACGCCGCACGTGATGCCGGCCTCTGGGGATTGTCGACCTCCGAAGAGCACGGTGGCGCTGATCTGTCGGTGTACAACCTGATCAACGTGTTCGAGGTTGCGTCGTGGTCGTTGGCGCAACTGCGGTTCGGCGGGAACGTGCCGGAGGCGCTGCTGAACGCGACGGGGCAGCTCCGCAGCCGGTACGCCGATCCCATGATCGCCGGTGAGAAGCGATACGCGTTCGCACAGACCGAACCAAGTGGCGGCGGCGATCCGGGTGGCAGTATCCGGACCAGAGCCGTGCGTGACGGGGATGAATGGATCATCGACGGCAATAAAGTCTTCATTTCGGCGGTCGCGGCAGCGGATGTAATTTTGGTTGTCGCGGTGACCGATGACAAGTTGCGCCAACGTGGCGGCATATCGATTTTCCTGGTCGACAAGGACAATCCGGGCCTGCAGATCTCCAGGGAGATCGAGGTCCTCGGCGGAATGAAGATCCACGAACTGTTCTTCGAGGATTGCCGAGTCCCTGAATACGCGATGCTCGGAGCCGAGGGAACCGGATTCCGGCAGGCCCAGCGCCTGCTGAGCACCGCGCGAATGACCGTGGCGGCGACGGCGCTCGGGATCGCCGATCGCGCGCTGGAAATGATGACCGAGTACAGCAAGCAGCGGCAGGCGTTCGGCAGCCCACTGAGCGAGAAGCAGGCGATTCAGGCATTTATCGTTGACTCCTGGATGGAGATCCACCAGACGCGGCTCGCGCTCTACAACGCAGCAGAACGCACCGACAAGGGCTATGACACGCGGGTTGAGGCAGGGATGGTCAAGGTGTTAGGCACCGAAACCGTCGGGCGAGTTCTCGACCGGGCCATCCAGGTGCATGGCGCTGCCGGTGCATCGCTCGATAACCCGCTCGCGCATTGGTACGGACTGCAACGACTCTCGCGCATCTACGAGGGGCCTAGCGAAGTCCACAGGTACCACGTTATCGCCAAGCGGCTACTGAAGGACTGAATCGGCGCAGTATGCCGCAAGCCCGAAAGACACGCGGCTCACCCACACCATTCGAAGGAGCAACTGCATGTCCAACATACTTAGCCTCGACGGCCGGGTCGGCCTCGTTACCGGAGCCGGCCAGGGGGTAGGTCGCCAAGTCGCCCTCCACTTCGCCGAACACAATGCCAAAGCCGTCATCGTCAACGACTACCTCCTTGACCGTGCCAAGAGCGTAGCCAAGGAGATCAATGACAGTGGCGGAACTGCCGTCGCCGTGCAAGGCGACGTGACCGACCTCGACCAGATGCGGCAGATCGCCGCCGAGGCGACTGGTCAGTTCGGATCGGTCGACATCCTGGTCAACAACGCCGGAAACGCCGGTGCAAACCCGGATGAGAAGGCGCGCGATCCGTTCTACGAGACCGGGCCTGAGGCTTGGAACAGTTTCATCGGCGTGAACTTCTACGGCGTCATCAATGCGACGTCCGCGGTGCTGCCCGGAATGATCGATCGCAAGCACGGCCGGGTCATCACGATTATCTCCGAAGCCAGCCGTTATGGGGATCCCGGCCTCGAGGTGTATGCCGGAGCCAAGGCCGGCGCCGCCGGTTTCACCCGTGCTGTGGCGCGTGGAATGGGTCGGCACGGGATTACCGCGAACTCCGTGGCGATCGCCGCTACGTTCACCCCCGCGATCGAGGACCGCCTCAAGCAGGATCCGGAGCGCACCAAAAAGATGATGTCCAAGTACGTCATCCGACGCCCCGGCAGGCCCACGGACGTCGCCAACGTCGTGCTGATGCTCGCGTCAGATTCGAGCGAGTACATCACCGGGCAGACCTACCCGGTCAACGGCGGATTCACCTTCAACCTCTAAGGAACATCATGTCGAACGCGCAAGATGCGGTGCTGACCGAACGACGTGGTCCGTTGCTGATCGTCACGATCAACCGACCCGAGGCGAAGAACGCGGCGAACGCTGAGGTCGCGCGCGGCGTCAACGCCGCGATGGACATGCTGGACGAGACCGATGAACTCTTCGTCGGCATCATCACCGGCGCTGGCGGAGACTTCTCGGCTGGCGCAGATCTGAAGGAGGCGGCGAAAGGTGGAACCCGTGAACGGCCCACCCGGGGCGGTTTCGGAATCATGCAACGGCCGAGCCGCAAGCCACTCATCGCCGCCGTAGAGGGTGTCGCGGTCGGAGGCGGCTTGGAGACGTGCCTGTCTTGTGACCTCATTGTCGCCGCCCGAAACGCCCGGATGGGTCTACCGGAGGCGCGTCACAACGTCGTAGCCATCGGCGGGGGACTATTCCGCCTGCCAAGGCGGATCCCTTACCACATAGCGATGGAGCTCGCTCTTACCGCTGAACTCAAGAGCGCGGAATGGTTCTCGCAATACGGGCTGATCAACCGGCTGGTCGAGCCAGGTCAGGCACTGGATGCGGCTGTCGAACTCGCCCACCAGATTCTGGTGAATGGGCCGACAGCGCTGGCCGCGTCGAAGGAGATCATTTTCCAGTCTAGCGAGTGGACCGAGGAAGAGGCCTGGCGCGACCAGATGCCCATCGCTGCGGTCGCGATCAGTTCCGAAGATCGGGTCGAGGGGCTCAAGGCGTTCGCGGAGAAGCGCAAACCCGTTTGGAAAGGGAAATGATCGGAGAGGGACGCCGGCGAAACGAAAGCACGAAATGATGCTTGCCGATATCACCGTAGTCGAGATTTCGCACCCACACACTGCGGTCGGCGGGCAGATCCTCGCCGACCTCGGTGCACGCGTGATCGTCATCGAGCCACCCACGGGATCCCCGATGCGCCGTATGGAGCCGTTTCGCGACGGGCCGCTGACCGCCGAGTCGAGCCTGTTCTGGCAGGCGTACAACCGCGGGAAACATGGCGTCACGCTAGATCTCGAAACTCCCGATGGCGCGCATATCCTGCGCGGCCTGTTGGGGCGGGCCGATGTGTTACTGCGCGCGAAGGGGCAGCAGATCATTCCCGATGCGCCGCCCGAAACGATCGTGGATTGCGTGGTTCGCCCGTTCTCGCGAACCGGACCGAGGCGCGATTTCGCCTATACCGACATGACCCTGCATGCGTCGACCGGCTCGCCCGCAGCGACGGGGAATCCGGATCGCGCACCGCTGATGTTGCCGACCGCGCCCCCGGTCCTGGAGGCCGGAGCTGAGGCCGCCATCGGCATTCTCGGCGCGCTCCTGGCCAGGTCAGCGGACGGCGGTGGACAGCAGGTTGGCGTCAGCGCGCGGATCGCCGCCATGATGAGCGCTTTGTCTGCGCCCTATGTCGCTCTCGCGCCGGAATGGAATCGGACGCGTTCTACTGGAACGGTGGTCGCAGACGTCGCGCTGCCGAACATTGTGCCGTGCAAGGACGGCTTCGTACTCGTGAGCATCGCCTTCGGCGGATTTGTCGGCATGACCGAGAGATTGGCCGCGCTCGTGTGTGAACTCGGCTATGCGGACCCTGGGTTGGCCAAGACCCAGTGGCGCACCTTCGTTGCTGATTATCAGGCTGGCGCCCTCGAGAACAAGCCGCTGCTGGATTTGGTCGATGCCGTGCTGCGATTCGCGCTAGCCAGCTCGAAATCGCAGATCGTCGATTACGCGCAAGAGCACCGGTTCTTTGCGGCACCCATGATGGAGATGTCTGACATCGCCGAGTTCGATCAGTACCGCGATCGCGGGCTGTTCCAACCGCTGTCGCTGTTCGGCGACGAGGTGCCCTTCCCAGCCACCTTCGCGCGGGTACCCGGTGTTCAGATCGGCGCGACATCGCCGGCCCCAACGCTGTCGCAACACACACATGAGGTGTTGGCCGACCTCGGATATGCGCCGAGCGAGCAACAGGCGATGTTCGCCGCCTCGATCATTTAAGACTAAGGACAGCACATGTCTGAGAACTTGCCGCTGAGCGGAGTACGTGTCCTCGACCTCAGCTGGGTCATGGTTGGTCCGATGTCGGCGCGTTACCTGGCCGACCTCGGCGCTCAAGTCATCAAGGTCGAGACCGCGACTCGTATTGATCCGCTACGGCTACTGGGCCCATTCAAGGGGTGCCCCGATACGACGAATTCCCTGTCGTACCAGTTCATCAACGCGGGCAAGAAAAGTGTCGCTATCAATCTGCAGACGCCACGTGGCCGACAAATTCTTCTCGATCTGGTCGCGGATAGCGACGTCTTGCTACAGAGCTATACGCCCGGGGTGATGGAGCGCCTCGGACTCGATGATGATGTGTTGAAGTCGGTCAACCCGAAGCTCATCTATATCTCCACTAGCGTGTTCGGCAGTTTCGGACCGCGGGCCCGAACCAGCGGCGTGGGTACCACCGGAGCCGCGTACTCCGGTGCTGGAATGCTTGTAGGGTGGCCAGACCTGCCGCCGACGGGTCCGTTCGGGCCGTGGACGGACGCGGTGACACCGCGGTACGTGGTGGCGACGACGCTTGCCGCGCTGCGCCGCGTACGCGGCGGAGGCGATGGCTGCCGGATAGACGTCGCGCAGGCCGAAGCCGGTCTGCAGTTCGTCGCGCCTGCCTACCTCGAATTCGCCGTCAACGGTCGTAACCCGAAACGGCGCGGCTCGCGACTGTCGACGACGCGCGCCCCGAGCGATGTTTACCAATGCAGCGGCGTCGATTCGTGGATCGCGATCGATGTTGAGAACCACCAGCAATGGGCGGCGTTCGCCCACCTGGGTGGCCAGGCGCTGCAGGATGCTCGATTCGACACGCTCGTCGGCCGGCTACGACACCTCGACGTACTCAACGACGCCGTCGCTCGGTGGGCCGCGGCACTGTCCGCGCACCAAGCGGAACGTCGGTTGCAATCGGTGGGTATCCCCTCGCACGCGGTGACCAAGGGGACCGAGCTTCTATCTGATGAGGACCTCGCTTCGGATGAGTACTTCGTTGATCAGTGCACAGAGTCGATCGGCGATTTCGTCATTCGCCGCGCCCAGTGCGAGATCGAGCCCGCCGGGACTGTCGCGCCAGCCCCAGCCGACGCCACCGGGGATTCGACTGCGGAAGTGCTCACCGACCTGCTCGGTTACGACCACACCTCGATCGACCGGCTTGTCGCTGACGGCGTCCTGGTCTGAGCTTAGTGAGAGGAACCACCAATGGCCCTATTGCCAGAGCACATCGCAAGTCGGATGCGGCTGCCGGTCATCGTCGCACCAATGCTTCGCGTCTCCGGGCCCGAGCTCGTCAAAGCGGCCTGCCGGGCCGGCGTGATCGGGGCTTTCCCAACCGTGAACCCGCGCAGTCCTGCCGAACTTAACGAATGGCTCGACGAACTCGATGGCGAATTGACCGAGACCGATGCACCGTACTGCCCGAACCTGATTATGCGGCGCGATGACATCGAACGTGACGTCGACATCCTGAGCCAGCACCGCACCGAGATTGTCATCACCAGCGTTGGCTCGCCAGCGCCCATCATGCCTGCTTTGCGCGAGGCTGGCATCACGGTGCTGGCCGATGTCGCGACCGTGCGTCATGCACGACGAGCATTGAACGTTGGTGTCGACGGGTTGATCCTGCTAACCGCCGGGGCAGGCGGCAACACCGGATGGTTGAACCCCTTCGCATTCGTGCGCGCGGTACGCGAATTCTTCGACGGCCCGCTCGTTCTCGCCGGCGGCATAAGTGACGGTCGAGCGTTGCTGGCGGCACGAACGCTCGGTTGCGACCTGGGCTACATGGGCACCAAATTCATCGCGACTGCAGAAAGCCGCGCGCAGGTGCCCTACAAGCAGATGGTGGTCGACTCGTCGATAGACGACATCGTGCGGACGCGGGCCTTTACCGGGATGGACACCAGCATGCTCGTGCCCTCGATCCGGGCCGCCGGGCTGGATCCGGCCAAACTCGAGGAAAGCGCGGACGTTGCTGCCGCGCGTGCTGCGTACGGCGGCGGCGCCACCGCGGGTGGACCGAAGCGTTGGAAGGACATCTGGAGCGCGGGGCATTCGGTCAGCGGCGTGGATCGGCTGACGACGGTGTGCGAGGTCGTGACCCGAACTGCCTATGAATACGGAACTGCCCGCACTGCGCTGAGCGCCCCGGCGTTAGCGCCGTACAACTGAGGAGACACATATGAAGTTCGACCCTCACGAGGAAGTCGTCGCCGAGACCGGTGCGCTTCGGGCGCTCCACGAGGCCGGCTCCCGCGTCGTGCTGGCGCACGAGGAGCGAGAGATTTCGGGCGGCGAGGCACACGAGATCGTGCAGCGCATGGCCAAGGTCCTCACCGCGCATGGGCTGACTCACGGCTCGGCGATCGCAATGCTCAGCATGAATCTGCCAGAGGCGTATCTCGCCCAACTGGCTGGACAACACATCGGGGCGCGGTACACGCCGCTACACCCGATGGGATCGTTGTCGGATCACACGTTGGTGTTGGGTGACGCTGAGATTGACTGCCTGATCTACGATCCCCGGCTGTTCGCTGGACGAGCGGCAGAACTGCGCGAGGCCGGAGCGGTAGCGCTCACGCTCGCGCTTGGGCCCGACGTTGGGGAACCCGACCTCATCGAATTGGCGGCGTACGAATCACCGGACCCGACGCCACCGGCTCCGGTACGTGGCGAGGAGACCGGATTGCTGTACTACACGGGCGGGACGACAGGCTCCCCTAAGGGCGTAATGCACAGCAGGTTCGGAAGTTGGTACTCGATGGCGTTGATGGGCGGCGGTCCAACTTCACACAATGCAGCCCCGCCGCGACAGTTGATCTGTACGCCGATCAGCCATGCCGGCGGTGCGCTGATTGCCCCGACGATCATGCGTGGTGGCTCCGTCGTCCTAGTCGACAAGTTCGACCCGCAGGAGTTTCTCTGCGTGATCGAACGGCGCCAGGTTACCCAAACGTTCCTGGTGCCGACCATGATCTACGCGCTGCTCGATCATCTGCGTGACCACCCGACGATTGACGTATCGATCCTCACCGAAGTGCTGTACGGCGCAGCGCCGATGTCCCCGTCGCGGCTACGTGAAGGCATCGAACGGATCGGCCCGGTATTTGTCCAGGGTTACGGCCAGACCGAGATCGGGGTGAACATACTGCGACTCGAGTCGGCCGATCACCGATTGGACCGCCCCGATCTGTTGGCGTCGGCGGGTCGACCCACGATCGGGGTCGTCGCCTCGATCCGCCATGAGGACGGTGCCGAGGCGGATCCGAATGAGGTCGGCGAGTTGTGCCTGCGTGGCCCGATGGTAATGAAGGGCTATTGGAAGAACCCTGAATTGACGGCGCACGCGCTACGTGGCGGGTGGTTACACACCGACGATATGGGATTCATGGATGCCGATGGTTTCATCACTCTCGTGGACCGACGCAAGGACATGATCATCTCCGGCGGCTTCAACGTGTACCCGAGCGAAGTCGAGAACGCGATTTCCGAGCTCGCGCAAGTCAGCTCATGTGCCGTGATCGGTGTTCCGGACGAGCGCTGGGGTGAGGCGGTCAAGGCCTTTGTGGTCCGCCATCCCGACGCTAAGTTGACGCAGCAGCAGGTGATCGATCACGTCCGGGAGCGCAAAGGGCCGGTTCAGGCACCGAAGTCGGTCGAATTCATCGCCGAACTCCCTAAGACACCACTAGGGAAACTCGACAAGAAGGCGTTGCGAGCGCGATAGGCCGTGCTAGCTCGGCCGACGCCCGTCGGCTATTGAGCAGATGACAAAAGCGAATCGCCGTGGAGGCGATCGACGAGGCCGCCGAACCTCCGCTGCGCCTCGTCGCGAACCTGCGTCGGTGTGCCGATGATGCCAAATGCGTTTAGCACCTCGTCGGGTACGACGTCCGCCATCTTGTCCCATCGCAGCGGGTCATCCGACTTCGACATCCGGTGCAAGTCGTGACCGAGGTCTTCCCAGCCATGATGAGCCAACACCCTGTGGTACGACGGCGTGCTGGAGTAGAAGGACACCCGATGCCGCAGGACATCGGTCGCCTTCTCGAGTTCTTCGTCCGTGGAGCCCATCGCCGCCAGCATCGACCCCTGAATGCGAAATTCACTGCGGTCGCGGCCGTGTGCTGCCAACTCGTTCTCAATCGTGGGAATCGTGACGTTCGCCAGATAATCGGCTGTGGTGTAACCGTGGGCGAAGATGCCATCGGCTTTGCGCGCGGCCAGTCGTGTCATCGCCGGCCCCACCGCTGCCAGCATGATCCGCGGATCAGGGTGCTCGTGACGCGGCGGGAAGAACGCGGGCGGCATGAGGTCGATCGTGAAGAAGTCATTGCGCACCTGAAGCGGTGTGCCCTCGCGCCAAGTCCGCCAGATCGCCTGTATCGAGTCGATGTGAGCCTCCATTCGAGCGATCGGTCGATCCCAGGGCATCCCGAATCGGCGAGTGATATGCGGCCTGATCTGCGACCCGAGACCGAGTACGAACCGGCCACGGGACAGTCCGTGCAGTTGGTGTGCGACTTGTGCCGTGGTCATGGGGGATCGAGCGAGCTCGATCGCGATGCTGGTGCCGAGTTCGACTCGATCTGTTGCCCCGGCGGCGATCGCGAGCGGGAGGAACGGTTCTACGTTCGTCTCGGCCGTGAACAAGCCGATGTAGCCAGCCTCCTCAAGCGCCCGTGCTCGTTGTGCGATCTCATCATGGCTGAGGTAACGCGGGGTTCCGTCCGGCTCGGTCTTTGCGGCCGCGAAGCTAGCCTCCAGCGCGATTGGCATCGTTTACTCATCTCTTATTGTGGCTGGAAACCCGCGAGTCAAGGTGCTTCCAGCGGGGAACCCAGAAGATTGACTTACTGGTTAAGCACGATATACCGTGTCCGCACCTTTCGGTAGCAGCCGTTGCGCCGAGATCGTCTATGGCAGGGGATGGTCAGTTTGATGTCAGGGAAATGGAAGCGCGGGCGAGTCGCCGCCGTCTCGTTGGTCGGCGTACTCGGCATGGCGTTGTCCGCGTGCGGGTCGAGCGACTCCGGAGGCGGCGAAGCCTCGGACGAGATCACCATCGCGCTCTCTTATCGGACGTCATCGCTCGATCCGCATAACGGTGGTACATATGACCCGCAATACACGGCGCCGATGTTTGACGCGCTGATCGGGTGGGATGAGGACGGCAACCCGGTCCCGGGCCTGGCTACCGACTGGGAGCTCGCTGACGATGCGATGTCGCTGACGCTCACGCTGCGTGATGGTGTGCAGTTCCAAGATGGTGCGAGCATGGATGCTGAGGCTGTTCAGAAGAGTCTCGATCGCGCCCGCGCCGAGGGTGCTGCGACCGCACCGGACTTGGCCGTCGTGGAGGCGGTGGACGTAGTCGATGAGATGACGGTCAAACTGACGTTCAACGCGCCCGGTGCGCACGTCATCGCGGCGCTGGGAAACGAGCCCGGCATGATCGTCAGCCCCGACGTTGCCGATGGAGATGTTGCGACGAATCCAGTTGGCGCTGGCCCGTTCAAGTTGGTCTCGCATACCGCTGATGAGGTTGAGTACGAAGCTTGGGACGGGTACTGGGACGCCGAGAACCGTAAGCCGAACTCGCTGACGATCCGCGCGATCGTCGATGATGCGGCTCGCGTCCGCGCGCTGAACTCCGGGCAGATCGATGGTGGCAATATGCGTCCATCGCAGATCACCGAGATCGAGGCCGGCGGAAACGTGGTTGTGACCGGTGCGAGCGATCTTATTTACTACGTGCTACTCAACACGTCGCGGCCGGGTCTGGATGATCCGGTCGTTCGGAACGCGATCTTGAATGGGATTGATCGCCAGTCAATCGATGACAACTTGCAGGGCGGACTGTGTGAACCGGTGGTGCAGCCTTACATCGATCAGTTTGGCCCGTATACGGATGCTCTCCCGAATGCTGATACTTATAAGTACGAGCCGGAGAAGGTCAAGGCTGAGCTCGAGGCTGCTGGCTACGGTGCGTCAAATCCCGTTAGCATCGAGTTGAAGAGTCCGAACATCAGTGTGTACCAGGAGCTTGCCGAGGTCGTGCAGGACCAACTCGGCAAGGTGGGTATCGAAAGCACCGTGGCTGCCGTGGACACAGCGCAGGCAACCCCTGAAGTACGCGAGGGCAAGTTCGATGCCTATGTTGCGCCGACGAACGTTGCCGATCCCGATGTAACGACCTTCTTGTACAACTGGTATTTGCGGCCGGGAGTCGCCTGGACGACTGGCATCGAGATTGACGGCGGCCAGGAGTTGGTCGATGAGGCGCGCAGCACCGCCGACCCCGCCGAGCAGTCGCCGCCGCTTCAAGAACTGGTCAAGAAGATCTACGAGGCTGGCCCGGCGCTGATTCCGATCTGTGCGCCGCAGGCGGTCTTTGGGGCTGCGTCCGGAATGGACGGATTCGTCTCGCCGATTGAGGGCGCCTATAACTGGAAGCCGGTTGTGGTGTCGAAGTAACGTTTCTTCGTCATATTTGCCTGTGTGCGCTCGGCGTGAGGGTCTGGGTCCGCGTCAATTTATCGCGTCCAGACCCTCACCTCTGGCTCGAATGATGTCCTGATCGACAGCCGTCCGTACTGAGACATGCGTGGATTGGTTCGATCGATACGCCAATGCGTCTCGTTAATATTGCAGTTGTGGTTGACCAGAACACAGAGGCGATTGTGGCGATGGCGTGGGCCCGGGCGTACGGGCTAGACGACGCCGCGTTCAGCGGCGCCGAGGGCGCCCAACGGCGCACCCTCGTCGCTGCGGATGGCGAGATCGTGGCTTTCGAGTTACTCGGGCGCACGGTCCTCGTCGGCGCACCGTGGGCACTGGATGAGGCGGTCGATTACACCGACGAGGCGCTACTGTCCGTGCCCGGGCTGCTGGATCTAGCCAAGGGACATCGTCCCCGCGGGACCAGCGTGGAGGCATTGTTGTACGCCGATGACTACCTCAGTGCTCCCGGCCTTTCCGACGCCGAGGTGACCGCAGACCCCGAAGCCATCGCTGAGTTGCTGCCGCGATGCGCCCCCGATGACGTACGCGGTCTGGCCCTCACTGATCACGAGCACCTATTCGTGTTGCTGGACGAGGGTGAGCGGCCGATGGCAGCGGCGGCGTACTCGACGCAGCACGGGATTCTGGCCGATCTCAGCTTCGTCGGCGCCATCGATACTCGCGGCACGGGTGCGGTGGAGATTGCCGCTGCGGTGGCAATGCACGATGCGTTGGACGCCGGATTGATCCCGCAATTGCGACTTGGCGTCGACGATGACCATGCCGCTGCGCTCGCGCTGGGATTCGACCGTCTCGGCGTCATCTCCCGGGTTAGGGTCGAGCACTAATTAGACTGCGGCCACCGTGAGCCCAGCGCGCGCGACGTTGGTGAGTTCGCGTTCGGTGAGCAGATCCAGCGGCACCCACTCGACGAGGTCGGTGGAGGAGTTCTCCTCAACGACGCGCAGCGAGTCCAGATCGGCGTCACTGTCGGCGTCGACGAGGTAGATGATCCCGACGCCCTGGAAATCCTCGAGTACTCCGGCGCGGTTCTTGCCGATGACGTGCAGGCTGGTCACGGTGACGACCGAACGCACCCGCACCGACAGTGACGTCTCTTCGTATACCTCACGTACCACGGCGTCGTCCGGATGCTCACCATGATCGATTCCGCCGCCCGGCAAGGTCCACATTCCGGCGCCGTAATCGGTAGGTGAAATACGGGTCAACAGCAGTTCGCGGCGACCGTTGATCTCGCGGGTTAGGACGCCGTACGCGCCGATCCGCTGCCGGACGACCGGGGTGTCGTTGGTCGACTGAGTGCTCACTCACTAAATTCTAGTGTGGGTCGGAGTTGGCTTAGCCAGGCGCACCCGGTAGAACGATCATTATAGAAAACGAATCGTGGAGGTAGCGATGGCTGTGGACCAGAACGCTGACCGCGCGACTCAGGCCGCTCAGCTCGCTGAGGAGGTGCGCGAGTTCTTAGCCGCGCACGATCCGGCGACCACTGAGCCGCTGGAGTTCTTGCGGGCGCGGTACGACGCCGGTCTGGCGTGGGTGAACTATCCGGAGGGGTACGGCGGCAAGGGCCTGGACCGGTCCCTGCAGGCTGATGTCAGCGACGCGTTCGCTAAAGCTGGCGCGCCGGACAACAAGGCTGGGATGAATGCCATTGGCCTGGGCATGGCCGCGCCGACGCTGCTTGCCTTTGCCAGCGAGGAAGACGCCAAACGACTGCTGCGTCCGCTGTGGACCGGTGAGAACATCTGGTGCCAGATGTTCTCCGAGCCCGGCGCCGGTTCGGACCTTGCCGGTCTCGGCACGTCCGCGGTCAAGCAGGAGAACGGAGACTGGCTGATCAACGGCCAGAAGGTCTGGACATCCCTGGCGCACCACGCCGAGTACGCGTTGCTGGTCACGCGCAGCGACCCGGATGCCGTCAAGCACCGGGGAATGACCTACTTCTGGGTCAAGATGGACACCCCCGGCATCGATGTCCGCCCGCTGCGGCAGATCACCGGTGAGGCCGAGTTCAACGAGATCTTCCTCGACGATGTGGTGATCCCGGACAATCAGCGCCTCGGTGAAGTCGGCCAGGGCTGGGCAGTCGCGCAGACCACGCTGATGAACGAGCGCGTGGCCATCGGTGGCAAGGTCGCTCGCCGCGGCGAGGGTGCGATCGGTGAAGCCGTGCGCACATGGGAAAGCAGCGAACAGCGCGATCCGGCCCTGCGCGACGCTCTGCTGAGCAACTGGGTCGAGGCCGAAGCCCTGCGCATCGCACAGATTCGGTTGGGTCAGTCGCTGGCCGTCGGCACCCCCGGTCCTGAGGGATCGGCTGTAAAACTTGGTCTCACCTCGCTTACGCAGCGCCTCACCGGCCTCGAGTTGGAGTTCCAGGGCGACGACGGTCTGCGTTACGACAACTACGACATGCGGCGTCCAGACCTCGACAAGCGCTGGTCGCGCATCCCGGGCTTCCGCTACCTGCGGTGGCGCGGCCTGTCGATCGAGGGCGGTACGTCGGAGATCATGCGAAACATCATCAGCGAGCGCGTGCTCGGCTTGCCGCCGGAGCCGCGCATCGATAAGGACGTTCCCTGGAAGGACCTGCCCCGATGACCACTACTGCAGACGTTCCCGTCGGCGGCCAGTACTCCCTGCTGGAGACCGAGGACGAGAAGGAACTTGCCGCCACGCTGCGCGGGCTGCTGACCAAGCGCGCCGAATGGCAGCAGGTGCTCGCACGCACCGAAGCGGAATCCTCGAGTGACCTCGAACTCTGGAAGCAGATCGCTGGTGAACTCGGCCTGGCCGGTCTCGCGGTGCCCGAGGAGCTCGGCGGCGCGGGCGCCAGTTGGCGCGAGGTAGCGGTGGTCATGACCGAACTCGGTCGCGCCACCGCACCAGTTCCGTATTTCGGCAGCGCTGTGCTGGCTACTGCGGCATTGCTGCACGCAGGTGACAAGAAGTTGATCTCGGAGATCGCCTCGGGCGAGAAGACGGCGACCCTGGCGGTTCCGTTCTCCGCTGGCCCCGGCAAGCCGTTCACGCCGAGTGTCACGGTCTCCGAAGGCCGCCTCACCGGATCGATCCCGGTCGTTGCCGATGCGCTCGCCGCCGACGTCCTGGTCGTTCCGGCTGCCGATGGCCTCTACGCCATCGCGAGCGCCGATGCGACCGTGGCCCCGGCCGTGTCGCTGGATATGACCCGGCAGTTGGCCGACATCACGCTCGACGGCGCACAGGGCACGTCGCTCGGCGGTGACGCCGCAGGCGCGGTCCATCACGCGCTGCTCATCGGCGCGGCGATGCTGTCGTCCGAGATGTACGGCGTGGCGCAGAATGCGCTGGATACCGCCGTGGCGTATATGAAGCAGCGTTACCAATTCGGTCGTCTGATCGGCTCGTACCAGGGCCTCAAGCACCGCATGGCCGACGTGTCGGTGTCCGTGTCGCAGTTGCAGGCCGCCGCGAAGTACGCCGCGGCAACCGCGGGGGAGAACGACCCCGATCTGCCAATCGCCACTGCGGTGGCAAAGGCGCATGCCTCCGTGACCGCGCCGAAGGCCGCGGAGGAGTGCCTGCAGATGCACGGTGGCCAGGGCATGACGTGGGAGAACCCCTCGCACGTCATGCTCAAGCGCGCTAAGGCCGACTCGATCGGCATGGGCCGCGCGGACGCACACCGCACCTGGCTCGGCGAACTGATCGAGCTGTCGGCGTAGTCGGTCAACCGCTAAACGCACGGTGCCGAGAGCCCAGGTGGGGCTCTCGGCACTGTGCGTTAGTCAGCCCTGCACCGCCGCAGCTGGATCGGGGCGGCCGGACGTCGCTAACCGCCGGACAGCCGCCCGGACCCAGCAAAACCACCAGTAGGGCAGGAGCGCGAGCGGTCGGCTTGAGGGAGGTCCCGAATCCGGCCGGGCGATATCCCTACCAAGCGACGTGCGGCCAGCGCGGCGGGTCCGAGGTTCTCTAGAGTTCAGCAAGATAGCCGCGCCTGAGGGCACGCGAGATGAAACGGACATTGAGTGAACGCGCATTTAGACGAGCAGACGCCCCACACCCTATTGATCGCTAACCGCGGTGAAATCGTACGACGAGTCGCGCGCACCGCGAAGTTGCTCGGTCTACGCACCGCCGCCATCTACAGCGCGGATGATGCCGGCGCGCCGCATGTGCGCGATTGCGATGTCGCAGCGGAACTGAACGGCGAGGGCCCCGCCGCATACCTCGACGTGGCCGGCGTCGTGGCCGCGGCACAGTCCGTCGGCGCGACCATGCTGCATCCGGGATACGGATTCTTGTCCGAGAGTGCTGCGTTGGCCCAGGCCTGCATCGATGCGCACATCACCTTCATCGGCCCTGATCCAGTCGCGCTGCAACGCCTGGGGGACAAGTCCCAGGCGCG
Source organism: Cumulibacter sp. (assembly GCA_047975195.1). Taxonomy (GTDB): domain Bacteria; phylum Actinomycetota; class Actinomycetes; order Mycobacteriales; family Antricoccaceae; genus Cumulibacter. Next base: position 26,896 of record JBKEDB010000031.1, on the reverse strand, counting down.
GGCGCTGGCCACCGAACTCGACGTGCCGGTGCTGCGAGGTACCTCGGAAAACTCTTCGACGCAGGAGATCCAGGAACTGTTCGCGTCGTTGGACGGCACCGGCGCAATCATGATCAAGGCGGCCGCAGGCGGCGGCGGGCGCGGGATGCGGGTAGTGCGCGACGCGAGCGAGATCGAGTCCGCAGTGACCTCGGCGCGCAGCGAGGCGTTACGCGGGTTCGGCCGCGAGGACGTGTACGCCGAAATGCTGCTGGATAACGCCCGGCATGTCGAAGTGCAAGCTATCGGCGATGGCGCCGGCGCCGTGGCGCACCTGCTTGATCGCGACTGCACCCTGCAACGCCGGCATCAGAAACTGATTGAGACCGCTCCGGCAGTACTGATCGACGAGGACGCGCGTGCCGGGATGCAACAGGCAGCGATCCGGATGTTGGCGGCCGTACAGTATCGGGGCCTGGCGACGGTCGAATTCCTGGTCGCGCCGGATGACTCCTGGTATTTCATGGAGGTCAATCCACGGATTCAGGTCGAGCACACCGTGACCGAGCAGATCACTGGCCGGGATCTGGTGCGCGATCAGATCCGCGCGTGCACCGGCGTCACGCTCGACGAACTCGGACTCAATGGCACGGAAATCCAGGCGCACGGGCAGGCCGTTCAGATCCGGATCAACGCGGAGAAGATGATCAAGTCCGGCGTCGCCGTACCCTCGCCGGGCACCGTGACGATCGCCGACCTGCCGTCGGGGCCAGGTGTCCGCGTCGATACCGTGGTCAGCTCTGGTTACGCGGTCAACCCAAGGTTTGATTCGTTGCTGGCGAAGGTCATCGTGCACGCCGAAGGCGTCGACTTACACGGTCTGCTCGCGTTCGCTGACGACGTGCTCGCGCGGGCTCGGATCGAAGGCGTCTCCAGCAACATCTCGCTGCAGCGAGCCCTGCTGCGTTCGGGCGCGTTGGAAGATCGGTCCGTCAGCACGAAGTACCTCGACGAGCACGCCAAGGACCTCGTTCCGCTGGCCGCCGAGCTTGAACATGCCGTGGTCGCGACGCCCGCAGAGTCGGCTCAGCACGTATCCACCGCTGCCGACGCCCCGGCCGGTTCCGAGCCAATCCCGTCGCCGATCAGTGGTCTGGTCGTGTCCGTGGAAGCCGCCCCGGGCGAACGCGTGCAGCGTGGGCAGACCATCGTCGTGATCGAAGCGATGAAGATGCAGCATGTCATTGCCGCACCAAGCAGCGGCCAGATCGCAGTTATCACGGTAAAAGAGGGTGCGGTGGTCGAGGCCGACGCGGCACTCGCGCACTGGTTGGCCGATGACGAAGCGGACCAGGACCTCACCGACCTGGGTGAGCGCGATCTCGCTGAGATCCGCGCCGACCTCGCCCGCCTCAACGCGCGAAAGCACCTGCTGAGTGATGATGCTCGCCCCAAAGCTGTTGAAAAACGGCACTCGAAGGGGCTGAATACCGCGCGCGAGAACGTCGAGCGGCTCCTCGACGACGGCTCCTTTGTCGAGTACGGCGGCCTCGCGATCGCGGCACAGCGCCGCCGGCGCGAACTCGATGATCTGATCCACAACACACCGGCCGACGGCATGATCACCGGCGTCGGGCACGTGAACGGTGCGCAATTCGATGTCGAACGCGCCAAGACCGCTGTGCTGGCCTATGACTACACGGTCCTGGCCGGAACACAGGGGTACTTCAACCACCAGAAGACCGATCGGGTGCTGAACGTCGCCAAAGCCAACCAGCTCCCGGTCATCTTCTTCGCCGAAGGCGGCGGAGGACGCCCCGGCGACCTGGATCCGCCCAAGGTAGCAGGACTGCATGGGCACACGTGGACAGCACTGGCCGAACTCAGCGGCAAGGTCCCGCTGATCAGCATCGTATCGGGCCCATGCTTCGCCGGTAACGCCGCGATCGTGGGCTGCTGCGACGTCATCATCGCCACCGAGAACAGCAACATCGGTATGGGCGGTCCGGCAATGATCGAAGGTGGTGGCCTGGGCGTCTTTGCGCCGACCGATATCGGGCCGATCGATGTACAGACACAGAACGGCGTCGTAGATATCCGCGTCGCCGACGAGGATGCGGCCATCGACGCCGCGAAGAAGTACCTCTCCTACTTCCAGGGCGACCTCGATCATTGGCAGGAAGCCGATCAACGCGAACTGCGGCATGTGGTCCCGGAGAATCGGCTGCGCGCGTACGACGTCTGCGATGCGATTGCGCTGCTTGCCGACGCCGACTCGGTGATGGAGTTGCGGCCGGACTTCGGAACCTGCATCGTCACCGCGTTGATCCGGATCGAAGGTCGGGCGATGGGGCTGATCGCCAACAACCCCCGGGTTTTGGGCGGCGCGATCGACTCAGATGGCGCCGACAAGGCGGCCCGGCACATCGCGTTGTGCGACGCGTTTGGGCTGCCGATCGTGTCGCTGTGTGACACCCCAGGATTCATGGTCGGCCCGGAGTCGGAGAAAACTGCCGCCGTACGACACTTCAGCCGGATGTTCGTGCACGCGGCAAATGCGAGCGTGCCGATGGCCGCAGTCGTACTACGCAAGGGTTATGGGCTAGGCGCGATGGCGATGGTCGGCGGTTCGATGCGGGCGCCGGTCAACACCGTCGCGTGGCCGACCGGCGAGTTCGGCGGAATGGGCCTGGAAGGCTACGTGCGACTGGGGTTCCGCAAGGAACTCGAGGCGATCGCCGATCCGGAGGCTCGCGAAGCGCGATACCAGGAACTGGTCGAAAGCATGTATGAGCGCGGCGGCGGCATCAACACCGCGATGCATTTGGAGATCGACGACGTGATAGATCCCATCGACACTCGCAAGGTGCTGAGCACCGCGCTGGGCAGCGTGCCACGAAAGAAGTGGGCCAACGCGCGCTATCTGCCACGCGTGGATGCCTGGTGACCAGAGGAGCGTGACGTGATGAACGAGCAGGAGATCCTCGCCGATTTGAAGCGGCGGCAGGACAGAGCCTGGCCCGCGGATGTGCCGAAGACACTGCGTTATCTGCACGGCGAGGTTCCGCTGACGGAGTACCTGAGGTGGCGTGCGGAGACGATCGGCGACAAGCCTGCGATCGCCTACTACGGCGGTGAACTGACCTTCGCTCAGCTGGAGCGGGCGACTTCCGCATTGGCGTCATTCCTCATCGAGCAGGGGGTGTCGACGGGGGACCGCGTGGCGCTGATGATGCAGAACTGCCCCCAGTACATCGTCGCGTTCTGGGGCGTGATCAAGGCCGGGGGCGTCGTGGTGCCGGTGAACCCGATGTTCCAACGTGCCGAGTTGGCGTATGAACTCAACGACTCCGGCGCGGAGATCGCGTTCGCGCAGCGGGAGTATGTCCCGATGCTCGACGAGGTGCGCGGCAGCAGCTCGCTGCGCGAAATCGTGATGGTGGACCTAGATGAGTACGCCGACGACGGAACCGACATCCCGGTGCCGTTCGGACCCGCGCCCGACGCGGCGCCGCAGGGCGCAGATTACCGATGGGCCGATATTGCGCGCTGGCCTACGGATCATTCGGGCCGGTTCCCGCGACCCGACCTGGACCGGCTCGCGGCGCTGAACTACACCGGCGGCACGACGGGCATGCCGAAGGGCGTCGAGCACACTCAGCGCCACATGCTGTACACAGCGGCGTCGAGCACCACGGTGCGACTGACCGGGACGCTCGACGGCGAAACGGTGTCGCAGGCGTCACTGAGCTTCCTGCCGGTCTTCTGGATCGCTGGCGAAAACATAGCGGTCATCGCGCCGATCTACACCGGTGGTACGTGCGTTCTGCTGACCCGCTGGGATCCGCTGGCGGTACTCAAGTCGGTTCAGACGTACGGCGCGGCGGCGATGTCCGGAACAGTCGACAACTACCTGGACCTGATGGCGCGTGACGACTTCGACGACTACGACCTGAGCTCGGTCACGGCGCCGGCAACGATGTCGTTCGTGACCAAATTGTCCGGCGAGATCCGGCGAGCCTGGACCGATCGGGTCGGTTCGCAGTCGGTGCTGCGCGAAGGCGCCTACGGTATGACCGAGACCCACACGGCAGATACATTTGTCGTCGGCTTCCAGCAGAACGATGAGGATCTCGGGTTCGAGTCCGTATTCGTCGGGCTGCCGATGCCGGGTACCGAGATCAAAATCGCCGACTTCGACACCGGACGAACCCTGCCGGTGGGAGCCGAAGGCGAGATACTGGTGCGTTCACCTTCAGTGCTGACTGCGTACTGGCAGAATCCGGAGGCTACCGCGGCGTCATTCGCGGACGGCTGGTTCCGCACCGGAGACCGCGGTGTGTTCCTCGAGAACGGCTGCTTGCGCTACCTCGGTCGTAATAAGGAGATGCTGAAGGTCAATGGGATGAGCGTCTTTCCCACCGAGATCGAATCGCTGCTGTTCGACCATCCAGCGATCAGTGCGGCCGCAGTGGTGGGTGTTCCGGATCCCAAACGCGGCGAGCGCCCCCGCGCCTACATCGAGGTCGCCGGCGCCGTAGCGACACCGGATCCCGAAGAGTTGCGAGAATGGGCACGCACGCACATGGCGCCATACAAGGTGCCGGAGTTCGTGATCGTGGACGCCTTGCCGAAGACCACCACCGGGAAGATCCAGAAACACAAACTCGACCGAACACCCTAAGCCTTCGGGCGAGGGCCGAGCGGTCCTCGGCTGTGCGAACCATTACGGTTGGGGGCGTGAGTGGCCCGACGAATCCGCATGCCCGTCCCGACGATCAGGTGCGCGTCGGGCATCTCGAGCGCGAAGAGGTCGTGGCGTTATTGGGTGAGAGCATGTCCGGCGGATATCTCAACCTCGATGAGTTTGAGCAGCGCGTGACCCGCGCGCAGGACGCGACGAATCGTGGCGAATTGCGCGCGCTGCTGGCGGACCTCCCCGCGGCCACGAAGACGACTTTCGGCGGACAGGTTTCGCCGGGCGCTCAGGTCGCCGCCGGCGCGGCGCTCGTGCCAGGCGACGCGGTGAGCCAGCCGTGGAGGGCTCCCGTCGAGACCGTCCTGGAGGGATCTGCGAGCGCCACCGTTACCCGGCGCGGACGTTGGCGGGTGACACCGCACCTGACGCTCACCGGTTCGATGGCGACGTTCAAACTTGACTTCGGCGAGGCTGACGTTCCGCCGCAGGGCGTCGAGATCGACGTGCACGCGTCCTGGAGCACGATTCGCCTCTACCTCTCGCCGGCGATGCAACTCATCTCCGACGACTTCGTCACCAGTATGTGGACGACTATGAAGGACAAGGCGCACGAGCCTACCGATCGCCCCCTCGTGCCGATCAGCGTGCGTGGCCGACCCTCCTGGTCAACCGTTGTCGTGCGACGTTCGAAGCTGTAGTTCCCGCGATCTAGTGATCGAGGTCGCTAGGCTCTACCTTTCGCGATCTGGGACAGATGTCGTAAAGTAGTTCGTTGGCGTGTGCTAGCCCTGTCTCCTTCGCTGTGGCCGCGAAATCAGGGTGTCCCTCAGTCGCGCCGCGCAGAGCGGCACTTCCCGGTCCGGGAGGTGCTGTCAACATGCAGACGATGGTTAGAGGTTATGGCGAAAAAAGACGGCGCGATCGAGGTCGAAGGCAAGGTAGTTGAACCACTCCCGAACGCGATGTTCCGCGTTGAGTTGGAGAACGGGCACCTAGTTCTTGCGCACATTTCGGGCAAGATGCGTCAGCACTACATCCGAATCCTCCCGGAGGATCGCGTGGTTGTGGAGCTCTCGCCGTACGACCTGACCCGCGGACGCATTGTCTACCGCTACAAGTAGATGGCACGCCGCATACCAAGTCGAACAACTCCGTAAGGGCATCATCACGTGAAGGTCAACCCCAGCGTCAAGACGATCTGCGACAAGTGCAAGGTCATTCGTCGCCACGGCCGTGTCATGGTGATCTGCGACAACCTGCGCCACAAGCAGCGCCAGGGATAGCAGTAACCAACCGGCTGGTTCGAACGTTGAACCACCAGTAATCGACTCTCGCAACTCCTGCAGGAGACCCCCGGTTTTACGAGGCCGGGGCCGGGCTGTGGCTAGCCTGGGAGCGCGGGTCACACCTCGTAACAACACCGGACACCATTGTCCACAAGGAGCCACGAGCACATGGCACGCATTTCCGGCGTCGACCTGCCGCGCGAAAAGCGCACGGTCATCGCCCTCACGTACATCTACGGCGTCGGCCGTACGTCGTCCGAGAAGGCCCTCGAGGCCACGGGCGTCGACGGCACCACCCGCGTGAAGGACCTGACCGAACAGGACCTGATCAAGCTACGCGAGTACATCGACAACAACCTGCAGGTCGAAGGTGACCTCCGCCGCGAGGTTCAGGCCGACATCCGTCGCAAGATGGAAATCGGCTGCTACCAGGGCATCCGTCACCGTCGTGGACTGCCGGTTCGCGGGCAGCGCACGCGCACGAACGCGCGCACCCGCAAGGGTCCGAAGAAGACCATCTCCGGCAAGAAGAAAAAGTAGTTCTTCTTCCACCATCGACCAACGACATCCCTAAGAACTTGGAGTAGAAGGCCACATGCCTCCAAAAGCACGCGCGGGCGCGAAGAAGGTCCGTCGCAAGGAAAAGAAGAACATTGCCGTCGGGCAGGCTCACATCAAGAGCACGTTCAACAACACGATCGTTTCGATCACCGACCCGACCGGCGCGGTGATCTCGTGGGCCTCGGCCGGCCACGTCGGCTTCAAGGGCTCGCGTAAGTCGACCCCGTACGCCGCCCAGATGGCCGCCGAGAACGCCGCCCGCAAGGCGCAGGACCACGGTATGAAGAAGGTCGACGTCTTCGTGAAGGGACCAGGTTCGGGCCGCGAGACGGCGATCCGCTCGCTGACCGCTGCTGGTCTTGAGGTTGGGACCATCTCCGATGTCACCCCGCAGGCGCACAACGGCTGCCGTCCGAAGAAGCGTCGTCGCGTCTAAGCGCGGGAAGATACAGGAGTAAAGAAACATGGCACGTTACACAGGCCCCGCGACCCGCATTTCCCGTCGCCTCGGCGTCGATCTGGTCGGCGGCGACCAGTCGTTCGAGCGTCGTCCGTACCCCCCGGGTCAGCACGGTCGCAACCGCATCAAGCAGTCCGAGTACCTCACCCAGCTGCAGGAAAAGCAGAAGGCGAAGTACTCGTACGGCGTCCTGGAGAAGCAGTTCCGCCGCTACTACGAAGAGGCCGTTCGTCGCCAGGGCAAGACCGGTGACAACCTGCTGCAGATCCTCGAGTCGCGTCTGGACAACGTCATCTACCGCTCGGGTATCGCCCGTACCCGTCGGCAGGCCCGCCAGCTCGTCTCGCACGGTCACTTCATCGTGAATGGCCGCAAGGTCAACATCCCGAGCTTCCGCGTGACCCCGTACGACATCATCGAGGTCAAGCCGAAGTCGCTGTCGACCGATCCGTTCGAGATCGCGAAGGCGACCATGGGCGAGCGCCCGGTTCCGGCGTGGCTGCACGTCAACCCGAACACTCTGCAGGTTCTGGTTCATCAGTTGCCGGAGCGTTCGCAGATCGAGATTCCGGTCGCCGAGCACCTCATCGTCGAGCTCTACTCGAAGTAATCACCTCGGTGCGGGCTCGCTCGTCGAGCTCGCACCGCGCTGATCGTCATATAGCGGGCGATCCGCCAGAAAGGAAACCTCTGTGCTCATTTCGCAGCGTCCTACCGTCACTGAAGAGCCCATCGATGAGCTCCGTTCGAAGTTCGTCATTGAGCCGCTCGAACCCGGATTCGGCTACACCCTCGGTAACTCCCTGCGTCGCACCCTCCTGTCGTCGATTCCCGGTGCTGCGATCACCAGCATCAAGATCGACGGCGTACTCCACGAGTTCCAGACCGTTCCGGGGCTCAAGGAAGACGTCACCGAGTTGATCCTGAACCTGAAGGAACTCGTCGTCTCCTCCGAGGAGGACGAGCCCGTCACGATCGTGCTTCGCAAGCAGGGCCCTGGTGATGTGACCGCCGGCGATATCGCCGCACCGGCCGGCGTCACCGTGCACAACCCTGACCTGAAGATCGGCACGATCAACGACAAGGGTAGCCTCGAGATCGAGTTGACCGTTGAGCGTGGCCGTGGATACGTCCCCGCGCCGCAGAACAAGCAACAGGGACAAGAGATCGGCCGGATCCCGGTCGACTCGATCTACTCCCCGGTGCTCAAGGTCAGCTACAAGGTCGAGGCCACCCGCGTCGAGCAGCGCACCGACTTCGATCGCCTGGTCGTGGACGTCGAGACCAAGCCGTCGATCCTGCCGCGCGACGCGATCGCATCAGCCGGTCGTACTCTGGTCGAGCTCTTCGGTCTGTTCCATGAGCTCAACGTCGAGGCCGAAGGTATCGAGGTCGGCCCGTCGCCGTCCGAGGTCGCCGACCTCGCGTCGTACACGATGCCGAACGAGGACATGGACCTCACGGTCCGATCCTTCAACTGCCTCAAGCGTGAGGGCATCCACACCGTGGGTGAACTCGTCTCGCGCACCGAGGCCGATCTGCTCGACATCCGCAACTTCGGTCAGAAGTCGATCGATGAGGTCAAGGTCAAGCTGCACGGCATGGGACTTGGCCTGAAGGACGCGTCGCCGTTCGATCCGTCGCAGATCGCCGGACTGTACGACGACCTGGACACCGGATTCTCCGATGGCTCCGGCCAGGGTGAAGCCGACTACGCCGAGACTGAAGAGCTCTAGGGCTCGCGCGGCTCGCCGCACCCCACTACCCGTTTGCATAGCAGTAACCGACAGGAGCACCGATCATGCCCACGCCCACCAAGGGCGCCCGTCTCGGCGGTAGCGCATCGCACCAGAAGCTGATGCTCGCGAACCTCGCCACCGCGCTGTTCGAGCACGGCCGGATCACCACCACCGAAGCGAAGGCCAAGCGTCTGCGTCCGCACGCAGAACGGTTGATCACCTTTGCTCGCCGAGGTGACCTGCACGCCCGTCGTATCGTGATGTCCACAATCCGCGATAAGGACGTCGTCCACCACTTGTTCGCCGAGATCGGTCCGCGCTTCGCTGACCGTCCGGGTGGCTACACCCGCATCATCAAGATCGGTCCGCGCAAGGGCGACAACGCGCCGATGGCGATTATTGAACTCGTCGAAGAAGCCTCGGACGCCACCAAGGTCGTCCGCGAGGCAGAAGCCGCTCGCGGTTCGCAGTTCGAGAAGGACCAGGAGCCTGCTGAGGCTTCGGAGCCGGAGACCGCCGAGGCTGATGCAGCTGAGGCCGACGCCGACGCCGCTGAGGCAGAAGCAACTGACTCCGACAAGGCGCCTGCTAAGGATGCCGAGTAACAAACTCACCCAGGAGCCCGTCACCGGTCACGGTGGCGGGCTCCTGGCGCATTCCGGACAGTCGCTGGTGCGGCTGCGCCTGGACATCGCGTACGACGGAACCGGATTCTCCGGTTGGGCGGTGCAGCCCGACCGGAGAACTGTGTGCGGAGTACTGCAGAGGACGTTGGCGATGATCCTGCGCCAAGAGGTGCGCTTGACGGTGGCCGGGCGCACCGATGCTGGCGTGCACGCCAGCGGCCAAGTCGCGCATCTGGACCTGCCTACGCCGGTGTACGCTGATCACTCGCGATTGTTGGTGCGTCGGCTGGCCGGGTTGCTGCCGGCGGACGTGCGGGTGACGGCGATTCGTGTCGTACCCGGTGAGTTCGATGCACGCTTCTCCGGGCTGTCGCGCAGTTACGAGTACCGGATCTCGGACCGTCCGTGGGGGATTGACCCGCTGCGTCGGGTCGGCGTAGTGCATTGGCCGCGTCCATTGGATACCGCGCTCATGCAGGCTGCCTCGGACCGGCTGCTGGGACTGCATGATTTCGCGGCATACTGCCGTCGCCGTCCCGACGCGACCACGATCCGCACCCTGCAGGCGTTTACCTGGGGTCGCGAACGCGACGATACGGTCCTCGCCCGAGTGCAGGCGGACGCATTTTGCCACTCCATGGTGCGCTCGCTGGTCGGCGCCATGCTGGCGGTGGGCGAAGGTCGTAAGCCGATCGACTGGCCGTCGGGGTTGCTGGCGCTTGAGGATCGTTCCAGCGAGGTCGCGGTTGCGGCGGCGAACGGGCTGACGTTGGTCGCCGTCGACTATCCGCCGGATGACGAACTCGCTGCCCGCAACGACATCACCCGAAATCGACGCGACGCCGAATAATAGTCCTCGCTTGCTGGGCTGGACCGACACGGCGCCATGGCGCGGTCTCATGGTGGGCGAGTGGTGGCACTGAAAACGCAGACCAGGAGAGCAGATATCGCCGTGAGGCGGCTATCTGCTCGCTGAGACTGTGTTTTCAGCAGCCGAAGCGGTCGAGTGCAGCTGCTCGGCGGATCCGCGCCGCGTCGCGAGGCGTCTGAGGACGGCGACCGCCTCTTACCCCGCTTCGGAAGGCCACCCGATGAACCAGCCCTACCCGCCCGACGGCACTCCCTATGGTCGGCCAACGGGCTATGGCTATCGGCCACCGGGTTATAGTCCGCCGACGGGCTATGGTCAGCCGACGGTTTATGGCCCACCAGCGCGCTACGGTCCGCCAACGGGTTATGGCCCGCCAACGGGTTACGGTCCGCCGGCGGCGGGACCTTCGCGGCTGCCGGTCTATCTGGCTGCCGGTATCGTTCTGGTGCTGGCTATCGTGGTCGCACTGATCCTGGTCCTACGAGATCCGAGCGCGCAGGCGGGCGGACCCGTAGGGAGCGGAGCAGGTGGCCCCGCAGCAGGCGGCGAGTCCGATCCCGCTGAAGTCACCGAGAACCTGATGAAGGCGCTGGACGACGGTGACGAGTCCGCCATCGCCGAACTGTCCCGTGGCGAGGTCGTGGCCCAGTTGGAACAGATCCTGGCTTCGGGCACGATGGGCATCACGTTCGGGACCGGCCACGTGCTGGACGAAACGAGCGAAGACGTCGACGACAGCCAGATCGCGATAGTTGTGTGGGAGGTCCTCGACGTGCCGATCGAACTCGACACGTACGAAACGTATCTGGCCGTCGGGTTGCTCGACGATGGCGACGGCTACCAGGTCTGCCATATCGACGATCCGATGGGCGCATCGGCGTCGTCGCTGATGAGCGAGTGGGAATACGACTACGAGACGGCCTGCCAGTAACGACGCTCAGTGTTCATCTGATCGCTGTGTGCCCCGAAGCATCGCTGCGCGGCACGCGCCATAGGGTGGGCGCATGAGTTTACATATCGGGGCTGAGCCCGGCCAGATCGCACCCTATGTCCTGATGCCCGGTGATCCGCTGCGAGCGAAGTGGATTGCTGAGACCTATCTCGAGGACGTCGATCAGTACTCCGACATCCGCAACATGCTCGGGTTTACCGGTACCTACAAAGGGATCCGAATCTCCTCGCAGGGCTCCGGGATGGGCATGCCGTCATTCTCGATATACGCGCACGAATTGTTCGCTGATTACGACGTGCAGACGGTGATCAGGGTCGGCTCCGCCGGGGGCTTGCGCGATGAGGTGAAGATCCGCGATGTCGTGCTCGCGCAGGCCGCGTGCACCGACTCAAATCTGAACCACCTGCGCTTCCACGGCGCGTCGTACGCGCCGATCGCCGATTTCGAACTGTTGCAGGCGGCGTACGCCGTGGGCGACGAGCGTGGCTTCGGCATGCACGTCGGCAACTGCGTTTCCTCGGACTCGTTCTATAACGACCGCGCCGAGTTGGTGAGCGCTCTGGCCGAGTACGGCGTGTACGCGGTCGAAATGGAGGCCGCGGCGCTGTACACACTGGCGGCGAAGTTCGGACGCAAGGGCCTGGCCCTGTTGACGATCTCCGATCATCTGCTGACCGGCGAAGAGACCACGGCGCTGGAGCGTCAGGAATCCTTCGGCGACATGGTCGAAATGGCACTGGAGACCATCGTCTCGGTACACGGAGTCTGAGTTGCGCGAACGCGCGGCCGTCTGAACTGAGCCCAACAGTCGCGGCTGAGCGCGGCTGACGCGTGATGCGGTGCGGGCGCTCTGTCGCGTTTGCGGTGCGAGTTCGCACCTCACGTAGTGGATGGCTAGTGCTCAGGCAACGCTTACGGGCGGGGGTGGTCGCCACCGTGGAGTTGACTGAGGATGTGCTCGAGCAGTGGCGTCAGGACGGCAAGTCCGTCCTTTACCCCGCCCTTGGAGCCGGGAAGGTTCACGATCAGGGTGCGTGCGGCCATGCCGGCGATTCCGCGCGAAAGCACGGCGGTGGGCACACTCGGCGCGCCGTAGGCACGGATCGCCTCGGCCAGGCCGGGCGCGGGCCGATCGATCACCATCGCGGTGGCCTCCGGCGTCACGTCCGTGGGGCTCAGTCCGGTGCCGCCGGTGGTCAGCACCAGGTCGATGCCGTCCACGGATGCGCGGCGCATCGCTTCAGCCAATGCATCGATGTCATCGGGAAGTACCGTGCGGTGCACGTCGAGACCGAGTTGCCGCAACTCGCGCTCGAGAAACTCACCGCTGGCGTCCTGATATACGCCCGCGCTGGCGCGGTTCGAGGCGGTCAGTACTAGTGCCCGACCAGCTAATGACGTCACGGGCGGTTCCATTCGCCGGTCTTGCCGCCGAGCTTTTGTTCCACCCGTACGTCGGTGATCACCGCCGTCGGATCGACCGCTTTCACCATGTCGACGAGGTTGAGTCCGGCGACGGCGGCGCAGGTGAGTGCTTCCATTTCGATGCCGGTGCGGTCGGCGGTACGCACGATCGTGGTGATCTCCACTCCGTCGTCCACCACCTCCAACTCGACCTTGACTGAGTGAATCGCGATGGGGTGGCACAGCGGGATCAGATCCGGCGTGCGCTTCGCTGCGGCGATTCCGGCGATCCGCGCGACCGCGAGTGCATCGCCCTTAGGCACACCGTCGCCGCGCAGTAACGCCACCACCTCGGGCGTGGTCAGCAACTTCGCGCGGGCGATCGCCTGGCGGGCAGTGATTTCCTTGGCAGATACATCGACCATGCGCGCTTGACCGCGGCCATCGACGTGGCTCAATTCAGCCATATCTCGCTCCTCCTCAATCGCTACAGCGCCGAATCCAGTAGCCAGATCTCGACCTCGTCGCCGGGGCCGATGGCCTCGACGTCCTCGCTGACGACGGCTAGACAGTTCGCGCGGGCCAGCGAGGCGAGCATGTGCGAGGGGGGAGTTCCGACCGGCTCGACCTGGCCGGTGGGGATATCGCACACGCCACGCAAGAACTGTCGCTTGCCGGCGGGGGACGTTTGCGCGGCACCTGCCCAGGTGCCGATGAATCCGGGGCGTTCGGTGTCCGGTTGAGCCATCCACGCCAGTAGCGCCGGGCGCACGAATACCTCGAACGACACGAACACGCTGACTGGGTTACCAGGCAGCGTAATGATTGGCGTGCCCTCGAACTGCCCGCACCCTTGAGGCATCCCCGGCTGCATGCCGACTTTGGTGAACTCGACCGATCCGGTGAGAGCCTCTTTCACCACCTCGTATGCACCAGCGCTCACTCCGCCGCTGGTGATGATCAGATCGGCTTCCGAGGCGGCAGCGCGCAGTCGCTCGTTGAACGTCGGTACGTCGTCCGCGACGAGGTTCAGTGCTCTGGCATTCGCACCGATCCGCCGTAACGCGCTGACGAGGGTGACGGAGTTGGATTCGTAGATGTGCCCCGGCTGCAGATACTCGCCCGGCGCGACCAGTTCGCTGCCGGTAGAGAGCACCAGCACTGCCGGACGTCGATACGCCCGCACGGTGGGATGTCCGCTCGCGGCAGCGAGACCGAGTGCCGCGGGGGTCAACACGCTGCCTGCGCTGAGCAGCAGGTCGCCGGCGTCCGCCTCCTCGCCCTTAGGCCGGATGTGTCGGCCAGCAGTGACCGGTTCGCTAATCGTCACCTCTTCAGGGAGCGCGCCGGTCTGCGCAGCATCGGTCAACTCGACCTGAACGATCGTGTCTGCGCCGTCCGGGACCGGCGCGCCGGTCATGATTCGCGCGGCCGTACCGGGTCGCAGCGGTGCATTCTCGGTGTGTCCGGCCGGGATGTCCGCGCTGACCGGCAGGGTAGTGGGGCCGTCGGCGTTCAGGTCTGCGTGCCGTACGGCGTACCCGTCCATCGCCGAGTTGTCGAATGTCGGCAGCGCGACGCGCGCGAGAAGGTCCTCGGCGAGCGTGAGTCCGTCGGCGTCCGCGAGGGGTACGTCGGCCGGGGCAGCCGGCGGCAGTAGGGCGCGGACGGTCGCGGCGTAGGCATCGACGCTGGTGAGTTCGGCTGGCATACGCTGAGGGTAATCCACCGCCGATGTCGCACAGTTCGGCCGTTCTGGTGAGGGAGGCCACCCGATTGCGAAGGCGCTGGCTTTGACCGATCACTGGCTGCCCTGTAAAGTTAATCGTCGGTCGCTGACTAGAAGTGCGTCGTAAGACAGCACTCGGTTCGGATCGGCCACCGAACGCGTCAAGCGTGGACATCTGCACAGCGGCCTGACCTTTGCGCCGTGTGCCTGTGCGTCTGCGTCTGACTACCACAAGAGTTTGTCAGGGTGAGTTCCGTTTGCGCGGGCTCCCAACGATGTATCGAAGAAGGCAGTTCAAGTGCGCACGTACAGCCCGAAGGCCGGCGAGGTCACTCGCGTCTGGCATGTCATCGACGCTGAGGATGTCGTCCTCGGTCGCCTTGCCACGCACGCAGCCAACCTGCTGCGCGGCAAGCACAAGCCGCAGTACGCCCCGCATGTTGACACGGGCGACTTCGTCATCGTTATCAACGCCGAGAAGGTCGCCCTGACCGGCAACAAGCGTGACGCCAAGCTTGACTACCGCCACTCCGGTCGTCCCGGTGGGTTGAAGTCACGCACCTACGGCGAGGTTCTCGACGGCCCGCGCCCCGAGCGCATCGTGGAGAAGGCCGTCAAGGGCATGCTGCCGCACAACAAGATGGGCGCGAAGCAGATCCGCAAGCTCAAGGTGTACGCCGGTGCCGAGCACCCGCACGCCGCGCAGGATCCGCAGGCCTTCACCATCAACCAGGTCGCCCAGTAGGCGCCGGCTCAAGCCAAGGGGATAGCAAAGCATGACCACCATCGTCCAGGCCGATAAGCCGGTCCAGACCGTCGGTCGCCGCAAGGAGGCTGTCGTTCGCGTTCGCCTCGTTCCGGGCACCGGCAAGTTCTCGCTCAACGGTCGCGACCTCGAGAACTATTTCCCGAACAAGGTTCACCAGCAGCTCATCAAGGAGCCGTTCGTGACCCTGGAGAAGGAAGACCAGTTCGACGTCATCGCGATCCTGTCCGGCGGCGGCATCACCGGCCAGGCAGGTGCCCTGCGCCTCGGGATCGCCCGCGCGCTGATCGAACTCGACTCGGAGGATCGCCCGCCGTTGAAGAAGGCTGGCTTCCTCTCGCGCGATCCGCGCGTCAAGGAACGCAAGAAGTACGGCTTGAAGAAGGCCCGTAAGGCGCCGCAGTACAGCAAGCGCTAAATCGGTCCTGATCGAAGGGGGTGTCCGGGTCTGGACACCCCCTTCGACCGTTTCAGTACTCCTGCTTCGCGGGCGTGAGTCTGCCGTTTCGAAAGGGATCAGCACATGGGCAAACTGTTCGGCACAGACGGGGTGCGTGGACTTGCGAACGGGGAAACGCTGACTCCTGCGTTGGCGCTGCGCGTGGGCGAAGCGGCCGCGCGGGTGTTGGTTCGCGACGTTCAGGGTAGGCGCCCCATCGCCGTCATCGGCCGGGATGGTCGCGCCAGCGGTGAAATGCTGGAGGGTGCCGTCGTCGCCGGGTTGACCTCGGCAGGCGCCGACGTCGTGCGTGTTGGCATTCTGCCTACCCCGGCCCTGGCTTTCCTGACCGCGCAGGTCAACGCCGACCTCGGTGTGATGCTGTCGGCGAGTCATAATCCGATGCCGGACAACGGGATCAAGATCTTCGCGGCGGGCGGGCACAAACTGCCCGACGAGGTCGAGGCCGAAATCGAATCGCTGGTGCTCAGTGAGCAGGACGACTGGGAGCGACCGATCGGCGCGAGTATCGGTCGGGTCAGCGATCATCTTGAGGGTGCGAACGCGTACGCCGACCACCTGCTGACTGCCGAGGCAACCCGCTTGGATCCTCTGAAAGTCGTCGTGGATTGCGCGCACGGTGCGGCATCGTGGGTGGCACCGGAGGTCTACCGGCGGGCAGGCGCCGAGGTTGTCGTGATCGGCGCCGAGCCCGACGGTACGAACATCAACGACGGAGTCGGCTCGACGCATCTGCAGTCGCTGAAGGCCGCCGTACTCGCCCACCATGCCGACCTAGGTATCGCGCATGATGGCGACGCCGATCGCTGCCTGGCCGTGGACGCGAGCGGAACCGAGATCGATGGCGATCAAATCCTGGCGATCTGCGCGATAGCGCTGAAGGAAGCCGGTGCGCTCGCGGAAGATACCGTGGTCGCGACCGTGATGAGCAACCTCGGTTTTCACCACGCGATGAGCGAGTACGGGATCTCGGTGGCGACGACCGCTGTGGGTGATCGCTACGTACTGGAGCGGCTGCGCGCCGATGGGTTCTCACTTGGTGGGGAGCAGTCGGGACACGTGGTATTCCTGGACTTCGCGACCACCGGGGACGGCCTACTGACGGCGCTGCGGTTGATGGCTCGGATGGCGTCGACCCGGCGTTCGCTGGCGGAACTCGGGTCGGTGCTGCAGCGGCTGCCGCAGGCGCTGCACAACGTTCCGGTGGCGGACCGCGATCGCGCCGCAGCAGCCAGGCCGGTCGCCGAAGCAGTACGCCGCGCCGAAGTCGAATTGGGCGACGGCGGCCGTATTCTGTTGCGTCCCAGTGGTACGGAGAACCTGGTCCGGGTCATGGTCGAGGCGCCAACGCACGAACAGGCCGAGACGGTGGCGAAGAAGGTCGCCGACGTCGTCGCCGCAACGCGCTGAGCGTCGCGGGTCGGCCCCTGCGTGTAAGGATTGGGTGAGTCCACCGGTTCATCGCAAGTCCGCCTGCAGGGCGAGTTGCAGGATCACTTGTGTCAATGGAGTTGAGTACCCCGATCGCGGTGAGCGTGAGTGATGATGGAGTGATGTCGCGCTCATCTATGTTGCGCATTACGTAGCGCACTTGTGCCCCAACTACGGGACACAAGTGCGCGTCTTAATGCGCGAATAGCGCGCGGCGAATGGTGAGGGGTAGCTGAGAAGGGGCGTCTCGTCCGACTCGGGTACTTCGCGGACGCGGGCGGACGGCGTTCGCTCAGGCGTTGGCGGGAGCGGCGTTCGCTCAGGCCTCGGTACCTTCGGGCTAACGGATCGCCCGCACTACGGTGAACTTCGGGTGGCTCTGTAGCAGGTCGACCGAGGCGAACGCCTGCTTGAGGTAGCGGTGATAGTGCAGATGACGGTTCGCCACCAGATACAACTGGCCACCGGGCCGTAGCGTGGCGTGCGCCTGTTCCAACAACCTCAGCCCGACCCATTCGTCGACGGCATGCCCGGCATGGAACGGCGGGTTGCACAGTACGACGTCCAGGCTGCCCGGATCAGCGTCGAGGAGCCCGTCGCCGAGTACGAGCGAGACATCGCGATCATCGCCGAACGCGGCGCGCCAGGACCGATCGGCGCTGGCCATCGCGGCCGACGATTCGTCCACCAACAGGTACGACGCCTGCGGGTTCTGTTCGGCCGAGACGATTGCCAGTACGCCGTTGCCGCAGCCCAGGTCCGCGACGCGCGCATCGCCGAGCCCGTCCGGTAGGTGGGGCAGTAGTAGTCGTGTGCCAAGGTCGAGCCCGCTGGCCGCGAAGGTGCCAGGCGCGTTGTGTAATTCCTGTCCGCCGGGTGCTTCGTAGATACCCCAGGGTGGCGGGTCGGCAGCCAGGTGATCGCGGGTGGACCGCACCAGCCGTGCCTTACTGCGCGCCAGGCTTGCAGTCGTCGGCCCAATCTGGCGCTGAAGGATCTCGGTAACCCAGCGACCGAGGTGCTTGACCATCTCCCCGGTCACGACCGGCGTACCTTCGGCGAGGTACTCGCCGATTTCGTGCAGTTCCTCCTCCAGCAGCGCCCGGGCCTTCCCCGGACGCGCTAACACCAGATCGAAATCCTGGGCGGGCATGTCGTCGGCGATCGTCGCCGTACGGTTGTTGGTGTCAAGATTCTGCTGAGTGGCGATCCGCGACAGCGCCGAATTGCTGTACATCGTCACGTCCGCGCGCCCGGCCAACGCCGTAGTCAGGGCGCCGTGCCGATCGCCGAGGACGAGGATCGTGCGGGCATCCGGATGCCGCTCGGCGACCTCGGCCAGCAGGTACGTATCTGCCCCGTCGTAGGGCAGCATCAACTCCCGTTCACGACGCGGATAGCGAGTGAGGCAGAGGGTGGACCAGTCAAACGGCGGCGCGGTATCCATGATTCTTCCAGCATGCCCTACGCCACTGCATGGTTGCCGCAGCACGCGGCCAACTTGCCAGTACCCTGGTGCGCATGTGTGGAATCGTCGGATATGTCGGGCCCCAGCAGGCCGGGGACGTCGTCATGGAGGGTCTGCGTCGGTTGGAGTACCGCGGGTATGACTCGGCCGGCGTCGCCATCGTGGCCGATGGTGAACTGCATCAACGTAAGAAGGCGGGCAAGCTCGCGAACCTGAGCGCCGACCTTTCCGGCGCCCCGTTGCCGGCCTCGACGATTGGTATGGGCCATACCCGCTGGGCAACCCACGGCAAGCCGAATGACCGCAACGCGCACCCGCACACCTCACACACCGGCCGCGTCGCGGTCGTGCACAACGGGATCATCGAGAACTTCGCGAGCTTGCGCGCTGAACTCGAGTCACGCGGGGTTGAGATGTCTTCGGATACCGATACCGAAGTAGTCGCGCATCTCGTAGACGCGTCGTACGAGCGGGTGCCGGCGGATCATCCGACGCGATTGCGTGAGGCCGTCCGCCGCGTCTGCAATCTGCTCGAGGGTGCGTTCACGCTAGTGATCACGCACGCGGCCGAGCCGGACACCATCATCGGCGCACGCCGCAATTCCCCGTTGGTGGCTGGGTTCGGCGACGGCGAGTACTTTCTCGGTTCGGACGTCGCCGCGTTCATCGCCCAGACTCGCGAAGCGATCGAGCTCGGTCAGGACCAGATCTGCGAACTGCATCGCGAGCGCGGAATCACCGTCACCACGTTCGACGGTGGCGCCGTCGAGCCGGTCCACTACACCATCGACTGGGACGATGCGGCCGCCGAGAAAGGCGGCTACGACTGGTTCATGCTCAAGGAGATTGCTGAGCAGCCGGCCGTCGTAGCCGATACGATCCGTGGCCGACTCACCGACACCGGCGGCATCGCGCTGGATGAAGTGCGGCTATCGGATCAGGACTTTCGGGATATTACGAAGATCTTCATCATCGCGTGCGGTACCTCGTCGTACGCCGGAATGATCGCGAAGTACGCGATCGAGCACTGGACTCGAATCCCGTGTGAAGTCGAGTTGGCCAGTGAGTTCCGTTACCGCGATCCGGTGCTGGATCGCTCGACATTGGTCATCGCGATCAGCCAGTCCGGGGAAACCATGGACACGTTGATGGCGCTGCGGCACGCGAAGTCCCAGCACGCGAAGATTCTGGGGATCTGCAACACCGTCGGCTCGACCATTCCGCGCGAATCGGATGCTGTGCTCTACACGCGTGCCGGAGTGGAGATCGCGGTCGCCTCCACCAAGGCGGTCCTCGCCCAAATCGTTGCCTGCTACTTGATCGCGCTACACCTCGCCAGTGTCCGCGGCGTGAAATGGGGCGATGAGGTAGCGGCGATCGTCGACCAGATCAGGTCGATGCCCGACGCGGTAGAGCGGGTGCTGGAGACCATGGAACCGCTGCGCGCGCTCGCGCGCACCGAACTCGCCGATGTGCAGCAAATGTTGTTCCTCGGTCGGCATGTCGGGTACCCGATCGCGCTGGAAGGCGCCTTGAAGCTCAAGGAACTCGCCTACCTGCACGCCGAGGGATTCGCAGCCGGTGAGTTGAAGCACGGCCCGATCGCGCTGGTGTCCGAAGGTACCCCGGTCGTCGTGGTCTGCCCATCGCCATTGGGTAGGGATTCCTTGCACAGCAAGGTTGTCTCGAACATCCAGGAAGTTCGTGCCCGCGGCGCGAGGACCATCGTGATCGCGGAGGAGGGCGACGAACTGGTGACGCCGTACGCCGATCACATCATCAGGGTGCCGCGTTGCCCGGTGCTGCTCGCCCCGCTGGTGACCGCCGTACCGCTTCAGGTGCTGGCGTGTGAGATTGCCGCAGCGAAGGGGTTGGATGTTGATCAGCCTCGTAACCTCGCGAAGTCGGTCACGGTCGAATAGATGATTGTCGGTGTCGGCGTCGATGTCTGCCCCATCGAGCGGTTTGCAGAATCGCTGTTGCGCACACCGAAACTGAGAGAGCGGCTGTTCACGGCGGCCGAGCAAGTGACACCGGCCGGACGACCTCGCCCGGCGACGTCGCTGGCGGCACGCTTCGCTGCCAAAGAAGCCCTCGCGAAGGCGCTCGGTGCGCCAGGGAATCTGCATTGGCACGACGCCGAGATCGAGGTCGCCGAGCGTGGTAGACCGCGGTTGATCACCCGCGGGACGGTGCGTGCGCGCGCCGAGCAGTTGGGGGTGCGCGGCTGGCAGATCTCGCTGTCGCACGATGGTGGAATCGCCGTGGCGATGGTGGTCGCGCTGGCGGTGGAGGTCCCGGAGATTCCCTAGGGGGTTGCAGCGCGATGATTCCGATGTACGCGGCAGAGCAGGTCCGTGACGCGGAGGCCGCTCGCATGCGTGAAGTTCCGGCCGGATCCCTGATGCAACAGGCATCCTATGGTCTGGCCCAGGTGGTGCTGCGGTTGCTGCGCGCCTCGGGCGGGGCGTACGGTCGCCGCGTCGTGCTTCTGGTCGGGCCCGGCGGCAACGGTGGTGATGCGTTGTACGCCGGGGTGACGCTGTTGCGTCGAGGGGTCGCCGTCCAGGCAGTGCTGCTGCGCTCGCAGACGTATCCCGGCGCCTTGTCGGCCTTCCGCGCCAGCGGCGGGACGATCTGTCAGCATGACGAGGCCGCAAGCGCGATCGGCGATGCGCACGTCGTCATCGACGGGATCGCCGGACTCGGATCGAGTCGCGACGTGGGGCTCGCCGAGCCGTTGAGGATGTCGCTCGCGCAGCATCAGTGCATCGTCGCCGCCGATGTCCCCTCGGGCGTCGTCCCGGATAGCGGACGCGCCGCCACGGACACGATCTCGGCGCACACCACGGTGACTTTCGGCTGCTTCAAGACCGCGCACTTCCTCGCACCTGCGGCGAATCACTGCGGCGCGGTGGAACTCATCGACATCGGTTTGGCTCCGCATCTGTCCGAACCCGTGGCGCACGTCCTGAGTGCCGACGACGTGTGCGGCTCCTGGCCGCAGCAGGCGTACGACGGCGATAAATATGCGTTGGGCGTCGTCGCGATCGCCGCGGGCTCAGCGACCTACCCGGGCGCGGCGGTGTTGAGTGTCGGTGGCGCGCTGCGCGCGAAAGCCGGGATGGTCCGTTACGCAGGCGAAGCGAGCGAGCCCGTGCTGGCGGCATGGCCCGAAGCCGTTGCCTGCTCGGGGGTCGCTGACGCCGGACGAGCGCAAGCATGGATCGTAGGTCCCGGTCTGGGCACAGATGAGCGCGCCGAACAGACCCTGCGTGCTGTATTGGCGCTGGACGTGACGGCGCTCGTCGACGCCGATGCGATCACCGTGCTGGCCCGAAATCCGGAGCTGTTGGATGGGCGGACGGCACCGACGGTGCTGACCCCGCATGCGGGGGAGTTCCGCCGGCTCTTCGGCGACATCGACGATCCGCTGTCCGCTGCCCAACGTGCGGCGGAGAAGTCGGGGGCGGTAGTGCTGTTGAAGGGGCCAACGACCGTCATCGCCGCTCCGGGCCAAACCCCGTTCGTGAACCCGACGGGCACGCCACAACTGGCGACGGCCGGCAGCGGTGATGTCCTCGCCGGAATCGCCGGAGCATTACTGGCCGCCGGGATCGAGCCGCAGCGGGCTGCGGCGATGGCGGCGTACGCACACGGCGAGGCGGCCGCCAGCGCGCCGTACTCGGTCCTTGCCTCGGACCTACCCGGTTTGCTGCGCGACCGCCTCGAGCGTCAACGGCGCAATCGTTAGCTGACCGTCGCGGGTTCCTTTGCCGCGTCGGCTTTCTCCTTCGCTTCCAAGTGCGCCAACAGTTTCGTGCCCTCGACGTCGGCGTGCGGCACGATCTTCTCCAGCCACTTCGGCAGGTACCAGGCCTTCTCGCCCAGGAGCCGCATCACGGCAGGCACGATCGTCATCCGCACCACGAAGGCGTCGAACAGTACGCCGAACGCGAGTGAGAATCCGATCGAGGCGATGATCGCATCGGGGGCAAGGATGAACCCGGCGAACACCGAGATCATGATGATCGCCGCGGCCGTGACCACTCGTGAACCAGCCATGTACCCCATGGAGACCGATCGGCGGGCGTCCAACCCGTGTTGGTGCGATTCACGCATGCCGGAGACCAGGAACATCTCGTAGTCCATGGACAGGCCGAACAGGATGCCGATCAGCAACACCGGCAGGAAGCTGATGATTGGTGCGGGTGTGTCCACGCCGAACAGCCAACTCAGCCAGCCGAGCTGGTAGACCGCAACCACCGCGCCGAATGACGCTGCGATGGTCAGCAGGAAGCCGAGCACAGCCTTCAGCGGGACAATCAGCGAGCGGAATACCAACAGCAGCAAGATCAGCGCGAGTCCGACCACGATGCTTAGGTAGGGCACGAGGGCGTCCGCGAGCTTCTCGGAGATATCCATCTGAACCACGTTGAGGCCGGTGACTTCCAAAGTCGAGCCGTACTCGTCACCGAGTTGCGCGGTGAGGGCGCGTACGTCGTGCACCAACTGTTCGGTCGCTTCGTCGTCCGCTCCGGTGCCTGGCACGATCTGAAGTGCGAAGAACGTACCGTCCTCGTTCCCAGCTATCGCCGATACCGAGGCAACGTTGTCCAGATTGGCGATCTCACTGATGTACGGCGCCATCAGTGCTTGTGCCTTGCCTTGTGACACCGCCATCTGCAGCGCAGCTTGCGGATCCATGCCGTACTGCGCAATTTCGGGATGTTCGGTCAGCATCTGCTGAAGGTTCTGCTGAACCTCGGACTCGACCTGAGCGCCGGTCTGCTCGTCCAGTACCTGCGCTTCGTCAGGCTCCACGAGCACCAGCAGTGGGTTGTTCGTGCCGTCGCCGAAGCCCTCGGCGACCAGATCGTACGACTGGCGCTTGGTGGTATCAGGAGCCGCGCTGCCGTCGGTGGGCAAACCGAGCCGTAGTTGCATCGCAGGAATAGCGATGATCGCGAGCAGAACGACACCACCGAGCAACGCGACGATCGGACGCCGGTCGATGAAGGAGATCCACCGGTTCGGCGTGTGGTGTTCGCTGGCCTCACTCAACGCCGCATCGTGTGCCACGGCGGCCGCGCGCTCCTTCTTCGGGAGGACCTTGTAGCCGGCGAAGCCGAGCAAGGCAGGTACCAGCGTGATAGCAATCAACATCGCCATGAGGACGGTGAACGCCGAGCCAAGACCCATGACCCCGAGGAACGGGACCCCGACCACGGTCAGCGCGGCGAGCGCAATGACGACGGTGAGTCCGGCGAACACCACCGCAGTGCCGGCGGTGCCATTCGCGCGGGCGATGGCCTCTTCCATCGGTATGCCGCGGCGCAATAGATCACGGTGCTTGGAGACGATGAACAGTGCGTAATCGATGCCTACCGCAAGCCCGAGCATGAGCGCGAGAATCGGCGCGGTCTCCGACATATCGGTGAATCCGGAGACGATCAGGATGCCGGCTAGTCCGACGCCGATACCGATCAGCGCGGTAAGCAAGGGGAGTCCGGCAGCGACGACAGATCCAAAGGTAATCAGCAGGACGACGACCGCGACGATAACGCCGATCACCTCGGTCGAGCCGATCGCCGGCATAGCGGCACTCGCGGCGCCACCGACCTCGACCCGCAAGGTGTCGGTGCCGGAGTTCTCCTGAATATCCGCGATACCGTCGATGGTTGCGGTGGGGATCGACCCGATCTCGCCATCGAACACGACGGAGATGTAACCGATGGTGCCGTCCTCGGAGATACTGCGGCCCGGCATCGGCGGTGTGATCGACACAACCGAGGGCATGTCCGAAGTCTCAGTCATGATCTCGCTGATGACGGCCTGGTTCTGCGGGTCGGAGAGTGTCGTTCCGTCGGTCGCTTCCACGGCGATGGTGCCGGTAGTGCCTCCGGCGGCCGGCATCTCGTCGGTGAGTTTCTCCAGGGCGGCCTGCGATTTCAGGCCAGGGATGCTGAACTCAGAGGTGAATGAGCCCATCACGGCCGCGGCGGTTCCGCCGACGGCGAGCAGGATGATCAGCCACACTGCGAGCACGCCTTTGCGGGCGCGGGCGCTGAAATGCCCGATCTTGTAAAGCAGAGTTGCCACGATTGTCCTTTCGGGACGTGCTGATCGGCGGGGTGGTTACGAACGAGGTATGCGGTTACTGCGGTACAACTCACGAATCGCACTGAGGTGCGGATCCGCCCACGACAGGTCGAGAATGCCGAGGGAGGAGGTGACCAAGGCGGTGAGCGCGGCCGTCCCTCCGGTGGCGTCATTGTCTAGCCAGTAATCGACAGCGACGGTGATACACGTGCTGATCGCTGCGATGGTGGCTTTCAGCCGCAAGCGATCCATCGAGTCTGCGGACGCTTCCATCAGCAGGTCGGCGAGTTCATCGCATTTGGACTGCTCGGCGAATGCCACGGCAGCCGCGACTTCGGGTTCGTCTCGGGCGATGGTGTGCAAGCGCTGCACGTTCGTCCAGAAACTCTCGTCCAGCGCCTGGAAGGCTCGCGTGAGTCGCTCGCCGGTGCCACCGGAGTCCTGGGCGAGTAGTTCTTGTATGACGTCGGCAACGAACTCGCCACCGATGACCCCGGCGTAGCAGTCGGCCTTGGAGGCGAAGTAGTTCGAGATCGTGCGACGCGAGACGCCGGCGGCGGCAGCTATTTCGGCGACGGTCACATCGGCGTACGGCCGACCGTACGTGAGCGCGAGAGCGGCCTGGGAAATCGCTTTCCTGGTCTCGTTCTTCTTCTGCTCGCGCAGGCTGAGTGCTTCGGGCATGAATCCAGGATGCACAAAAGTTGCTCAATGCGCAAAGTTGCCCAGTGTGCACTTTGGCACGTCGTGGTGTTGGCCACACGATGTGCTCGGTAGCGCCGGTGGGTGTGCGGCTGACTTGCCCTCGTGCGGCACACTGGACGGGTGAGTGCGCCGACCGATCAACGCCCCCCGATGGCGGTGCTCGATATCGACTTGGCCGCCATTCGACACAACGTTGCCTTGCTTCGCGAGCGGGTCGATCGCCCGCTGATCGCGGTCGTCAAAGGCGACGGATACGGTCACGGCATCATCGAGGTGACGCGAGCCGCGCTCGAGGCCGGCGCCGATGGCATCGGCGTGACGACGATCGCTGAGGCGCGGACGGTGCGTGCGGCCGGTATCGACGCCCCGCTGGTGTCGTGGCTGCACGCGCCAGGTGCCGACTTCGAATGGGCATTGCGACACGATGTCGAGGTCGGTATTGGCAGCATCGAGGCGCTAGAGGAGATCGCTGCACTCGAGTTGCCTGCGCGACTGCACCTAAAAATCGACACTGGTCTCGCCCGTGGAGGGTGTCCGCCGCAGTTGTGGCCGCAACTGGTAGCGCGTGCCGCGCACTTAGCCCGTGGCGGGCGCCTGCGCATCGTCGGCATCTGGAGTCACTTCGCCTGTGCTGATGAGCCCGCTCACCCCAGCGTGGGGCATCAGTTGGTGCGACTGCACGAGGCGGCGGCCGTGGCCAAGGCCGCCGGTTTGCGGGAGTTCGCGCTGCACATCGCAAACTCTGCGGCGACGCTGACCGCGCCAGAAAGCTGGTGTGACGCCGTTCGCCCCGGGATCGCCTTGTACGGGCTCGACCCGATGGCCGGCGAGGGGACTCGCTTCGGGTTGCGACCGGCAATGCGCGCCAGCGCGCGCATCATGCTCGCCAAAGACGTGCCCGCCGGCACCGGGGTGTCGTACGGGCACACCTACGTGACCGACCGAGCCACCCGATTGGCCGTCGTGCCGGTGGGTTATGCCGACGGCATCCCGCGCATTGCCAGCAACAAGGCGCCGGTGATGATCGGTGGTAAGCACTACCGCATTGCCGGCAGAGTCTGCATGGATCAATTCGTGGTCGACGTCGGAGATGATCCGGTCCAGGCCGGCGACGAGGCCGTGCTGTGGGGAGATCCGGCGTACGGCGAACCAAGCGCGCAACAATGGGCGCACGCTGCTGGAACGATCCACTATGAGATCGTCTCGCGCGCGGGTGGACGGTTCCTTCGGCGTCACCACGACGATCTACGCGCCGACAGCGATGAGGAAGGGGAATAGATGGCACGCCGCAGCAAGACATTTGCCCTCGTCGCCGGGGGCGTCGCCGCAGGCACGGCGCTGCTGAACACTGCCCGGATCGTCACCGAGCGCGCCACCGTCCGGCGCGCGCACAACCAGGACGATCCCGTGGCCGGGACTGCGTTCGGCGAACTTCGCGCCGACAAGCACTACACCGTGACGGCAACAGACGGCACCCCGTTGTACGTCGAAGAAGTCGGGTCGGCGACCGCGCCGGTCACTGTGGTCTTCGCGCACGGATACGTGCTGGAGATGGGCTGCTGGCACTACCAGCGCCTGGCGCTGCAGGCCCTTGATGATCCGCAGATGCGTTTGGTGTTCTACGACCAGCGCTCGCATGGGCGCTCCGGGCGCTCGGA
>JBKEDB010000054.1:0-85278 GCA_047975195.1 Cumulibacter sp. | reverse complement strand
TGCCGAGGATCGCACGGGCATCGACGACCGGCAGGGCGTCCTGACCCAGGTGTACGCCATGCACTGGTGCGCCGCGCAGCCGGGCCGCATGTGCCACGTCGACCCGGTCGTTCACCAGTACGCGCGTCGACGGTGCCGTGTCGTGGACCGCGTCAGCCACCGCGAGCACCAGAGCGAGTAATTCGGTGGCTGGAGCTGACGTGCAGCGCACTTGGATGAGCCCGGCGCCAGCGCGTGCCGCTGCTTGTGCGGAGGCGATCACTTCAGGGCCGGACCCAGAGGTGACAAGGTAAAGGCGCCAGTCGATCATGTCCATCGCAGCGACACCCCATCGCTGATATCGCTGGGATCGGATTCGTACAACGCATCCACGAGTGCTACCCGAAAGCTGCCCGGACCACGTCCGCCGCAACGTTCGGATGCCACGGTTAACAACGCGGTGGCGGCGAGGACTGCACTGAATACCGACCTGATGGGTGCGACGGCCACGCACGCTGCGGTCAGTGCGCCCAACAGGCAACCTGTTCCGATCACCCGGGTCAGCATGGGGAGCCCGTTGTCGATGTACACGGTCTGAGTTCCGTCGGTGATGACATCGACCGCCCCAGAGACAGCAACAACGCAGCGATACCGGTCGGCGAGCTGGTGGGCCGCAGCTTCAGCGGCATTGGCGCTGACGGTACTGTCCGCGCCACTACCGCCCGGCCCGTCGCCGGCCAGGGCGAGCACCTCGGAGCCGTTTCCGCGTACAGCAGCCGGCCTGAGGGCGAGGAGTTCGCGGGCCAATGGTGTGCGCACGGGAGCGCGACCGATCGCTGCGGGGTCGAGAATCCAGGGGATGGCCGCGCGCCGCGCTGCGCGGAGGGTGGGTCGGATCCCGCCGGCGGCGTCACGGCTGAGGCAGCCCACATTGATGAGCAGCGAATCGGCCGCGTCGGTCACGGTGGGCGCTTCTGCCGCAGTGTCGGTCATCATCGGTCGCGCGCCTGAGGCCAATAGGCCGTCGGCGACGATGGGCGCGGTCGCGGCTGCGGTGAAGGCATGCACCAGGGGACGCCGTTCCCGGACGGCGTGGATGATCGCGGCGATGTCAACTCGGGCTAGTCGATCGTTGGTCATGACTGCACGCTCATGGGCTCGCGATCTCGTCGGGGAATCCGCGCTACGGCTTCGACATCGCGGTCGAGATCGTCCGGTGACAATCTCGGTCCGAGCGCGCCGCATCCCGCGACTAGCAGACCGGCAACCGCCAGCACAGTGACGACGGATTCGTTTCGTCCCAGTATGCCTTCCAGAATTGGTAACCACCATGGCCATAGTGCGGGGAGCACGATCGACAACGAGTACGCCGTCCCGTAACCAGTGGAGCGCACATGGGCTTCGAACCGCTCAGATAGGTACGCGCCGACCGGTCCGTACCCACACACGGTGACGATCTGTAGCAGCGCGATTCCATATATCGCGGGTATTGCCTCTGTGGTGAGCGTCAATGTCCAGAACAGAGGGCCAGCGACGGCGGCGAGGAGGCCCCAACCGATGAAGAATCGGCGGCGACCCAGGCGGCTCGATAGGTGACCGGTTATGGCCATGACGACCGCCTGTGCGATGGATGCCACGCCCATCATCAACGCCACATTATCGGAGTCGAGGCTCAGGTCGGTCTCCAGGCGCCCGGTCACCGCGATGACGACCATGTTGGTCATAAGCCATAAGCCGCTCATCAAGGCGAATACCTGCCAGAACGCGCCGGCATACTGACCGATCAACACTGCGCGTAGTCCGGCGCGTGCGCCAGTGCGCGCGCGATCGGCGACCGCGCGCTCGGCGGTGACCTGCGGCGCATCTGCGACCTGCTTTGAGTAATAGGCCAATAGCAGCAGACTGGCTATGCCGCCGGCCGCGAAGGCGAAGCGCCACCCGTAGTCGGCGTACGCCCCGATCCCTAGCAGCGCGATCAGCCCTATAGTGGCGAACGCAATCGCTGATTGCGCCCACGCAGCCATCGACATGATCAAGCCGGAAACTAGACCGCGACGTCGCGGCGCCGACCACTCCATCGCCAGCGGGATCGCTGAGGTGTATTCGCCCGCGAGGAACGCGCCGCCTACAAAACGTAACGCGATGACCGCGGTGATCGCCCACACGCCGATGTGCTGATGTCCCGGCACAGAGGCGATTGCGAGGCTGCACACGGCCGTGCCGGCGATCGCGATCTTCGTGGTTCTGGTGCGACCGATTCGGTCGGCGATACGGCCGAAGATCATCGCGCCGATGGGTCTGCCCAGTAGCGTGGCGACGATAACCACCGCGCCAGCCGTGACACCGGTGTGCGGCCCCGCCAGCGTCGCCAACGCTGGTGCGAGGGCCACTACAGGTAGGAAGATGTTGATCTGATCGACGAAGTTGCCGACGACCCCGGCGCGTACGGCGGCGCGTCCGGGCGCGGGAAGACCGGGCACAAGGCTCATTGGGCTACCGAGCCTCATCGACGTAGACGCTCGCGCTCAGTTCGACGAACTCGCGCGATTTCGCTGCTAGCCCGGCTTGGATTGCGTCGCGCTGCTCCTGCGCCGAGCCGTATGCGTCCCGGATGTCTTGGCTGATGCGCATTGAGCAGAACTTTGGTCCGCACATCGAGCAGAAATGCGCTGTTTTCGCTGGTTCCGCGGGAAGTGTTTCGTCGTGGAAGTTGGCCGCTGTTTCAGGGTCGAGGGAGAGCGCGAACTGATCATGCCAGCGGAACTCGAACCGCGCCTTGCTAAGCGCGTCGTCCCGTTCTCTGGCGCGTGGATGGCCTTTCGCGAGGTCTGCAGCGTGCGCGGCGATCTTGTACGTGATGACGCCAGTCTTCACGTCGTCCCTGTTCGGTAGCCCAAGGTGCTCTTTCGGCGTGACGTAACACAGCATTGCCGTACCGTGCTGCGCGATAGTCGCGGCGCCGATCGCAGAAGTGATGTGGTCATAGCCTGGCGCGATGTCGGTGACGAGCGGGCCGAGGGTGTAGAACGGGGCGCCGTGGCACCAGTCCTGTTCCAGGTCCACGTTCTCCTTGACCAAGTGCAGCGGGACATGTCCCGGATCTTCGACCATCACCTGAACGTCGTACTGCCATGCCCTGGCAATGAGCTCGCCGAGCGTGCGTAGTTCGGCCAATTGCGCGGGATCGTTGGCATCGGCAATCGAACCCGGACGCAGGCCGTCGCCGAGCGAGAACGCCACGTCATATCGTGCAAATATCTCGCATAGGTCATCGAAATGCGTATATAGAAAGGATTCCTCGTGGTGAGCTAGACACCAGCCTGCCATGATCGAACCGCCGCGAGAGACGATCCCGGTAACGCGGTCGGCGGTGAGCGGAACGTAGGCCAACCGGACGCCGGCGTGGATGGTCATGTAGTCCACGCCTTGTTCGCATTGCTCCAGGACCGTATCGCGGAAAATCTCCCAGGTCAGCGCACTCTGGTCTCCGTCCACCTTCTCCAGCGCTTGGTATATCGGCACGGTGCCAATCGGAACCGGGCTGTTGCGGACAATCCATTCGCGGGTGGTGTGGATGTCATTACCGGTGGAGAGGTCCATGACGGTGTCGGCTCCCCAACGAGTCGCCCAGGTGAGTTTCTCGACTTCCTCATCGATCGACGACGTTACCGCCGAATTGCCGATGTTCGCGTTGATTTTGGTCAGGAACGCACGGCCGATGATCATGGGTTCGGACTCGGGGTGGTTGATATTCGCGGGGATTATCGCGCGACCCGCCGCGATCTCACTGCGCACCAACTCTGGATCGCATCCCTCGCGCAGTGCCACAAATCGCATCTCGGGGGTGATTTCGCCGCGGCGGGCGTAGTGCATCTGAGTCACCGTGCGCCCTGGTGTCGAACGCATCGGGGTACGACGCGTACCGCGCCAGGCCTGAGAGGCCTCGCCGCGGCGTACGGCTGCCCGCCCGTCGTCGGCAAGGTTTCGCCCTCGACCGGCATATGGCTCGACGCCGCCACGGGCCGCGATCCACGCGCCGCGCGCGTCCGTCAGGCCGACGTGCGGATCGGAGCCGGGCCCGCTGGTGCGGTAGATCAGTACGTCGTCGTTGGGTGTGCCATCGGGACTGTCGGCGAGGCTGATGGCAGTCATCGGGACGCGCAGGTCGCCGACGGTAACCGCGCGGTGCTGGGGATGGACCTCGGACTGATGTGGGGTACGCACTTCGGCGCCTCCTCTTCCTTCGCCGGTATGACCCGGACAGGTTCTAACGGTCCGGACGGCGTCAGTCCGATCTCAGCCCGTGCCCGGGCTCCCGTGGGGTGCCTCGATGTTAACCGCTGTGGTTAGAGTGCGGGCATGGACCCCGCTGATCGCGAACGCCACGCCCGACTGCCCAAGCCGCCGATCGCCTTGTCGATCGCCGGATCCGACCCGTCTGGCGGGGCGGGTATCCAGGCCGACCTCAAGACCTTCAGCGCGCTCGGCGCGTACGGCACCTGTGTGATCACCGTGTTGACGGCGCAGTCGACCCAAGGGGTGCGTCGAGTGCATGAGATCCCGGTCGACGTTGTGCGTGCGCAACTCGAGACTCTCGTTGCTGATGTGCGTGTCGACGTCGTCAAGGTCGGCATGCTGGCATCGGCTTCGATCGCCTCCGCCGTAGGGGATCTGCTCTACGACGGAAAGCTCGCGCGGGTGCCGGTGGTGCTTGATCCGGTGATGGTGTCGACGACCGGGTCCAAACTACTTGCCGACGATGCGATTGACGCCGTCCGGGCGCTGGTGCCGCGGGCCGCCGTGATCACGCCGAACATTCCCGAGGCCGGCGTGCTGCTCGACCGACCAATCGCGACTTCCGTTGCAGAGATGGAGAATCAAGCGCGAATGCTGCTAGATGGCGGCGCATCGCGAGTATTGCTGAAAGGGGGGCACCTGGATGCTCCGGAGTGCACTGACGTCTGGGCAGACTCGTCGCGAGTGGATTCTGTGGGGATCGTGCGACTGGACGCTGCCCGCATCGAGTCAACCGCAACGCACGGGACGGGCTGCACACTGAGTTCGGCGATTGCTGCGTTGCGGGGGCGCCATCCGGAATGGCTGCCGGCCGTCCGTGAGGCAAAAGCGTGGCTAACTGAGGCGTTACGGTACGGCGAGGATCTGCATGTGGGTTCGGGTTCCGGTCCGGTCCATCACTTCCACGAGCAGCCGCGCTGGAACTGATTCGCTCGCGGTGTGCGAGTGGCGACGTGGCCTGACGCTGTCACGCGCCCGCTGGGCTCCGGTTTAGGTGGTGACCGAGAGGCGGAGGAGGTTGTTGCGCCAGGTGATAGTCCCGTCGTCGTTCATGACGGGAGTCCAATGCAGGTGGTGTTTGGCGCGGTGGTGGTGTCGGCATAGAGCGTGCAGGTTCTGCGGAGTGGTTTGTCCGGCAGCGGACTCACCGTCGCGGAACGCGATGACGGCCTCGAGGTCAAGCGCGTCAGTGGTGCGGGTGCAGCCGGGGAACCTGCATTGGCGATCTCGGTTAATGATCGCGTCGCGGAGGGGCTGGCTGGGACGGCGGCTGCCGACTTCGAGCGGCTGCCCGGTACGTGGGTCAGGAAGGATCCGGCGTAGGTCAGCGCTCTGTAACAGGGCATGGGCGAGGTCGTCGGAGATCGATCCGATACCGCGGACAGTCGCGGGTCGGTACCGCTGCCCGGGCCCGTGCGGTCCGTGGCTGTCCGCGATGGCGTCCGGCGACGCATCACAGAGTTCAGGTGTCCTGACGGTATTTGCCCGTCGTTGTCTCACCCGTGGCAGGCGATTCTTGCGGCAGCACTCGACCGGACCGCCCTTCCTCGTCGTGCAGCGCTCACCCGTGGAAAAGACCGTGCAGGCCGGCGATTCGATGTCCTGTCCCGGACTTAGGCGTCCCAGCTCGGATTCTGGACGGGGGTGTACTGCTGAGGCTGGCGATGAACATGAGTGTGGAATCGCATCGGGCTCGCAACTGGAACCGGTGTTTGTCGGCGGACCGGTCTTTCGATGCTGCCGATCACGAGCGGAGCGCTGAATGTCGAGGAGGGTGTCGGTCTTAACGTCGAGGTTCACCACAGCGCGGGCGGTATTGGGGAAGGTCCAGTCCAGGCATGCGGCCAGGAGTCTGATGGTGTCGTAAATACCCCGGGCGCGCAGGTTCTGCGGCTCATCGATGACGGTGTAGCCGCCCTCATCATCGAACGATGGCGCGTCCATCTGTTCGAGGTTCATCGCGATCTGGGCCGGCGGGGAAAGTGCTGCGGGACCGACGAACAGGGTGCGGAACACGTCGGCACGGCATTGTTCGTGAGTGCGATCGTCATTGACGGGTGCCGTACGGGCGTAGTCGTCGAGCACCGTATCGATCGCTAACGCGTCGAGCGCGCCGATCGCGCCGTGCACGCTGGTCATACCGTCGGCGGTGAGTCCGAATCGGATATATCGATCGCGGGATCCCCGCGTGCGGTGCGCAGTGTCGGGCCGCTGATGTACGTCCAGCGAGCGCATGGCCGTGCTGAGCCGGCGGGTGAACATGGTCGCGGCGGCGCGGTGCGCACCGAGACCGTAGTGCGCACCGGTGAACCTTTTCGCGCAGACGGCTTCGTCGAGGACAGACGCCTGCTCGGGCGTCAACTGGTGCGCCTCCTGGCTAATTCGGAACGCCTGGTAGGCCGTCAGTTCGCCGCTCGTGAGCCGGCCGAGCGTATGGGGTAGGTGTGCGCACAGCTGCACCGCGTGCTCGGTGAGCATCCGTGCACGACCAGGCGTGGTACGGGCAATAACGGCAAGATCGGTCGCGACGATCTGGGTGCGAGACGGAAGACGGTCCAGGGCGCCGTCGGCGTGTCGGATGACTTGGCCAGGGGACTCGGTGTCGCTACGGAGTTCCTCCTGCGCGTGCGTGTAGCTGTGCGCGATTAGTTTCGATTTCGCTGCAGCAAGCGCTGACTCCAGTGTGTCGAGGGCGTCGATGCCAGCCATTGCGACGCGGTACTCACTCACCGGGTCGTCGTCTCCGCGGTTATCGCAGATGATGGCGTCGGCGAGGTCTAGCGCTCGAGCAATCACGTCAGCGACGTGGCGTTGCGCCGTGTTCCCGCCGCCGACCGCCAGGATCCGCCGGGCCAGCGTGGTCGCCGAGTCGCTTCTGCACTCATCGCGGAAATCCACGCTGTGGCTGGTGTTGGAGAGCTCCTCGGTGACACGGCCGTGGTGCGCGGCGGCGACGCCAACCTGCTCGATGCCGTCGAGGTTGCCGACGCAATCGAGGCCGCCGAAGAGCGCCAAGGCGCCTCCTGTCTCGATCCCCGTCATAACAGCAACTCTAGCGACCCGCTCCGACAGAATTCGGCGATACGGACAGTCGCTCGCGCACTGATTCGCAGATATATAGGCGAGGCATAGAAACGAAGGATGCATCGCGCCGGGAGATAGTTCGATCGTCGCCAGCCGGCGATGGCAATCCTCGACTGCGATGGCGAATCTGCGGTCTAGCCGCTAACCGCGCGTTCGACGTGGAGGGTAGGCGTCCCGGTTGCCGCGTGTCGCGGTTGCCAGGAGCGGCAATCGACTGTCAGAAGTGGCCAGTGGGCCACCTCCATGAGCGCGACCGGTGGCGGTGGCGATCCGAACCGTGCCCGTCGCTATCGTGGTGGAATGAACGATCGCCCAATCGCTCTCATCACTGGCGGAGCACGTGGAATCGGCCTGGCCATCGCCCGGTCGCTACAGGCGACGCACGACCTGATCATCGGCGCTCGATCGACCGAGTCCGCGGCGGCCGCGTGCGCCGAGTTGACGTCGGCGGCCCCGTTCGTGGCGGATCTGACCGATGAGGCAGCGCTGGTTCAGGCCAGTGAAGAGTTGCCCGATCTGGACGTGCTGATTCACAGTGCCGGAATCTGGGACAACGGCGCGGTAGCCGAAACCACTCGGAGCCAATGGCGCGATATCTTCGACGCGAACGTGTTCGCGGTCGCGGACGTGACCGCGCGGACCCTGCCTGGATTGCGGCGTCGACGCGGGCAGATAGTGCTGATCAACTCCGGTTCCGGGCTCGCCAGCAATGCGGGGAACGCAATGTACTGCGCGTCGAAGTTTGCGCTGCGGGCGTTCGCGGACGCACTACGCGAGGAGGAACGCCCGAACGGCGTACGCGTCAGTTCAGTGCACCCCGGCAAGGTCGATACCGAGATGCAACGCCTGATCGTGCGGCGAGCTGGCGGAGAGTACGACCCGTCCAAGTATCTGACGGCCGAGTCGGTGGCGCGAGCGGTGCGTAGCGTCGTCGATGCGCCTGAAGGTGCGACTTTGGAAGTGGTATCTGTTCGCCCCGCTGGGCAATGAACGCTGGGCAATGAACGCTGAGCAGTGAGTACTGAGCGTTTGCACCTGAAGAATGAGGAAACGTGACAGAACAGCTATATACACTGGATCCCGCCAACGATGAGTCGGTGTGGCGACTTTCAGTAACCTCCGGTGTATGCGTGGGTCCGGCGAGCATGGAACCCTTCATGTACGGCGGATTGGGGCTGGCCGCTGGAATCGACGCCATGCAGCAGGCCACTGGTCGCCCGCTCATCTGGGCATCCGCGCAATACCTGTCCTTCGCCCGGCTCGGCGAGCAGCTGGAGTTCAGAGTGCAGGTTCCGGTCAGCGGGCGCTCTGTGTCGCACGGGAGGGTCACCGCGAAGGTCGGCGAGCGAGAGGTCCTCACGGTTGTCGGCTCGCTCGGCGGCCGCGACGGTGAGGTAGCGACTCAGTGGAGCCACGCGCCAGCATTACCACGCCCCGAGGACTGCGAGCGCGTTGGTCTATATCCCGAGCAGGGTCCGGACTCGCGGCTTATCGATCGGATGGACGTGCGGATGCCAGCCGGCGAACTGGCCGAGCACCGTGATCGCGGCATGCCTGCAGTGTCGGGAAAAATCAGTCTGTGGATGCGGCTTACCGGCGGGTTGCCCGCAGATGTCGCAGCTCTCGCGCTGTTCGCCGATCAAGTCCCTGCGGTAATCGCGATGGCGATGGGGAAGTCAGGAGGCGGCAGCAGCCTGGACAACACGCTGCGGATTGTGCGTCGAGCGCCTACGAATTGGGTGCTGTGCGAGATTGACGCACACGGCGTCGCGAACGGAATGGGGCACGGCGATATCCACATGTACGCCGAGACAGGGGAGTTACTCGCCGTGGGTAGCCAGTCTTGCGTCTTGCGCTACTTCTAAGACCCCGCCCGGCTTCCGAAGGCCAGCGCTACTCGGTGACGCCGAACGTACCGTGCGCGCCGCGTTCGGCGAGAGTCATCACGTGATTGACGATGGAGTAGTTTCCGGGTGCGGTGAACTGGAGCTCGACGAATCCGCCTTGGGCGACCGCAAGATCAAGGGACTGCGAACCACCGGAGCTGGGGCGGAGCAAATACGACCCTTCCTTGTATACCGTGTCGAACTGGCTGCCCACGACGTGGAACGAGGTACCTAAGTTCGGTCCGGCGGCGAGCACCCACAGGCGCACCCGGTCACCGACTTTCGCGGCGATTGGTGCGGCGTCGTACTGATTCGCGTAGCCGTTGAACACGACCAGGTCGGGGTTCATGGTGGCGATGGCGAGCGGATCGACTGCGCCGCCCTGCTGCCCGAGGTAATACTCCGACTGCACGAATAGATATTCGTGATCTACCGGTGCGAGGTCTGGAGGATCGATCACCACAGCACCGAACATGCCGCTGGCGATGTGCGAGGACATCGGCATCGTCGAGCAGTGATACAGCCAGATCCCACTGCGTTTCGCGGTGAAGGTATAGACCAGTGACTCGCCCGGAGCGATGGTTCGCATGTTGGCGTCGGGAGAGACGTCGCCGGCGTGAAAAACGACCGAGTGGCCCATCTGCCCGTCGTTGATCAACGTCACCTCGAATACGTCGCCGATCTTGCCGCGCAGGGTCGGCGCTGGGACGGATCCGCTGAATGTCCACAGCTGTTGAGTCACCCCGGGGCGACCTCGGCGAGGTACTCCTCGATCTTCAAGGTGACCTTGTGTGTGGTGTTGCCGGCGGCAGGCGACAGATTCGGATCGTAGGGCACGAAGTTGGGCGGTGGGTCGGCGGACAGATCGATATGATTGGCCGCGGGATCGTCGCCGGTATCGGCAGCGTCACTCGCTTCCTGGTCGCTGCTGAATCGGCGGACGCGGAATCGCGACCGATCGTGTTGATCTGCATCGTCATGCCCATCCGCCGATGACCGATCACCGAGCACCAGCCACCGAGGTCCCGGCCGACGACCCCGACATCGATCGTCGCGGACTCGCCGGGGGATAGTCGGCCGCTGGTGTGGCCAGTGTCGAGCACGAGATCGTGAACCTGTGTGTCGTCCGCGTTCAGCAGTTTGATGATCAAGTGATCGCCGGTCGGCATGTCGATGTGATCCGGCGTGAATCGCATGTCCTTGGCGGTCACTGTCACTTCGGTGGTGTTCCCGGTAGCTACGGTTCCATTGGTCGCTGAGGTTGCGTCGCCCAAAGCCGTGGGATCTATGGCTACGGCGAGGGCGACGAGCAGGAGTACCGCGGCGAAGCCGCCTGCGGCACTCCCCATTGGTCTGGGCCCGGTGCGCGCGACGAGAGCGCGTTCTCATGCGCGCCGACTGATCAGTACCGCGCGAGCTGCCAACGGCAGGGATGAAGCGAGCCCGACCAGCCCTAGCATGCTGCCGGCGACTTTCACCAGGCTCGGAACGGGCAGGCTGAATAGCAGGACGCCGAGGTTGAGGACCACCAGTCGCCATCCCAGACCCCGGTCAAACTCGTAGTTCATCGCGCGAGTCACGCGTGGTCCGCCCCGCAGCACCACCGGCAGCAGATACGACAGTGCCGCGGTGAGGACCTGGGCGACGAGCCCGATGGTGAACGGAGGCACGAGCCAGCCCAAGCGAGTGGCCGTTTGCGGCCACGAGTCCGAACCCGCTACTGCAGTGACGAGTGCGATCAACGCGACGGCCAGCCACGCCATCG
Organism: Cumulibacter sp.; assembly: GCA_047975195.1. Lineage (GTDB taxonomy): Bacteria > Actinomycetota > Actinomycetes > Mycobacteriales > Antricoccaceae > Cumulibacter. The sequence continues at coordinate 74,268 of JBKEDB010000054.1, read as the reverse complement.
CACACAGCGTTGCCCACGAGCCGTATGAAGCTGGGGGCTTCTGCCAGGCTAACTGCGCCATTGACAGCAACACGGCACCGACGCTCAAGCTCACCACTAAGAGCAGAACCACGACGAGTGGGCGTAATCCAGCGAGTGTGCCGGCGGCAGCCAGCGCCGTGGCCCCAGCGGATACCGGCAGCGTCCGCTGGGCAAGCACGACGGCGCCTGGCGGCAGTTTGGTGCGCAGCATCGCGGCGAAGAGCGTGAGCACAGTCGCCAACACAGTAAGCCCGATCCAGCCGACGACGTTGAGCAGCACGTGCGCGATGACTGCCCGTGACGCCCACGGCTCGCCTGGTCCAGTAGCCAGCCATGCCCCCAGAACGGCTCCTGGCGGCAAGAAAAGCGCTGCCCAGACGTAGAACCGCACGAGTGCGCCGAATTGCGTAGCGAGGACACCACGCATCGCCAATGCAAGGCGTATCGCGTGAATGAGGGCGGCGGCTGCGACGAATCCTGCGCCCGCAGATACTGCCGCCGACGACTGGGCAAGACGCCCAGCGATGATCGCAAGTGTTCCGGCGTTGAGCGCCGCGAGCTGTAGGCCGATCGGCGGGCGTGAGCGCGCGCAATAGTGCCTGGGTGAAGTGGCTCGACCAGATCAGAATCGCGTTGCTGGCGATGCCCAGCAGCAAGATGTGCATCATCAGCCAGTTGGCGCTGGGCACCCAGCGGTGGGTCGCCACCAGCACTACCAGCGCAGCGATCCACGCCACGACGACAAGGTGCACTCGCAGGTGCCAAGACGAGCGGCTCATCGTCGCAGCGCCTGCCTCGTGGGGGTCGCGAGCGCGATCAACGCGAAAGCGATGAGGGCGGCCACGTTCAGCGCACCACCGAAGTCTCGAGCGTAGGTCGACCCGAAGCCGTCGCCGAGGCCGATGCGGATCAGTAGTGACAGATGAAGTAATGCTGCCGGCAGGTAGAACGCCGCGTGGTAGGGCAACGGACGCCGCAGGACGGCCGGCAAGATGATTGGCGCATGCGCCATCACCATGGACATCGTGAAGCCGAGGAAAATCGCATGCACCACGGCGTCGTAGGCGGTGCCCGCGGGGATACCGGGGCTCAGCAGCCAGATCATCCCTGCGACACCGAGCCAGCCCCAGCCGGAAAGCAAGCAGAATGCGGTGAAGCGGGGTAGGCCGGTACCACGGATGGTCTTGCGCGCGATGTCGTAACGCACCAGCCAGCCCGTCAGCGCCAGCAAACTCGCGCCGAGAAGCGGATACGCCACCGGTACGGAAAAGAGTGCGAGCACGCTTGCCGTGCCGTAGGTGCGACGATCGCGAGCACGGCGCCCGGTGCCGATGGCTCCAGGGCGGCGACCCGTGCCAGTTCGAGGCGTTCGCCGCCGATGGTGAGCACGACGAATCCGGCCAACCACGGCAGCAGGAGCGGTACCGCCACGTCGCGCAGGACCAGAAGTGCCGCGCCTGCGGCCATCGCAGCGCCGACAAGTTGAATCGCGACCGAATTGTCACGCTGTCGTCGATACAGCGGCACGTACACTGCGATCAATGCCAACGCGCCTGCCAACAGCAGTCCGTTACCGACCTCGTCAGGTAGGGGCGCGCTCGTGGCAACTGCACCGAGACCGAACAGTGCCGGACTGAGGTAAGCCCAGAGACGACCGGCAGCAACCGCGCGCTCCAAGGCGATAAGTGTTCCCAGGAAACCCAGCACCATCAACGTGCCGTGCATGTTCGCCAGCCGCCCGTTATTGACCGGGGCCGGCAGGCCCAGCCGCTGCAACCCGGCATTCAGTCCGATGAGCAACGCAGCGCCCGCCGGAACCAATAGCGCCGCGCGGAACCAGCGTGCACGGATCAACGATCTAGTCGGCTCGCTCGACCCTGTCACAGACCGCGGCGCATCGAGGTCGCGACTTGAGCTCTCAGCCATAGCCGGATCCGTGCCACATGCAGTATCCGGGACCGGCGAACGGTTCTAGCCACCCAGCTTGCTCGCTGTGACGTAGTCGGGCGCGGATCAGACCATCGTGCACCCCGCACACGACCTCGGGGTTCTCGCGCGCGGCCGACAACAATGGACACTGCACAAGTCGGATATTGGCGCCCTCAAGTTTGGGGGCGAACCCGAGATCGTCCAGCAGATCTACGACGTCGGCATGGGTATCGCCGTCCCCGGGGATTCGGGCGGCCCAGTTTTCTCCGGCGGTACGAGCCGTACGGGCCGGATCAGCACTGACTCGCGCCAGCTGCTCTGCCAGTGCCATCGCCAGCCCGACGTATTCCGGTGCGCCGGCCATGCGTTCGGGAACAACGCGGTACCGCCATGACGGGCGCCCGCGCTGACCACTGCGCTCACTGGATCGTTCGACGACGCCGTCGAGGACAAGGCCATCGAGATGGTTGCGCACAGTGTTCGGATGCAGGTTGCTCAAGCGCGCTAATTCGTCCACCGTGCGGGCGGCATGTTCTGCAGCCAGCAGGTCCAGTAAGTCCATGCGTTGTGGCGACATCGGCGGCATCGCTCTGGTCGGAGTCGGGGCAGGACCGTACGCCGGAGGAATTTCCATGAGTTCTATAGTAATAAATGTCGCCAGTTTCCGGTATGACAACCACCCGAGGCATAGGAGTAGCACGATGACTGCGGATCGAGACCCGAAGCCCGTCCATATCAGCGAGTTGCCGCAGGTCGAGGGCGGGCACGGTGTCGGGTGCGCCTGCGGGCACCAGGAGGACGGGGCCATGCCGCAACTCGACGTGCAAGTGATTCCACATGCGATTCGCCATGCCGCGATCTTCGGGGCTCTCGATTCGATCAATCCGGGTTACGGGATGATCATTTGCGCCAACCATGACCCGCTTCCGTTATTGGCGCAGTTGGAGCAGCGCACTCCTGGCGCTTTCGCGATCGAGTACCTCGATCGCGGCCCTGGTTCTTTCCGGCTGCGCTTCGTGCGTAAGTGAGCGTAAGTAAGTACACAGGATTCGAGCGCCGGGCGACGTGCAACGCGGCGGCTCTGGAAGCTAGTCTGTAGTTGCATCTGTTCCTTTAAGGCCCGTCCCGTGAGGCGGAGAAGGAGTACGACGATGGGCACCGTCCCGGAGTCGGCAGACGGAGGCGCCGGTAAGTCCGGTCGCATCATCCTGTCTGCCGACGACATTTCTCGCGTGGTCGACCGAATATCCCACCAAATCCTGGAGAAGACCGGCGGTGCGTCTGACGTCGTGCTAGTCGGAATCCCGACTCGCGGTCAGCAGTTGGCTGAGCGCATCCGATCCCGGATCGAAGCGTTCTCCGCGCAACGGCTCCCCATCGGCGTCCTGGACATCACGCTGTATCGCGACGACCTGCGCACGCGTGGCGTACGCCCGCTGGAGCATTCATATGAACCTGAGGGCGGCATTGATCAGAAGACCGTCGTCCTGATCGATGATGTGCTGTACTCCGGACGTACGATCCGCGCCGCGCTCGACGCGCTGCGCGACTGGGGCCGACCGCGGGCGATCCAGGCCGCCGTGCTGGTTGACCGCGGACACCGAGAACTGCCGATCCGAGCCGATTACGTCGGTAAGAACATCCCCACCGCGCGCGATGAGCAAATCTTCGTGGGCATCTCCGAAATCGATGGCGCCGACGGCGTGGTGATCTCGAGCGGTCAGCCCGACCGGCACGAGGTGCTGGCAATGCTGAACGGGGAAGGCCGGTGAAGCGCCATCTGTTGTCTGCGGCGGATCTGAGCCGCGACGAGGCGATCGCCGTACTCGATACGGCCGAGCAAATCGAGACATCCCTGCAGGGCCGCGAAGTCAAGAAATTGCCGACGCTGCGGGGCCGAACGGTCGTCAACCTGTTCTACGAGGACTCCACCCGAACCCGGATCTCCTTCGAACTCGCAGCGAAACGCTTATCCGCCGACGTACTGAACTTCTCGGCGAAGGGCTCCAGCGTCTCCAAAGGAGAAAGCCTGAAGGACACCGCGCTGACGCTACAAGCGATGGGTGCCGACGCGGTCGTCATCCGGCACAATGCGAGCGGATCACCATGGCAGTTAGCATCCTGGATCGATGGCAGCGTAGTGAACGCCGGTGACGGCACCCATGAACACCCGACTCAGGCGCTGCTGGACGCGTTCACGATGCGTAAGCGTGCGGGGCGAGGCGTGGGAGACGGGCTCGACGGGCTCAAGGTGACTATCGTCGGGGACGTGCTGCACAGCCGCGTCGCACGCTCGAACGTGCTGCTGCTGCGCACGCTCGGTGCCGAGGTCACCCTCGTCGCCCCGCCAACCCTGCTGCCGGTTGGTATCGAAACCTGGCCCTGCGCGTTCGGCTATGACCTTGATCAGGCGCTGCCGGAAGCGGACGTGGTGATGATGCTGCGTGTGCAACGCGAACGGATGAACGCGTCCTACTTTCCGACCGAGCGGGAGTATGCGCGGAGATACGGTCTCGATGTGGCGCGCGCCGGATCGCTTGCGCCGCAGGCCATCGTGATGCACCCCGGTCCGATGAATCGAGGAATGGAGATCGCGGCCGAGGTCGCTGATTCCGCATGCTCCACCGTCGTTCAACAAGTTGCCAATGGTGTTTCCGTCCGTATGGCCGTCCTCTACCTGCTCCTTGGAGGTGCAGCATGACCACCACGCTCATTCAGCAGGTCCACCCGCTCGGCGGCGATGCCGTCGATGTGTTGATCACCGATGCCGTAATCAGCCAGATCGCGCCGTCGATCGACGTCGACGCCGATGTGGTCATCGACGGCACCGGCCTCATCGGCCTGCCCGGACTGGTCGATCTACACACGCACCTGCGTGAGCCCGGGCGTGAGGATGCGGAGACCATCGAGACCGGCTCGCGTGCGGCGGCGCTCGGTGGATACACGGCTGTGTACGCGATGGCTAACACCGATCCGGTCGCCGACACCGCGGGTGTGGTCGAGCAGGTCTACAACACCGGCCGCGAGATCGGCCTGGTTGATGTGATCCCGGTCGGTGCCGTCACGGTTGGTCTGGGGGGTCAGCAGTTGGCCGAACTGGGCGCGATGGCTGACTCGGCGGCGCACGTTCGAGTCTTCAGCGACGACGGAGTTTGCGTGAGCGACCCTAGCCTGATGCGCCGCGCGCTGGAGTATGTCAAGGCGTTCGATGGCGTCATCGCACAGCACGCCGAAGAGCCGCGCCTTACCGTCGGCGCGCAGATGAACGAATCGGAGCTATCCGGCAAACTCGGACTCACCGGCTGGCCGGCGGTAGCCGAAGAGTCCATCATCGCTCGAGATTGCTTGCTGGCCGAGCATGTTGGGTCGCGACTGCACATCTGCCACCTGTCGACCGCCGGGTCGGTGGAGATCATTCGCTGGGCGAAGTCGCGTGGGGTCAACGTCACCGCCGAGGTCACTCCACACCACCTGCTGCTGACCGAGCAACTCGCCGAAACCTACGATCCGATCTATAAGGTGAATCCGCCGCTGCGCCGCGCTGAGGATGTCGACGCGCTGCGGGCAGCGCTCAAGGATGGCACGATCGATATCGTCGCGACCGATCACGCCCCGCACGCTGCCGAAGACAAACAATGTGAGTGGTCGGCGGCCCGACCGGGAATGCTCGGACTCGAGCAGGCTCTCTCGATCACCGTGATGACGTTGAGCAATGAGGCCGGCGAGGTCGACTGGGAGCGAGTAGCGGCGGTCACCTCGACGGGCGCCGCCCGGATCGGGCGGCTCGCCGAGCACGGCCAGGGCATCGTGGCTGGCGCCCCGGCCAACATCACGCTGCTGGATCCGACCACCTCGGTTGTCGTCTCCGGCGCTCAACTCGCCAGCAAGAGCTACAACACCCCGTACGAAGGACTCGAACTGCCCGGCCGTGTGAAGTACACGCTGCTGCGCGGCGAGTTGACTGTGAAGAATGGACAGGCTGTTCGATGAGTAGGCACAGCATCAATAACGACGCACTGGTCGTCCTGGAGGACGGGCGGTGTTTCGGCGGGGAATCCTTCGGGGCCGCCGAAACATCGTTCGGTGAGGCCGTCTTCACCACCGGAATGACCGGATACCAGGAAACCCTCACCGATCCGTCGTACCATCGGCAGGTCGTGGTGATGACCGCGCCGCAGATCGGCAATACGGGTTGGAACGGCGAGGACAATGAGTCCAAGAGAATCTGGGTGAGCGGTTTCGTCGTACGCGACCTGACCGGTATCGACTCCAACTGGCGCTCCAGCGGTTCGTTGCAACAGCAACTCATCGACCAGGGGATCGTTGCGGTGCAAGGGATCGACACCCGCGCACTGACCAGGCACCTACGCGACCGCGGTGCGATGCGGGTCGGGCTGTTCACCGGCGACGATGCCGCGCGGCCGCGCGAGCAACTGGTGGCACTAGTCAATGAACAACCCCGAATGGCCGGCGCCTATCTCGCCGGCGAGGTGAGCACCAGCGAGGCGTACGTCGTTGAGGCGGTCGGGGAGCGGAGGTTCACGGTCGCGGCGATCGACCTCGGCATCAAATCGAGCACCCCCGAACAGATGGCCGCTCGAGGTATGCGGGTTCACGTGCTGCCGGCGACCGCGAGCATGGAGGAGGTGCGTGCTGTGACCCCGGACGGCATCTTCTTCTCCAACGGCCCCGGCGATCCCGCCGCCGCTGGTGACGCTGTCGCGCTGATGCGGCAGGCGCTCGAGGCCAAGCTGCCAGTCTTCGGCATCTGCTTCGGCAACCAGATACTCGGCCGGGCGCTCGGCCTAGGCACTTACAAGTTGAAGTTCGGGCACCGCGGCGTCAATGTCCCAGTACGTGACAAGGCCACAGGTCGGATCGAAATCACTTCGCAGAATCATGGATTCGCCGTGGACGCACCGATCGAGGGTTACACCGACACGCCGTACGGGCGCGTCGAAGTCAGTCACGTCTGCGTGAACGACGAGGGGGTGGAAGGACTGCGCTGCCTCGACGTGCCCGCGTTCAGCGTCCAGCACCACCCGGAGGCGGCGGCCGGACCGCACGACGCCGGATACCTGTTCGACCGTTTTGCCGACATGATGGCCAGCCAGAAGGAACAGGCGAATGCCTAAGCGCGAGGACATCAACCACGTTCTGGTCATCGGTTCAGGACCGATCGTGATTGGCCAGGCATGCGAGTTCGACTACTCCGGGACGCAGGCCTGTCGGGTACTGCGAAGCGAAGGAATCCGAGTCAGCCTGGTGAATTCGAACCCGGCCACGATCATGACCGACCCGCAGTTCGCCGACGCGACTTACGTCGAGCCGCTGACTCCCGAGTACGTCGAGAAGGTCATTGCCAAAGAGCGTCCGGACGCTGTCTTGGCGACTCTCGGCGGCCAAACCGCACTCAACCTCGCCGTGCAACTGCACGATAGCGGTGTGTTGGAGAAGTACGGTGTCGAACTAATCGGCGCTGATATAGATGCGATCCAGCGCGGCGAAGATCGCCAGAAGTTCAAGGACATTGTGCGGAAGATCGGCGGCGATGTGCCGCGTTCGGCCGTATGCCAGTCGATCGAAGAGGTCGAGGCAACCGTCGCCGAACTCGGGTTCCCGGTTGTTGTCCGTCCCTCCTTCACCATGGGCGGCTCCGGTTCGGGCATGGCCTACGACAATGCCGACCTACAGCGGATAGCGCGTGCTGGTTTACACGCCAGCCCGACCACCGAAGTCCTCATCGAGGAGAGCGTCATCGGATGGAAGGAATACGAACTTGAGTTGATGCGCGACCGCAACGACAACGTCGTGATCATCTGCTCGATCGAAAACCTCGACGCGATGGGCGTGCACACCGGCGACTCGATCACGGTGGCGCCGGCGATGACTCTCACCGACGTCGAAATGCAGAACATGCGCGATATCGGCATCGCGGTACTGCGCGAGGTCGGTGTGGAGACGGGCGGCTGCAACATCCAGTTCGCGATCAATCCGAAGGACGGTCGGATGATCGTCATCGAGATGAATCCGCGCGTCTCCCGTTCGTCGGCGCTGGCATCCAAGGCCACCGGGTTCCCGATCGCGAAGATCGCCGCTCGGCTGGCGATCGGCTACACGCTCGATGAGATCCCGAACGACATCACGCTCAAGACGCCCGCGTCGTTCGAGCCGACGCTCGACTATGTCGTGGTGAAGGTGCCGCGGTTCGCATTCGAGAAATTCCCCGGCGCCGACCCGACGTTGACGACCACGATGAAGAGCGTCGGAGAGGGCATGTCGATCGGCCGCTCCTTCGCCGAGGCCTTGCAAAAGGCGCTGCGGTCGATGGAGACGTCCGTGGCTGGCTTCGGCACCATCGCCGATCCAGATGGAATATCGGTCGAAGAGTGCCTGCGGCAACTGCGCACACCGCACGACGGCCGGATCTACGTTGCCGAACGCGCGCTACGGCTAGGCGCCAGCGTCGAGCAGGTTGCTGCCGAGTCCGGCTACGACCCATGGTTCGTGCACCAGATCGCCGCTCTAGTTGTCATGCGTGAACGGATTCAGTCGGCCTCGGCACTGACCGAGAAGGTGCTGCGCCGGGCGAAACGAGTCGGCTTCTCCGATCGCCAGATTGCGTCGTTGCGCCCGGAACTCGCCGGTGAGGATGGTGTGCGTTCGTTGCGCTGGCGGATGGGTATTCGGCCGGTCTACAAGACCGTGGACACCTGTGCGGCCGAGTTCGAAGCGCACACGCCGTACCACTACTCCTCCTACGACGAGGAGACCGAGGTAGCGCCGCGGGAGAAGCCCGCGGTTATCATTCTCGGCAGCGGACCGAACCGTATCGGACAGGTCATCGAGTTCGATTACTCGTGCGTGCACGCTGCGCTGACATTGCGCGACGCGGGTTACGAGACCGTCATGGTCAACTGCAACCCGGAGACCGTCTCTACTGACTACGACACCTCCGATCGCCTGTACTTCGAACCGCTGACCTTCGAAGACGTGCTGGAGGTCGTCGAAGCCGAACGCGCCTGCGGTCCGGTCGCCGGCGTGCTGTGCACGCTCGGCGGTCAGACCCCGCTCGGTCTGGCACAGCGACTGAAGGACGCCGGCGTACCGGTCCTAGGCACCGCCCCGGAAGCGATTCATCTCGCCGAGGAGCGCGGTGCATTCGGCAAAGTCCTGGATGCCGCATCTCTGCCTGCGCCCAAGCACGGGATGGCTACCTCGTACACCGAGGCGAAGGCGATCGCGGACGAGATCGGATATCCGGTGCTGGTGCGTCCGTCGTACGTGCTGGGCGGTCGCGGCATGGAGATCGTGTACGACGACGAGTCCCTCGAGTCCTACATCGCCCGAGCGACCGCAGTGAGCCCGGAGCACCCGGTACTGGTCGATAGGTTCCTAGAGGACGCTGTCGAGATCGATGTCGATGCGCTGTACGACGGCGTCGACCTGTACCTCGGCGGCGTGATGGAACACATCGAGGAGGCCGGCGTGCACTCCGGTGACTCCGCCTGCGCGCTGCCGCCGATCACGCTCGGTACCAGTGAGATCGATCGGATTCGCGAGTCCACCCTCGCTATCGCCGCGGGCGTGGGAGTCCGGGGCTTGCTGAACGTGCAATATGCACTCAAGGACGACATCCTATATGTGCTCGAGGCGAACCCCCGCGCGTCCCGCACGGTGCCGTTCGTGTCGAAGGCGACCGCCGTTTCCATGGCGATGGCCGCTGCCCGGATCGCGGTCGGCGAGAGCATCGTGTCGTTGCGTGAATCCGGCGTCCTGCCTGCGACCGGCGACGGCGGCACTTTGCCGCTGGATTCGCCGATCGCGGTCAAGGAAGCCGTTATGCAGTTCCATCGCTTCCACACGCCCGAAGGCAAGATTGTTGACAACGTCCTTGGACCGGAGATGAAGTCCACCGGCGAGGTAATGGGTCTGGATCTGTCCTTCGGGACTGCCTTCGCCAAGTCCCAATCCTCGGTGTACGGCGCATTGCCGACCAGCGGCAAGGTATTCGTCAGCCTCGCGAACCGCGACAAGCGCTCGGCCATCTTCCCGGTTAAACGGCTCGCCGACCTCGGATTCGAGGTGCTTGCGACAACCGGCACAGCGCAGGTGCTGCGACGCAATGGCGTGCCCGCGACACCGGTGCTGAAGTTGAACGAGGCCGACGGTGCAGATAATTGTGTGGAGATGATCCAGCGCGGCGAGATTGACCTCGTGATCAATTCCCCGGCCGGGGCAACCGGCAGCGCCGGATCCGCGGTCCGGTACGACGGATACGAGATCCGGGCAGCCTCGATCAATGCCGGGATTCCATACGTAACCACGGTTCCTGGTGCCGCAGCCGCGGTTCAGGGAATCGAGGCCTCCCTTGCGGGCACGATGACCGTGCGTTCCCTGCAGGAACTGCAGGCGGCGCTGCGCGAGCAGACGTAATCATGGCCGACCTCGCGTCGCACGGCTACCGCATCGCGCGGCGTGGCCTGTTCCGGATCGGCGGTGGCGATCCGGAACAGGCCCACCGATGGACGATGGCCCAACTGCAGCGCATGGACAAGTACCGGTGGATGCAGACCCTGAGCCGCAAGGTCGTCGGGGTCGTCGACGATCCGGTGCGGTTGTTCGGTCTCGATTTCCCCAATCGGATCGGGCTGGCAGCAGGTATGGCTAAGAACGGTGAGGCGCTGCGTGCGTGGCCGGCGCTCGGTTTCGGCCACGCCGAGATCGGCACCGTGACCTGGAAAGCTCAACCGGGTAATGACCTACCGCGTCTGTTTCGGCTGCCCGAATCGGGCGGGCTGATCAATCGAATGGGGTTCAACAATCATGGTTCGCGGGCGTTAGCCGCGCGGCTGCGCAAGTACGGCGAGGACGCGGCAGCGGTGCGGGCGAATCTCGGTTACCCGGTGGGTGTCAGCCTCGGCAAGTCGAAACTCACGCCACTAGATGAAGCCGTAGCGGACTACGTCAACTCTGTGCGAGTGCTGCGAGACCTCGCGTCGTACATCGCCGTAAACGTGTCAAGTCCGAACACGCCAGGACTGCGATCCCTGCAAGACAAGGGATTCTTGACCGAACTGATCGCAGCACTGCGCGCTGAGGCGCCGGCTATGCCGTTGCTGGTGAAGATCGCGCCGGACCTCACACACGGCGCCATCGATGACGTGCTGGCCGTGTGCCGCGAACACGACGTAGCCGGTGTGATCGCGACGAACACGACGATTGAGCGTCGCGGGCTGACGCCGTCCGAGCAGCACCTGGGCGCCGAGGCGGGCGGGCTGTCCGGCGCGCCGCTGACGGTCATGGCCCGCGAGTGTGTCCGCTACATCGCTGGCCAGGTCGGCGGCGAGTTGCCGATCATCGGAGTCGGTGGAATCGGCAGCGCCGCAGACGCACTGGAGATGATCGAAGCGGGTGCTGATGTGCTGCAAATCTATTCAGCGCTGATCTACCAAGGCTCTTCGGTGGTGCGCAACGTCGCAGCCGCCGTACGAGACCGATCATGAGTGGAGCAACGAGTATGACGATGGGATTCGGTGACCGGGCCAGCGAAGCGGCTCAGCAGCGCGGTCCGCTCTGCGTTGGGATCGACCCGCATGCGCAGTTGCTGCGTGACTGGGGGTTGCCGGACACCGTCGAAGGATTGCGCGCCTTTGCGCTGAACGCGGCCGAGGCGCTGGCGCCGGTGGCCGCGGCAGTCAAACCGCAGTCCGCATTCTTCGAGCGGTTCGGATCCGCAGGGGTCCGGGTCCTGGAGGAGACGATCACGCTCTGCCGGGACGCCGGTGCGCTGGTCATCCTGGACATCAAGCGTGGGGATATCGGTTCGACCGCGCAAGCGTACGCTGACGCGTATCTGCGCCCAACCAGCCCACTGTTCACCGATGCGGTCACGGTTTCGCCATACCTCGGGTTCGGGTCGGTTCGCCCATTCATCGCCAATGCGTTGGCGGCTGGCAGCGGAGTGTTCGTGCTCGCGCGCACCTCGAACCCGGAGGGCGCAGCGATCCAACAGGCGCGCGTTGACGGCGGGCGATCCGTTGCTCAATCGATCATCGACCAGGCGGCGGCATGTAACGCCGCGGAGATCACCGCAGGTGCGCGTCTAGGCAGCGTCGGTGTGGTGGTCGGCGCGACCGTCGATCGGGGTGCTGTTGAGTTGGGTGGACTCGGCGGCGCCGTATTGGCACCCGGCCTGGGTGCCCAAGGGGCGAGTGCCAGTGACCTACGTGAGGTGCTGTCCGGCGCCCCGCTCGTATTCGGTTCGACCAGCCGCGACGTGCTGCGCGCGGGCCCGAGCCCTGCTGATCTGCGTCGACGTGCGCGCGACGTTGCCGATGAGCTACGCGCGCGCTGAACGACTTATCGTCTACGCTCGCGGACATCGGACGTTCTGCCTGGACAGGTTGCGTATTCACTCTGGAGGTATCCGCAGATGACCCTTCCGCACCTCACCCCCGAAGACCGGGCCGCGGCGCTTCAGGCCGCCGTCGATGCTCGACGACGTCGTGCCGAGTTCAAGGAAAGTCTGCGCCGCGGTGAACTGACGTTGGCGGACGTGCTGGAGCGAGCGAAAACCGACGAAGTCGTCAGTCGCACCCCGATCGTTACCGTCCTGGAAAGCATGCCGGGCATCGGCAAGGTTAAGGCGGGCCGAATTATGGAGCGCGTCGGCATCTCGGAGAGCCGCAGGGTGCGCGGGCTGGGCGCAAAGCAACGGGTAGCGTTGGAGGAAGAACTCGCCGGCCGCTAGGCGGGCAACCAACCGCCATCGGAGGGAACTTGAGCGCACCACCTGCGCCCGGACGACTGATCGTGCTCAGCGGGCCGTCCGGGGTCGGCAAAGGGTCGGTGATGACACAGGTGCGCCAACGGAATCTGCCCGTCTGGGCGTCCGTGTCGTGCACCACACGTGTACCACGCCCGGGGGAACGCAACGGGGAGCACTACTTCTTTATTGACGAAGCCGACTTCCTCGAACGCATCCGTTCTGGACAGATGCTCGAGCACGCACACTTCGCCGGACGTCGATACGGCACCCCGCGGGACGCCGTCGAGGCGCACCTGGACGCTGGCGAGACAGTGTTGCTGGAGATCGAGTTGGACGGCGCGCGGCAGGTGAAGGCCGCGATGCCAGAAGCGTTCATGGTGTTCTTGGCGCCTCCATCGCGGACCGAACTGCAGCGTCGGCTGCTCGGTCGGGGGACTGAGACCGAGGAGCAGATCGAGGCAAGGTTGCGAGCGGCAGAGGTGGAGATGGCGGCGGCCGAGGAGTTCGATGTGGTGATCGTGAACAACGACCTCACCGAGGCCACCGATCAGTTGGTAGACTTGATCCTTGGCCGCGGTGAGACCCAGACGCCGTAGACCCGCCGGAGAGCGCATCCGGCATCACAGACCAACCAAGGATGGACGGCTACGTGTCCGGAACTGTTCCCGCTCCCGAAGGCATCACCAATCCGCCGATCGATGAGTTGCTGACTCACACCGCGTCGAAGTACGGCCTAGTTATTTACGCGGCCAAGCGCGCTCGTCAGATCAATGCGTACTACGGCCAGCTCGCCGAAGGCCTGCTTGAGCACGTTGGCCCGCTGGTCGAGACCGGCCCGCAGGAGAAGCCGCTGTCGATCGCGCTGCGCGAGATCAACGAAGGCATGCTCTCCGCCGAGCCCACTGACGCCTAGTCGCGCGATTCTCGTGCCGACTCAAGCTCCCCGCGTCGTCCTCGGTGTTGCCGGCGGTATCGCGGCGTACAAGTCTTGCGAGATCCTCCGTGCCCTGACCGAATCAGGGCTACACGTCGATGTCGTACCAACTCCGGCGGCGCTTGAGTTCGTGGGTGCCGCTACCTTCGAGGCGTTGTCGGGGAACCCGGTGAGTACGGGCGTATTTAGCGACATCGCATCGGTACGGCACGTGCGCCTCGGCCAACAGGCTGATCTGGTGGTGATCGCGCCGGCGACCGCTGATCTGATCGCTCGGCTAGCGAACGGGCGCGCCGACGATCTGCTGACCTCGACGATGCTCGTGACCCGCGCGCCGGTGCTGATCGCGCCAGCGATGCACACCGAGATGTGGCAGCATCCGGCGACACAGGCAAACATCGCGACGTTGCGCTCGCGTGGCATCACCGTCCTCGGACCCGCGCACGGACGTCTCACCGGCAAGGACACCGGGCCAGGCCGGCTCGCCGAACCCGCCGAGATCAACCGGATGGCCCGTCTGCTGCTGGAGACCGGCAGCGCCCTCCCGTACGACATGTGCGGCGTCCGCGTGGTGGTCACCGCAGGCGGCACTCGTGAGTTACTCGACCCGGTGCGATTCCTGACCAACCGATCGTCCGGGAAGCAGGGATGGGCGCTCGCCGAGGTCGCCGCGGCTCGCGGGGCAGACGTCATGTTGATCAGTGCGAACGTCGAGCGGGTTGCCCCCGCCGGAGCGCGCGTCCAACGAGTGCAGACAGCGCTCGAGTTACAGGAAGCGACTCTCGCGGCTGCCGCCGAAGCCGAGATCGTTGTGATGGCCGCTGCGGTATCCGACTTCCGGCCGACCGTTCGGCATGACTCAAAGATCAAGAAAACGGATGCCGATCCTGATCAGATTTCACTGACCAAGAATCCGGACATCCTCCTCGGGCTGGTCGCGGCTCGCACCGAAGGTCGCCTCAGCCATCAGCCGACGATCGTTGGGTTCGCGGCCGAGACCGGCGATGCGCAGCACAGTGTCGAGGAGTACGGACGGCAGAAACTCGCTCGTAAGGGGTGCGACTACATCGTCGTCAACGATGTCGGTGCCGGTGGCGCGTTCGAGAATGACGACAACGCTGGGCTGATCCTGGGCGCCGATGGGACCTCAGCGGTCGTCCCGCACGGCAGCAAGCACCGCGTCGCGAGCCAGATCTGGGACGCCGTCCGCTAACTGGTCGATTCACTCGTCGACGGGTCTCGTCGCCGTCGTGGACTAGACTGGCCGAGCCTATTGCGCAGAAGGGGTTTTATCGAGATGTCACGACGTCTGTTCACGTCCGAGTCTGTCACCGAGGGCCACCCTGACAAGATCGCTGACGCTATCAGTGATGCGATCCTGGATGAACTTTTAGCGAGCGACCCGGAGGCTCGCGTCGCGGTCGAGACGTTGATCATGACCGGACAGGTGCATGTTGCCGGCGAGGTCCGCACCACCGCGTACGCCGATATCCCCGGCATCGTGCGACGCACGATCCTCGGCATCGGTTACGACTCCTCGGCCAAGGGCTTCGACGGGCAGTCTTGTGGCGTGTCGGTGTCGATCGGCGAACAATCCTCCGATATCGCCAATGGCGTCGATGTCGCGCACGAGTCCCGCGTCGAAGGCAACGACGACGCGATCTCGGCACAGGGTGCCGGCGATCAGGGACTGATGTTCGGGTATGCCTGCGACGAAACGCCCGAACTCATGCCGCTACCGATTTCGATGGCGCATCGGCTCTCGCGACGACTGACGGAGGTCCGTGACAACGGCACCATGCCGTACCTGCGTCCGGACGGCAAGACACAGGTCACCATTGAGTATCTCGACGGCAAGCCGGTGCGCGTCGACACGGTTGTGCTGTCGACTCAGCACGCGGAGGGCATCAGCCTCGATGGCCTGCTAGCGCCGGATATCCGCCAGCACGTTATCGATCCCGTCCTGGCGCACTACGGCCTGGATACGAGCGATATGCGCGTCCTGGTGAACCCGACCGGGCAGTTCGTCATCGGCGGGCCGATGGGTGACGCCGGGTTGACCGGCCGCAAGATCATCGTCGACACCTACGGTGGATACGCACGCCATGGCGGTGGTGCGTTCTCCGGTAAAGACCCCTCGAAGGTCGATCGCTCGGCGGCGTACGCGACCCGCTGGGTCGCCAAGAACGTCGTTGCCGCCGGGCTGGCGAGCCGGGTTGAGGTGCAGATCGCGTACGCGATTGGGCGCGCCGAGCCCGTCGGGATGTACGTCGACACGTTCGGCACCGAAACAGTTCCGACTGAGAAGATCGAAGCGGCGGTTCGTAAGGTATTCGACCTTCGCCCGCTGGCCATCATCCGCGACCTTGACCTGAAGCGTCCGATCTACCGTGCCACCACGGCGTATGGACACTTTGGCCGTGAGGACGGCGACTTCCCGTGGGAGCGGACGAACCGTGTCGACGAACTTAAGAAGGCCATCAACGGCTAGCGGTGAACTGGCCGACGGCTCCGTCGAACGGCTGGTTGCCGCCGTCTACCCAGACGTGCCACTGGCGCATCTGGATCGGCTGTTCGATTACGAGGTGCCGACTGACCTCCTCGACGCGATTGCTGTCGGCTGCCGGGTCCGAGTGCGTTTCTCCGGGAAACTCGTCGACGCGTACGTCATCAGTTTGCACTCCGGTTCGGACCACGCCGGGAAGCTGTCGCGCATCGAACGCGTGGTCAGCCCGCTGCCGGTGCTGACTGAGCACACGATGCAGTTGATGCGCGCGGTCGCCGATCGATGGGCCGGCGGATTCTGCGATGTCGTGCGACTGGCGGTACCGCCCCGCAACGCGCGCACCGAGCAGAGCGAGCCGCAACCGCTGCCGGACTACCCAACCCCAGACGTACAGGGGTGGGCGCCGTACGGCGCGGGTTTCATTGAGGCATTGCAGCAGGGACGCCGAGCGCGCGCCGTCTGGACAGCGATGCCTGGTGAGGACTGGCCGACTAGGTTCGCCGAACTCGCCGTGAGTACCGCGAGCGCGGGTCGCGGGGCCGTGCTCGTGGTTCCTGATACGAAGGATGCCGCCCGAGTGGAGCGGGCTCTGGCCGATCTGATCGGTCCCGGTGGTTATGCCGAACTGAACGCCTCGCGTGGCCCGGCGGCCCGCTACCGCCGATTCTTGCGGTGCTTGCGCGGTGAAGTTCGAATTGCGGTGGGCACCCGCTCGGCGGTGTACGCGCCAGTGCCGAACCTGGGATTGATCGCGGTGTGGGACGACGGTGACGACTTGTACGACGAACCGCGAGCGCCGTACGCGCACACTCGGGACGTTGCTGTGTTGCGTGCGCACCTCGCCGGCGCCAGTGTGTTGCTGGGGGGATTCACCCAATCGGTGGCAGCGACAGCCCTGCTGGAGCGTGGCTGGGCCGCGCCACTACGGGCCGAACGGGAGACGTTGCGGGCCGCGATGCCGCGGATCACGGCGTCCGGAGACGATATATATCTTCGATCGGATGAGGCGGCGCACAGCGCCCGATTGCCGAAGGTGGCGCTGGACGCGGCGCGACAGGCGATCGGCAGGGGCGCGCCGGTACTCGTGCAAGTGCCGCGCCGTGGTTACCTGCCCGTGTTGTCCTGCGTGCGGTGCCACACGCCGGCGCGGTGCGCGACGTGTCACGGCCCGCTCGCTTTGGGTGCCGGTAGGGATGCGGTCGCGTCCTGCCGATGGTGTGGGCGGCACGCAGCATCCTGGGCATGCCCGGTGTGCTCGGCGGGTCGCTTTCGCGCTGCTGTCGTCGGCGCTGGGCGGACGGCGGAGGAACTCGGTCGGATGCTGCCCGGGGTACGAGTCATTCAATCGGCGGGTGAGCAGGTCGTTGCAGAGATCGATCCCGAACCTGCCCTGGTGATCGCGACCCCGGGAGCCGAACCGGTTGTGTCCGGTGGGTACGGCGCCGTTCTACTGCTCGATGGCTGGGCGATGCTGACGCGTGCGGACCTCCTCGCGGGCGAGGAAGGCCTGCGGAGATGGTTGAATGCGGCAGCGCTGGCCCGAGGTGCCAGCGACGGTGGCCGCGTGGTGGTCATGGCCCCTGCCTCCGTGCCCGTGGTGCAGGCTTTGGTGCGGTGGGACGCCGGGTGGTACGCCGAGCGTGAGTTACGCGATCGTGCCGAGTTGAGGTTCCCGCCCGTGAGCAGGATGGCAGCGATCGTCGGCGACCCTGCGGCGTTGGAGAGCGTGCAGCACGCTGATTTGCCGGCGTCGGTGGATGTGCTCGGACCGGTCACCGAACCGACCGATGAGAGCGCCGAACGAATGCTGCTGCGGGTGCCGCGCGCCGACGGCGACGATCTCGCGCGCGCCCTGCATGATCTTCGCGCGGGGCGCAGCATGCGCAAAGCCAGCGATAGATTGCGCATCAAGCTCGACCCGCAACGACTCCTGTGAGTGGGGACGGCCCGAACGACTAGACTGCGTGGGTGTCTGTAACCCCAATCCGGCTTTTTGGCGACCCCATACTTCGTACGTCATGCGAACCGGTCACCTCATTCGATCGCGAACTCGCAAAGCTCGTCGATGACCTGCGAGACACGATGCTTGCTGCTCAGGGCGCTGGGCTCGCCGCACCGCAGATCGGTGTGGGTGCTCGCGTGTTTACCTACAACGTCGACGGTGAGGTGGGGCATCTGGTGAACCCGGTCGTCGAGTACACCTCCGAAGAGGAGCAGACCGACGATGAGGGATGCCTGTCGATTCCTGGGTTGCACTTTCCTTGCACTCGGCCCTTGCAGGTGCGTGCGACGGGATTCGACGTGCACGGGGAGCCAGTGGTGATCAGTGCAGAACGGTTGCTGGCGCGTGCCGTACTGCACGAAATCGATCACCTGGACGGGGTCATGTTCGTGGACAAGCTGGACACCGCAACGCGTAAGGCTGCGATGCGCGCGATCCGCGAGGCCGAGTGGGCGAACCAACCCGTTCCGGTGATTAAGGTCAGCCCACACCCGTCTCCGTTTGGGCTGTAGCGATGCGCGTCTTGTTCGCCGGTACGCCGGAGGTCGCCGTACCGTCGTTGAATGCTTTGGTTGCCTCTGCGCATGACGTTGTCGCGGTGCTCACGCGGCCAGATACCCGTTCCGGCCGCGGTCGCAAAGTGCACCGCAGTGAGGTCGGGCAGCGTGCAGACGAATTGGGGATTGACCTGCTGCAGCCCGCGTCATTGCGGGATCCGGCGGTCGCCGAGCAGTTGAGTGCGCTTGAGCTGGATGTGGCGGCAATCGTTGCGTACGGCGGATTGGTGCCAGCATCGACGTTGAGGATTCCGCGGCACGGCTGGGTGAACTTGCACTTCTCCTTGCTGCCGCGTTGGCGCGGCGCTGCACCTGTCCAGCACGCGATCGCTGCGGGCGACGAGCGGATTGGCGCCTGTACTTTCCAACTCGAAGCGGGTCTGGATACGGGGCCGATCTTCGATGAACTGGGTTTCGACACACCGCCGCGCGCGACTGCGGGGGAGTTGTTGGGCCGGTTGGCGATGGACGGCGCGCCGATGCTGCGGAAAACCTTGGACGATATTGCCGCTGGTACGTCGTTTGCTCGCCCGCAGCCGGCAGAGGGGGTCATGCTTGCGCCGAAGATCCTGGTCGAGGACGTGCACGTCGATTTCTCCCGGACCGCCCTCGAGGTCGATCGGTTGGTGCGATCGGCGGCCCCAGCGCCTGGCGCGTGGTGCATGATCGCCGGGCAGCGGCTGCGATTGTCCGTCCTCGAGGCGATCGATGAGCAGGTGCCCGCCGGTGAGCTCGTCGTCACGAAACGCGAGGTCATTGTGGGATGCGCCGAAGGCGCTGTGCGCCTCGGAGAGGTGCAGCCACAGGGGAAGCGTCCGATGTCGGCCGCGGACTTCGCGCGCGGGGCGCGCTTGGCCAGCGGCATGTCCGTGGGGGAGACCAGAGGATGAGCCACGACGGCCGGCGCGACGGATCGAACGCTCGCGATCATAGCGATAATGGCAAACGACGCGGTCGGTCTCCTCAGCCAGCAGGTCGAGCGCAGGGCGGGTCCGTGCCGCGTGGTTCGCGTGGCCGACGCCTGGCCGTGGGTGCGGCGCCTCGCAAGGTCGCGTACGACGTATTGCGGGCAGTCAGTGAACGTGACGCGTACGCGAATCTGGTGCTGCCGGATCGCATCCGTGCCGCCGGTCTGGACCCGCGCGATGCGGCGCTCGCCACTGAATTGACGTACGGGACGTTGCGCGCGGCCGGCCTGCTGGATCGGGTCATTGACGTAGTCTCCAGCAGGCCGGTGGAGGACCTGGATGACGACGTTCTCGACGCGATCAGGCTGGGTGCGTATCAACTGCTACGGACCCGGATCGCACCCCATGCGGCGGTGTCCGCCACAGTGGGTGCGACGTACGGTGTGCTCTCGCAGGGACAATCGGGGTTCGTGAACGCGTTACTGCGCAAGATCGGCTATCGCTCGCACAGCGAATGGATTGAGCGTGTCGCACCGGATCGAAATGACGACCCTGTGGGGCATCTGGCCGTAGCGTATTCGCACCCGAAATGGATAGCCGCTGCGTTCAACGATTCGCTCGGTGGCGACTACGCCGAACTCGAATCCGCATTGGCAGCTGACGACGAGCGACCCGTGGTCCACCTCGCTGCCCGCCCCGGTCGCGTCGGCCGCGCCGAGCTCGCTGACGTCGCCGGCGGGGTCGAAGGAGAGTACTCACCTTTCGCGGTATATATGGATTCTGGCGACCCAGCGGGAGTCCCGCAGATTCGCAGCGGTTCAGCGGCCGTGCAAGACGAGGGCAGCCAGTTGGCTGCTCTGGCGTTGGCCGGCGCGGTGATCGATGGTCGTGATGAGCAATGGGTCGACCTTTGTGCTGGGCCGGGCGGGAAGGCCGGCCTGTTGGCGGCCATCGCAGGTGAACGCGGCGCGCGGGTGCTGGCTAATGAAGTGGCGCCGCATCGCGCACGGCTGGTCGAGCGGACAGTTCGCGGATTTCCCGCAGATGTGGTGATCGGTGACGGACGAGAGGCGCCGCTGGCCGACTCCAGCGTTGACCGGGTTCTGGTTGATGCACCGTGCTCCGGGTTGGGTGCGTTGCGCCGTCGCCCCGAATCACGGTGGCGACGTCAAGCGTCCGATATTCCCGCACTGACGGCCTTGCAGCGTGAGCTGCTGACCTCGGCGCTGCGGATTGTTCGCCCGGGCGGCGTGGTCGGGTACGTCACGTGCAGTCCGCACGTTGCGGAAACCCGCGCGGTGGTGCGCGCTGTCATCGGGGACCTGTCCCGGTTGATCGACGTACGCCCACTGCTGGCTGGAGTGCCCGACCTAGGTGATGGTCCGTGGGTGCAATTGTGGCCGCATCGGCACGGCACCGACGCGATGTTCATCTGCCTGATCGGCACGCCTGAACACAGGTGATGTTGTCGGGAAGGTGTACCGCGCGTTCGGAACTCGAACGGTGGGGAATGTCGGCGTCGCGCGTGGTGTTATGGGCGCACCAGCAGGGACGGCGAGCGAGCCGATCGCGCGCGCAGTGTGATCCAATAGTTGTTGAATCGACAATCAGGGGATACGTATGCAGTACGCCGCCCAGCACACGGGCACCGGTCAGCCGATGATCGCGCCGAGCATTTTGTCGGCAGACTTCGCCCGGCTGGCCGACGAGATCGATCGGGTAGCCGGCAGCGACTGGCTACACGTGGACGTCATGGACGCGCATTTCGTCCCCAACCTGACCATCGGTGGGCCGGTGGTGAAGAGCATCCGCGCCGCCACCGACATCCCCCTCGACTGCCACCTGATGATTTCCGACCCCGATCGATGGGCTCCGGGTTACGCGACGCTGGGCGCGCACAACGTGACCTTTCACATCGAGGCTGCCGATGATCCTGTGCAAACCGCACGCGCGATTCGAGCTGAGGGCGCGAAAGCGGGACTCGCGCTCAAGCCGGGTACCGCGTTGCAGGACTACCGAGAGGTACTCACCGAGTTCGACACGCTGCTGATCATGACGGTCGAGCCTGGCTTTGGCGGGCAGGCGTTCATCGACGCGATGATCGAGAAGATTGCCGCCGCACGACGCGCTGTTGATTCCGGTCATCTGAACCTGCTGGTCGAGGTAGATGGTGGCGTTAACGCCGCCACGATCGAGCGTGCGGCAGCTGCGGGCGCCGATTGCTTTGTCGCCGGCAGCGCTGTGTACGGCGCCGAAGATCCGGCGCAGGCGGTCCGCGCCCTTCGCCATCAGGCCGCAGCGGCATCGTGAAGATGAACAAACTGGCTGCCTACGAGACCTGGATGGTCGAGGCCCTGCGGGAGGGTGTGCTGGCCCAGGGGCTCTCCAGCCCGAATCCGCCGGTAGGCGCAGTCGTTATCCGGGACAACGTCGTGGTGGGCCGTGGGCATACCCAGCGCCCTGGTGGTGCGCACGCCGAAATCATGGCGCTGCGTGAGGCCGGTGACGCCGCGCGTGGTGCCTTATTGGTGTGCACCCTCGAACCGTGCGCACACACCGGCCGTACCGGCCCGTGCGCGGACGCGATCATCACGGCAGGCATCTCAGCGGTCGCGTATGCGGTCGCCGAACCGACCGATCAAGCCGGCGGCGGACATCAACGTCTCGCCGAAGCAGGCATCGCAGTCACTGCCGGTGTCAGCAGCGACGACGCTGAGGGTGGTGCGTTGCGCGGGTGGCTACACCACCAACGAACCGGCCGGCCCTACGTGATCTGGAAGGTCGCGCAGAGTCTGGACGGGCAGATTGCTGCGTCAGACGGGTCCAGCCGGTGGATCACTGGTCCGCAATCACGCGCCGCTGTACACGACCTCCGCGAACGCGTCGACGCCATTCTGGTGGGAGCCGGCACCGTCCGCATCGATGACGCGGCCCTCAGCGCCCGCGACGAACACGGTGGACTCCGTGGACGTCAACCCCTGCGAATCGTGGTGACCGGGAGCGGTCAGCTCCCGCAGCACGCGAAGATTCTCGACGGCCAGATTCCGACGTTGATCGCGCTCGGGCCCGCAGCCGCGCACCACCGCGTCGACGTCCTGCGCCAGCGTTCGATCGATCACCACAACAACGGACGCGCGGCGTGTGACCTCTGGCTGTCGCCCGGGGACCTCCACGAGGGCGTCGACCTATACGCGTTGCTGACTGAACTCGGTCGGCGCGGCATCCTCACCGTGCTCGTGGAGGGCGGGCCGAGCGTGGCGGGGACCTTCGCGGCGGCCGATCTGATCGACGAGGTCCAGACGTATCTCGCCCCGAAGCTCCTGGTGAGCGGAATGTGGCCTGCGTTACGGGGCTACGGTGTAAGCAGTATCGATGACGCCCTGAATCTGCAGATCGCCGACGTGACTCGCAGCGGCGATGACGTCCTCGTGAGGGCAGTCCGCCGTCATGTACCACCGAGAGGGAAGTAGGAACGTGTTCACTGGAATCGTCGAAGAAATCGGCACGGTATCCTCGCTGACCCACGATGGGGAGAACGTCGACATCAGGATCGAGGCGCCGCTGGTGGCCTCCGACGCCGTACATGGGGCTTCCATCGCCGTGAATGGCGTCTGTTTGACCGTGGTTGCGCACGACGCCGCCGGATTCACCGCTGATGTGATGGGCGAGACCTTGGACCGCTCCAGCCTCGGCGCGCTACGTGCGGGTGGACAGGTCAACCTGGAACGCGCCATGCCTGCCGGGGGCCGGTTGGCCGGACATATCGTGCAGGGGCACGTTGACGGTGTCGGGACCCTCCTACATCGCGACTCGCACGGGAAATGGGATGTGCTGCGATTTTCGCTACCGCCCGAACTCGCGAAGTACGTCGTGGAAAAGGGATCCATCACGATCGACGGCGTATCGCTGACCGTGAGTGCCGCCAGTGGAGCGGACGCCGAAGATCCTTGGTTCGAGGTCTCGTTGATCCCCACAACGTTGAAGCTCACCACCCTCGGCGAGCGCACACAGGGAGATCGGGTGAATCTGGAAGTCGACGTACTGGCAAAGTACGTCGAGCGGGCGCTGGCGAGCAGGGCGCCGTCACACAATGAGGCAGGACGTTGGCAGTGAGAGACTTTGACAGCATCGAGCAGGCCATTGACGACCTGCGCGCGGGCAAGGCGATCGTTGTCGTCGATGACGAGGACCGGGAGAACGAAGGCGATCTCATTTTCGCCGCCGAGAAGGCGACTCCCGAACTCGTCGGCTTCATGGTCCGGTACACCTCCGGTTACATCTGCGTCCCGATGACCGATGACGCGTGCGAGCGCCTCGACCTCCCGCCGATGTTCCACACGAACCAGGACAAGCATTCCACGGCGTACACGGTCACCGTGGATGCCAGTGATGGCATCACCACCGGAATCAGTGCGGTTGACCGTGCGCATACCATCCGTGAACTCGCTCGACCGAACGCTATTCGTAGCGATTTCCGCCGGCCCGGTCACGTCGTACCGCTGCGGGCTCGTGACGGTGGCGTGCTGCGGCGCGCCGGCCACACCGAGGCGTCTGTCGACCTCTGCCGTCTCGCCGGACTCGAGCCCGTGGGCGCTATCTGCGAGATCGTGTCGCAGAAGGACGTTGGCGATATGGCGCGGCTGGACGAACTGAGCGTCTTCGCGAACGAGCATGACCTCACGCTCATCTCTATCGCCGATCTGATCGCCTACCGCCGCCGCAGCGAGAAGCACGTCGAGCGCGTCGCCGAGGCGAGAATGCCGACCGAATACGGTGAGTTCACTGCCGTTGGGTACGACACCCAATTCGATGAGGTCGAACACGTGGCCCTGGTGTACGGGGATCTCGGTGACGGCGAGGACATCCTGGTGCGAGTGCATTCCGAATGCCTCACTGGGGATGTCTTTGCCTCACTTCGCTGCGACTGTGGCCCGCAATTGCATGCCGCGATGCAGGCCGTCGCGGCCGAGGGCAAGGGCGTCGTGCTCTACATTCGCGGGCACGAGGGCCGCGGAATCGGTCTGCTGCACAAGTTGCAGGCGTATCAGCTTCAAGACCAGGGCGCCGACACGGTCGACGCCAACGTCGATCTCGGGCTGCCGGTCGATGGCCGTGACTACGGCACTGGCGCGCAGATCCTCGCCGACCTCGGGATTAAGTCGATGCGGTTGCTGACCAACAACCCCGGCAAACGGGCGGGGCTGGAGGGGTATGGGCTCAAGATCACCGGACGTGTTCCGTTGCCGTTGAGCGTCAATCCGCACAACATCGCCTACCTGACCACCAAACGCGACCGGATGGGCCATCAGCTCGAGGGACTGCCGGAGGGCGCGGAACCGGGAATCCTGCCGTGAGTGGCGAGGGCCGACCCACCTCAGCCAACCTCGATGCCTCAGGTCTGAGCCTGGCGATAGTCGCGACGCGCTGGAACGCCGATCTGGTACAGACCATGCTGTCGCGAGCACTCGATTGTGCGCGTGACTGCTCGGTGTCCACGCCGAAGGTGGTGCACGTTGCCGGCGCGATCGAGTTGCCCGTCATCGTGCAGCAGCTCGCTCGCACCCACGACGCCGTCGTCGCGCTCGGGGCGGTCATCCGCGGGGGTACGCCGCACTTCGAGTACGTGTGCGACTCGGTCACCGCCGGGCTGACCCGCATCGCGTTGGATGAGGGAACCCCGATCGGCAACGGCGTACTCACCTGTAACACCATGGAGGAGGCGCTCGCACGTAGTGGCGCGCCGGGTTCTACCGAGGACAAGGGCTACGAGGCGGCACACGCCGCCATCGACACGGCGATCACGCTCGCCGGGCTACGAGGAGAGAAGTGAAGTCATTCGACGAGCTCTATACAGAGCTCCAGCAGAAGGTTGCCGAGTCGGCCGAGGGCTCGGGCACCGTAGCGGCCGTGCAGGCCGGCGTACACGAGGCCGGAAAGAAGGTCGTCGAGGAAGCTGCTGAATCCTGGATGGCGGCCGAGCATGAGGACACGGATCGGGCGGCTGAGGAGATCTCCCAATTGCTCTATCGTGTGCAGGTCTTGATGATCGCGCGCGGTATCCCCATGTCCGACGTCTACAAGTACCTCTGAAACGGAGCAGGACCACTCCCATGCTGCGCATCGCCGTCCCGAACAAGGGCTCATTGGCCGACGCCGCCGCGACCATGCTGAAGGAGGCCGGCTACCGCCAGCGCTCCACGAGCAAGGAACTGGCCATCCTCGACCCGCAGAACGACGTCGAGTTCTTCTATCTGCGCCCGCGTGACATCGCCGTGTATGTCGGAGAGGGCACGCTGGACCTGGGCATCACCGGCCGAGACCTGCTGATCGACTCGGGTACGGACGCCACCGAGGTGCTTCCACTCGGGTTCGGCGCATCGACGTTTCGTCTGGCGGCCGAGCCGAACACCATCAATTCGTTAGCGGACCTCGCCGGTAAGCGAATAGCCACGGCGTACGCCGGGGTCATGGCCGACATCCTGAAGCAGCGCGGAATCGACGCCAAGATCGTGCGCCTCGACGGGGCGGTCGAGACGGCGATTCGACTCGGTGTTGCCGACGCCGTCGCGGACGTCGTTGAAACCGGCACCACGCTGCGCACTGCGGGGCTGAAGATTGTTGGCGACGAGCCTTTGCTCGTCAGCGAAGCCACGTTGATCGGGCGCGAGGGTGTGGCAGAAGAGCCGGCCGTGCAGCAGTTGCTGCGTCGCCTGCAAGGCGTGCTGGTAGCGCGTCGGTACGTCATGCTCGACTACGACATCCGGGGCGAGAGCCTCGACGCGGCCGCAGCGGTAACCCCAGGTCTGCAGTCACCGACGGTCTCGCCGCTGCACGACGAGGGGTGGTTCGCCGTCCGGGCGATGGTGCCCAGTGAACAGACGAACTCGATCATGGACGAACTGTGGTCGTTGGGGGCGCGAGCGATCCTCGTCACCGACATCGTTGCCTGCCGCATCTGAACGAAAGCCGTGGCACCATAGAGCAGTTGAATTCGATGGTGACGGAATGGAGTTCTTAGGTGACGATCAGCGCCTCCTCTCTGAGGGTTATCGGTGGCACCCCGCTCACTGGTGAGGTCGTTGTTCGCGGAGCCAAGAACCTTGTCCCGAAGGCGATGGTTGCGGCCCTCCTCGGTAACACCCCGAGCACGCTCCGTAACGTCCCGAACGTCGTGGATGTCGATGTCGTCTCGGGCTTGCTGAAACTGCACGGTGTGGGAGTGGAGCGCAGCGACGGAGCCTTGACGATGGATCCGGGCCGGGTCGATCACGCCGAACCGGCCGAACTCAACGTGCACGCAGGGTCCAGCCGGATCCCGATCCTGATGTGCGGGCCACTGATCCATCGGCTCGGACGGGCGTTCATCCCAGACCTGGGTGGCTGCAAGATCGGCGACCGTCCGATTGACTTCCACCTGGACGCGCTGCGGCAAATGGGCGCGAAGGTCCGCAAAGAGAGCGATGGCTTGTACATCGACGCCCCCGGCGGGCTACGCGGTACCCAGATCGAGTTGAGTTTCCCCAGCGTCGGTGCGACCGAACAGGTGCTGTTGTCGGCGGTACTGGCCACCGGCACCACCGAACTACGCAACGCTGCAGTCGAACCGGAGATCATGGACCTGATCTGCATCCTGCAGAAAATGGGCGCCCAGATCACCGTGCACAGCAACCGCGTCGTACGCATCGAGGGCGTTGCGGAGCTGACCGGTTTCGATCATTGGGCGCTCACCGACCGCCTTGAGGCAGCGTCGTGGGCATGTGCAGCGCTCGCGACCAAAGGCGATATCACGGTCGTCGGCGCCGAGCAGGAACCGATGCTGACCTTCCTGAACGTATTTCGCCAGGTCGGCGGCCAGTTCGAGGTGAACGACGGCGGAAACGGCTCAGCGAAGTCGATTCGATTCTGGTGTCCCGAGGGCGGACAACTTAACGCCGTGGCGATCGAAACGAACGTCGCGCCCGGGTTCCAGACGGATTGGCAGCAGCCCCTTGTCGTGGCGCTCACCCAGGCCGAGGGCCTGTCGATCGTGCACGAGACCGTGTACGAGAACCGGCTCGGCTTCACTCAAGCGCTCAATACGATGGGCGCGCACATTCAAGTATACCGCGAGTGTCTCGGCGGGTCGACCTGCCGGTTCGGGCAGCGCAACTTCTCGCATTCGGCGGTGATTAGCGGCCCCGCGCAGTTACACGGCGCAGAGCTGGTTATCCCCGATCTGCGTGGCGGATTCTCGTACCTCATCGCAGCGCTCGCCGCGGATGGAACCTCCACCTTGCACGGGGTGGAGCTGATTTACCGCGGCTACGAGAACTTCCTGGCGAAGCTGTCCGCGCTGAATGCGAAGTACGAAGAACTCTAGGCGCTAACGAGCCGCCTCACGCCTCACCTAGGCGTCGGCGCCTGTCAGGCTGCGCCGCGCTCGGCGTTGAGCTGTGCTACCAGGATTACCTCAGTCGGACCAGCGGAACAAGCGGCGGGCGAGCCCCGCGAAGATCAGCGTCCACACCGCCAGCACCAACAACGCTACCCAATCCAGTGGGCCAGCCCCTAGCGCAGCCCGCAGACCATCGCCGAGTGCGCCACATGGCGTGAGAGCCACAATCGTCTCCCACGGCGAACCGTACGAGGAACTCGGCAGCACGGTGCCCAACCCGAGCATCAGCACCCACACCAGGTTCGCCAGTGCGAGGGTTGCCTCGGCGCGCAAGGTCCCGGCAAACAGCATCGCCAGCGACACGAAACATGCCGTACCGACGACCCAGAACAGCAGCGCGGGTAGCACCCCGCCGAGGTCAGGGTGCCAGCCGAGGGCGAGCGCGATCGCGCT
Organism: Cumulibacter sp.; assembly: GCA_047975195.1. GTDB lineage: Bacteria > Actinomycetota > Actinomycetes > Mycobacteriales > Antricoccaceae > Cumulibacter. The sequence continues at coordinate 45,813 of JBKEDB010000054.1, read as the reverse complement.
CAGCACGACGATTTGCAACACCTCGATCGCCAACACCGCCAGCACCCGCCCGGCGAGTAGGCCGCCACGGCCTAGGGGAGTGACCCCAAGTAAGCGAAGGACGCCATACCGCCGGTCGAAACCGGTACCTATGGCTTGGCCGGTGAACGCCGTCGACAGGATCGCCAGCGCCAACACCCCGGGCGCGACGACGTCGATCCGTCGACCATCGAGTTCGGGGAACGCAAGCAACACCCCCGCTACCAGTGCCATCGCCGGCAAGATCAGCGAGACGAGGAGCTGCTCGCCGTTGCGTAGCAGACTGGCGGTGTCGAACTTGGCCTGCGCAAGTATCCGCGCCCGCTCAGCGGCGGGGGCGCTCACACGCGTTCCCGGGGAGTCAACTCGAAGTACAGGTCTTCCAGGCTTCGCCCGACGCATAACTGGGCGAGCGGCCCATCGGCGGCCACGCGCCCCGCGTTGATGATCACGATGTGATCGGCCAGCCTTTCGGCCTCCTCGAAGGAGTGCGTAGTGACGACGACGGCGACGCCGCGCTCGCGAGTACGGCGAATGAGTGTCCACACATCCAGCCGAGCGTGCGGGTCGAGCCCCGCTGTCGGCTCGTCCAGAAAAAGCACGTCAGGGTTGCCGATCAGCGCGCAGGCCAAAGCGACTCGCTGCCGTTGACCGCCCGATAGCCGCCGCACCGTGGTGGAAGCGAACTGGTCAATACCCAACTCGCTCACCAGATCATCGACCGGTCGCGGGTCGGCGTACAAAGAGGCGAGGTGACGAAGCAACCGGACGGGTTTGGCGCCGTTAGGCAGGCCGCCGTCTTGCAGCATCACGCCCACGCGCGCGCGGTGCTCAGCGTTCGCCGCCCACGGATCGGCGCCCAATACCCGCGCCTGACCGGAGGTGGGGCGGATCAAACCTTCCAAGCACTCCATCGTGGTGGTCTTGCCGGCACCATTGGGGCCTAGGACTGCGGTGATCTCGGCGGTACGCGCGGACCAGCTCATTCCATCGACAGCACGCGTTGCGCCGTAGCGCTTGCTGAGCTCAATCACCTGGACTGCTGTGGTCACAATGATCCAGTCTAGGCCGTGCGGCAGCTGCAATCGAGGTGCGATCCAGCGGCGCTCATCACCTCCCGAGTCCTGTGCGAGAATCACCGTGACGTCTCGACGTCACGGCGGTGGGGCTCGCCGTACCCAACCTCGGATCTCCGACAACAGTCCCTACCTGTAGGCGCGAGCGTGCCCGAAAGGTAGGAACAGTTGATGAACGCCAGCACCACGGTCGGCCCAACTGCTGCCCAGCCGCTTCCTGCCCGCGCCACGGCTGCGACCGTGCGCTACCGTCGCGCGGTGAGCGCTCAGCAGGGTGCCGGCGGTGACGGCACACTATGACCGACGCGAACTCGGAAGCGGCGGCCGCACCGCCGATCTACCTGCAACCCCGGGCGCTCGGTCTCGTCTTCGTCGGCGGAACCGCCGGCGCGGGCTCGCGTGAGGCGCTCACGCTCGCGTTCAGCACCGACGGCACCATCGATTGGGTGATCTTCGCGATCAACCTGACCGGAGCTTTTCTGCTCGGCTTCCTACTGGAGAACCTCGCCGGTCGCGGTCCCGACCGCGGACGACGGCGCTCCCTTCGATTGGTGATCGGCACCGGATTCATGGGCGGATTCACCACCTACAGCACGCTCGCCGCCGGTACGGCGAGCCTGATCCGGTCCGGGGATGTCGCGGCCGGTATCGGCTACGCCGTGGGCACAGTGCTGCTCGGCGCCGTGGCCACCTGGGCGGGTATCGCTCTCGCCGCCCGCGCGCGCCGCCGACGGGAGACGCAGCAATGACCCCGTTGCTTTTTCTCGGACTGTCGTTGGCGGGCGGGCTCGGATCGGCAGTTCGGTTCCTGCTGGACGGCGCGATCCGCTCGCGCACTCGGACGCTGATGCCGATCGGGACCGTCGCAATCAACTGCAGCGGCTCGTTGCTGCTGGGCCTGCTGACCGGGCTGGTATCGGCCCTGGTGCTTCCTGAGACGGTCGGCCTGCTCGTTGGGGTCGGGTTCCTCGGCGGCTACACCACCTTCTCCACCGCGAGCTTCGAGGTGGTCCGGTTGCTCCAGGAGCGCAAGTTCCTCGCCGGTGGCCTCACCGGGTTCGGCGTCGTCATGGTAACGACCGCGCTCGCGGGCGTGGGGCTGTGGCTCGGCAGCTCCTGGTAACGCCCCCGCGGAGGCATATCCGGCAAGTTCGCGCCGCGGACCGGTATCGTTGGACGTTGCCGAGTCAAGAGAATGCGGAGTGGTCAGTGCATCTGAAGAGCCTCACGGTCAAGGGCTTCAAGTCCTTCGCGTCGGCGACGACGCTGCGGCTCGAACCCGGCGTCACCTGCGTGGTCGGTCCGAACGGTTCCGGGAAGTCGAACGTCGTTGATGCCATCTCCTGGGTGCTCGGTGAGCAAGGCGCAAAGGCGCTGCGCGGCGGCAAGATGCAGGACGTCATCTTCGCCGGTACGGCGGGTCGAGCACCGCTCGGACGCGCCGAAGTCACGCTGACTATCGACAACTCGGACAATGCCCTGCCGATCGACTACACCGAGGTGTCGGTGACTCGCCGGATGTATCGCAGCGGCGAGAGTGAGTACGAGATCAACGGCGATCGTTGTCGCCTGATCGACATCCAGGAACTGATGAGCGATTCGGGGATCGGCCGCGAGATGCACGTCATTGTTGGTCAAGGCCAACTTGATTCCGTGCTGCAGGCGCGCCCGGAGGATCGCCGCGGGTTCATCGAGGTGGCGGCCGGCGTCCTCAAACATCGCAAACGTAAAGAAAAGGCGCTGCGCAAGCTCGACGCGATGATGGCTAACCTGACGCGCGTCAGTGACCTGACCGACGAACTGCGTCGCCAGCTCAAACCCCTGGGTCGGCAGGCCGACGTCGCGCGTCGGGCCGCGACTATCCAGGCGGACGTTCGGGACGCGCGGCTACGGTTGCTGGCCGACGAACTGGCTACATTGTCCTCGACCGTGGAACGCGAAGTCGCCGACGAGACCGCGCTGCGGCGGCGTCGGAGCGAGGTCGAGGAGGAACTCGCCGCAGCGAGCCGCAGCGAGAGTGACCTCGACGCCGCACTCGCCGCCGACGCTCCCGCCCTGGCCGAAGCGCAGGATGCACACTTCCAACTCGCTGGTATCGCCGAACGTCTACGCGGCACGATCCAACTCGGCGCCGAACGTCACCGCAACCTCAGTGCGGCGTTGGAGGATCCGGCCAGCGCCAGAGACCCGGATGAGTTGGAACGGCAGGCGGACACGTTCGCCGCTGAACTGGCGACGATGCAGCAGCAGCTCGCGGCCGATCGCACGCGCCTGAGCGACATCGGTGCGGAGAAGTACACCGCCGAAGCTGCGCTCAAGGCCGAGGAGGAACGGCACGTTGCGGCGGTCCGCGCCATCGCGGATCGACGTGAGGGCTTAGCCCGACTCGTTGGGCAGGTCAACACGCTGCAGGCGCGGGTCAGCGGGGCGGATGACGAGATCACCCGGTTGAGCGCTGCGGCAGCTGAAGCCACCACCCGTGCGCGGGACGCCGAGGAGAAGTTGGCCACGCTGCAGAATTCCGTCGGCGACCTCGATGAAGGAGAGCACGGACTGGACGAACGACACGAAAGCGCCGAGGCAGCGCTGGGTGCCGCCAAGACTCGACTGCGTGAATTACGCGACGCGTCGCGCGAAGCCGAGCAGGAAGCCAAGAGTTTTCAGGTGCGCCGAGATGCGTTGGCTGTCGGCCTCAAACGCAAGGACGGCACGGCGGATCTGCTGGAGGCCGGCGACCGGCTGCCGGGTGTGCTCGGTGCGCTGTCCAATCTGATCCAGGTCACGCCGGGCAGCGAAGCGCCCGTAGCCGCGGCGCTGGGGGCATTTGCGGAGTCGGCCGTCGTACGCCGTGCCCAGGACGCTGCCGAGGCAATCGGCATGCTGAAGGAGTCCGACGGTGGCCAGGTCTCGATTCTGCTCGCTCGGGCCGACGACGCACAGCGCAGCGCGTTGCCTGCGCTTCCGGACGGTGCGCGGTGGGCGATCGATGACGTCACCGCCTCGGCGGATCTCGCCGACGCCGTCGCTTCGCTGCTGCACGGCGTCGCGATCGTTGAGGACCTGCAGGCGGCAGCTAGGCTCGCCGAGAACCACCCGCAGGTGCGTGCGGTCACCGCCGACGGTGACCTGATCGGTCGCGGCCAGGCACATGGCGGGTCCGCCTCAGCTCCGTCCACGATCGAGGTACGCGCCGCGGTCGATGAGGCAGAAGCCGCAATGAAGGCCGCGCAGCGACGCGTCGACGAACTGAGCGTCCAGATCGAGCAGGCTGTCGCGACGCAGCAGGATGCCGCGACCGAAGTTGCGGCCGCACTCGCGGCACTTCATGAATCCGATGCGCGGATCAACGCAGTCGCCGAGGAATTGGCGCAGTTCGGCTCCGCCGCTCGTAATGCCGCCGCCGAGGCCGACCGGCTCGAGCGTCAGCGCGAGCAGTCCGAGCACAAGGCATCGCAAGCGCGCGACAGCCTGGCTGAAATGACCGAACGGCTGCGACTCGCGCAGGAAGCACCCGCTGAGTCCGAACCGTCCACCGAGGAACGTGACCGGCTCGTCGTTCTGGTGGGAAACCTCCGCCAGCAGGAGGTCGACGTCAGCCTCGGCGTACGCACTCAGGAGGAGCGCGTCCAATCGCTGACTGGCCGAGTGTCATCGCTGCGGCGAAATGCGCAGAACGAGCGCGCCGCGCGCGCCCGCCTGGCCGCTCAGCGCGAACAGCGAGAACGCGGGGCCGCCGTCGCTAAGGACGTCGTGGCTGCGGCTGAGGCTGTACTGGCGCATCTGCAGGTCTCCCTGGAGCGCGCGCAACAGGAACGCGACGCCATTACCGCGGCGCGAGCTGAGCGCGAGGAGGCGCTGCGCGCTGTGCGTACCCGGATTCGTGAACTGGGCACCGACCTGGAACGGCTCACCGACAAGGTGCACCGCGACGAGGTCGCGCGCGCCGAACAGCGCCTGCGCATCGACGCGCTCAGCGAGAAAGCCAGTGAAGAGTTCGGCGTCACGGTCGAGGCGTTGATCGCCGAGTACGGCCCACAGCAACCGGTACCGCCGACTGCCGCGATGCTCGCCGACGCCGAGAACAAGGGCGAGCCGGCGCCCGCGCCGACGCCGTTCGACCGGGATGTGATGCAGAAGCGAGCTCGGAAGGCGGAGAAAGATCTGGCGTTGCTCGGAAAGGTCAACCCGCTCGCGTTGGAAGAGTTCGCCGCGCTGGAGGAGCGTCATCAGTTCCTCTCCGACCAACTCGAAGACCTCAAAGCCACCAGGCGAGACCTGCTGACCGTGGTCTCGGATGTCGACGCCCGAATCCTCGAAGTGTTCACTGCCGCGTACGACGATGTGGCTCGCGAATTCGAAATCGTGTTCGCGACGTTGTTCCCCGGCGGCGACGGCCGCCTGGTGCTCACCGATCCGGACAACATGCTCACCACCGGCATCGAGGTCGAGGCTCGCCCGCCGGGCAAGAAGATCAAGCGACTGTCATTGCTGTCCGGTGGCGAGCGTTCGCTGACCGCAGTCGCGCTGCTAGTGGCGATCTTCCGGGCCCGTCCCAGCCCCTTCTACGTGATGGACGAGGTCGAGGCAGCGCTCGATGACGTCAACCTTGGCCGGCTGATCACGTTGTTCGAGCAACTGCGCGATACCAGCCAACTCATCATCATCACCCACCAGAAGCGGACCATGGAGATCGCGGACGCGTTGTACGGCGTTACCATGCGCGGCGATGGCATCACCCAGGTGATTTCGCAGCGCATCCGCGAACCCGAGACTGTCGCCTGAGTCAGCGCAGGCACCCCACCGACCCGACGGCGGCTGCGCCCGCCGGATATGTCCTCTGGAAGGATGCAAGCCATGGAATGGCTCTATATATCGCTGGCCCTACTCGTCGTCATCATCGGCGGCGGATACGCGTACATCGCGAGCAAGGGTCGCAAGGTGATGAAGCTGGAGGACAAACCAGAGCGCCCCAGCGCCGCACCGAAACAGGGCTCCGCGACGGCGGTTGCCGAACGGACATCGCCGACCCGCCAACAGGAACCGAAACAGCTCGACGAGCCACCGGCGCCGGCCGCCGAAGCACCCACTGCCGTTGAGTCGCCGGATCGGGCTGCTGCGCTCGCCGAGCCGACCGAGGAAATTACGGTCCCCGACAGCCCTGCCGATCTCGACGCAGCGCCGGCGGCGCCGGCGGACCCCACGATCACTACGCCTACTGAGAGCGAAACCACACCTGAGCCAGTACTTGCGCCCGAGCCAGTACCGGAACCCGAACCGGCGCCCGCGCCGGCGCCGGTACTGGACACCCCGCCGTCCACCAAGGGCCGAATGGGGCGCCTGCGCGAACGTCTCGCGCGCTCCAACAGCGCCTTCGGTCGTGGCCTGCTCGCCGTCATCTCCAAAGATGAGATGGATGAGGACGACTGGGAGGACCTCGAGGACTCGTTACTGCAGGCAGACGTGGGTGTCGCGGCGTCCACTCATATCGTCGAACAACTGCGCACCAAGGCGATGTCCGTGGGCGCGTCGAGCGCCGGACACATCAAGACCCTGCTGGCCGACGAACTCGTTGAATCCCTCGATGAGTCGATGGACCGAACCCTGCACAGTTCCCGCTCCGATGGCACTCCAGGCGTCGTCATGGTCGTCGGCGTGAACGGCACCGGCAAGACCACCACCTGCGGAAAGCTCGCCCGCGTGCTCGTCGGTGACGGCAACACCGTACTGATGGGCGCCGCCGACACGTTCCGCGCGGCGGCCGCCGACCAGCTCGCCACCTGGGGGGAGCGCGTCGGTGTGGACGTCGTCCGCGGCCCGGAACAGGCCGATCCGGCCTCGGTCGCGTTCGATGCGGTCAAGGCCGGCAAGGATCGGGACGTGGACACCGTGTTGATCGACACCGCCGGTCGGCTACACACCAAACAGGGGCTGATGGACGAACTCGGCAAGGTCAAACGTGTCGTGGAGAAGCACGGACCGGTCGATGAGACGCTGCTGGTGCTGGACGCAACCACCGGACAGAACGGCTTGATCCAGGCAAAGGTGTTCACCGATGTTGTCGACATCACCGGCGTCGTGCTCACCAAACTCGATGGCTCCGCCAAGGGCGGCATCGTGATCGCAGTGCAGAAAGAGCTCGGCGTGCCGGTCAAATTCGTCGGTATGGGGGAGGGGAAGGACGACCTGATCCCGTTCGTTCCCCGCGAATTCGTCGACGGTCTGCTGCAGACCGGCGCGTAATCGGACGGTAAATCGCGTCACAGCAGCGTTGAGCGCGATTGGGCTGAACGCCGCTGTTGCCCAAGGCGTGGAAGAATATCCCGAGTGCCGATAGTGGCGCGTTGCCGAGGCATGGACGCCCATTACACGAAAGAGATCGATGTCGAACTCGCAGAACAAGCGAAACGTCAAGGCGAACGGCTCGTCCGGTGCGTCCGGTGGCGGTAAGAGCAACACGACGGGCCCGAAGGTAGGTAACCGCAAGCCGCAGGCGAAGAACAAGGCCATCGCAGACGCACGGAAGGCGGCGTCCGGCGGTAACCGTCAGACGGCGATCTGGATCATCGCCGCCGTGGTGGTCGTCGCCCTCGCGGCCGCCGGAATCTACGCTGTGACCAAGAGCAACAGTGACAAAGAAGCGGCGGCCGCGGCACGCGACCTGGGCGCCGGAACGGTCAGTGCTGCAGACGGCACGATTACGTGGGGCGAGGACGACGCGCCAGCGAAGGTCGACTACTGGATCGACCTGCTCTGCCCGGCGTGCCGTCAATTCGAGGAGAACGCGTCCGCGACGATGGAAGACGCTGTGAACGCCGGCGACGCGCAACTCGTCGTACACCCGACCGCGATTCTGAACAACAGCTCGAACCCGGCTGGATACTCCGCACGCGCGACCGAAGCACTGCTGTGCGCGGCCGACCAGCCGCAAGGTTACAAGTTCATGAAGCAGTTGTACGAACAGCAGCCACCGGAGGGCGGCCCCGGACTCAGTGATGAGGAACTGGCCGACATCGCCAACGAGGTGGGCCTGTCCAGCGCGTGGAACGAATGCTACGACTCGGATGAGTTCGCGGACGTACCGGAGGCCAACACTCAGGCGTTCACCGATAACGGTTATCCGGGGACGCCCACGGTGCTGGTGAATGGTGAGCAAATCACCTCCAACAACCCGGCCGACCTCAAGAACGCCATTGACAACGCAGCGGCCTAGCCGCGTCTAGGTTGGTTCTTCCGGCCCGGCCACATCACCTCAGGAGCAAGTTTCGTGTTCGACACCCTGTCCGACCGGCTGGAGAAGGTCTTCTCCGGTTTACGCAGCAAGGGACGCCTCACCGAGGCGGACATCAATGCCACCGCACGCGAGATTCGCATCGCGTTGCTGGAGGCCGACGTCGCGCTACCGGTCGTCAAGGCGTTCATCCGGGCGGTCAAGGACCGGGCGCTCGGCTCGGAGGTTTCAAAGGCGCTGAATCCAGCGCAGCAGGTCATCAAGATCGTCAACGACGAACTAATCGCGATCCTCGGCGGTGAAACGCGGCGGTTGCAGTTCGCCAAGACACCGCCCACCGTGATCATGCTGGCGGGCCTGCAGGGTGCCGGTAAGACCACCCTGGCCGGTAAGTTATCGCGCTGGTTGCGCGAGCAGGGCCACTCGCCGATGCTGGTCGCCGCCGACCTGCAGCGCCCGAATGCGGTTACCCAGTTACAGGTGGTTGGCGGGCAGGCCGGGGCCACGGTGTTCGCGCCAGAGCCCGGTAACGGTGTCGGAAACCCGGTCCAGGTCGCTCGAGAGTCGCTGGAAGAAGCCAAGCGGCAGATGAATGACATCGTCATCATCGACACCGCGGGGCGCCTCGGCGTCGACGCCGAGATGATGCAACAGGCCATCGACATCCGCGAGGCAGTACAGCCCGACGAGATCCTGTTCGTCATTGACGCGATGATCGGTCAGGACGCGATCAACACCGCCGAGGCATTCCGCGACGGTGTCGGATTCACTGGTGTCGTTCTGTCCAAGCTCGATGGTGATGCCCGCGGTGGCGCGGCGCTATCGGTGCGCTACGTGACCGGCCAACCGATCATGTTCGCCTCGACCGGCGAGAAACTCGATGACTTCGATGTGTTCCACCCCGAGCGGATGGCCTCGCGCATCCTCGGCATGGGCGACATGCTTACGCTCATCGAGCAGGCGCAACAGACGTTCGATGAGGACGAGGCCGAGCGGATGGCGCAGAAGGTCGCCTCCGGAAACAAGTTCACCCTCGAAGACTTCCTGGAGCAGTTGCAGGCGATTCGCCGGATGGGCCCGCTGCAGAACCTGCTCGGTATGCTGCCGGGCGCTGGCCAGATCAAAGACCAACTCAACAACCTTGACGATAACGATCTCGACCGCACGGCGGCGATCATCCGCGGTATGACACCCGGCGAACGCGCCGACCCGAAGATGATCAACGGCTCGCGGCGATTACGCATCGCAAATGGTTCGGGCGTCACCGTCTCGGAGGTCAACAACCTCGTTACGCGGTTCTTCGAGGCGCGCAAGATGATGACCCAGATGTCTGGGGCGATGGGTCTTGGCGGCGGGAGCGGTATCAGCCGTAAATCGCGCAATGCCAAGAACAAAAAGGGCGGCAAGAAGGGCAAAGGTAAGAAGGGGTCGAATCGTCAGACCCGGCCGCAGATGCCGCCGGGATTCGGCGGGATGCCAGGCTTGCCGCCTGGAGCGCTGCCAGGTGGGTTCGGCGGGCTTCCCGACGGATTGCCGGAGTCACTCGGCGGCTCGAAGGAATCGAAGTTACCGGATCTGTCAAAGCTCAACCTGCCGAAGGAATAGAGCACGAGTCCATGACAGCGCTGCGCTTCACGGGCGTTCTCCTGCCCACTGACGTTGAACGTGACTTGTACGTCGTCGACGGACGCATCACTTTCGATGCCGTGCCGGGCGCCGAGACCGTCACGCCGCGCGGATACATCGTGCCTGGACTCGTCGACGCGCACTGTCACTTGTGGAACTCGCCGGCTGGGTTCGTGCAGGCTGACGATGTCCAGAAGCAGCGCCTGAACGCTCAACTCACCCGCGACGGCGGCGCGACCCTGATTCGCGACTGCGGCAGTCCCTACGACCTCGGTTGGATGAACGACGAATCTGACCTGCCAGAGGTAATCCGCGCGGGGAAGCACATTGCCCAGGACAAGCGCTATATCGCGGGCGTCTACACGCATACCGAACCGGTCGACCTCGCAGCTCAGATGACGTTCGAGGCGCGCCGCGGCGATGGATGGGTGAAAATCGTCGGCGACTGGATCGACCGTGGCGCGGGCGATCTAGCGCCGTTGTGGGAGTTGCCTGAACTGCGTGCGGGGATGGCTGCAGCGCATGAAGCGGGCGCAAGGGTCACCGCGCACACGTTCAGCGAGCAGGCGCTGCCTGACCTGATCGCCGCTGGGATCGACTGCATCGAACACGGCACCGGGATCACCGATGAGATCATCGTGGCGATGCGCGAGCACGGCACTGCGCTCGTGCCGACGGTGGTCAATATTCGGAACTTTCCCTCGATTGCCTCGGGCGCAGGGAAGTACCCGGTGTACGCCGAACACATGCTCAACCTGCACGAGCAGCACCCGCAGCGGTTGCGGGCAGCGTACGAGGCAGGCATCGACATGTTCGCCGGGACCGACGCCGGCGGCGGTATCGCGCACGGCTCGATCGCCGAGGAAGTGCTTGCGCTGAACGGGATCGGCATGTCGCCGTACGACGCACTAGGCGCGGCTTCCTGGCGCGCCCGCGAATGGCTCGGGCGCCCAGGCCTCATCGAGGGAGCCCCAGCCGACTTCGTCTGCTTCGAACGCAACCCACTCGATGACTTAAGCGTTCTGCGCACGCCCGAGCGCGTGGTCCTCGGCGGAGTCGTCTACTAATCCCGGGGGCACGCCCCGCGGGCGTGTCCCTCAGATGTATCGCCGACTCGGTGAGCCTCGGGCGCATCCGGGCTGCAGGTCACCCTCGGCGGACCATTACGATCGTTCGCATGGCGAAACGCGTTCTCACTCCGCAGTCCGAAGACTTCCCCCGTTGGTACCAGGACGTCATCTCGAAGGCGGAGATGTCCGACAACGGGCCGGTCCGCGGCACGATGGTGATCCGGCCGTACGGCTACTCCATCTGGGAACGGATGCAGGACGCGATGGACGCGCGCATCAAGGCCGCCGGCGCTAAGAACGCCTACTTCCCGCTGTTCATCCCGGAGTCCTATCTGACGCGTGAAGCTGAGCACGTGGAGGGCTTCAGCCCAGAACTCGCTGTAGTCACGCACGCTGGCGGTAAGCAGCTGGAAGAACCCGTCGTGGTGCGGCCGACCTCCGAGACCGTGATCGGTGAGTTCATGGCTAAGTGGGTCAATTCGTACCGCGACCTCCCACTGTTGCTGAACCAGTGGGCGAATGTGGTGCGCTGGGAGTTGCGGCCGCGCACGTTCCTGCGGACCTCGGAGTTTCTCTGGCAGGAGGGGCACACTGCGCACGCCACCGAGCAGGATGCTGCTGACTACGCCGCGAGGATCCATCGCGAGGTATACGAGGACTTCATGGTCAACGTGCTCGCTATGCCGGTGATCCGCGGTCGTAAGACCAATGCGGAGCGGTTCGCTGGCGCGACCAACACCCTCGCGCTCGAGGCGATGATGCGCGACGGCAAAGCACTGCAGATGGGTACCTCGCACGAACTGGGCCAGAACTTCGCGAACGCGTTCAATATCAAGTATCTGTCGGCCGAAGGAAAGCAGGAGACCTGCTGGACGGCGTCCTGGGGTACGTCGACCCGGATGATCGGCGGGTTGATCATGACGCATGGTGACGATAACGGCCTGCGGATCCCGCCGGTGCTGGCGCCTATTCAGGCCCTCGTGATGATCGTGAAGGACGGCGACGGGGTGACCGAGGCCGCCGCCCGGATCGTTGCGGACCTTAGTGACGCCGGCGTTCGCGTTGAGTTGGATGATCGCACTGACACCGCGTTTGGCCGCCGCGCCGTGGACGCCGAACTGAAGGGGATTCCGCTGCGGATCGAGGTCGGCCCGCGCGACATCGCCGAGGGCAAGGTGATGATCGCCCGCCGGATCGTCGGTGGCAAGGATCCGGTGGTGCTGGAGCAGATTGCGCCGTACTGCACTGATGCGCTGCAGGCCGACCAACGGGCACTGTACGAGGAGGCCCTGCGGCGACGCGATGGACTGACCCTCGACGTGCAGACCATCGATGAGGCCGAGCAGGCGGCGCAGAACGGGTTCGCGCGTATTCCATGGGCGGCGCTGGGCACCGAGGGGGAGAAGAAACTCGCGGCGTCGGCGATCACCGTGCGTTGTTTGGTGCGCCCGGACGGAGAGATCCCGACATCAGATGACGAGGACGGCGCGATCGCGATCGTCGCGCGCGCGTACTAGCCAGCTTAACCACGACGGGAGGCAATCGTGTTGGACGATTTTTCGACGTACGAACGCCTGTCGATCGAGCCAGACGGTGCTGTGCTGAGGGCCTGGCTCGATCGCCCGCATAATCTCAATGCACTTGATCCACAGACCCTCGACGAGATCACTCGGCTGTACACCGCCGTGCATCAATTCAACGAGATCCGGGTCGTCGTCCTCGGCGGGCGAGGTCGCGCATTCAGCGCGGGAGCCGACCTGAAGAATCATCCGTCCCGGCCTGCACCGGACGGTCCGCCGCGCAAGCACCGTTGGGTCGCGCAGACCGGACACCGCGCCATCCAGGCGATCCTGGATTGCCCGGCTATCACCGTCGCGAGGCTGCACAGTCACGTTATCGGCGGCGCCGTGCTGTTGGCGGCGGCGAGCGATTTCCGGATCGGCGCCGATGACACGGTGTTTCGGTTGCCTGAGGTCGAGATCGGCCTGCCGTTGTCCTGGGGCGGTACGCCGCTGTTGATCAATGAGATCGGTGCCGCGCGCGCCCGCGAAATGATCGTGATGTGCCGGCCGTTCCCAGCCGACGAGGCGCACCGGCTCGGCCTTCTGCACAGCGTGGTAGCGGTCAACGACATCGATGCCGAGGTCACCCGGTGGGTTGAGCGGCTCCTGTCGTTGCCGCATTACCCGGTGGAAGCGACCAAGCATCAGTTTCAGCGGTACGCCGCAGCGCAGCGGATGGCCGACCTGTCCCAGACGGACGCCGACATCTACCAAGCCTCGCTGCCGCGGATCCAACCGGGACCGCAGCGGTAGCACGCTAGGACATACGTTGGCCGCGGAATCGGCGGGAGATAGGCGCTGCCACGTCGGTGCCGACGGACGACCTATCGCAGTGGGATACCGAGGATTCCCTCGAGGTCGCTGATCGCCTGCTCGGCGCCGAGCACCTTGATCGTCCGCATGCCCATCGCCTTGGCGGGTTTGAGGTTGATCCCCAGATCATCGAGGTACACACACTCGTCCGGCTGGACGCCAAGGGTCTCGCACGCGGTCGTGTAGAACTTCGGCTCCGGCTTGCGGAAACCGACCTTGCTGGACTCAATGATGGCCTCGAACCGCGCGTACACCTCGGTCACATCAGCGCGCTCGTTGGCTGTCGGGTCGATCTTGTCGCTCTTGCTGACATTGTTGGTCAAGCACGCGGTGCGGTAACCGGCCTCGATCACCTTGTCGAGGGCGCGCACCATTTCCGGACGCACCTGGCCCGCCAGCAGCGCAAGCACATCGGCGCCGCGGACCTCGTGCCCGAGCGCGGCCGACTCTTCGGCGAAAGCGACGTCAAACTCGCCGTGGTCGACCTCCGACCGCTCCAACCGCGCCCACGCGTTCGCATCGGGGTTGGTCGCGTTCACCGTGCGGATGAAGTCGGCCGGTAACCCGTGCTGCGCCTCGTATTCGTTGAACGCATCGAACGGGCTCGACAGGATGACCCCACCGAAATCCCACAGTACGGCCTTGATGTCCTTCGCTTCAGTCATGCCGATACCCTACGGAACGGCCGAGTTCGGACCTCAGCGAACCCCGCCCAGGCATAAGTACTTCATCGAGACGTACTCGTCCATCCCATGCCGGGAGCCTTCGCGACCGAATCCGGACTGCTTCACGCCCCCGAACGGGCCAACCTCGTTCGAGATCAAGCCGGTATTGATCCCGACGATTCCGTACTCGAGTTGCTCGCTGATACGCCAGTATCGGTTCAAGTCGTTCGTGTACACGTACGAAGCCAAGCCGAACTCGCTATCGTTCGCCATCGCCACGGCCTGCGCATCATCGTCGAAGACGAAGATGGGGGCGAGCGGGCCGAACGTCTCCTCGTGGGCGAGCAGCATGTCCGGTGATGCGCCGGACACCACGATGGGCTCGACCAGCCTGCTTCCCTCAGCGGGAGCGGATCCAGCACGGATCTTCGCGCCCTTCGCCATCGCGTCCTGAAGGTGCGTGCGCACCTTCTGCACGGCTGTGGCAGATATCAGTGGCCCGATCGTCACCCCTTCGGCAAACCCGTCCCCGACGCGAAGCTGGCTCACCTTCGCCGCCAACTTCTCGACGAACTCGTCGTGTACCCCGCGCTGCACGTAGATCCGGTTTGCGCACACGCAGGTCTGTCCGGCATTGCGGTACTTCGAGGCGATGGCGCCGTCGACTGCGGCGTCAAGGTCGGCATCGTCAAAGACGATGAACGGCGCTTGCCCGCCCAACTCCAGAGCCAGGCGTTTCACCGTCTGCCCGCACTGCTCCATCAGGACCCGCCCGACGTCGGTGGAGCCGGTGAACGACAAATGCCGTACGTCCTGCGATGCGCAGAGCACCTTCCCGACCTCGCCTGAATGCGAACTGGTGACAACATTCAGGACCCCGGCCGGCAACCCCGCGCGTTCGGCGAGCTCGGCCAGCGCCAGAGCGCACAGCGGCGTCTCGGAAGCCGGTTTCAGGACCATGGTGTTTCCGGCGGCCAACGCGGGTGCAGCCTTCCGGGTGATCATCGCGATCGGGAAGTTCCATGGCGTGATCGCCGCGCACACACCGATCGGCTGTTTGAGTACGGCGATCCGCTGATCGCGCCGTACCGGCGCCGGCAGGTCCCCGGTTACCCGCTTGGCCTCCTCGGCGAACCATTCGATGAACGAGGCGCCGTAGGCCACCTCGCCCTTCGCTTCGGCGAGTGGTTTCCCTTGTTCGTAGGTCATCAGGGCGCCGAGATCGTCCTGGTGCTCCATGATGAGGTTGAACCAGCGGCGCAGGACGGCGGCGCGTTCTTTGCCGGTAAGCGTCTGCCACCCGCCGAGCGCCTGCCGAGCGGCACTGATCGCCTTTTCCGTCTGTGCCGCAGTGAGGTCGGCGACGTTCACCAGCACCTTGCCGGTCGACGGGTTACGCACCCCGAAGGTCGCCTTATCGCTGCCGTGCACCCACTTACCGCCGATGTAGGCTTCGGTCTTGATCAAAGTCGTGTCGTTGACGTGCTTCATCTGCTCAGCCATACCCGCCACTCTTCCACCGCATCGCCGTCGGTGCACGCTGTGCTGTTGGGCACGTTCCGGTAGCACCTGGCTCCCGGATTCTGCGATCGTCTGGCAGAATGAACAGGTTGATTTCTACGGACGCATCGGGCCCTCTACCTGACTTTGCGCCGTGGACTCACCCGGGCTTCGCCCGCACGCAACCCCACGCGTGCGTCGTAACGCCCGACCCAATACCAAGATGGAGCACTAAAACACGTGGCAACCAAGATCAAGCTCATGCGCCTGGGCAAGGTCCGCGCACCGTACTACCGCATCGTCGTCGCTGACGCGCGCACCAAGCGCAACGGCCGTTCGATCGAGACGATCGGCAAGTACCACCCCAAGGAAGAGCCCTCGTTCATCGAGGTCGACTCCGAGCGTGCACAGTACTGGCTGGGTGTCGGCGCGCAGCCGACCGAGGCCGTAGCGGCGATCCTCAAGGTCACCGGTGACTGGCAGAAGTTCAAGGGCGAGCCTGCTCCCGAGCCGATGAAGGTTCGCGCGCCGAAGGAAGATAAGAAGGCCAAGTACGAGGCAGCGCTCGCTGGCGCCATGGCCGAGGCCGAGTCCGGTAAGGGCGCGGCGACCACGCCGAAGAAGAAGGCCACCAAGGACGAGCCGAAGGCTGAGAAGCCCTCGGCTGACGCACCGGCCGAGGACGCCAAGTAGTGCTGGAAGAGGCCCTCTCGCATCTGGTGCGCGGAATCGTCGCCAACCCCGACGACGTTCAGGTCGACATGGTCACCACCCGTCGCGGGCGGGTGCTGGAGATCCGGGTCAACCCCGAAGATCTCGGCAAGGTGATCGGCCGAAGCGGTCGTACGGCTAAGGCATTGCGTCAGGTCGTGTCGGCGGTCGGTGGTAAAGGCATCCGCGTCGACGTCGTCGACGTGGACGAGTAGCCGAGGCGCCAGTTCGAAGAGGCATCACTACGCTGTGGGCAGGCTCCGATTACCTCGGAAGCTTGCCCACAGTTGCATTTATTCGGTGATCTAACACCGAGTAATCGACAGGAGATCGCGATGGAACTCGTCATCGGGCGAATCGGTAAGGCGCACGGGCTCCGCGGTGAAGTGACGATCGGGGTTCGCACCGATGACCCCGACGAGCGCTTTGCCCCCGGCGCCGTCCTGCGCACCGATCCCGCTGAGCGTGGTCCACTGACGGTCGGCTCCGCGCGCTATATCGGTGGAAACAAGTTGGTGCTTGCTTTCGAGGGCTACACCGACCGCACTGCCGCTGAACAGTTGCGCGGCACCATGCTGGTGATCGATTCCGACGACCTTCCCGATCTCGACAGCGACGACGATTTCTACGACCACGAACTCGAGGGAATGCGCGTCCTGGACGAGGTCGGCGATGAGGTCGGCACCGTCGAGCAAGTCCTTCACGGTGCGGGCGGCGACACCCTGGCCGTGCGTCGTTCTGATTCGCGTTGCGAAGTTCTGATCCCGTTCGTGCGCAGCATTGTGCCGCGGATAGATCGTGCGGCGCGGACGATGACGATTACCCCGCCGGACGGACTGCTCGACTTATGAACATCGACGTCCTCACCGTCTTTAGTGAGTATTTGGCCCCGCTGCATCAGTCCCTGGTCGGCAAAGCGATCGAGCGCGGCGACATTACGCTCGGGGTACACAACCTGCGGGACTGGACCTCCGACGTGCACCACAGCGTCGACGACGCTCCGTATGGCGGCGGGCCCGGGATGGTCATGACCCCCACGGTATGGGGGGATGCCTTAGATGAGGTGCTGCGGGGCGATTCGACCTTGATAGTGCCGACACCTGCGGGCCAACTGTTCAATCAGGAGCTTGCCGCCGAACTCGCAGACGCTGAGCATCTGGTCTTCGCGTGCGGTCGCTACGAAGGCATCGACCAGCGGGTTGCGCAGGACGCCGCCCGCCGGGTACGTGTCCTCGAGGTGTCCATCGGCGACTATGTGCTCGCGGGTGGGGAAGTCGCTGTGCTGGTCATGGTGGAGGCGATCGCCCGGTTGATTCCCGGCGTCCTGGGCAATCGAGACTCCGCTCGATTCGACTCACATTCCGATGGGCTCCTCGAGGGTCCGTCGTACACCCGACCGGAGCAGTGGCGCGGGTTGAGCGTGCCCGAGGTGTTGCGTTCGGGTAACCACGCCGCGATCGAGCGATGGCGCCGCGACGAATCGTTACGCCGCACTGCGGTGCGACGTCCGGACCTGCTGGCCGCGTATGACGAGAACCTGCTCGATCAGCACGATCGGGCGGTCCTGGCGAGCGCCGAGAATGTGGAAGCGTAGTCAACGTCACCATGCCGCACGCACCCCGGTGTTGGATTCAACAGGTCAATAAGGCACACTAGACAGGTTGCCATTTAGCCGGAGTTGCGTTCTGCGCCGCGGCGGGTGACCACTTGAGACTTCGTGCTCGTGCCATCGTGGTGCGGTCACACCATGTACAGGTAGACGAAGGAAGCGACACGACTATGAACGTCCTGGACGATATCGACCGCGAGCTACTCCGCGACGACATCCCCGAGTTCCGCGCTGGCGACACCCTCAAGGTGCGCGTGAAGGTTATCGAGGGAACTCGCTCGCGTATCCAGGACTTCACCGGCGTCGTGATCCGCCGCCACGGCGAAGGCGCCCGCGAGACGTTCACCGTCCGCAAGGTCTCCTCGGGGGTCGGCGTAGAGCGCACGTTCCCGGTGCACACCCCGGTTATTGAGGCCATCGAGGTCATGACCCGTGGCGATGTGCGTCGCGCGAAACTGTACTACCTGCGCAACCTGCGCGGTAAGGCAGCCAAGATCAAGGAGCGTCGCTTCAAGTAAGCGGAGTTCAGATGGACGCGGGAGTGGCTTCGGCCGCTCCCGCGTTCGTCATTGCTGCCGCTGCTCGGCACGGCCTGACTTGTGCCGCGCACCGGCTGGAATAGGCTGATCCTGATGACCATGAACGAACCGACCGGCGCCGACGATGAGGCCGAGTCGAGACCGGCGCAGGACGGAACCGATTCGACCGGCGAGGACCAATCGGTTCGCGCTGAGCGAGCGCACGCCCCTGCGGCGCCGACCGACGGCACCGATGATGAGCCCGCCGCGGCGCCGATGACCCGGCGTGAACGGCGACGGCACAGGCGCAATCAACGCAGCGGGTGGGCCCAGTGGCTACGCGAGTTGCCGATCATGCTCGGCGTCGCATTCGTCATCGCGGTGTTGCTACGTTCCTTCGTTGTCCAGGCCTTCTGGATTCCGTCCGGATCTATGGAACAGACCCTGCACGGATGCCCTGGTTGCACCGGTGATCGGATCCTGGTCAATCGGATGAGCTACTGGTTCAGCGATCCGGAACCAGGCGACATCGTGGTTTTCGAAGCACCCACGTCCTGGGAGCCCGAGGTCACAGTCGACGAACCCGACGATCCGATCGGGCAGTCCTGGCTGTGGGTCAAACGCCTGGTCGGCGCCGCGCCGCCGGCCGCGCGAGACTTGGTCAAACGAGTCATCGCCACCGAGGGACAAAATATCGAGTGCTGCGACGCGCAGAACCGCGTTCTGGTGGATGGGCAACCCTTAGAGGAGCCATACATATATCTGGACGGCCTGGATCCAGCCGACCCGAGTATGGCGCAGCCTTTTGGCCCTATCACGGTGCCGGAGGGGCGGATGTTCGTGATGGGCGATCACCGTAATGCGTCGGCTGATTCGCGTGCACACATGGATGACCAGTACCAGGGCACCGTTGCCGTTGACTCGGTCATTGGGCGGGCGTTCTTGATTCTGTGGCCGTTCGACCGGTTTACCTGGCTCAGTTCACAGAATCCACAAGCGGTGCAGGCGGCGTCGGCGGCCTCGATCGCGGTGGCCCCGCCGGAATCCGCGTTGCTGGATCCACCGGTGCTCACGCTACTGATAGTGGCGCCGATCGCCGGGGTGCGCGGCGTACGCCGAAACGGCAGGTAGCGGGATGTATCAGATCGCAGACCTGCAGGCGCCGCGCTTCATCATGCGCGGCACTGATGCGGAGTTCGTCCCATTCGAGACGACCCTTGCTCGGGCGGGATTCGGCGTCGTCGCCGGCGCCGATGAGGCCGGCCGCGGCGCGTGCGCTGGGCCGTTGACGGCGGCGGCGTGCATACTGCCGGCCGGACGTCGCGGCAAGATTGATGGGCTCACCGACTCGAAGCTGCTCACCGCGGCGCGGCGCGAGCGCTTGTACGACGAGATCGTGGATAAGGCTGTCGCCTGGCGCGTGGTCAGCATCGACGCGGCGATGATTGATGTCATGGGGCTGCATGTAGCTAATGTGCAGGCGATGCGCCGCGCTGTGCGATCGTTGCAGGTCGCACCGGCGTACACCCTGACCGACGGGTTCCCGGTCGATGGTCTGGGCGTGCCCGCACTGGCGGTGTGGAAGGGCGATCGGGTTTCCTCATCGATCGCTGCGGCCAGCATCCTGGCCAAGGTCACCCGGGACCGACTGATGTGTGCCCTCGCCGAGCAGTATCCGCAGTACGGATTCGACGTACACAAGGGATACAGCACCGCGGCGCACCAAACCGCACTCGCCGAGAACGGGCCCTGCCCGCAGCACCGCATGTCGTATCAGAACGTCCGCAGTCATCGTGTGGTTGACTCGGCACAAACGGAGGGGGCGAGCTGATGAGCGCAGAGGATCTCGAGCGATATGAGACCGAACTCGAACTGCAGTTGTACCGCGAATACAAGGACATCGCCCGTCAGTTCAGTTATGTGGTAGAGACCGAACGCCGGTTCTACTTGGCGAATTCGGTGGATCTGCAGGTGCGCAACGCCAGCGGTGAGGTGTACTTCGAATTGCAATTGCAGGACGCGTGGGTGTGGGACATTCACCGGCCCGCGCGGTTCGTGAAGAATGTCCGCGTCGTCACCTTCAAGGACGTCAACGTCGAGGAGTTGGACAAGCCCGATCTCGAGGTGCCGTAGCCATCCGGGCGTCTGCTGAAGGTGCGTTGTCCACACCCTCGGCGTGTTTCCACCATGTCGTCGGTCCACTCGCGGAGTCCGGGTAGGGCAGGCAGGCTCACCTTTCACACAGATGAGGGGATGGCATGGCGCTCAAGGACGACCTCGGCAGACTAGGCGAGGATCTCGCCGCGGACGAGTTGGAACGGGCCGGGTTACGCATTGTCGAACGCAATTGGCGGTGCGATGCCGGCGAAATAGACATTGTCGCGATCGAGGGGCGGACCCTTGTCATCTGCGAGGTCAAGACCCGCTCATCGACACGGTTCGGTGAACCGATCGAGGCGTTGACGCCGGCGAAGATCGAACGGATCTATCGACTCGCATCTATCTATCGACGTACGCATAGGGTGGGTACCACGCGAGTGCGCTATGACGTTGTCGCGATCATCGCGCCGTTCGGCCACACACCGGATATCAAACATATTCGCGGTGCGTTCGGATGAGTAGCCCGCATGTGGCGAGCGTGCTCGGCATGACGATTTCCGGTGTGAGTGGCGTGCCGGTTACCGTCGAATGCAGCGTGGCCGACGGATCACCGGCCGACTCGAAAATCCTCGGTTTGCCGGACGCCTCGGTACGAGAATCCTTCTCGCGGATGCGCGCCGCGCTCGACAGTCTCGATAGCTACACGTGGTCGTCGCGGAAGATCCTCTTCAACCTCACGCCGGCGGATGTGCGCAAACAGGGCACCGGATTCGATCTACCGATGGCCATCGCCATGCTGGTATACGACCAGGTTATTGACGCTGATCGAGTCGCCGGCACGGTCTTCTTCGGCGAACTTGGCCTCAACGGTGCACTTCATCCGGTGCATGGCGCGCTGCCCGCACTGATAGCGGCAGCAGCCTCTGGTGCGCGGCGGATCGTGCTACCGACAGCGAATCTGGCCGAGGCGTCGATCTCACTCGGGTCAGCAGTCGATATCGAGGTGATGTGCGCCCCGACGCTCGATGACCTATTCAGGATGCTGCGTGGCGAGGCGAATGGCGTACAGCGCGTGCGTCAGCGTCCGGTCGGTGCGCCGCGCGCTCTGCCCGATCTCGCCGATGTCAAAGGACAACCGGTGGGGCGACGCGCATTGGAGATCGCCGCAGCGGGGGGACACCACCTCATGTTCGGTGGGCCCCCGGGGGCAGGCAAGACCATGCTGGCCAAACGTCTACCGGGAATACTGCCGGCGCTCAGCGACGAGGATGCCTTCACCGTCACGAGCATCCGATCGGTCTGCGGCATGATCGACCCCGAACGTCCGCTGCAGAGTTGGCCCCCTTTCGAAGCGCCGCATCATGGCGCGACGGCCGTCGCGTTGATTGGGGGAGGATCGCCGGTCGTGCGTCCTGGCGCAGTGAGTCGGGCGCATCGCGGCGTGCTGTTCTTGGACGAGGCGGCAGAGTTTGATCGCTCAGTGCTCGACCAGTTGCGTCAGCCGATCGAGTCGGGAACTGTGACTATTCACCGGGCTACTGGTGTCTGCACCTTCCCGGCACAGTTTCAACTCGTGCTTGCCGCGAATCCGTGCCCGTGCTCGAGAGCCGGTGGATCGGGTGGCTGTGTGTGTTCGAGCATTGCCCGCCGTCGATATCAGGCACGGCTGTCCGGGCCGCTGCTGGATCGCGTTGATCTCGTGGTTGATGTGCAACCCCCGTTACGCGGAGCGCTGCTGGATCACGGCACTCACGAGGAGTCGAGCGCTGCGGTGGCGCAGCGGGTGCTAGCGGCGAGAGAACGCGCTGCGGCGCGATGGAGCGATGGCGCGCTCAACAGCGCCGTCGCCTCGAAGGAATTGCGTGCCCGGTGGCAGCCGGCAGACCAGAGCCGCGCGGTGTTGGCAAAGGCCTATGACTCGGGCAGGCTCACCGGACGTGGTTATGAGCGCGTGCTGCGCGTGGCCTGGACGCTCGCTGACCTCGGCGCCCGGACCGCTCCGGCCTTGGATGATCTCGTGGAGGCGCTCGCGTTCCGCCAGCGTGCATTCGGGATGGCCGCATGAGTGGCTATGTGGGCGACGGCAGCGAGCGTGCTGCGCTCGCATGGCTCAGTCGCGCATGTGAGCCGGGAGAGTACGCGTTGTGGGCGTACGTCGAATCGCAAGGAGCCGTCGAGGTGGCCGCGCAACTTGCGGCCGGTCGGGCACCGGGTCGGCTGCAGCGATTGTGCGGTGCCCGGGCGGGGGAGGACCGCTGTCAGCGAGACTTGGATGCTGCACGTCGCGTTGGTGCGCGCTTGATCATTCCCGGCGACGACGAGTGGCCGACAGACGGCGTCCGGTTGATGAGCATCGCCTCGGCGGCCGGTGCTGACGGCTGCGTGCCCCCGCTATCGATCTGGGCCCGCGGTGGTGGGCGGCTGGCGGCGCTCGTTGATCGCTCGGTTGCCCTGGTCGGGGCTCGGGCGGCTACCGCGTACGGAACGAGCGTGTGTGAGCAGATCGCGTACGGCCTTGCTCATCGCGATGTCACTGTGATCAGCGGGGGAGCGTTCGGCATCGATCGCGCGGCCCACGCCGCGGCGCTGGCAGCCAACGGCGTGACGATCGCTGCGCTAGCGTGCGGTATCGATCGGTTCTACCCAAAATCCAACGCGGGCCTGCTCGAGCGCATTACCGCGGACGGGTTGCTGCTGTCGGAATGGGCACCGGGAGCCGCGCCGATGCGCCACCGTTTCTTGGTGCGCAACCGTCTCATCGCGGCGTTGAGTTCAGGCACCGTGGTCGTTGAGGCCGCGCTGCGCTCGGGCGCCCGATCAACGGCCGCCCGGGCGCGGGATTTGGGCAAGGTGGTGATGACTGTGCCCGGTCCGGTCACCTCAGCGATGTCAGACGGGTGCCTGCATATGCTGCGTGAGGAGGCCGCGCTCGCGGTCGGCTGCGCAGAGCACGTATTGGAGGCGACCAGCCTCAGTGGTACGGATCTGCTGCCGCTCGAGCGCGGACCGGGTCGGCCGGGTGATGATCTAGACCCGATGCACCGCCGAGTCTTAGAGGCGGTGCCGACGCGCCGGGCGGCAACAACCGAGTCCATTGCAGTCGTGGCTGGGGCGAGCGTTCCGGACACCCTGCGCGCATTGACGATGCTCGAGCTTTCCCAATTCGTTGAACAATACGAGGGCAGGTGGCGCACATACCGAAAGGCGACGTCGCGATGACGTTGTCGGTATAACGAAGTGATTCCCGCCCGGCGCGGCACGTTGCCGAGTGCTGCAGCCGCGGGCACGGTGATGGGGTGAGTAGCGCTCTACCTGAGCCGATGACTGAAGCGCTGGCGGCGTTCGAGCGAACGCTGCGCCTGGAACGCTCGCTGTCGGCACACACCGTGAAGGCATACGTCGGTGACGCTCGCAGCCTGTTGGAGCACCTCGCGCTGATGGTCGGCGAGGACATCAGTCGCCTCGACCTGGGTGTCCTTCGGTCCTGGCTCGCGAAGTCCCGCACGCTGGGCGCCGCGCGCAGCACGCTGTCTCGTCGTGCCGCTAGCGCGCGGGCGTTTACGGCGTACGCCGCCGGCCGAGGGCTGATCAAGGTCGACCCGGGACCGCGATTGGCCTCGGCGGGCACGCACCGACGGCTGCCGGAGGTGCTGAACCAGGAACAGGCTGCCGATCTCGTTGACGGTGTCGAGGGCGACGGTGCGATCGCGTTGCGTGATCGAGCGATTCTGGAGTTGCTGTACGCCGGAGGTATCCGGGTGGGCGAACTCGTTGGACTGGACGTGGACTCCTTCGACGAGGCGCGCTCGCTGTTGCGGGTGATCGGCAAGGGCGAGAAGGAACGCAGCGTACCCATCGGTACGCCGGCGCAGCGTGCGCTACGGGCCTACCTCGCTGACGGTCGAGGCGAATTGGTGTCGTCGCGAAGCGGGCGCGCGCTCCTGCTGGGGGCGCGTGGCGGACGTATCGATTCACGTGAGGTACGCCGGATCGTGCATCGTGCCGCGCGAAGCGTCGACGGTGCGCCGGACATCGGCCCCCACGGGCTGCGGCACAGCGCGGCCACGCACCTCCTGGAGGGTGGCGCCGATCTGCGATCGGTCCATGAATTGCTTGGGCACGCATCGTTGGCGACCCCGCAGATCTCCACGCACGTATCAGTTGAGCGACTGCGTTCGGCATTCGATCAGGCTCACCCGCGCTCCTGACGACCGGCCAAGACAAAGGGCGCTACAGCGGGTTCGCTGTAGCGCCCTTTCGTCGGCCGCCGACACCCGAGCGCGGCAGCGTGACCGGTTAGGCGGGGACGGCCGCCGGAGCCGCCTGCTGGGCGCGAGCCAGACCGGCGGACAGATCAGCGATCAAATCGTCGGGATCCTCGATGCCGACTGATACCCGGATCAGGCCGTCAGAAATTCCGGCGACCGCGCGCGCCTCAGCGGTCATCGATGCGTGCGTCATCGTGGCCGGGTGCGCGACGAGTGATTCCACGCCACCGAGCGATTCGGCCAGGCTGAAGAGTTCCAGTCCGTCCAGGAACGCCCGTACCGCTGGCTCGCCACCGGCCAATTCGAAGGACAGCATCGCCCCGAACCCGCTCTGCTGACGCGCCGCCAGCTCATGACCGGGGTGATCGGCCAGACCGGGGAAGTTCACCTTGCTCACCGCCGCATGCGCGTTGAGTGCCTCGACAACGCGCTCGGCACCCGCCTGGTGGGCGCGCATCCGCGGAGCGAGCGTACGCAGCCCGCGCAGCGTCTGATAGCAGTCAAACGGGCTCGCAGTCAGGCCGATGGTATTGGACCAGTAGGCCATCTGCTCGTGCAGTTCGGCGGTGGCTGACAGGATCGCGCCGCCGACGACATCGCTGTGGCCATTGAGGTATTTGGTGGTGGAATGCACGACAAGGTCGCAACCTAGAGCGATCGGCTGCTGCAGCAACGGCGACAGGAACGTGTTGTCGGCGACCACCGTCGCGCCGACCGCGTGGGCGCGACGTGCGGTGTCCGCGACGTCCGTGATGCGCAGCAGCGGGTTGGAGGGCGTCTCGATCCAGACGACCTTCGGTGACTGTGCCAGTGCGCTATCCAGCGCAGCGGTGTCGTTGAAGTCGACGGTCAGGACCTCGAACGAGCTCTTCTGGTGGTACGAATCGAACAGCCGCCAGGTGCCGCCGTAGCAGTCATGCGGGACTACGATCTTCTCGCCCGGGGACAGCAACGCGTGTACGACGACGGTGATGGCGCCCATCCCGGTCGCGGCGATGATGCCGCCATGCGCACCCTCGAGTTCGGCTATGGCGTTGCCCAGCAGGTCACGCGTCGGGTTACCGCTGCGCGTGTAGTCGTAGGTACGCGGTTGCGCGAAGGACTCGAAGGTGAAGTTGCTCGATAAATGAAGCGGCGGAATGACCGCGCCGTGCTGAGTGTCGGACTCCAGCCCGCTGCGTACGGACTGCGTCACCTTGGAGAGGGGGATGTTGCTCATGGTGTGGCACCTTTCGAATCGAACGGCACGACGCCATGCGGTTCGTTCGACCAGGTGCAGGATCGGCTCAGAGCCGAAATCCATCTTCCGGCCGGCCATCGTTGGCCACCGCAGGACTTGGCACCGGCCATCGGCTTGCGATCGATGGTGGTTGCCCCGGCTTCAAAGGGCCTGTCCCTCAGCCGGTCGTGATGGTTTCAGCGGTTGAGGTTACGCGAGTAGCGCGCACAGCGCCACGCCGTACTGTCGATCGTCGGGGGGATCACACCGAGGGACGTCGGGGATCACGCCCAAAGGGCAGGGCCACTACTCGATGACGATGCCGCGCTCACTCAGCCATTTCTGTGGATCGAGACGTTGGCCGCCGTAGAGCCCCCTACGGATTTCGAAGTGTAGATGCGGTCCGGTGGATTGACCGCGGTTGCCGACTGTGGCGATCTGCTGACCGGCCGTCACCTGCTGGCCAGCGGCGACGAAGTATTGATCGACGTGACCGTAGATGAGATACCAACCGTCGGTGCCGGGATCGATGACCACCCACTGGCCGAAACCGCTCGCTGCGCCGGCGGCGATGACCACGCCGCTCGTGGCCGAGTACACGGGTGTGCCGACCTCCGCGGCGAGGTCGATGCCGCTGTGGAAGGTGCCCCAACGCGGGCCGACGCCCGAGGTAAAAATCCCTCCGGGTGCCGGATGGACCGTGGTATAGCCCGCGCCGTGAGGATAAGAACCAGGCTGCGCGCTCGGGCCGGCCCACCCGGGTGTCGGCTCCTGGCTGCTGAGCGGTAGCAACCGCACGGCGTGTGGAGTGAGCAGGGTCAGTGGATCGACGTACTGCTCGCCGAGTCGGGCTCCCCAGTGTAGGCACACCTCCACTGAGCAATCCTGATGGCCCGCGATCACTGTCCCGATGATCTGTCCGCGCAGCACCACGTCGCCGGAAGCCACGCTCGCCTCGACCGGTTCGTACGTCGTTCGCACTGTTGCGTGGTCGATCGAGATCACCCCTCTGCCCGCTACAGTGCCGGCGAATGCCACCACGCCGTCTGCGGCGGCGCGTACGGCTTGGCCGGCAGACGCAGCAAGATCTACCCCGCGATGACCAGGCAGCCACGGCTGTGGTGGAAGGTCAAAAGCTTCGGTGACGTCGGGGGCCGGCGACAGTGGCCAATCGACGCCAGGTGCTCCGCGTGCGGGCGTAGCGCACAGCGCGATGGCGCCGACGATCAATACGGCGAGCACCCTCTGGATGGCGCGTAACGGGTATGTCATCGGCCGAGCGAACCATCGCTGGTGAGCCCGACACATAGGCGAAGGTCGCGCTGTGAAGACACGCCGCACTGTGGATACCTTCCCGCGCGGCGACAGGCACTCGGTCGCGCAGCGCGCGGGGTGCGCGCAGGCGCCCTCCGTGCCGGCACCCGTGAGACCTCATGGCGTGCGAGCAGATGCGCGCGGCGCCACACTCATCCGGCGCGGCGTCCCGTGGCGGCATCCCGTACTATTTAGGCAGCGGTTCGTTCGGCTCCTGCCGGCGGGCCGACTTCGCGCGTCCAGACCCGCTTGCGGGTCGACTCTTCTACGGTCCGGTGCTCACACCGGTCGAGTCGGGGCGCCAGGGCCGCTGCCGACCGGTGGCGCCGACAACCATAGAGGATCGCGCCGGTGCGTCTAGCCGGCCGATCAGGACAAGGAGAACGGCCATGGCCGTCGTCACTATGCGTCAGCTGCTCGACAGCGGCGTGCACTTCGGGCACCAGACCCGTCGGTGGAACCCGAAGATGAAGCGCTTCATCCTCACCGAGCGCAACGGTATCTACATCATCGACCTGCAGCAGACCTTGTCGTACATCGACAAGGCCTTCGAGTTCGTCAAGGAGACCGTCGCGCACGGCGGCACGATCCTTTTCGTGGGCACCAAGCGTCAGGCGCAGGAAGCGATCGCCAAGGAGGCGACCCGCGTCAACATGCCGTACGTCAACCACCGTTGGCTCGGCGGCATGCTCACCAACTTCGGCACCGTCCACAAGCGTCTGCAGCGCCTCAAGGAGCTTGAGCAGATCGCCGAGACCGGCGGCGAGACCGTGATGACCAAGAAAGAACAGCTGATCCTCGATCGCGAGCGCGAGAAGCTGTCGAAGACCCTTGGCGGAATCCGCGATATGGCCCGCGTGCCGTCGGCGATCTGGATCGTCGATACAAAGAAAGAGCAGATCGCGGTCGGCGAGGCCAAGAAACTGAACATCCCGATCGTCGCCATCCTCGACACGAACTGCGATCCGGATGAGACCGACTACCCGATCCCGGGTAACGACGACGCCATCCGTTCGGCGAACCTGCTTACTCGCGTGATTGCCGATGGCGTCGCCGAGGGCCTCATTCAGCGCGCCTCGGCGGGCAAGAGCGACGACAAGCCGAACCGTGACGACGTTGCCGCTGACGAGCCGCTCGCCGAGTGGGAGCGCGAAATTCTCGAAGGTGGAAAGTCCGACGCCGCTGAGGCCCCGGCCGCAGAAGCGCCCGCCCCGGCCGCCGAAGCGCCGGCGACGAGCGACGCCGCGGCTACGGAAGCTGCGACGGCGCAGACCCCCGAAGCCAAGTAACGCGTCCACCGACTACACCAGCATCTGATCTACATCCGCCAGAAGCGGATAGATGGGACAACCACTCATGGCTAACTTCTCAGCCGCTGACGTCAAGAAGCTGCGCGAAACCACCGGCTCCGGCATGCTTGACTGCAAGAAGGCGCTCGCTGAGGCTGATGGCGACTTCGACAAGGCCGTTGAACTGCTCCGCATCAAGGGTGCAAAGGACGTCGGCAAGCGCGCCGCGCGTACCTCTGCCAATGGTCTAGCCACGGTCAAGGACGGCGTCGTGATCGAGCTGCTCTGCGAGACCGACTTCGTCGCCAAGAACGCCGACTTCATCGCGCTCGGCGACAAGGTCGTCGGCGCCCTTGCCGCGGCAAAGGTCGACTCTTTGGAGGCCGCCCTGGCCACGGACCTCGACGGAACCACCGTTGAAGCCGCGATCCAGGAACTGTCGGCGAAGATCGGCGAGCGCCTTGAGCTGCGCCGCGTCGTACGCTTCGACGGTCAGACCACCGCGTACCTGCACCGTCGTTCGGCGGACCTGCCCCCGCAGGTCGCGGTCCTCGTCGAGTACACCGGCGACGACGCCGAAGCCGCTCGCAGCGCTGGTATGCAGATCGCTGCGATGCGTCCGCGGTACGTCACCCGTGATGAGGTCCCGGCCGACATCGTGGAGAATGAGCGCCGTCTGGCCGAGGAAACCGCGCGTGGCGAGGGCAAGCCCGAGCAGGCGATCGTGAAGATCACCGAGGGCAAGGTCAACGCTTACTTCAAGGACTTCACCCTGAACGAGCAGCCCTCGGTGCAGGACCCGAAGAAGAACGTGAAGGCCGTGCTCGACGCGGCCGGCGTCGCGGTTACCCGCTTCGCCCGTATCGAGGTCGGCGAGGAGCTCTAGAAGCCAGTTCGACACCGAGAGGGGGCCGTCACTGCCGTGATCCGGCGTGGCGGCCCCTTTTTCTGGATCGGATCACCGCCCTGCCGCGGTACGGTCCTGCCCGTAGCCCGACACGCGATCGCTCAGGAGCGACAATTCTGATGAGTGCCAACAAACGAATCCTTCTCAAGCTTTCTGGTGAGACCTTCGGCGGCGGAACGGTCGGCGTCGACACCGAGGTAGTCAAGAGCATCGCCGGGCAAATCCGCGAGGTCGTCGCATCCGGGACGCAGGTGGCAGTGGTCACCGGCGGCGGCAACTTCTTCCGCGGTGCGCAGTTGTCGCAAGCCGGCATGGATCGCGCTCGCGCCGACTACATGGGAATGTTGGGCACCGTGCTCAACTGCCTTGCGCTGCAGGACTTCCTGGAGAAGGAAGGCGTCGCGACCCGGGTGCAGACCGCGATCACCATGGGGCAGGTGGCCGAGTCATACATCCCGCTGCGCGCGATCCGTCATCTGGAGAAGGGTCGCGTGGTGATCTTCGGCGCCGGTGCCGGGATGCCGTACTTCTCTACCGATACGGTCGCGGCACAACGCGCGTTGGAAATCGGGTGCGATGTACTGCTGATGGCCAAGAACGGCGTAGACGGTGTCTACAACGCCGACCCGCGCACCGATCCGAGTGCGACCAAGTACGACCGCCTCACGTACGACGAGGTCCTCACCAATCACTTGGCTGTGGCAGACAGCACTGCGATTAGCCTGTGCATGGACAATGACATGCCGATCGTCGTCTTCAACATGCTCGAGGACGGCAACATCGGTCGCGCTGCCGCCGGCGAACACATCGGCACCATCATCAGCAACGCGCCCGTGAACCGTTAGGAGAACAGAATGATTGACGAGACGCTCCTCGAAGCCGAGGAAAAAATGGAGAAGGCGGTCAACGTCGCCAAGCAGGACATGACCGCGATCCGCACCGGACGGGCCACCCCGGCGATGTTCGAAGGTCTGACGATCGACTACTACGGTGCGCCTACGCCGCTGAACCAGATGGCAAGCATCACCATCCCGGAAGCGCGGATGGCCACCATTAAGCCGTATGACGTCTCACAACTCGGCGCGATCGAGAAGGCGATCCGCGACTCTGATCTCGGCGTCAACCCTGGCAACGACGGCCAGTTGATCCGCGTCGTGCTGCCGCAGCTCACGCAAGAGCGCCGCAAGGAGATGGGCAAGGTCGCGCGCGGTAAGGGCGAAGACGCGAAGGTATCGATCCGCAACGTGCGCCGTGCCGCCAAGGATGTCCTGGAGAAGATCAAGAAGGACGGCGATGCCGGTGAGGACGAAGTCGATCGCGCCGAGAAGGAACTGGACTCGTTGACCGGTAAGTATGTCGAGCAGGTCGATGAGGTCGTCGCCCGCAAGGAAGCGGAGTTGCTCGAGGTCTAGGGCCACGAGTATCCGATGAGCAAGCAGCCAGCGACCGGGAGGCCAAGCCCCGACAGCGATCGCACAGCAGCGCCGGCGGGGAAAGCAGGCCGTGACCTGCCGGCAGCGATCGGTGTCGGTGTGGGCATCGGCGCCGTCGTGCTGCTCACTCTGTTCGTGTATCGGCCGGCCTTCGGCGCCTTGGTGCTTCTCGTGGTCGGCATTGCCTGCTACGAGATCAGTACGGCGCTGCGCTCGCGGGGATTCTTGGTTGCGTGGTGGCCGCTGGTGCTCGGTGGCGCCGCGATGGGCGCTTCTGCATGGTTCTACGGCCTTGACGGTCTCGCCGTCGCGACGCTGCTGACGTTCCTGGTCGCGACCGGGTGGCGGATGACCGGTGATGTCGAGGGATTCGTGTCCTCGACCGCGGCATCCGCCCTAGTCATCTTGTACGTACCGTTCCTGGCCGGATTCGCGGTGATGATGGCGAATCGCGAGAGCGGCGCGGTGTGGGTGATCACCTGGGCACTGGCTGTCGTATGCAATGACACCGGTGGCTATACCGCGGGCGTGCTGATCGGTAAGCATCCGATGGCGCCGACGATCTCACCTAAGAAATCTTGGGAGGGGTTCGGCGGATCGCTCCTGGCGGCGGCGGTCGCCAGCGTCCTGATGTTCACGCTCGCCCTCGACGGGCAGTGGTGGCACGGCGTCCTGTTCGGCCTCGCGATCGCAATGATTGCGACCGTGGGCGATCTTGCCGAGTCGATGATGAAGCGCGACCTGGGTATCAAGGACATGAGCAACGTGCTACCCGGGCACGGCGGCGTGATGGACAGACTCGACAGCCTGCTGTTCAGTGCTCCGCTCGCGTGGATGCTGTTGACCCTGTTTGTCGGTTAATTCCCGTCGGGCGATGCGTGCTGTCGAATCCATGCGTGCATAGCGATTCCGGCTGCGACACCGGCGTTGATCGAGCGGGTCGAACCGAATTGGCTGATCGAGTGAACCGACCGGCAGCGTCCGGCCATCGTGTCACTGAGCCCGACGCTCTCCTGACCGAACACGAGCACGCAGTCGCGTGGGAGCGTGGCGGTCTCGATCGGTGATGAGCCAGGAAGGTTGTCGATCCCGATGAGCGCCAGTTCGCGATCATCGGCATAGTCAGCCAGTTCTGCAGGATCGGCGTGATACCGCACGTGTTGGTATCGGTCGGTCACCATCGCGCCGCGGCGATTCCAACGTCGGCGTCCGACAATATGCACCTCGGCGGCGAGGAATGCGTTTGCGGTGCGGACGATTGTGCCGATGTTCATATCGTGATGCAGGTTCTCGATCGCCACGTGAAAGTTATTTCGGCGGGTATCCAGGTCGGCGATGATCGCCGCCATGGACCAGTACCGATATCTATCGATGACGTTGCGTCGGTCGCCATCGGCCAGCAATTGCTGATCCAATCGATCGTCCTCGGGCCACGGTAAGGGGTGCGGACCGACGCCCACCGGCGGAGCGTACGACGGTGACGCGCCCTCGTCGTACTGTTGCTCGTCCACGCACAGACAGTATCGCTGCGTCGTCCGCTGACTGAGAGGGGGATGACGGCGGCTATGTGCTCTGTCATAGTCCAGGAATGGACTTCGCGATCACCGAACGCAGTTACTCATCCGCGCGACACACCACCGCCTACTTGCAGGCCGGACCGCAAGACGGTCCGTTGCTGGTGTTCTGCCATGGTTGGCCAGAACTGTCCTACTCGTGGCGGCACGTGTTGCCGGTATTCGCTGGCCTGGGGTTCCATGTGGTCGCGCCGGACATGCGCGGTTATGGCGATTCGAGCGTGCACCCGAACACCGCTGACTACACGCAGCGAGAGATCGTCGCCGACATGATCGAATTGCTCGACCACTTGGGCGCACAGCGCGCCGTCTGGATCGGTCACGACTGGGGCTCGCCGGTTGTGTGGAATATCGCTGCGCACCATCCCGAGCGCACTCGGGCGGTCGCGTCGTTGTCCGTTCCGTTCCAGCCAGGGGGGTTCGCGAAGGCTAACCTGTATGGGCTAATTGATCGAGATATATATCCCGAGGACGAGTATCCGGTGGGGCAGTGGGACTACTTCCTCTTCTACCAAGAGTCGTTCGATCAGGCGCAGCGCGATTTCGAGCGGGACGTTACGGCGACTGTGAAGTGCATCTTTCGGCACGGCAAACCCGAACACATCAGCCGCCCCGCCGGCACCGCAAGTACGCGCCGCAACGGCGGATTCTTCCGCGGACCGATCGCGCCAGATATCCCGCGTGACGATGCGGTGCTGTCCGCGGATGATCTGCAGCGGTACGTCGGAGCGCTTGAGCGCAACGGCTTCCGTGGACCCAACTCGTGGTACGTCAACGACGATGTCAACCAGGAGTACTCCAAGGAGGGCGCCGCGAGCTTGGACATGCCGGTGCTGTTCTTGCACGGCCACTACGACCAGACTTGCCAGACCGTGCACAGCCGACTCGCAGACCCGATGCGTGGAGCATGTACCGACCTGACCGAGCGCATCATCGACAGCGGCCACTGGATCGCACAGGAGAAGCCATCGGCCGTCAATGCTGCCCTTGCATCGTGGCTGGTGAGCAAGGTCGGCGATTGGTGGCCCGGCGCACGGTAGGCCCTCTCACACTCCTTGGGCCGATAGCGACGTGCCGAATCGTGGGATGATCGAGAGCCTATGACTGCTCTACCGCTCGTCTTCAGCCCGCCGCGGGGTGTGAAGAAGCCACCTCGGCATCTCGCGGATCTGGACCTATCTGGCCGCCGCGCTGCGATGGCCGACCTCGGCGTGCCTGCATTTCGGGCTAACCAGCTCTCAAATCACTACTTCGGTCGATACGTTAACGACCCGGCGCAGATGAGTGATCTGAGCGCCGCCGATCGCGCCGCGCTCGCCGACGAGTTGTTCCCCAGGCTGCTGAACCATGTGCGCGAGCAGACCTGCGATGACGGTATGACGCTCAAGACGCTGTGGCGGCTGTTCGACGGGGCGCTGGTGGAATCCGTACTCATGCGCTACCCCGAGCGCACCACGCTGTGTATCTCCAGTCAAGCCGGATGCGGGATGGCCTGCCCATTCTGCGCGACCGGGCAGCAGGGTCTCACCCGCAACCTGTCGACCGCCGAGATTGTCGATCAGGTCGTGGTCGCCGCTCGCACGATGCGCGACGGGGCGATGGCCGGCGGTCCGGGGCGCCTGTCGAACATCGTGTTCATGGGAATGGGCGAGCCGCTGGCCAACTACAATCGGGTGATCGCCGCGGTGCGTCGGATCACCGACCCGGCGCCTAGTGGCCTGGGCATCAGCCAGCGAGGCGTCACCGTTTCTACCGTCGGTTTGGTCCCGGGCATCGAGCGTCTTACCGCCGAGAACATGCATGTGCGCCTCGCCGTGTCTTTGCACACCCCCGACGACGAACTGCGCGACACCCTGGTGCCGATCAACAACCGGTTCAAGGTCGATGAAGTGCTGGACGCTGCATGGGCTTACGCAAAACAGACTCGTCGGCGAGTATCCATCGAGTACGCGTTGATCAGGGATGTGAACGACCAGCCATGGCGCGCTGATCTGCTGGCGAAGCGGTTGCGGCAACGAGGCGACTTCCCATGGGTGCATGTGAACCTGATTCCGCTCAACCCGACGCCTGGTTCGGAATGGGATGCCAGCCCGAAGCCGGTGGAGCGAGAGTTCGTACGTCGCCTAATCGCAGGCGGCGTCACGACGACCGTCCGCGACACCCGCGGGCAGGAAATCGACGGCGCCTGCGGACAGCTGGCAGCCTTGGAGGAGAACTGATTTGGTAGTACCAAACCCGGAATTCGGCGCGGCAAAGCGCGGGCGCAAGGGATATGAGCGCGCCGCGGTCGACGCCTTTGTCGAGCGGGTACTCGAGCGGGTGAACAGGGACCGCTCGCCCGACGGGATGTCTTCACACGAACTGGCGATGCCGCTTTTTGACGAGGCACGCGGTTCTGCGGCGTACGACGAGCCGAGCGTGGACGAGTGGCTCAAGGTCATGCGCAAGCGCATCCAGGAACTGGAGTCGACCGTGCGTGAGGAAGACATCGCCAATCCCGGACGTGAGGGCTCCGTGCAGGACATGGCGGCGCCACAACATTTCGATGACCGCTTTCCGCGAGTCAGTCGTTCGGTACTGGGATTCGCGACGAATGAGGTCAACAACGCGATGGATAACCTGCGGGCGTCGTTGAACTCGCCGCAGGCGCCAGGCCCGGAGCAGATTCTGGGACTGAGCTTCACCGAGGAGCACGGCGGATATCGGCAGGTTGCCGTCGCCGAGGCACTCGAACTTATCGCGCTGGCGCGCCGGGCGCAGTAGCGCGGCACCGCACGCACGCGGCGTACCAATTCGCACGTGGCGCACGACACAGAGTCCGCTTCGCCAGATGGCGAGGCGGACTCTGTGTCGTATCAGGTCCAGTTGTAACTAGGGCTATTTGCGCCAGGTTGACTTTCGCTGGTTGGCGGCACTAATCAGCACGATCGCCAGCATGAGGGCCGCGATTATCCACAGCCACAGGTCTTCGACCTTCCCTTCGTGGTTGCCGATGGCCATCAATGCCACGACGATGGCGGCGATGAAGCCACCGATCCGCAGTCCGCGGCCATTACCGGAGTGGTGCCATCCCCAGATGCGCGGGTCGTCGTCCGCGAGTTCGACCTCCGTCGATGCCGATGCAGGATGAGCCGAACCATGCGTAATCGAATCGTGGTCCGCCTTGCGGATGCTTGCCACGGTGCCTCCCAGGAATGCGCAGTACCTTGAACGTCATCATTCCATTACCTCCCGACCTCGCGCACAGCAGGTGTGTGCCAGAGCGCTCGCGCCGACGATCAAGGACAATTGAGCGGTGAACTCCCAGCGTAGCCTCGTCATCCTCGGTTCAACCGGTTCGATCGGTACCCAGGCCGTCGACGTCGTACGCCGTAACGCCCGCAGATTCGCGGTGCGGGCGATCAGCGCCGCCGGCAGCCATGCGGCGCTGTTGGCGCAACAGGCCTTCGACCTCGACGTCGACACCGTTGGCGTGGCCCGTGCCACCGCAGCCGAGGACGTCATCCTGCATCTACGGGCCGAGGCCGCGCGCCGCGGAATACGAGAGATTCCGAAGGTGCTCGCGGGACCGACGGCCACCACCGAACTGGCCGCGCTGCCCGTCGACGTTGTACTGAACGGCGTCGACGGATCCATCGGACTTGCGGCCACCGTGGCGTGCTTGCGGGCCGGCACGACGCTGGCCCTGGCGAACAAGGAGTCGCTGATCGCCGGGGGCGAGTGGGTTGCGCAGATGGCTGCGCCGGGCCAGCTCGTCCCGGTCGATTCGGAACATTCGGCGATGGCCCAGTGTCTGCGGGCCGGACGACGCGACGAAGTGTCACGATTCATCCTCACCGCCAGCGGTGGTCCGTTCCGCGGGCGGAACCGTGCGGACCTGCGCGACGTCACCCTAGCTGACGCACTGGCGCACCCAACGTGGTCCATGGGGACGTCGGTGACTCTCAATAGCGCGAACCTGATCAATAAGGGACTGGAACTCATCGAGGCGCATTTGTTGTTCGATGTCCCGCCCGACGACATCGTCGTCGTGGTGCACCCGAGTTCGGAGGTCCACTCGATGGTCGAGTACGCAGACGGGTCGACCATCGCGCAGGCGTCCCCGCCCGATATGCGGATGCCGATCGCGCTCGCCCTCGGTTGGCCAGAGCGGGTGAGCGGCGCTCAGCCATCCTTCGACTGGTCGATAGCCCGCAGTTGGGTGTTCGAGCCGTTGGACGACGACGCCTTTCCCGCCGTGCGCTTGGCGCGACAGGTCGCGGGCATCGGCGGAGTGGCACCGGCGGCGTACAACGCCGCGAACGAGCAGGCCCAGGCTGCATTCATCGACGGCCGTATCGGGTTCCTGGACGTCGTAGAGATCGTCGAGGCGAGCCTGCGTCGGTTAGGCGTGAGCCACGACCTGGAACGTCCCGGTACCAGCCTGGAGCAGATTTTGGAGTTTGAGCACGCGGCCCGCAACACCGGCGACGACCTCATCGCGGCCTGGCCGACCAGCGGGGCCGCTCAGTCATGATGACCGCACTGGGCATTTTTCTGTTCGTCATCGGACTGCTGTTCTCGATCTGGTGGCACGAACTCGGCCATTTCGCCGCAGCGCGGCGTTTCGGTATGCGCGTCAGTCAGTTCATGGTGGGCTTCGGGCCAACAGCGTTATCGCGACAGGTCGGCGAGACGGAACACGGGATCAAGTGGATTCCGCTCGGTGGTTACATCCGGATCATCGGCATGATCCCGCCGAAGCCGGCCGGTAAACCCCGCAAAGGGCCGTTCTCCGGATTGATCGCCGAGGTGCGCGAGCAATCCGAAGCCGACCTAAAACCTGGTGACGAAACCCGCGCGTTCTACACAAAACCGTGGTGGCAGCGGGCCATCACGATGTTCGCTGGACCGCTGCAGAACCTCATTTTTGCGCTGGTGCTGTTCACTATCATCCTCACGACGCTTGGCGTGCACGCGCCGTCGCTGACGGTGCAAACGGTCAACGAATGTGTGCTTCCCTCCACGACTAATGCCGACGACTGCACGAAGCCGGTCGACGCCGACGGGGTCGTGTGCGAGAGCGGGGATGCAGCCTGTGCGCTCCCCGCTGCCAGCCCGGCGGCACAGGCTGGATTCGAGGTCGGCGACACGATCGTGGCGATGAACGGTGCGCCAGTTGAGGACTGGGAGACCGTCCGCGAGGAGATCCGCGTGTCGCCGGGCGAGCAGATGACATTTACGGTCGACCGTGACGGTGAACAACTTCAATTGTCTCTCGTTCCGATGCCCAACGAGATGCCCTCGGACGAGGATCCGAACGAGACTGTCGAGGTCGGGTATGTCGGGCTGGCGCCGAGCCAACCAATGACGACGCTGTCCATCACGGAGGTGCCCGGGTACGTATGGGATTTCGCTGGCCTGGCCGTCGAGCGCATTATCGAATTGCCGCAGCGGGTGCCAGCGCTGATCGACGCTACGTTTGCCGGCGCCGAGCGCGACCCGGAAGGCCCGGTGGGACTCGTCGGGGTCGGCCGCATCTCCGGCGAGATCCTGTCGATGCCGTCGCCGGCAACCGAGCGGATCGCCTACTTCCTGTCGCTGCTGGCGAGCCTAAACATGATGTTGTTCCTGTTTAACTTGATCCCGTTGTATCCGCTGGACGGCGGCCATATCGCAGGAGCGCTGTACGAGGGTCTGCGCAATGCGGTGTACCGGATTCGAGGCAAGACGCCCCCTGGGCCGATCGACATTGCGGCGGCGATGCCAGTCGCGTACGTGGTTGCAGGCGTATTCGTCCTGTTTTCGCTGTTGCTGGTCGTGGCGGACGTGATTAACCCGATCACCCTGGCGCAATAGGCGCGCCACGGCACCGGGGTTCACGGATAGCATTGTGTGCATGAGCGTCTCCCTCGGTATGCCGCAGCTTCCACCGCCGGTACTGGCCCCACGTCGGGCGACCCGCCAGTTGAACGTCGGTGGCGTGCTGGTCGGCGGCGACGCACCGGTATCCGTGCAGTCGATGACCACGACACTGACCGCGGACGTGAACGCGACGCTGCAGCAGATTGCCGAGTTGACTGCATCCGGCTGCCAGATCGTGCGGGTGGCAGTGCCAAGTCAGGACGATGCGGACGCGCTGCCGGCGATTGCGAAAAAGTCGCAGATCCCTGTCATCGCGGACATTCATTTTCAGCCGAAGTACGTGTTCGCCGCGATCGATGCCGGGTGCGCCGCAGTTCGGGTGAACCCGGGCAACATCAAAGCGTTCGACGACAAGGTCGCCGAGATCGCTCGGGCCGCCAGGGCGGCCGGTACGCCGATCCGCATCGGAGTGAACGCCGGCTCGTTGGACAAACGACTACTGGCCAAGTACGGCAAGGCGACTCCCGAGGCGCTGGTCGAGTCGGCGCTGTGGGAATGCTCGTTGTTCGAGGAGCACGACTTCCGCGACATCAAGATCTCAGTGAAGCATCATGACCCGGTCGTGATGGTGCGCGCGTACGAATTGCTGGCCGAGCAGTGCGATTATCCGCTGCACCTCGGGGTCACTGAGGCGGGACCGGCATTTCAGGGCACCATCAAATCCGCTGTGGCGTTCGGTGCCTTGCTGAGCAAGGGGATCGGTGACACCATCCGGGTGTCGCTGTCCGCGCCCCCTGTTGAAGAGGTCAAGGTCGGGCTGCAGATTCTGGAATCGCTGAACCTTCGCCAGCGTGGCCTGGAGATCGTCTCGTGCCCTTCTTGTGGGCGAGCCCAGGTCGACGTCTATACGCTCGCTGAACAGGTCACCGCCGGCCTGGAGGGGCTCAAGGTCCCGTTGCGGGTGGCCGTAATGGGATGCGTCGTGAACGGTCCGGGTGAGGCACGTGAGGCCGACCTCGGCGTTGCCTCGGGCAACGGCAAGGGGCAGATCTTCGTTAAGGGCGAGGTAATCAAGACGGTTCCCGAGTCGCAGATCGTGGAGACCTTGATCGACGAAGCGATGCGGCTTGCCGACGAGATGGGCGTCGACGCAGCGGGCGAGCCATCCGTCAGCGTTTCCTAGCGGGGACCCGCGCTGTGAGCCTGGTGAGCCGCGCTCGAGCGGCGGGGGTGGCCGACCGCGAGCAGGTGCTCGCGTTACTGGCGATGGATCCGGTGGAATCGGTGCCGGTTTCGTCGTGGCTGAGTCGCTCTGGCATCGAGCGCGGGTTGCGTTCGGGCAACGTGTGGCTGCACGGGGAGTCACTGTGCTTTTCCGGCGCGAATCTCCTGCCGGTCAATATGGACGCTGACGCCGCCCGCGCCTTCGCCGACATGGCATTACGCCAGGGACGACGGTGTTCGTCGATTGTCGGCCGGCTGCCGGCCACCGCCGATCTGTGGCGGATGCTGGAACCGCGTTGGGGCCCGGCCCGCGCTGTACGGCAGCGGCAGTTCGTGATGGTGACGCGCCAGGAAGCGCCGATCACATCGGACCCGATGGTGCGGCACGCTCGGACTGAGGACCTGGAGGAGTTCTTCGTGGCCTCGGTTGAGATGTACACCGAGGAGATCGGGGCCTCACCGATCGCGCACGACGGCGGATCGTCATATCGCTACCGGATCGCGCAATTGATTCGCGACGGCTTCGCGTTCGTGCGTGTCGAAGACGGCCGGGTGATCTTCAAGGCCGAGTTGGGCGCGGTCAGCGGCGGATGCGCGCAACTGCAAGGCGTATGGGTGCACCCGGATCGACGTGGTGAGGGAATCGGGTCCGCCGCGACGGCCGGCGTATTGCGCTTGGCTCGCGGCGCGGGAATGACCACGATCTCCCTCGCCGTAAACGATTTCAATATCGCCGCTGTGCGCTCATATCTGCGGTGCGGTTTCGAGGTGTTAGGCGCACAAATGGTTGTTCTGTTCTAGAGCGCATTCTCTAGCGTTCGCGAGCCAACGTGGTGATCGCGTACGCTGTTGATCGATCCGCGGGTTTACCGCAGGACGGTGGCTTCGCGACGGTCTTGCGTGAATCGACGAGCCCCCGCCACACCGATCCGGCGGCAGTCATCCGAACCACGTGCTCTTCGTCGCTGTGTTCGTAACTGAGCATGCGCACGTCATCTATACCCGTCAGGCCGAGCCGCAGGCGCAACTCGGCGTCCACCGTTTGCGCTGCTGCAGGTAGGGAACTGAGGCCGCGCAAGTCTTCAGCGATCACTCTCGCGTGCCGCTCGGCGTCGAACGCACGTTCTGCAGACGCCTCAGTCAGTCGCCCGTATACAGCGCCACTGGGCAACGCGAGCGCGGTTGCCGCGAATCGGTGCCCGCCGAGGTGACTGCATTCGTACACCTGCTGCGGGTATCGCTCGGCTAAGGCTCCAGCAATGGGTACCCCGTAAATCGCGCAGCACTGATCCCGCTTGGCGTGGGCGCACACGAACAGCAACTGTTCGGTCAATGCTTCGGCGCGTGGATGTATGTCCAGGGGTTCGTGCGCGGCCGCGGCGAGATCTGATTCAAGCACGTCCGCGAGATGGCGCACGGTGAAGGTGACGACCGCACGACGGCGCGGCGCGAGCGTCGCAACGAACACCCGGCGCTGTAACGGAGCCCGCTCACGACGTCCCGGTTGGCGAAAGACGAGCGTCTTGAGCCCTACGTGTGCCGCCGCCGTCTCCAGTGCCGGCCCTATTCCACCGAGTGTGCTGGGACCGAGCGCCTTCTGTGGCCAAGCGCCGGGCTCTTCAACCAGCAGATATCCCACATCGGTGCTGCCGGCGCTGCCGGCCATTGGCTCCTCGCTCATCAACGAGCGCGTGCTACACCGCTGGGCGGCGTCGACCTGACTCACGGGTCCTCCTGCGCCGGGGCATTCGTGACGAGGATACGTACGGACCGCGCCGAGCTCAGCGCATCGTCGATGGTTCGCCGCCGTGGTTCGCCCACCTCCACGTTGATAGTGCGGGTCGCTGACAGGCTCGTCAGCGGGCGTGCGGTGCACACCGCACGCACCAGTTCCGGGTCG
This sequence comes from Cumulibacter sp., assembly GCA_047975195.1. Lineage (GTDB taxonomy): Bacteria > Actinomycetota > Actinomycetes > Mycobacteriales > Antricoccaceae > Cumulibacter. The sequence goes on along the minus strand of JBKEDB010000054.1, from coordinate 4,345 downwards.
CCGCCGGTGACCAACAGGTCCACGGCGGCAGGGACGTCGCCGAGGACAGCGCGCGCAGCGCCGACGGCGGCGGCCGCTAGCGCAGCGGCTTGATTGGCGCGGCGCCGGGCAAAGCGCTGCTGACTCTGCCCGCCGGCAGCGGTCCGACCTTGTACATAACGGCTGCCGGTCTTCGACGCCGTCACACGGTGGTCTGTGCCGTCGTACTCGACGTGCGCGATGCTGTAGCCGCCTCGTCGTACCAACGCGACCACGCCGGTTCCGGCCGGCAGCAGGGCCGCGACGAGCGCCGGTAGGTCAGTGCTGCTCGGGCGCACAACAGGTAGTACAGCGCGTGCGCCGCGCACCGTGGCCAGGACGGTTCCCTCCGGCTCTGGGGTGATCGAACAGATAGCGCCATTGCGCGCCACGAACCCGTCGAACCAGCGTTTCAGCCGCTGCGGGGGAACGCTGACCTGAGTACTCACGCCATACCTGGCAGCGAAGGGGGCAACGCTTCCGGGTCGAGTTCTCGACGCCAGAACCCGGCAGCGGACGCGGTATCGAGCATGCCGTCGAGGCAGAGCTGCCGGAACGTCACGTCGGGTTCACCATCGGTGCCGATGCAGAACCGCCACTGCTGAGTCATTGATTCCTCCACGTCTGCCGCGAACGCCAAGGCTGATTCGTCGTCGCTGAGCAGTCCCGGAACACGGTAACCGGCCTCCGCCGCGACGGGTTCACCGTTCAGAGCGCGCAATAGATCCTCGATCCTGGCGCGCATCGCGCGCTGGGCATTGTCGCGGCTGGTGACTGACTTCAGGTACTCCTGCGAAACGGTGGCGCCGATCTCGCCGTACGCCCAGATCGCTGCGTGCTGATTCGCCAGCACCTGTTGGAGAGCCTGCACTTGTTGTTCAGTCATCGAGAACCTCCACCGCTTCCTGGTGACTTGCGGATAACGCGGCAAGTAGTGGGGCCCGCTGTGCCGGCTGCGTGAGTGCGAGTTCGCCGCAGGTGATGGCGAGCGCCTCCTCGAGGTCGATGACGGTGGCGAGTGCCGCAGCCGGATCAGCCTGCGCGGTATCGGAGGGCGGGCTGGCGCTGGGTGTGTCGCCGGCGCGCAGGGCAAGCGCACCGGCTAGCGCTGAGATCTGCTCCTGCACGTTCTGGGCCAAGCCCGTGAGAGCGTCGGAGGTCGCCGAAGCGGTGGCGACCTCGTATCCGGCAGCTAACTCAAGATGGTCATCCAATAACTGGGCCAGGGGATCGGGAGGCGCCGGTTCCGGTTCCTGCGGTGCCCGCGTGGTGCAGCCAGCGAGAGCCAAGGCGAGCCCACCCGACGCGAGGAGTACCTGGCGTCGGCTCAACGGGGACTGCGCGGAGATAGGCACCCGGTCCAGTCTGCCACCCGGCTGCGTGGCGCTGGACGGTGGCTCTCCCGTAGGCTCGTACCCACAATTGCCCGACCCGCAGGTGCATCCACAGCACGGTGAAGGAGTACGTCCGATGACCAGACGACCCCCTGGTGCCGCCGCTGGCGGACACGAGCGGCGCCAGCGCGAACTGGAGACCACACTGCGCCCCGTTGTCCAGGACGCCGGGTTTGATCTCGAAGCGCTCACGCTGTCGCAGGCTGGGCGCCGAAGCGTTTTGCGGGTCATCGTGGACAGCGATGCGGGCGTGAATCTCGACGATATCGCGGCAATCAGCCGGCGGGTCTCCGAACAGTTGGATGCCGGCGATGACGGGTTCGGTGCGTCCCCGTACACTCTCGAGGTCACCTCGCCGGGGGTCGATCGGCCGCTGACCGAGGTTCGGCACTGGCGTCGCGCGATCGGGCGACTGGTGCAGTGGCAACACAACGGGCGATCGAAGACCGGGCGAGTTGCCGCAGTCGACGGCGATTCGGTGACGATCCGCCTCGATGGCAGGGATGAGCAGTTCAGCCGCGAGAATATCTCGCCGGCGCGTGTCCAGGTCGAGTTCAACAAGTCCGAAAGCGGCAAGGAGCATCCCTGATGAACGTAGATATCGCGGCGTTGCGCACGATCGAACGCGACAAAGGTATCTCGCTGGATACGGTCATTGACACGATCCAGACCGCGCTGCTGTCGGCTTATCGGCACACCGAAGGCCACGCGCCACGCGCACGGGTCGAAATCGACCGCAAGAGCGGTCTCGTCCAGGTCTTGGCGCAGGAGGTCGACGCTGAAGGCGCCGTACTGCGCGAGTGGGACGATACTCCAGAGGACTTCGGGCGGATCGCCGCGATGACCGCAAAGCAGGTCATCCTGCAGCGGCTGCGTGAGGCCGAGCACGACAACACCTATGGCGAATTTGAAGGCCGCGAGGGCGATCTCGTCGGCGGGGTCATCGAAGCCGACGCGATGCGGAACGAGCGCGGTGTCGTTGCCGTACGGCTCACTTCGAAGCTGGAGGCTGCGATGCCAGCGAGCGAGCAGGTTCCCGGTGAGCGTTACACGCATGCCAGTCGGATCAAGGTGCTGATCGTCTCCGTGGTGCGTGGGCAGCGTGGGCCGCAGGTGACCGTCAGTCGCAGTCACCCCAATCTGGTGCGTAAACTCTTCGCGCTCGAGGTTCCTGAGATCTCCGACGGCACAGTGGACATCGTTTCGGTGGCTCGCGAGGCTGGCCACCGTAGCAAGATCGCCGTCCGGTCGAATTCACCGGACGTCAGCGCGAAGGGCGCCTGTATCGGAGAGATGGGTGCTCGGGTACGCAACGTGATGAGCGAGTTACAAGGCGAAAAGATCGACATCGTCGACTATTCGGAGGTGCCTGAAGAGTTCGTCGCCTCCGCCTTGTCGCCTGCGCAGGTAGTCAGTGTGACGGTGACCGACCGGTTTGCGCGCGCCGCGCGCGTCGTTGTACCGGACTTTCAGTTGTCGCTGGCTATCGGCCGCGAGGGGCAGAACGCGCGCCTCGCGGCTCGCTTGACCGGGTGGCGCATCGATATCCGATCGGACGCCGAGACAGAATCGGAGCCCGTCGACGCCGGGCCACCGGCAGGCGATCAGCAACGTCGTTCACACCCGTAGCCACCACCGCGCCCCACCGGCGCAGGCGCGGTAGCGGGCAACCGGCATGTCACGATGCGGCCCGCATCTCGTCGCGGTATGCTGGTCGACGGCGTCGTGCCCGCACGACCCGCGCACGGTGGGTGAGGAGTGGCTGTCCATGAATCTCCGCATGTGCATTGGGTGCCGCGGGCGAGCCGATGCCACTGAGTTGATCCGCTGCGTGGTTGACGCTGATCATCCCGGAACACTCCGGATTGATCGACGGCGCCATATCGCCGGACGTGGGGCGCACCTACATCCGAGCGAGGCCTGCCTCGAGGCGGCGAAGCGCCGGCGCGCATTCACTCGAGCCCTGCGGGTTTCCGGACCCCTGGATATCGCAGAACTTGAGCAATACGTCACCGATGCGGGCCAACTCAATGTCTACAACCCGTGACCCGATTGGTATGGATCCCGATGAACAAGGCATCCCGATGAATCAGGCAGCCCGATGAAGATGCAGCGATGACTGTTCTTCACTGGAAAAACACGAGGTCGTAGCGGAACGTCTGCTGCGGCTTCAAAGACTAGGAGACCCGTGGCAGGCAAGGCCCGAGTACACGAGCTGGCTAAAGATCTCGGTGTAACGAGCAAGCAAGTTCTCGCGAAACTCAGCGAGATGGGGGAGTTCGTCAAGAGCGCGAGTTCCACCGTGGAAGCGCCCGTAGCGCGCAAACTCAAAGAACAGATGGCCGGCGGCGATAAGCCGAGCGGTTCGCGTCCGGCCCCGAAGCCGGCACCCAAGGTTGAGGTGTCCGGTCCGGTACCGACGTCGATCGCGCCTAAGCCCGGACCGAAGCCCGGTCCGGCTCCCGCCGCGGCCGCGCCGACCCCGCCCGCGGAACAGGCGCCGCCGGTAGAGGAGAAGCCGGCACCCGCACCGCGTCCGCGTCCGGCCGGAGGGAACAACCCGTTCGGCGTCGGCCAGGCCGCGTCGCGACCGCCGACACCGCGGCCGCCAGCACCGCGCCCGAGCCCAGGTAGCGTGCCGAACGCGCCGCGGCCTGGCGCTCCGAGAACTGGTGGTCCGCGCCCCGGTCCGGGCGGCCCACGCCCAGGGGCCGGCGGTCCGCGCCCCGGTCCTGGTGGTCCACGACCGGGTGGTCCGCGCCCCGGTCCCGGCGGCCCACGCCCGGGCGCTGGTGGCCCGCGTCCTAGCCCCGGTTCAATGCCGTCGCGCCCGGCGCCCGGCCTGAGTCGACCCGGTGGCGGTGGCGGCGCTCGGCCCAGCGGTGGCGGCGGTCGTCCCGGTGGCGGTGGCGGTGGATTCCGTCCCGGTGGCG
>JBKEDB010000128.1:0-1542 GCA_047975195.1 Cumulibacter sp. | reverse complement strand
TCTCCTCTCCAACAGCCAGAAGCCGGAGTATCGCGATCTTCACGAAGGCATGATCCGCTACCTGGTCTTCCTTCGCGACCGGGCGACCCCCGACCTCGATCCTGGGCTCATCAAGTCCTGGTACATATTCCAGGAGGTGAAGCAGAACTGGCTCGGATTCACGGTGCTCGGCAACTCGGGTAGCGGGCTCGGCAAGGACTTTGCCCGCGCGCTCCACAACTCTCTCGGCTCGATACTGAAGGGGTTCGGGTCGGAGTCGATCACCAAGGGTGCTCACCTGGAGAAGCTTGCGCTCATCAAAGAAGGCGTCGGACGTGACAACATCAGCGACTTCGCGACGAACCTCATCAAGGGTTATCTGCTGGAGTACACGCAGGCGTTCGCCCAGGCGCATCTGTCGTACGACCAGCGCGGCGCGTTCTCGGTCGCTCGCGCGGTCTTCAACTACGAGACGGAGACCTGGGAATCGCGCCAGTACGACCTTCCCGCGCTCCGCGGCGACTACGTCCTGCTCACCCCAGCCGACATGCTCACCAAGGACGACACCTGGATCAGTCGCTCTGACCTGGTGCGCGAGTTCAGCAGCATCCCCGACGCGATCGAGGATGACCAGCTCCGTGCGCAGGTCAACAACTACCTCTTCAAGAAGTTGATCGACAACCCCACTAAGAATGAGTACTCGGACCTGGCAGCCGCGGCGATCCTCCAGTTACCGGAAGTCATCGACTACTACATCCGCCAGAAGGAGAACACCGGGGAGCAGGCAGTCGGACTCAGTGCCAAGAGGCGGCAGGAGGTCTTCGAGGTTCTCGTGCGGATGGTTCAACAGGTCGTCGAGGACATCCGTACCAACACCACGCTTTACCAGACGCCTGTCAACAGCTACGACGAGGCGCTCGCCCGGGCGATCGGCTTAAAGCAGTACATCGAGAACCAGGACGGTCACCGACTTCTCAACCGGCCCGGCCACGAACGCCCCCTCGCCACGGAGAAGGAAGTCCAGCTCTTCTTCGGCCTGATCTTCTTTGGGAGCGAGTTCGACGTGAACCGCGAGGTAAACAACGGGCGCGGGCCAGTGGACTTCAAGGTGAGCAAAGGAGCCATCGACAAATCGCTCATCGAGATCAAGCTCGCCAGCAATAGTCAGTTGACGCGGAACCTCCAGAATCAGGTCGCGGTCTACGAGAAGGCCAACGGCACTCGCACCTCGGTCAAGATGATCGTCTGCTTTACGGACGCCGACGTTGCGAAGGTCGATGCTGTCCTGAAGGAACTCGATCTTCGTGGTGAGAAGTCCATCGTCGTCATCGACGCGCGTTCGGACAACAAGCCCTCGGGATCAAAAGCTTGAGCCGCTTCAACTGCTCGTAGGTCCGTCTCACCAAACCGTAGAGAGCGCGGCCACAGCCTGGAGCGGCAGCACTCCGTTGCCGAGCGCAGTGATCTGCTGGTTCTGCGTCAGCTCGTCGCTATCCGTGACCCATCCAGCCGGCAGGCCCATAAGCCACTCCACGAACGCGGGTGCTGGGCGGGGGCCGTCGG
>JBKEDB010000152.1:0-5136 GCA_047975195.1 Cumulibacter sp. | reverse complement strand
GGTGTACGTGAGTCTGTGGCTACGCAAGCGCATGCTCGCGAAGTCCGCGGGCGAACTGGCGATTGCGGAGAGGCGATCATGACCAGTACACAACGCAAGAATCCCGCTGTGCTGTTTGTGTGCGTGCATAACGCCGGGCGCTCCCAGATGGCCGCGGGCTGGCTGCGTCACTTCGCGAACGGTCGTATCGACGTCTATTCTGCTGGATCCGTCCCGGCCGACGAGATCAATCCCGCCGCACGTGAAGCGATGGCGGAGGTCGGGATCGACATCGCCGATCAAACGCCCGCCCTGCTTAGTGATCGGACCGTCCGCGCGTCGGACGTCGTGATCACGATGGGCTGCGGAGACGCATGCCCGATCTTTCCTGGAAAGCGGTATCTGGATTGGGTGTTACCCGACCCCGCAGGGTTGGGCGTCGAAGCGGTACGCCCCATCCGCGATGAGATCAAGATGCGAGTACACCAACTACTGAAGGAGTTACTGCCATGAGCGAAATCCGCGAGACCGTGCGCAGCCGCTATGCCGCAGCCGCCACCCAACGGCAGTCCTGCTGCGGACCGTCGGTTCAGGACCTCGAACGGGCGGGCGTGTTCGGTGCGTCCCTGTATGAGGGCATGGACGACCTACCCGAAGCGGTCGGTGGCTCGTTGGGTTGCGGCGTGCCGACCCAGGTCGCTGCGCTCGCCGAGGGTGAGATCGTCCTGGATCTAGGCTCAGGGTCCGGGGGAGACGCGCTCATCTCCGCACGTCGGGTGGGCAAGACCGGCAAGGTGTACGGGCTGGACATGACGGACGAGATGCTCGAGGCTGCGCGGGCGAACGCGTTCGCCGCCGGTGCCACCAACGTGGAGTTCCTCAAGGGGTACCTCGAAGACATTCCACTACCCGACGACAGCATTGACATCGCATTGTCGAACTGCGTGATCAACCTCGCTGCAGATAAGCGAGTGGTGCTGCGCGAGGCCGCCCGCGTGCTCAAACCCGGAGGGCGGATCGCCTTCAGCGATGTGATTGCCTCCGAGGATATGCCCGAGCATGTGCGTGCGGATATGCAGGAATGGACCGGTTGTATCGCCGGCGCGCTCACCCGTCGCCAGTTCGAGCAGTATCTGGCCGAGGCCGGTTTTGCGAACATCGCGATCGAAACCACGCATCAGGCGCACGAATACGCCGAGGCCGCGATCATTCGCGCTGATCTCCCACGGGATCAGTAAACGCGGGCGCGTTCAGGGGCAGAATCCGTTGCTGGCAATGCCTGGGCGAGTCAGCCTTGGCTGGCTGTTTCGCGTCCTGTCGTCGGTTGCGTGCCACTCCCGCAGTGGCGTGGCGTTGAGCCGTGACTGGCGGCGGTCATGACTGGCATGTACGAGCATGATCACCATATGGCGCCGTTCTCGTGCGCCAAGGCGCAGGCAGCGATTCTTGCTCGAAGGGAAGTAGCCCGTCGCGATCGTGTTCACCCAAGTCGCTGCGGCGGTGCCCAACGGGACCCGCGGCGGCTATGCTCGCGACCGCGCGGGACCGATCAAAGGTCTGGGCGCACTGACTCAGAGACTGCTCGAATGACGTGGAGCGGATTCTCCGTCCAGTGTGAAGCAAGCACGAGATCACGCACAGGATCGACCCACAAGAGGTGGCGACCGCCATTTCCACGAGCGCTCCGCCCGGTACGCGGTGCCCCTGGCCAGGGGACTTGATCATCATTGAGCCACCACAAGTATCCGTACTCGGGCTTGACCGGACACGGTGTCCAGGATCGCTTGATCCACTCGGCACTCAGCACTCGGGTGCCGTCGTGGAGACCGCCATTGAGGTACAAATCGCCGATGCGGGCGAGATCGCGCGCGTTGATGAACAAACCGCCACCCCAATGTGCGCCACCGGAAACCACCTCGACCGCTCGATCGTCGAGCTCGATGACACTGGAGGTGTAGCCGTGCCACGACCAGGTCGAGGATGCCCCGATCAGATCCATCACACGCGCGCGCAGGACATCCGGTAGCGATTCTCTGAATAACAGGGTGAGCACGTAACACAGGAGGTTGATGCGCACATCGTTGTACGCCCAGCCATCACCTGGCGCAGTGCCGTGTACCTCCGTGCCCTCTCGAAAGCTCTGCGCGTCGACGCTGGTTGGCTTGCCCCACAGTTCGCCGCCCCACTGACTTGTCTGCTGCAGAAGGTGTTGCCAGGTGATTTGCGCACTTAACGCCCCCTGAAGTTGGGGGACCTCGACGACGTCACTAACACGCTGATCCGGGATGAGAAGCCCGTCGTCGAAAGCTATCCCGGCCACCAGCGACACGACCGTCTTTGTGACGCTGAATGACATCTCTACCGCTTCAGGGTTGCCCCAGGTGGCCGCCTCCTGACCCTCGACGAGCACTACGCCGCTGCCGCCGGTCGCCGGACGAAGTGGACCGACGACATCTCGGTGTGAGACGTCATCAACCTGCGCCATCAGGAACGCCTCGATGTCGACTGCCTCCTTGGTCCAGCGTGCAGCGCAATCGCGCGCGAGCCGATGCAAAGCTAGTCGATCTACTGCCCTACTGGCCATGACCGAAGCATGCCACCCGCGGGGCGGATCACGCATCAGGTCCTGCGTCGCCGGGCTGGTTGCGCAGGCCATCGAGCTTCATAGCTCAGTTGTCATCAGTCCAACGAATTTGGTGGCGCAGAGGGATTCGTGCGATGAGGTCACGAACCCGATCCTCGCGATCGGTCGCCTAGATCGACGGCGAGCCCTACTTTGAGTTCGGCTTTCTGCCGGCGGCACGCAATAGCCGAATGCGTTGCTCGTACGTGCGCAAGACAAGTCTCATTCGCGGACGTCGGAGTCGCGGCCATTGGAACTGTCTTGTTCGCCGCCTGCGGAAACGTCGGTCCGGGTCCCGAGAGGTCGAAGCACATGAATGAGTAAGCCGACGATCAAGCCACAAAGGACCGCAAAGAGACCGTCCTTAGCACGATCAGGCGACTCGCCCCCGTAGTGGATGATGAACGTTATCGCGAAGATTCCCGCGGACGTCGTCATTCCTGCGAGCGGGCCGTACGGTGCGCCTGACCGAGCGGCGCGGGTGATGCTGGTCCGAAACCACATCCAGGCGTGCACGGGGACGTCTGCGGTCAGGATCCACATCGCGGCGAGCACGATCGGGGTTGGCCAGATGGTTGTGCGCCCGAGCTTGCTTCCGGTAAATCTCAACTCGCTGGGGAGTTGCGTACCGGATCGGAGGATCACCGCGGTGGTCACCACGGCGACAGTCAACAGCACGGCGAGACAAGCCCACGCCTGGACCTGCCCCATCCGCATGGCTCGTCCCGTTCGTTCCAATCGCGCGCCTTGATCGGCACCTAACGCCAGGTGCTGGGTAGCGCGCGGCTGGAAAGTCCTCCTGTTATATGCCCAAATCGTGGTCATAGTCATTGCGAGGAGAACCGCACCGGCAATTACTACGACGTTGTGTTGTAGGGCCCCAACCAATAATCCGAGCGCGATGATGCTGCCGTAGTAGATCCGATGGGCGGGTGGCGTCGATGCCGCAGACCGCCGGGGTTCATTGACGTCATCGACCGCATCCTGGATGGATCCATGCTCGGTTGTGGTGGCGAGCACCAGCGGCGATCCGCCGCGGCGGGCTGTAAGGGCTCCAGGTACCGATCCCGCGGCTGGATCAGCCATTGCGCGAATCACCACCGCTGGACTCGAAGTCTCGATATGGACGTCGGTGGGCTGACCGCCGTATGGCAGCCAGAGTCGCACCTGGACTGAGTTACCGTCGATGTCGAATGAGATCGGCGGGCAATCGCTCCGCAAGCCAGCTACCGGAAGGCTAGCGCCAAGAGAGACTGTCATCTCGGCTGCGCTGGAACTCCAAGATCGCTCTCGGACCACAAAGATGCGCATTCAATGTCCAGTAGTGGCTGAAAGGTTCGGCCGCCTGCTCGCCATGTCGTTCGGTGGCCCGAAACTGTAGCCGAGCATATCGGCGGCGATGGCGCCAGGTCGCTCCAACCACTGATCGTCAAATCGCGTGCTCGGCGCTGGCGGAGGTTCATTATCGTCGCGTCCGACCAGAGGAGTCTCATCAAACTGCTCGTCGTGCCATGCGATAGCGGTATCCACGGCCAGCTGCGGGCTGGCGAGGACGGGCGCCGACGCATCCTTGAGCAGAGCGAGCGCGTCAGCCATGCTCGCCTGCGCGAGCACGACCACATCCACGGACGAGGCGACGAGGCGAGCCGCAGCAGCGACCAGCGCGATGTATGACGTCATATGCCCTGATTCGAAGTCGGTCCATGCGTTGGGCACGAACGTCTCGACGACCTCTATTGCCTGCTGGCTTCGGTAGCTTCCTCAGTGAGCAGGGCCGTGGTCGGCAGGAGCGTCGACTCCAACGCCGCGACGACCGCGATTCGCGAGCCGGCACGAACTGCTGCACGCGCCATGGGACGGTCCACTCGTAAGACCGGTATTGCCGCGCTACTTTGCTCAACGAGAGGACCGACAGTCGAGCACGTGCAGATCGCCACATCGGCTCCAAGATCGGCGAGTTCGGCCAGGGCTGACTGCATGTCGACCAAGAGGTCGGGTCGCGGGCCGGAGGTGCGCGCTCTGGTCCGTAGATCCTCCGCGACGACGTGCACGGTTTCAGTCGACGGTGACGAAGCGCGGACGAGACCATCGAAAGTGCTGATGTGCGTCCTGGCTGTGTGCAGGAACCCGATCGTGACCATGAAGCTAATACTGGCACTTCGTACCGTCCGCATGGCAGGGACCAGCGGTGCGGCGGGCGCTACGCACCCGCGGGCGACGTCTCGAGGAGCAACACGGCTGGCGAGCTCGTCGTTATCGCCACGGCGAGTCTCAAAAGCGTCGCAAGAGCGCTCGTGATGCGGGGGTTCTCTGTACCTACGAGGAACTACCATCAAAGACCGGCCAAATTCGCCTCCGATGCGATTTGCCAGAGTCTGATGGGTAAGCACGTTATCCGAATCTTAACCATCGCTCCGCGGCAAGGTGGGATCGTCCGGCCCGGACTTGCTCTACCTGCAGAAGACCGTCGACGAGGGTCATCGCTGCTCGTCGGTCGAAGGCCGGTTATCTTTGAAACCTGGCGGGTTGCTGTC
>JBKEDB010000126.1:0-3513 GCA_047975195.1 Cumulibacter sp. | reverse complement strand
TGTTTCTGTTCGTACCACGAGCGGCCTTCGTCATCGGGGCGGATGAGGGAATGATCGAATACGCCGTGCGGCAACATTTCCCGGACCTGCCCGTGGCTACCGGTCCAGCCTCCTATGCTCGCAACTACCTGGAGAAGCTGATTCAGGTCCCTTTCCGTCTGCCCTCGCTCGGATATGCCGAGACGCGGATCTATGTAACGCTGCTCTTGGTGCTGAACGCCTTCGGCGAGGATTCCGACGAGTTCCAGAAATTGACCGCGCTGGCGCGCGAGGTACTGCGCCGCCCGTGGAAAGGCCCTGGCCTCGACCGGAAGGCGGTCGAGCAGGTCTTAGGCGGCGTGCCGGTCGAGGTAGAGCGAGCGATGGAGTTGGCCGGGCGGATCGCTCCGATCCTGGCGGACGGTGCGCGAGGTAACCCGAGGCAGATAAAGCGCTTCATCAACACGATGATGCTTCGTCTGGCTATCGCGGAGGAGCGCGGCTTCCGCGATGAACTGAACATCTCGGTACTCGCCAAGATCATGCTCGCAGAACGCTTCGCCCCTGAGCTCTACGACGCGATGGCACGCGGTTCCGCGAACACCGGGGCGTCGGAGGAACTGGCGGCACTCGAAGCCGTGGTCGCGGCCCCTACGTCTGGCCTGGAGACGAAGTCGGCGGACGGAAAAACGACTGGTCCGCCCACGGAGACTTCGTTGCCTGATTGGCCAAACATAGAATGGGCGAAGCAGTGGGCGGGCATTGATCCGCCGCTCGCCGAAAACGATCTCAGACCATACGTCTTCGTAACCCGAGACAGGCGAAGCGTGTTTGGCGCGGTGACATCCTTGGGCGAACTGGACGAACTCGTCGCCAAGCTTCAGGGCTCGCCGCTACAGGTGAAGCAGGCTGCGGCGGAAGTTGCTCGGCTTCAGTCGATCGAAGCGGAACAGGTCTTCGATGCGCTGCGCGCAAAAGTGCGAGATGCTGAGGACTTGGCCCAGGAGCCTGTGGGCGTGAAGGGGCTGGCCGAGATGGCGCGTCAGCATCCCTTCCTGCAGAGGCCGTTGCTCTCTTTCGTGCAGGATCTTCCGGTCTCCAAACTCGGCCCTTGGGCGGTCAGCGGCTGGGCATCAGTCTTCAGCGAAACCGACGTAGCTTCGGACTTTGCCACGACGCTCAAGGGATGGGCCGATCAGGATGATAACAAACCGCTTAAGGCGGCGGCGAGCGCGGCGATGAAACTCTCCAGCAAGCGGAAGCGTAGCTGATGGGGACGTCTGGAACATTCGGCGGCTCAAAAATCGGGCTGGTTCCGAGCTGGGTCGACGAGCCCGCGTCGCCGCCTGCGGCTGCGCCCGACAATTTCGAGCCGGACTACGCAGACAGCGACGGGACCGGCGGACCGGATCAAAACGGTGAAGCGCCGGTCGGGGTCACACCGGCTCAGTCGTACCCGCCCATTCCTGCCGTTCCAGAAAGTTCGGGTCTCGGTGGGGCGCGCGGGAACATCACGAGAGGTGCGAGAACATCCGATGAGCGAGCCTTGCGGCGAGGCGCAGGCCGATATGTAAGGGCGAGCGGTGGCGGACGCGCCGCGGCGAGCCGTATGCCAAACTCACGCGCCGTGGCGGGCGGCGTGGCTGGCCTCGCGAGGAACTTCGTCAATCAGGGTCCGGCAGAGGCGCTGAGGCGGTTCAATCTTGAGGGCATGGCGGGGGCTCCCGCCGAGGACGTGTTCGTCGCTTTGACGGATATGCTGTGTCCTGCAGGCGGCACCATCGACGAAGCGATCGCGAGGGACGCGATGCTCGAAACGGTCGCCGACCTGGCCGCCGCGGGTGTCGGGAACTTCGATGAGCTCTCCGCAGACGATTTGCGCGAGTTCTTCATCGGTGTGGTAAGCCGCTCGATCGAAGGCAAAATTCTCAATGAGGTAGGGACCAACGCAATTGCGGCGCCTTCGGACATCGGCGGGGTCGAACGCGCACAAGCCATGTTGCATGACTTCGTCGAAGGTTGTGTGCGCGATGAGTTCGATGCGCGCGGAACCGCTCTGAACGACCTGGATGCGGCCGCCATCGATAGCTTCGTCGACGACCTCTACGGCGCAGCACTCGATCTGGTCGAGGCCTTGGGAGACGACGGATGAGGAGGTTCAGTCTGATCGGTCGGCTCGGTCCCGACGACAAGAGAAAGGTCAATTTGGTCCAGTCCGACTCCGAAGTATTCGAGATCGATTTCCTGGACGGTGACCTGCGCATGGGCTTCGGTATCGGTCACGCGCTAGACCAACTCGCCTGCCTCGGGCTGCTACCTCCGGAGAGGGCCATTGATCTCGTCGTCCTCGCGGCGCTCGTCAACGCCGGGGACACGAGGGTTTCCCGAAAGTTGAACGCACAAGATGGCTGGACCCGCGAGATCGATCTCTACATCCCGGTGTCCGCCTCGGCGGCATGGACGGCGAGCGCGAGATCGATTGAGTCGATGTTGCGCTTTCTCTCGGGGGATCGGTGGCGTGTCTTCTTCCGCGACCGGACGAAGAGGACCAGAACCCTCGCTGTCGCTCCGAAACGTCTGGCGATAGACGGGCTGACAAAGGTCAGCCTCCTGTCCGGTGGTTTGGACAGTCTCATTGGCGCGGTCGATCTCCTGAGCGGCGGTGAACGCCCGCTGTTCGTCAGTCATTACTGGGACAGTGAAACTGCCAAAGCCCAAGCCTGCATCCTCGACCGGTTGGAAACCCGGTTCGGCAAAGAAGCCTTTAAAAGGCTCCGTGTGCGGCTGGGTTTCGACAAGCATCATCTCACCACCGGGGAGACGGAGAACACCCAGCGGGGACGATCCTTCCTCTTCTACTCACTGGCGACGCTGGCAGCGTCAGCGATAGACAGACGGACCACGGTCGACATACCGGAAAACGGCCTCATCGCTCTAAATGTGCCCCTTGATCCCTTGCGATTTGGGGCGCTGAGCACGCGGACGGCGCATCCGCACTTCATCGCGAGCATGCAGAGGCTAATCGACGCTCTCGACCTCGATGTCGAACTGAACAACCCGAGTAGAAGGCAAATGCCGGTACAGGGTTATGGTGGACCCCCCGGACAGCATCGCCAAGTTGTTTGAGGCTGGTCGAGAAAGTCACGCCCATTTTTCAATCAGGCCGTCATTTCGGCTACAATAATCGGTCGGCGCTTGGCGTTGAGGACTTAGGACGTAGACTCATTATCGCGTAGCCAGATGCGGATTGCGACGAGTTTGATGGCGGCGAGATAGTTCTCAGCCAACTTGTCGTAGCGTGTTGCGATACGACGGAACTGCTTTGCCTTGTTGAAGAAGCGCTCAATGAGGTTGCGCGCCTTGTAGAGGAAGGGACTGAAGCAGATTGGGTCTTTTCGATTCGACTTTGGCGGGATATTGGCCCATGCCCTGCGGTCCCTAACTGCAGTGCGTAGCGCGTTGGCATCGTAGCCCTTGTCGGCCAAGAGCATCGCGCCCTCTGGAAGATCAGCGATGAGGTCTTCCGCCGAGGCG
>JBKEDB010000160.1:0-9316 GCA_047975195.1 Cumulibacter sp. | reverse complement strand
TCACAGCCGGTACTTGAGTCGATGGGTAAGGATTGGGAGTACGCGATCCCGAAAGGAATTCATGTCGTATCCCTCCCATCCGTCCCACGCCGAGTCCGCCAGCGCCACCATCGAAGGCCAGCGGCTCGTTACCGACCCGGTGAGTAAGCGGTGGCTCGCGATCGGACCTCACGCGACGGTGACCGTCCTCGCCGCATCTCGCCGACCTTGCAGGCCGCCCACGTTCACGCGCGGCGCGACGTGATGCCACAGGACCGGCTGCCGGACATTGACACAACCCGGAGCGGTAGAGCCCGACAACACACGGCTCCTGCCCCGCTCCGGGTATCGCAAAGGGCCCCGTCCGCAACGGACGGGGCCCTTCCGCGTGTGTGCTGGGTCAGCTCACTTGACGATCTTCGTCACACGGCCGGCTCCGACGGTACGACCACCCTCACGGATGGCGAACTTGAGCTGTTCCTCCATGGCGATCGGCTTCATCAGGTGAACAGTCATGTCGGTGTTGTCACCGGGCATGACCATGTCGCGCCCCTCGGGCAGTTGCACGGTGCCGGTCACGTCGGTGGTCCGGAAGTAGAACTGCGGGCTGTAGTTGGAGAAGAACGGCTTGTGACGTCCGCCCTCGTCCTTGGTCAGCACGTAGACGTTGGCCTCGAAATCGGTGTGCGGGGTCGTGGTGCCCGGCTTGATGACGACCATGCCGCGCTCCACCTCCTCGCGCTTTGTGCCGCGCAGCAGCAGCCCGACGTTGTCCCCGGCCTGACCCTCGTCAAGGATCTTGCGGAACATCTCAACCCCGGTGATGGTCGTGTTGAGCTTGTCGCGGATGCCGACGATCTCGACCGTCTCACCCGTGCGGACGATTCCGCGCTCGACGCGGCCCGTGACGACCGTGCCACGACCGGTGACCGTCATCACGTCCTCGATCGGCATCAGGAACGGCTTGTCGGTGTCGCGCTCCGGATCCGGAACGTTCTCGTCCACGGCGTCCATCAGCTCAGCAACCTTGGCCGACCACTCCGCGTCGCCCTCGAGCGCCTTCAGACCCGACACGCGGATCACGGGAGCGTCATCGCCCGGGAACTCGTACTGCGAGAGCAGTTCGCGAACCTCGAGCTCAACGAGTTCCAGGATCTCGTCGTCGACGTCCGGCGAATCGCACTTGTTCAGCGCGACGACGATGTACGGAACGCCGACCTGGCGGGCCAGAAGCACGTGCTCCTTGGTCTGCGGCATCGGACCGTCGGTGCCCGAGACGACGAGGATCGCGCCGTCCATCTGAGCAGCACCGGTGATCATGTTCTTGATGTAGTCGGCGTGACCCGGAGCGTCAACGTGCGCGTAGTGGCGCTTCTCGGTCTGGTACTCCTGGTGCGACACGTTGATCGTGATACCACGCTGCTTCTCTTCAGGAGCGTTGTCGATCTCGTCGAACGCAGCAGCGCTGTTCAGATCTGGGTACTTGTCAGCCAGAACCTTGGTGATGGCGGCAGTCAGGGTCGTCTTGCCATGGTCGACGTGACCGATCGTGCCGATGTTTACGTGCGGCTTAGTCCGCTCGAACTTGGCCTTCGCCACTGGTGTCCTCCTCAGGACGTTGGGAACGTCGTTCTGACGTGCCGTCTACTTGGAACCTTATTGAGTATTGCTGATGCACCAAGTGGATTACCGGGTGCACCCGGAACTGCGGTCGCGGGCTACTCGCCCGTGGCCTTGGCGACGATCTCCTTCGCCACGTTGGAGGGAACCTCGGCGTACGAGTCGAACACCATGCTGTACGACGCACGACCCTGCGTGCGCGACCGTAGGTCACCCACGTACCCGAACATTTCCGACAGCGGAACCTGAGCACGCACGACGCGCGAACCGCTGCGCTCGTCCATCGCCTGGATGATGCCGCGGCGCGAGTTCAGGTCGCCGATGACGTCGCCCATGTTCTCCTCCGGGGTGACGACCTCGACGGCCATGACCGGCTCCAGAATGACCGCACCGGCCTGGCGTAGCGCCTCGCGCATCGCCATCGTGCCAGCGATCTTGAACGCCATCTCGGAGGAGTCGACGTCGTGGAACTGACCGTCCATCAGCGTGCACTTGACGCCGACGACCGGGTAGCCGGCGAGGACGCCGTACTGCAACGCGTCCTGCGCGCCTGCGTCGACCGACGGGATGTACTCCTTCGGCACGCGGCCACCGGTCACTTCGTTGGAGAACTCGTAGGTCGCGCCGTCCTCGGTCTGCTCCAACGGCTCAACCTTGATCTGGACCTTCGCGAACTGTCCCGACCCACCGGTCTGCTTCTTGTGGGTGTAGTCGAGGCGCTCGACGGTCCTGCGGATCGCCTCACGGTAGGCCACCTGCGGCTTGCCGACGTTGGCCTCAACGTTGAACTCACGACGCATGCGGTCAACCAGCACCTCGAGGTGCAACTCGCCCATACCGGAGATGATCGTCTGACCGGACTCTTCGTCGTTCTCGACCTTGAAGGTCGGGTCCTCCTCAGCGAGCTTCTGGATCGCGACGCCCAACTTCTCCTGGTCGGACTTCGTCTTCGGCTCGATGGCAACCGAGATGACCGTCTCCGGGAATGTCATCGACTCGAGCACGATCAGGTTCTTCGCGTCCGACAGCGTCTCACCGGTGGTGGTCTGCTTCAGACCGGCGACCGCGATGATGTCGCCCGCACCGGCCGTCTGACGCTCTTCACGCTTATTGGCGTGCATCTGGTAGATCTTGCCGATGCGCTCTTTGCGGTCCTTAGTCGAGTTGATGACCTGCTCGCCGACGGAAACCGTCCCGGAGTAGATCCGCACGAACGTGAGCTTGCCGAGGTGCGGGTCGGTCTGCACCTTGAACGCCAAGCCGGCGAACGGCTGATCGTCACTCGGCTCGCGAGTCGCCTCGGTCTCCCCGTCGGTCAGGGTGCCGTACACCGCGCCGATATCGATCGGCGAAGGCAGGTAGGCCAGCACGTTGTCCAAGAGAGGCTGGATGCCCTTGTTCTTGAACGCGGTTCCGCACTGAACCGGATTCAGCGCACCAGCGATCGTGGCGCGGCGGATACCGGCCTTGATCTCATCGTTCGACAGTTCCTCGCCGCCGAGGTACTTCTCCATGATGGCGTCGTCGTTCTCGGCGAGAGTCTCGAGCAGTTTCTCGCGGTATTCCTCAGCCTGCTCCTGCATATCTGCAGGAATATCTTCGACCTCGTAGTCCTCGCCCATCTTGGTCTCGCCACGCCAGGTCAGCGCCTGCATGCGGATCAAGTCGACAACCCCGACGAAGTCTGCCTCGGCACCAATCGGCAACTGCAACACCAGTGGAGTCGCGCCAAGGCGGTCGATCATCATCTGCACACAACGGTAGAAATCCGCTCCAGTGCGGTCCATCTTGTTGACGAAGCACATGCGCGGAACGTTGTATTTGTCGGCCTGGCGCCAGACATTCTCAGTCTGAGATTCGACACCGGCGACACCGTCGTACACCGCGACCGCGCCATCAAGCACGCGTAGCGACCGCTCGACCTCGACGGTGAAGTCGACGTGGCCAGGAGTGTCGATGATCTGGATCGTGTGATCCTTCCACTCGCACTTAGTGGCAGCGGAGGTGATCGTGATGCCGCGCTCCTGCTCCTGCTCCATCCAGTCCATCGTGGCTGCGCCGTCGTGGACCTCACCGATCTTGTACGTGATACCGGTGTAGAAGAGGATGCGCTCGGTGGTCGTGGTCTTGCCAGCATCGATGTGAGCCATGATGCCGATGTTGCGGACCTTGGTGAGGTCGGTAGCCACTCGATTTTCTCGCAATCGCTGTAGTGGGGAGGTACTGAGGTGGCGGTATACACCGCGGCCGGTTCGGTCGCGGCGTACGGGGTGTTACCAGCGGTAGTGCGCGAAGGCCTTGTTCGACTCGGCCATCTTGTGCATGTCCTCACGACGCTTCACGCTGGCTCCGAGGCCGTTGGACGCATCCAGGATCTCATTCATCAGGCGCTCAGTCATCGTCTTCTCGCGACGCTGACGGCTGTAGGTGACCAGCCAACGCAGCGCGAGAGTGTTCGCGCGGCCCGGCTTAACCTCGACCGGAACCTGGTAGGTCGCGCCACCAACGCGGCGGGACTTAACCTCGAGTGCCGGCTTGATGTTGTCCAGCGCACGCTTGAGGGTGATGACCGGATCGTTGCCGTCGGCCTTCTCGCGCGCACCCTCGAGAGCGCCGTAGACGATCCGCTCAGCGGTCGAGCGCTTGCCCGACAGCAGGATCTTGTTGACGAGCGAGGTGACAACGGGGCTGCCGTAGACCGGGTCATTGATGACCGGACGGCGCGGGGCCGGACCCTTGCGAGGCATTAGCTCTTCTCCTTCTTGGCGCCGTAGCGCGAACGGGCCTGCTTGCGGCCGCGTACACCCTGGGTGTCGAGCGAGCCGCGAATGATCTTGTAGCGCACACCGGGCAGGTCCTTCACACGGCCACCGCGCACTAGCACGATCGAGTGCTCCTGCAGGTTGTGACCGACGCCAGGAATGTAGGCAGTGACCTCGATGCCGCTCGACAACTTGACGCGCGCGACCTTGCGCAGCGCCGAGTTCGGCTTCTTCGGGGTCGTCGTGTAGACACGCGTGCACACACCGCGGCGCTGGGGGCTCCCCTTCAGCGCAGGGGTGTTGGTCTTCGTGACCTTGTCCTGGCGGCCCTTGCGGACCAGCTGCTGGATCGTAGGCATACTGCCTCTTCGTCTCCTCAAACTCGCAGCGACCGCCGGGACGCGGTGCGTCTGCGCTGCTGCTCTGTGTACTTGCTCGGTTGGTGGTGCGACGTTTCAGTTGTGCTTGACCGGTACCCGCGACCGGGCGTGTCGCGGCGGCGCACGAAATGATACGGCAGTCGGGGCATGCACACGCTCTCACGCAGCACGACCGGCGTGCATGACGCCATACGGCGGGAGCACGAGGAACAACTCTACCGGCGCATCGGCGGGGCGTCAAAGCAGGCTGAAAACCAATAGCGTGATCCGGGTCGCCCTCAGCGGGCGCTGCTGCGGGGCGCTATCTCGTATCGCACCCGACGGTCCTGCTCCAGGAATGCACGAACTTTGGGGCCACGCCGCGCGATTGGCCTGGCAACCAGGCCACCGGGTGCCGCTACTACTTCAATTCTAGAGTCCTCGTGCGCGCGGCGCATGGACGCGCGTGCGCGCGCGGGCAGCGAGAGCGGCCAGGCCAACAACAGCAACGGCAGCGCTGCGATCCACCAGGACGTCTCGAGCGTCTGAGTAAGCAGCAGGATGATGAAGCCCACCAGGGCCGCGACCACCGGCAACGTCGCCCCAAGCGCGACGTGTGCACCCAGGCTCGGCCAGGCAGATGGCCACACGGTAGGGAACGCAGGTTGCCCGGATCCCGACGTCGGTTCATAGCGGGGATCGTTCGGCACGTTGCACAGCGTACTGGCAGCGGCGTCAGCCAGGTACGTCATCCCGCGTTCGTGGAGCTACCCGCCAAAGCGACGGTGGCGGCTGGCGTACTCGCGGACCGCTCGCAGAAAATCCACCCGCCGAAAGTCCGGCCAATAGACATCGGAGAAGTAGAACTCGGAGTTGGCGGTTTGCCAGAGCAGGAACCCGGACAACCGCTGCTCCCCCGACGTACGAATGATCAGGTCCGGATCGGGCTGCCCCTTGGTATAGAGGTGTGCTCCGATGTCGTCAAGGTTGATCGATCCAGCGACCTCCTCCAACGACTTCCCCTGGGACTGCGCGGTGTGTAGCGCGCCTCGAACGGCGTCCACGATCTCCTGCCGACCGCCGTACCCGACGGCAATATTGACCACGATGCCCGTCTTGTCATCGGTTGTTCGAGCTGCTTCGCGTAGTTCAGCCGCAGTCTCTGGCGGCAACAGGTCGAGCGCACCCATCACCTGCACCCGCCAATTTCGCGCCGGCTGGCTGAGGCCGCGGGCGACGTCGACTATGATCCCCAGCAACGGCCCGAGTTCCTTCGGATCACGATTGGAGAGGTTGTCGGTCGAGAGCAGCCAGATCGTGACGACCTCGACTCCCAAGTCCGAGCTCCAGGTGATCAGATCATCGAGTTTGCGTCCGCCGTACCGGTGTCCGTCGGCGACGTCGAAGCCCATCTCCTTCGCCCACCGCCTGTTCCCATCGACGATGACCCCGATGTGTCGCGGCACCTCTGACTGCTGAAGGTCGGCGAGCACGCGGCTCTCGTATGCGGTGTACAGCGCGGGGCTCAGCAGACGCTTCGCTCGCTTGCGCGCTTTGGTCAACTGGCGACGTATGCCGGCGGGGAGATTGGCCACCCGCCGAGCGTATCGCCTGGCGCGAGTTCGTTGGCGCAATCCCGGGACGCGAACTGGGGCAGCTCTGTATGGCGCCGACGCACGCCCGCGTGGGTGGACAGTTCTCATGGCCGCACCCGATTGTGCAGCAGGGCACATCACCTGCTCCCTGGAACTCGCGCCTGTCCATCACGGCCGGACGTAACGTGATCTGATGACGATCACGAGCGCCCCCACCGCGACTGTCGACCGCCGTGATCTTGAGTCGCGGTTAGCAGAATCGGACTCCGATTACGAACCGCTCGACTCCAGGCCAACGTGGCGCGGCTGGATTCATCTCGTTGCGTTCTTTACCGCCATCGCGCAAACTGCCGTCCTCGTTCCGTTGGCGGCAGTGCAGAGCGGTCGCGCCGCTCTAGCCGTATCCATATACTGCGCGGCGATGCTCCTGCTTTTCGGGACATCGGCGCTGTACCACCGACGCCGCTGGACCCCGCGCGGGTGGATGGTCATGAAGCGTCTCGACCACTGCATGATTTTCCTATTCATCGCGGGAACGTATGCCCCGTTTGGGCTGATCGCGCTCGACGGCGCCGCGCGGTGGTGGATCCTCGGGGTTGTCTGGGGCGGCGCACTACTCGGCGTCATACTGAAGACAGTGTGGCCGCAAGCCCCACGATGGCTCGGCGTACCGATCTACGTTGCGGTCGGATGGCCGGCCGTTTTCGTGCTTGGGCCGATACTGGACAACGGTGGGGTCGCCGCGCTCGTGCTGCTGCTGGTCGGCGGGGTCTGCTATACCGTCGGCGCGGTGTGTTACGCAACCAAGAAACCGAACCCGCGGCCCGGGCATTTCGGCTACCACGAGGTGTTCCACGCCTTCACGGTGCTGGCGGCTATCAGTCATTTCATCGCGGTGTTTCTCGTCCTCTACCACAGTCCGCTGATCTAACTGAGCTCTCGCAGCCCTGACTGAGTTCAATACTCGGCGCGCTCTAAAGACGCAGCGAAATCGGCAGGGCATCGCACTCTGAATCATGCCTAGCCGATTTCGCTGCGTTTTTTGCGACCGGGCGTGGGGACTGCCGCGGCTCGGATCCCGGCTTCCTGGTCTGGATGGGGCGCTTGGCCTGGCGATCGCGACACTTTGTCTAGACCGCAGGCACCTGTTGTGCCAGCTACCGGACCTGAAGATCGGCGACGTGCGTCACCGGACGATCGCACACTCCCCCGCGGCATGCGAACAGGCGCCCAAAGGACCCAACGCGGCCAGCCAGCAGCGGCGAAGCTGCCTCGTCGTGCCCCACCAAAATGAGCGCCCCAGGGCCAGCGATCTCCCGTACCTCAACCTCCAGCCGACTGGTGTCTTCATCAAATTCAGGTCCGGCGACGACGTAGGTCGGCATGCCAGCCGCCCAACTCTGCGCGACGCGCCAGATCGTGCCCGCAGCATTCGGGGCTTGTTCCAGCACCGGACTCAGATGCACGAGCAGCCGTTCAACCGCATCGCTATATGCCCCCTCACCAGTGATCGCGTGCGCGAGCGCGAGCGCATCAATAAGGCTGGCGATACCCGACGGCGTCGGATTGTCGAACACCTCCGCCGGCCGATGAATCAGGTCACTGTCGCTGGGCGCATCGGCGTACAACGCCTCGTCGTCGACAAACAGTGAACGCGCGCGGTCGATGAGGCGTATCGCGATCTCCAGGTATCGCCGCGCGGCGGTCGCCAGGTGTAATCGCAACAACCCCGCGGCCAACGCCGCATAGTCCTCCAACATCCCGCCGACGGCTCCTGCGGTGCCGCCGATCGACGCGCGCACCAGCACACCATCGATGACATGAGTGTCGATGAGTACGTCGGCGACGCGGCGGGCGGCGATCAGCGCTCGGGTGTTCCCCGTTACCCGGTACAGATCGCACAAGCCGCTGATCGCAAGCGCGTTCCAGGCGGTGACGACCTTGTCGTCGCGGCCGGGTTGCGGACGAGTCGCACGGGCCTCGCGTAGCGCTGCACGCCAGATCGGCCACTTGGCACCGAGCTTGCTGTCGATCGCGACCGCCATCTGCAGCGTGGAGGTTCCGTGTTCGAAGGTGCCGTGCTCGGTCACCTTCAGCAACTCAGCCGCCAACTGTGCATCAGCCTCGCCCAGCACCTCTGCGAGCTGAGCCGGAGTCCAGGCATACGTGAGCCCTTCGACGCCGTCGGTGTCGGCGTCCAGCGAGGAGGCGTACGCACCGGCGTCGGTCCGCAGGTCAGTTTCTAGGAAATCAAGGATCTCTGAGCAGACGCGAGTTGCGAGCCCGGTGGTGTCGGTCGGGATCCACGCGGCGTACGCCGACAGCAACGACGCGTTGTCGTAGAGCATCTTCTCGAAGTGCGGTACGACCCACTGCGCATCGACGCTGTAGCGACTGAACCCTCCGGCGAGCTGGTCGTAGATTCCGCCGTACGCCATGGCCTTCATGGTGGCCACGGCCATCTCGCGCGCCCGTTCGTTCCCAGCGCACAGCGCAGGGAGCACGGTCGCCGGCGGGAACTTGGGTGCCGAGCCGAAGCCGCCGTATTTCGCATCGAAGACGCCACTGAGCCGTTCGGTCGCGGCAGCGAACGTGTCGGAATCGGGCACCTTGCCACTCCGGTGACCAGCCGTCAGTTGGCGTTGGCGAATATGGGCGGCGACGGTCCCGGCGGTCTCCAACGCCTGCTCGCGGCGCTCGCGCCACGCTTCGGCGACCCCGTGCAGCAGTTGAGTGAACGACGGCATGCCCTGGCGTGGGGACGGCGGAAAGTACGTCCCGCAGTAGAACGGCTGCCCTTCAGGCGTCGCGAACACAGTCATCGGCCAGCCGCCCTGGCCGGTCAACGCGACGGTGGCCGACATATAGACAGCATCGACGTCGGGACGCTCTTCGCGGTCGACCTTGATACTGACGAAATTCTCGTTGAGCAATGCGGCGAGCACCGGGTCCTCGAAAGACTCGTGCGCCATCACGTGGCACCAATGGCAGGCCGCGTACC
>JBKEDB010000013.1:0-120279 GCA_047975195.1 Cumulibacter sp. | reverse complement strand
TGGAGGGCATCAAGCACGTTCTGGGGATCTGGATCCAGGCCACTGAGGGATCGAAGTTTTGGGCCTTAGTCTGCGCCGAACTGGCTAACCGCGGCGTGCGCGACGTGCTGATCGTGTGCTGCGACGGGCTCACCGGCTTCCCCGAAGCGATCGAGGCCACCTGGCCAGAATCGATGGTCCAGACGTGCGTGGTTCATCTGATCCGCACCTCGATGCGGTTCGTGAACTGCAAACAGCGCAAGGCCGTCGCGCGGCAACGACGGTCATGGCCGAGTACGGCGCGGACGTCATCAAGATCGAAGCACCCACTGGCGACGCTTATCGACAAGTCTCCGCTCTGCCAGGGATGCCGCAGGCCGAGATCGAGTATGGCGCCCTGATGGACAACCGCAATAAACGCGGTCTCGCGATCGACCTGACCACCGACGCGGGACGCGACGTCGTACATCGGCTCGTCGCGGACGCCGATGTCTTCGTCACCAACCTTCCGCTGCAAACCCGCGAGAAACTCGCCGTCGACCACGCGACACTGTCGGCGCTGAATAGCCGGCTGATCTACGGCTCGTTCACTGCGTTCGGCGAATTCGGTGAGGAGGCCACTAAGCCCGGATTCGACAGTACGGCGTACTGGGCGCGCTCCGGGCTGATGGACCAGGTGCGGGTCAGCGCCGCCGATGAGCCGGCCAAATCGGTGTCCGGGCAGGGAGATCACCCGTCTGCGATGGCGCTGTACGCCGCGATCGTAAGCGCGCTGTATCAGCGTGAACGCACTGGCCAGGGCGCCCTCGTGCGCTCATCCTTGCTAGCCAACGGCCTCTGGGCCAACGGGTACTACGCGACGGCGGCGTTGAACGGCGCGCGGTTCGTGCCGCGTCCACCTCGACGGCAGTCGCTGAACGCGTTGACCGCGCCGTACCAGTGCGCAGATGATCGCTGGCTCGCCCTAGGAATCCTGAACGAGGACCGGCATTGGCCAACGTTGCGTGCGTGCCTCGGTCTGGATGAGTTGGTGGCTGATCCACGGTTCGCGGCCAAGAAGTATCGGCAGGAAAACTCGACGGCACTGTTCGAGCAGGTGCAGGCTGTGTTCGAGCAACACGACCGCGACCACTGGCAGCGCTCGCTCTCGGCGGCGGGGATCGTGTTCGAGGTAATCGCCACACCCGAAGACATTGCCCACGATGAACAGGCGCGCGTCAACGGTTTCACGCTGCCATTTCCGGACGCCCCAGACCTTCGCGCGGTGAGCACACCGTTCAGCATGGACTTCGCCGAGAAAGCACCGCTGCGGCTACCACCGAGCGTCGGAGAGCATACGGACGCGGTACTCGCCGAGGCCGGTTACGGTCCGTCCGAGATCGCCACGCTCCGCGCTGACGGCGTCATTCCATAGCGCCTGTAGCGGGACAGGTGCGCCTCACCGCATGTCCACTCCCCGGCTGCTCGTCGCCGCTACGATCGATGGCCGTACTACATTCCTTGCGCGACAAGTTCATCGATTCGGCGGGCACGGGGCACGTCCAGCGCCACCTTCGACGCGGCTCGCCGGATCCGGTCCTGGTATTTCGAGACGTTGCGCAACTTCACTTCCTCGTAGCCACGGATCACATCGGCGCAGCCGACCAGTTCGACCATGTCAGCGTAATTGCCGGAGTTGATCGCCGCGGCCGCAGCGGTGACCAGGTCCCGGTAGTGCGCAACCAACTCGCGTTCGAGGCGGCGTACAGCGGCTCGGCCGAACGGATCAGCGAACGTACCGCGCAGCGCCTTCGTACCGCGTAACGCGGTGAACGCCGGCTTGAACCACTGCCCCACCTTGATCTTGCGATCGAGCCCGAACAGATTCAGCGTCGGCGGCTGCAGATTCCACGACACCTGTGCACCGGTTCCGAACGTCGACTCCACCTGCATCCGCGAGGATTCCAGCAGGTGCAGTCGCGCCACTTCGTACTCGTCCTTGTACGCCATCAACCGGTGCGCCTGAGTTGCCACAGCGGTTGCGAAGGATCCATTGCCGCCGACCCGGACATCCGCACGAGCCGCCTGCGCCACGAGGTCTGCGTAACTGCGGGCGTACTTCGCGTTCTGATATCCGATCAGATCCGGAATCCGGATCGAAAGAACATCGGCGAGTTCGCCGTCCGCGCCGATCTTCGCGATGAGTTCGCGCGAGGTGGCATCCAGCAAGTCTTGCTTGTCTGCGACCGCGTCGTTGCTGAGTCCGGCCAACAGTTGGGGATCGGCGACCAGCGCTCGCCCCCACCGGAACGCCTTGACATTCTGCTCGACGGCGATTCGGTCATTTTCGATTGCCTGCTCGATGCTGTCGGCCGCCATCGGGATCGCTCCACGTTGGTAGGCAACGCCGAGCAACAGCGCGTTGCCGGCCATGTGATTGCCGAACAGCGCGTCGGCGACATGCTCCACGTCGAGATAGGCATTGTGATCGGCGCGGGTGACCGCGTCGATCTGCGCTCGCAACTCGGACAGCGCGGGGTAGGACACCTTCGAGTCAATCGCCATGTCTGCTGTCGGTACGGCGCTCGTCGATGCCACCAGCACGGTACGGTCCGCAGCCGAGGACACAAGGTTGTCGGGCGCGACCGCGGTCAACAGGTCGAAGGCGATGTACAGGTCGGCCGAGCCCGCGTCGATCTTCGACGGCGCCTCGGTGTCCGTGTCACGCACGTGGATGTGTGACACCACGGGTCCGGCCTTGATCGTCGAGCCGGTCAGGTCGAGAGCTCGGGCCTGCCGACCCTCGATCGCCGCGGCCGCCGCGATCACGCGACTCACCGACACCACACCGGTGCCGCCGATACCTGCGAGTTGCACGTTGAACTCCGAGCCGCGCACCAGCTTCGTCGGTTCGGCGACCGTCGGCGGTTCGGGCGCCTGCGCCTTCTGCGGCAACACGGCATCTTTCACATCCACCGTGACGAACGACGGACAGTTTCCCTTCACACAAGAGAAATCAAGGTTACAGCTGGACTGATGAATGGTGTTCTTGCGCCCGAACGGCGTCTGCGTCGGCTGCACCGACAGGCATTGCGACTGCTCGTTGCAATCCCCACAACCCTCACACACGCGCTCGTTGATCAGCACCCGCGTGGTGGGCTTGCTGCGTTCGGAGCGCCAGCGGCGGCGCCGTTCGGAGGCACACTCCTGATCGTGGATGAGGACCGTGACTCCGGGATGCTCGCGCAGTTCTTCTTGTACGGCGATGATCTCGGCACGATCGTGTACCTGCACGCCGCGCGGCAGCCGCACTCCCCTGTACCGATCCGGCTCCTCGGTGGTGATCGCGACCTTGGTGACACCCTCGGCCAGCAGTTCGCTGACCAGGTCAGGGACCTTCATCCCACCGGAGATGTCCTGACCGCCGGTCATCCCCACGGTCCCGTTGACGAGCAACTTGTAGGTGATGTGGACCCCTGCGGACACCGCCTGGCGTACGGCGAGGCTGCCGGAGTGGTGGTACGTCCCGTCGCCGAGATTCTGAAACAGGTGCTTATCGGAGACGAAGGGCTGCATGCCCACCCATTGCGCGCCCTCGCCACCCATCTGGGTGTAGCTGCGGATATCGCCGTACTTGTCCCTATCGACCAGCAGCGCCATGATGTGGCAGCCGATCCCGGCCCCGACCTGCGATCCTTCGGGCGCCTGCAACGAGGTGTTGTGCGGGCAGCCCGAGCAGAAAAATCCCGCGCGCGACGTCGCTAACGGCAAGAGTTTACGCACCGGCTCCGGTCGCGGCTGTTCGGCGGTGGCAATCTCGGGCACGTCACGCAGTCGGCCGCCGACGATCCGTAGAATCGTCTCGGTGCTGAGTTCACCGCCGACCGGCAGGAACTCCGTGCCTTCCGGTGTGGCGCGCCCGACGAGCACCGGACGATGTGTCGCTGCGTAATAGATGTCCTTGAGTTGGTTCTCCAGGAACGGTTGCTTCTCCTCGACCACGATAATCTCGGCGAGCCCGTCGGCAAACTCGGCCCATTCCCTGGCACCGAGCGGATACAGCGCGCGAACCTGCTTGAGCCGGATGCCGTGCGCGGTCAGTTTCTCGTCGTCCAGCCCGAGTCGATCGAGCGCCTGGCGGAGGTCGTAGTACGTCTTGCCGGGGGCGATCAGACCTATCCGAGCGCTGCCCAATCCGCTGTGCACCGGGTTGAGTTCGTTCACGCGAACGTATTCTGCTGCCATTGCGAGCCGTCCGAGGTAGAGATCGCGCTCAGCTTCCAGCATGCCGACGCCGGCCTCATTGATCCGTATCTTCGGCACAAACGGTGCGCCATCCAGTTCGATCGACGGAATGATCGGACTGACCCTGTCGGGGTCCAAGTCGACGGTGGCAGATCCGTCGGCGACATCGGTCACCAGCTTCATGCCGATCCACAGCGCACTCGCGCGGGACATCGCGTACCCGTGCAGGCCGAGATCGATGACCTCCTGCATGTTGCCCGGGTACAGTACGGGCATCCCCCAGGACGCCATGGTCCGCGACGAATCGGACGGGTACACCGTAGCGTTCGGCTTCGGATCGTCACCGGCCACGACGATCACGCCGCCGGTCGGTGCGGCACCGCGGATGTTGCCGTGATGCAGTGCATCGCCGGCACGATCAACGCCTGGGGCCTTGGCGTACCACAATGCGAATACGCCGTCGACTTCGGCAGAATCAAGCCCCGTGACGGTCTGGCTGCCCCAGATGGCGGTGGCGGCCAACTCCTCGTTGAGCCCGCCGGCCGAGTGGACGCCGTACTCTTTCAACTCCTCGCGCTGCGCCAGCAGCAGGTCGTGAATGCGCGCGACCGGTGAACCAGGGTACCCCGAGGCGAATCCGCCGGTGTTGCGTCCCGCTCGGCGGTCGGCTTTCGCCTGCTCGACCAAGAGCCGGACGACGGCTTCGGTCCCGGTGAGGATCTCCTGGCGCGGTTTGATTTCCGGCTCGCTGACCTCAGCGTCGTTCGGGCTGATAACCGACATCGTCACTCCCTCGGCACGTGCACCCGCAATACGGTATGCAGTGAACGCGCCCTGGCCGGCGCGCAAAATGCAGTCTGTCTACCCACACTAGTAAGCGGTCGGGCACAACGGAACTGTCAGATTCCAGGACTCTGGAAGCTGAACTCGTGAGATCCACAGATCTGCGGCCCACCGGCTACGCGCGCGGAACGCCGGCGCCCGGCGAACGGTTCGACTGCCACGCATCCCACATCGCGGCGTACGCCGTCGGCGCTGCGCGCAACTCATCGTGGGTGCCCTGTTCGGTGACCGCGCCCTCAGCCAGCACCACCACGCGGTCGGCCTGCGCAGCCTGCGTCAACCGGTGCACGATCACCAACGCGGCACGGCCCTCGATCGCCGCAGCCACAGCGGCATCCAGTGCCGAGGACTGCGCGCTACCAGCCTCAGCGCTCGGCTCATCCAGGATGACAAAGGGCGGGTCGGCGAGGACTACCCGAGCGAGCGCCACGAGTTGCGCATCGGCGGCGCTCACCTGGTGCCCCTGGTGTCCGACCTGGGTGTCCAGCCCGTCGGGCATCGCGGCCACGAGCGGTCCGGCACCTACCGACTCGAATGCGGCGAGCAACTGCTCGTCGCATGCTCCCGGGGCGGCGAGCAGCAGGTTTTCGCGCAGCGTGCCGTCGAAGACGTGCACTTCCTGGCTGATCATGAACGCGTCAGGCTCCATCGCACGCGAGCCGTTATCCGGTTCGCGAAGCCCGGCGAGCAGTGCGCCGACGGTTGACTTACCGGCGCCGGATGCACCTACGAGCGCAACATGTTCGGCCGGGCCAACACAGATTGAGACATCACGCAGCACCGGCCGCGCAGGATCGTAGCCGAAGGAAACATCCCACAACCCGGCAACGACATCGCCTGGCCGGGCCGACGACGCGACCTCCCGCTGAGGATCGCTCCCCCGATCGTCGTGCTGCCCGGCGGCGAAGTCGATGCCCACGATGCGCGCGAGCGAGGCAGCCGCGGACTGTAGATCGTCGACCACGAACAGCAACTGGCCGATCGGGTCGTACAACCGCAGGAAAAACAGGACCGCCGTGGTCGCCATTCCGACCGACACCGACCCATCGCTGACCAGCCAGTACGCCACGAGCAGGATCGCGGCGGTGCCGACGAACTCGGCCGTGTTCAACCGGCCGAAAAACCGGTTCTGCACGATGCGTGCCCGCAGCGACCACACCGCCACTCGCCATGATGCCGCACCGATCTCGCGCTCTTCGCGCGCGGACAGGTTGTACGCGCGGACCGTATCGATACCCTGCATCGCCCGCAGCAGCTGCGCGGTCTTCTGCGCATTCGCCGCTCGCTCGGCCTGGTACACCTGTGGCGCGGTACGCAGGTACCAGCGCATCGCGAGCACATGCAACGGCACGATCACCAGCATCGCCAGTGCGAATCGCCAGTCCAGCAGTGCCATACCGAAGAGCGTCATCAGGATGGTGAATGCTGCACCGCCGACCGCGGGCACCACACGTGGCGCCACTTCGGCGATCTGTGCGACGTCGTCGGTCGCGCGGCTGACCAGGTCGCCGGCACCAGCCTGCTCGACCGTGCTGTGCGGAAGCCGCAGTGCGCGCGACACCATGCGTTCACGCAAGTCGGCGAGCAATCGTTCCGTCAAACGGCTGGCGATGACCAGCCCGAGTGCGAGCAGCCCACCTTGCGCGATCGCGGCGGCGCCCATCGCTATCCCGAGCCACACAACCCGCGACTGACCGTCGGCGTCCACCATCGCACCCAGCGACGCAGGCATGACCAGTCCCGCGGCGGCCGAGCCGATCAGCAGCACCGTCGCCGCGGCCAGCGACCACCACCGCCCGCGAAGTGATCTAGCGATCGCCGCGCGGGTCTGGGCTGCAGTCGCGATGGGCAGACGCACTTCCGTGCCCTGCTCGGTCGAACTCATGGTCGCGGCCAATCGACGATCCGGTCGGCGACGGCACGGAACGCTGGCGAGCCAGTGATGACCAGGGTGCTGCGGCCCGCGCGCGCATCGCGCAGGTTCGCGGCAATCTGCACCTCGGTCACCGAATCGACCGCCGTGGTGGGTTCGGTAAGCACAAGCACCGGTGGGTCCTGCGCCACTGCGCGCGCCAGTGCTACACGCTGCCGTTGCCCACCCGAGAGCCGTTCGCCGGCGTGACCAACTTCAGCATTGAGCGCATCAGAGTGCAGAATCTCGCCGTGGCCCGAGGCCCGCAGGGCCGCGCGTCCAGTTTCATCGCGCCGCCGCTCCAGCGTCACGTTGTGCAATACGCTCCCGGCGAACAGTTGCGCGTCATGTGGGGCGACGAGCACTTGGGCGCGATATCCGTTTGGCTCCAGCGCCGCGACGTCCTCGCCACCGTACGTGACACGTCCCTCGCCCTCGCCGATGCTCACCGCGCGGATCAGTTCACTCGCGGCGTCCTGATCGGCTCGTACGACGACAAACTCGCCGGGGTAGACGCACAGGTCGTCGGCGATCCGCAATTCGGCTGGACGGTCGGTTTCGGCGAGCGCCCGATCCCCTACGTGCCGGGGTTCGTCACGCAGCACCGCTAACACTCGGTCAGCCGACGCCAGACCGCGTGACCAGAACGTTCCGAAGTTGGTACTCAGCGCTTGCAGCGGTCCGATGATGAACTGGGCAAGTCCCGCGACGGTCACGAGTTCGGCAATCGACACCTGTCCAGTCACCATGAGGTAGCCCGCGGCCGTGCCGATTGCCGCGATAAACAATCCCGTCAGCAGGTTCACCAGTCCGAGGTAACCGCCGTACACACTGCGGGCCTGCAGCGTCGCCGACAGTGCGTCACGGCTGGTGCTGCGATAGCGCTGGTCGGCCTGCTCCTCGGCGCGGATCCCTTTGATGATGCGGTAGCCGCTCATCAGGTCGGCAGCTCGACCGGCCGCGGCCGCGGCCATCTGCTGCTCGGTCGCGCTGCGCCGCCGCAGCGGTTCGCCCGCCCGATCCATCAGGAACAACAGCGCAGGAACCCCGAGCAGTACGCCGAGCCCCAGCGGCCAGGAGATCGTCAGCAGGACGACGGCCGCGAAGGCGACGCCCAGCGCCTGACCGAGTGGGTATACACCGATCGCCACGACCAGCGAGAGCCGATCGACGTCGGAACTCGCGATCGACATCGATACTCCGGGGAGCCGCTCGCGATCGGCGCTACCGCGCGGATCCAGCAATCGTTCGGCGAGCAGTACCCGAAGTTTCTGGCGTACGGCGTGCATTCCGATCCAGCCGATACGGGAACCGAACCGCCATGAGATGGAGAGCATCGCGAAGTCGAGCGCGAGCAACGCCAGCCACATGAACAATGTGGAGAAGTCGGGGTCGCGGATCGCGTTGTCGATGGCCAGTCCCGCGAGCACCGGAACCAGCGCCTCACCTAGCTGGTGTAGCACTCCCAGCAGCGCGCCGGGGATGACGTACCGTCGTGGAGCCCAGATCGTCGCCCAGCTGAGCCCTCGCGCGGTCGTGTCCTCGTCGATCTTCACGTCGGCAATCTTGTACGGCGTCTCCGCCGGCGCGAACCAGGGCAGACCTAGCCGCTCCCGTACTCCCATCTACGCGCCGGCCGAGTAACTCAGATCGCGCGTGCCCTCGGCCGTAGCCGAGGGACGAAGTGGCACCACCATCGGCGTCCCGGTCGCGGGATCCGGTACGACGAGCGAGCGCAGACCGAACACTTCGTGTACGAAGTCGACCGTCACGACCTCGGCCGGCGGGCCGGCCGCGATCACCCGGCCGGCCTTCATCGCGATGATGTGATCGGCGTACCGCGCGGCATGGTTCAGGTCGTGCAATACCGCCACCACCGTGCGACCGGCGCGGTGCAGCGCACTGAACAGTTCCAATAACTCCAGCTGATGCGCGATGTCCAGGAAGGTCGTGGGCTCATCCAGCAACAGCAACTCAGTCTGTTGCGCGAGCGCCACCGCGACCCAAACTCGCTGCCGCTGGCCGCCGGACAGTTCGTCAACGACACGCGATGCCAAGTCATTCACGCCGGTGGCGGTCATCGCTTCAGCCACGGCGTCGTCGTCCGCCGCTGACCATTGACGCAGCAACCGCTGATGCGGGTAACGCCCGCGACCAACCAGTTCAGCGACGCGAATACCGTCGGGAGCCTGTGAGGACTGCGGCAACAGGCCGAGCCGTTTCGCCACCTCGCGCGAGGGGTACGACGCGATCGCGCGTCCGTCGAGTAGCACCTCCCTGGCCTGTGGAGTGAGCAGTCGCGCGAGCGCGCGCAGTAGGGTTGACTTGCCGCACGCGTTCGGACCGACGATCACGGTGAAGGAGTTCTCCGGGATGTCGATCGATAGATGTTCGCTGATGGTCCGACCGTCGTAGCCAAGAGTGGCATCAATCGCGCGCAGCGGCATGGACGCGCTCATCCGAGAAGCACCGTTCGGCGCCGCTTCTCGCCCCGTCGACGGCAGCACAGCACCATCGGTGACTTGCTCGTTCATGCTGACCTCCGGGATTCGTGGATGAGTAACCAGACGAGATACACGCCGCCGATGCCGACCGTGACCAGACCGACCGGGATGTTGCCGAACAGCTGTGCGGCGACGAAGTCCGAGACGCACAACAAACACGCACCCATCGCCGCGGACGGTACCAGGGCGATACCCGCAGAGGCCGTCATGCGTCGGGCCAACTGCGGCGCCGCCAGCGCCACGAAGGCGATGGGGCCGGCGGTCGCGGCGACGACAGCGGTCAGCGCGACAGCCAGCACCACGACGTAGCTGAATTGGCTGTCGTCGCCAGCGAACGCCGAGAGCACTTCAGTCAAGGTGAGCGGATAGTCCCCGATCCGCAAAGCGAGGATGGCGGCGATCAGCGCCACGATCAGCAGGGCGCCCACCACCACGCCGGTGCGCAGGGTGAACTGCACCCGAACCGCGCCGACACCGAGCCGTACCGCGGGCCGCCCGTCCGGCATCCGCGTCGGACGTCGGCGCGTGGTCGTGTCGGTCGTCATGCTTCGCTCGCGTTCCGTCGGCGCGCCAGCAGGATCAGTACGGGAGCGCCAACGAAAGCCGTCACGATGCCAACGGGGATTTCACCGAGCGGCAGAACGACTCGACCGACGACGTCCGAGGTCACCATGAGCAGCGGGCCAACGATGAGCGAACCTGCAAGCACCCACCGCTGATCGGGTCCGGTGATCCACCGCACGACGTGCGGAACCATCAGGCCGACGAACAGGATGGGACCGGCGATCGCGGTAGCTGATCCGGCCAGCAACGCGACGGCGATGACGACCACCACGCGCGCGCGGCCTAAATTGACGCCTAAGGCGCGCGCGGTGTCCTGGCCGAGCGAGATAGCGTTCAACGGCCGTACGACGGCTATCGCCAGCAGCAGCCCGAGCACGATCAAGGGCAACACCG
Organism: Cumulibacter sp.; assembly: GCA_047975195.1. Classification (GTDB taxonomy): domain Bacteria; phylum Actinomycetota; class Actinomycetes; order Mycobacteriales; family Antricoccaceae; genus Cumulibacter. The sequence goes on along the minus strand of JBKEDB010000013.1, from coordinate 109,860 downwards.
GAAGTATGTCGTTCACCGAACGTCCCAGCACGGACCCGGTCAGCCACGAGCGCATTTGGTCGAACACGCTCGGGTTTTCCAGCATGATGCCCGTCGTGACGCCCATCAGTACCGCGCCGACGGCGACGCCGGCCAGGGTGAGCCGCTCGGCGCCGGACCCTCCTTTGTGCGCGGCTCCGATGGCGTAAACGCCGATGGTGGTCAGCAGCGCGCCGCCGATGGCGAACCAGACGATGTCGCCGGGCGCTGCGATGCCGAACAGGAGAGTGCTGGGCGTGACGAACAGGGCCGCGCCGGCATTCACCCCGAGAATTCCCGGGTCGGCGAGCGGATTACGCGTCAGCGCTTGGATGAGCACGCCGGCGACCGCGAGCGCGGCGCCGACGATGATGCTGACGACCGTCCGCGGAAATCGGGATCCCCAGATGTTGACGTTGTCGTCTCGCAAACCATGCCCGAGCAGGGCGTCGATCACCCGCGGAAACGGGATGTCGCTGGAGCCGATCGCGAGGCTCAGCAGAACCGCGGTCGCCAGCAGCGCAAGGCCGACAAGCAGTCCGCCGCCGCGCGTCCACGCGCTCCGACCGTCACGACGACGGCCGGAGCGTTCGGCGGCGACCGGCGTACTCGTCACGCGCTACTGGGCCATCTTCGGTGCGGCTTCGGTGAGCTGCGGGCCGAGCTCGTCAAAGACGTACTCGACCGTCAGCGGCGAGGCGCTGTTGATCGCGACTGCGAGGGCAAGGTCGGGGAAGAACAGCGATCCGTACTTCGAGGAAGGCAGGTCGGCCAACCGCGGATCGTCCTTCAGCGGCGCGCAGTCGCTGAAGCAGAAGATGCCGACGACGTCGGCGTCCAACTCGGGCAGATTCTCCCGCGAGATCGACGCGCTGGTGTTCATCGTGTTGTCCTGGCCGTTTCCAGGCTCGAGGCCGAGCAGGTCGAGCAGCGACCCGTTGCCGAAGTACAACTGGTCCTGGTCGTACCGGACCCACTGATAGGTCTTGCCAGCGAGTTCGGGGGCGGCTTCGCTGAGTTCAGCGGCCTTCGCATCCACCTCGGCGGTGATCTCTTCGGCCTTGTCCGCGGTACCGGTGCTCGTTGCGACGACGTCAAGCACGTGCGTCCAGGAATCGTTGACGTCCATGCCGGTGACGACCGGTGCGACCTCGCTAAGGGCATCGTACGCAGCCTCATCGTTGATCGAGAACGGCTGAACGATGATCACATCTGGCTCGTAGGAGGCGACCTTCTCCCGGTTCACCGAGCCGTCTGCACCGAGCAGCTCATCGTCGACAATCGACTCGTCGATTACGCCGTCCAACCAGGGCGCGTTGTCGAGGTCGACGCCGCCGGCCGCTACCGGCTCGACCCCGAGTGCCAGCGCGGTGTCGGTCCAGGCACCGCCGATCACCACGACACGTTCGGGATCTTCGGGAACGGACACGTCCCCGAATTTCGTGGTCACGGTGACGCCCGAGCCGTCACTGGCGTCGTTCGAGCCGCCGTCGTCATCAGACGAACCGCATGCCGACAGCAGCAAGGCCATCACTGCCGTGATCGCCGCGACGGCGCGCGCTGAACCTTTCATCGGACCTCCACCCATTCAGTTGATCAACCCACTAAGTTAGGGCAGACTAACCTTATATGTAAGTGTGAGATCAGATATATCGGCTGCGGCTCTCAGGTGACGGGTCACGACGCGGCACGCCGCGATCCGGATGGCTACGTAGACGCTACGGATCCGGCGTTTCCTAGCTTGGCCAGTAGCAACGCCTCAGCCGTGGCGGCTCGAGCGAAATCGCCCAAGTGCAGAGATTCATCCACACCGTGCTGACGGCTGTCGGGGTCACCGACGGCAGTCACCAAAACGACCGCGTCCGGAAAGACCTCTTGAAAGTCGGCAATCATCGGAATTGAGCCGCCGATCCCCATAAACACCGGTTCCACGCCGTACGCCGAAGCCATGGCCTCGGCGGCCAGATCGCACACCGGGCCCTCGAACGGGACAACGCCGGGTTGGCCGACCTCGCCGTCGATGACCCGCACGCGAGCACCCCACGGCGCGTGCTGTTCGAGATGTGCGCGTAACGCGGCCAGCGCTTGGTGCGCATCATCACCGGGCGCTACGCGCAACCCGACCTTGGCCCGCGCAACCGGCAGCAGCGCATTTGCCGCGTCGCGCACCGACGGGGCATCGATGCCGAGCACGCTCACCGACGGCTTGTTCCACATCCGGTCGAACACGTTTCCGTCGCCGAGTTGCTGCACCCCGTCGAGCAGGCCGGCCTCGGCGCGGATCCGGTCGCCCGCATCCGGGAGGTCGGTCAGCGGCGCCTCGCGCAACCCAGCGATCGCCACATTCCCAGCGTCGTCATGCAAGGTCGCTAGCAGCCGACACAGGACGGTCACCGCGTCAGGGACTACGCCGCCGAACACACCGGAATGCAACGCGTGATCGAGGGTGGCCACTTCGACGACGCAGTCGGCCATACCGCGTAACGTTGTGGTGAAGGCTGGTCGGCCTACAGCCCAGTTCCCGGAGTCGGCGATGACATAGACGTCGGCGCGCAATGCGTCGGCGTGCTGCTGCAGGATCGTACGCAGCGATGGCGAGCCGATCTCCTCCTCGCCTTCGATGAACAACGTGACGCCTACCGGCGGCTTCCCCTTGAACGCCCGTAAGGCCGCGAGGTGGGCGGCGATCCCACCCTTATCGTCGGCCGCGCCGCGGCCATAGAGTCGTCCGTCGCGTTCGGTCGCCGCGAACGGCGGCGATGTCCACAACGCTTCCTCACCCGTGGGCTGGACGTCGTGATGCGCATACAGGCACACCGTGGGCGCCCCTTCCGGCGCGGGAAAGTGCCCGATGACAGCCGGTTTGCCGCCGTCGGACACGATCCGAACATCCGGACAGCCGATCTCAGCCAACAGCGCGACGACCGCATCCGCAGACGCACGGACCTGGTGATCGTGCGCCGCCGATGCGCTGATCGATTCGATCGCCACGAGCGCCTGCAGATCCTCGATCGTCCGCGGCAGCACCGCAGCGACGGCGTCTTTCAGTTGCGAATCGCTCATTCTCGCTTAGCCCCTCGGCAGCGGGCTGTTGAAAACGATGCCGTTGCCTTGGTTGTCATACACGACCGCGCGACGCTCGTGCGCGTCGTTGTATGCCTCTTTGATGATCGCGCCACCGTTAGCGGCGACGGCTGCTGCCGCCGCATCGACGTCGGCCGTCTTGACGCCGACCGCGATCTTGCCGGGAATGGGATGGTCGACCGGCGTGGCGAGCGCCAGCGAGATAGACCCGCCATCGAGTTGGGCATAATGTGTGCCGTCGCGGAACTTCAACGTCATCCCGAGGGCCTGGGTGTAGAACGCGATCGATGCGTCCAGATCATCGGTGCTCAGCACGACCTGGCGTACGTCATAGTCACTCATCACATTCTCCTTGGTTCAGCGGTTGTCGGCCTACCTGAACCCTATCGCCGGGCAGCGGCACCGTCGACGCGTCGCTACGCGACAGGTATGTCTACGTAGCGCCTGCCGCACGCGGTCTGCGAGCGGCGTCCCGCGGAATCCCGGCGATCACGTCCAGCCCCACCAACGGGTCATCGACCAGCGGAATCGGAAGTACGTAGGCGACGCACGTGGCCGGGCGCAGGTGCGCGTTCCAGTCGCCCACGGAGGGATCCAGCGCGAGGGCGATCCGTTCTGCTGCAGCGGTGCGCAACGCCTTGCGATCGTTCATCGGACGCACGTGTTTAGGCATGATCCTCGGCAGGATGTCGATCTGCAGCACGAGATCGCGTTGGCTCACGATCGTCCGGATCGACTCCAGCAGGGGCTGATCGCCGACGTACGCGCCGGCCGTGGTGATCGCTCCGTGACGATCCAGCCAGGTGAACGCCACTGGCTGCACCGGCACGTCGGCGTCGACGGCAGCCTGAAACATCGCCGGGAACATCCGACCGAGACCACGTCCGCAGGTCGTGGTGGCCTCCGGGAACGTCGCGACGATGCCACCCTCTCGAAGTCGGGACGCCACCAGCCGCTCGGTCCGCGCCACGGCGCGAGGATTGTGACGGTCGATGAAGATCGTCCCGGCAACCCGCGCCACGGCCCCGATGACCGGCCACGCAGCGATTTCTTTCTTCGAGACCATAGTGACCGGCTGTACCCAGGCGTACGCCATCACATCGAGCCAGGACACGTGGTTCGCGACGACCAGGACTGATTCATCGTCGTCGGCGAAGTTGCGTCGTACGCCGGTGATGCGCACCTGAATCCCGGCTGCGTTCAGCAGTTTGCGGTATACCTCGGCGATGTACGCCGGGGTACGTCGCCGCCGCGTGATGACGTCTGCGGCGCGCCGTAGCGCGATACCAACCGCCCCGGCGACGGCAATCCGAAACATCTCCAGCAGACGCATGGCTACTCGCCACCGCGACACCTCGTGACGGCACGTAACGCCGCTGCGCGCGCACAGGTGCGGACAGGATTCAAATCGCGTCATGACCGTGTCCTATTCCCCGACGAACCGCTTGGCCACACGCGGATCCAGCGCATGCGTATCGACAAGAATAAATAGGTCGGCGGTGTTGAACTCCGGATCGTACGACGGTTGCCCGAGCACCTTCGCGCCGAGTTTGAGGTAGGCGCGAAGCAGCGGCGGTATGACCGTCTTGCCTTCCCCGGTGTACCGGTCGTACTCCCAGGGCGTGTGCGGGGTGACACTCAGTTGGGCCGGCCCGCTGTGCTCGCGCAGCGCCTTGCGCACGACTCGCGCCGCGTTGTGACGCCCCTCGTCGAGGTAGATGGAGGCGCAGCCGCCTAGGTAGCGGTGTCCCGACGTGATCAGGTAGCGAGCCAATCCGCTCCATAACTGGCTCAGCACGGCGCCGTTGCGATGCTCGGGCGCGACCCGACCTCGACGAGGCTGTGCTGCAACGAGCGCAGGTTATCCAGATCGAATTCGCTCGAGGAGTAGGACCGGCCCAGCACTGCCGCCGAGGACGGCGGGAAGATCCGGTATGTACCGACGACGTCGCCGTTGCTGTCATCGCGCACCATCAGGTGCTGACAGTAGGCATCCCATTCGTCGAGGTCGCGGCCGGCTTGCCCCGTGAGCTGCGCACCCATTTCTTCGGCGAATACGCGGTAGCGCAGCCGAAGCGCAAGTTCGGCTTCGGGTCCGGCCGGGACGATGTGCGAGGAGTAGGAACGGACCGGCGTGGTGGGCACGGAAGGCAGCGCGCAAAGCATGGTAGCCATGCGATCAGGATGAGCGGTTCGGCTGGCCAAACAACTATCGCCACGGTTACGCGCGCATGACGCTTTGACGAATGGCTATGCAATTAGATCGCTTTACATCAATACATGGGGTCAAAGAACCAGTTCGGTCTGCTCGCCGATGTGTCGCAGCAGGCCGGTCGAGAACGAACGCACCGCGACGGCTAGAAGAGTTTGCCCGGGTTGAGGATCCCTTGCGGATCAAGGGCGTCCTTGATCTGGCGGTGCACCCGCAACCCCACATCGCCGATCTCCTTGGCCAAGAACTCCTGTTTGATCGACCCGACGCCGTGCTCACCGGTGACGGTCCCACCCATCGACAGACCGAGGTCGAGGATACGACCGAACGCATCCTTACTGCGTTCGTATTCGGCGTCATCGCCAGGAGTAAAACAGATCGTGGGGTGCATATTGCCGTCGCCGGCGTGCCCGCACGTTCCGATCACGGTATCGGTGTCGATGCCGATCTGTTCACACCCCGCTAAGAACTCGGCTATCCGTGAACGCGGGACGGCGACGTCGTCCACCAGAGAGCCGCCCTTGAGCGCTTCGAGTGCCGGCAGCGCCTGTCGACGCGCGAACAGCAGCATGTCGCCCTCTTCGGCATCCGTCGTCCGATGCAGTTCGGTAGCGCCGACGTTGCGGCAGCATTCCTCGATCTGGCTCATTTCACGTTCGGCGCGCTCGGCTCCACTGTCGCTCTGCGCCAACAGCAGCGCCTTGGTGGAGAGGTCGAGCCCCATGTGGTACTTCGCCTCGACAGCGCGCAGCGCGGTCTGATCCATGATTTCCAGCAGCGATGGCACCAGTCCGCAGTCGATCATCGACTGGACCGCCGCTCCGGCGGCATGCAGGTCCTCGAACGACGCAACCAAGGTCGCCGGGGGCTCAGGCAGCGGGCGCAACATCAGCGTGGCCTCGGTGATCACCCCGAGCGTGCCCTCGGCACCGACGAACACCCGCGCCAGGTCGTACCCCGCCACACCCTTGACGGTGCGACGTCCAGTCCGTAGCACTTCGCCGTCCGCGAGCACGACCTCCAGGCCCATCACAAAATCGGTGGTCACGCCGTACTTGACGCAGCACAGTCCGCCAGCGTTCGTCGACAGGTTGCCGCCGAGCGTGCACCAGTCGTACGAGGACGGGTCCGGCGGGTAGAAGAGCCCATGACCGGCGAGTTCCTTACGGAAGTCGAGATTCACCACCCCGGGCTGAACGCGCGCGTATCGGTCGGAGGTATTGATCTCCAGGATCTGGTTCATCCTCGCCAGCGACAGCACGATTGAGCCGCGAGTGGCGTTAGAGGACCCGGCGAGGCCGCTACCGGCGCCACGCGGATGCACCGGTACGCCGTACCGCGCGGCAGTCTTCATCACCGTCACAACATCGTCCGTCGTCCGGGCATGAACAACGGCCGCAGGCTGTTCGCTCGGCGCGAGCATCGCCATGTCCCGCGAGTATGCAAGCGTGATGTCCGGATCGGTGACCAGCACGCTGTCCGGCAACTCAATCGAGAGTTCCTTCAGCGCGGTGTCGATATCGGGTTCGGTCATGAGGCGCAGTTCACCAGATCATTCTCGGGTATCTCAACCGTTTGGCCGAAGAAAGTGCAGTGGCATTCCTGGGCGCAGTTGGTCAACGAATCACGCTGCCAGTAGATCGCCACGGCCAACCCCAGCACGATCACGACCGTGATCACCTTGCCAAGGATCTTGCGGATAATCGTCGCCGCCAAGATCGCCAAGAGAATGAGGACGCCGATCACGATGACCGACACCGTCTTCACCGTGTTGATGTCCAGTGTCATGGGCCAACGATAGGTCACGCGGTCCGCAGGGCCAACGGTCCGGGGCAGTCGGCACCCGCGCTAGGCGCTGGTAGGCGGCTGGGTCGGCGGGAACTGCCGGGGCTCAGTGGGCTGGACCTGCGGGTTCTCGGCCGGCTGAACAGCAGGCGGCACGTAACCACTCGCGATCTGCGGCGGCTCGGATCCGGCCTGCTCCGAGGCCGGCTGACGGTATATCTCACGGTTGGAGGGCCCCGAGCCGGTGAGCGTGGAGAAGTCGGCGCGGACCGCATCACGTGCGCCGACCTCATCGAGTTCGAAGTACTGCTCCTTAGCGAAGCCGAACATGTTCGCGATGATCATCGACGGGAACGACTCGACGCGCGTGTTCAAGGCCCGCACATTGCCGTTGTAGAATCGGCGTCCGGCGGCGATACGGTCTTCGGTGTCGGTCATTTCGCGCTGCAGTTGCAGGAAGTTCTGATCCGACTTCAGCGTCGGATAGTTTTCGGCGACGGCGAACAGATTGCCCAGCGTGCCGGAGAGGTTCTTCTCGGCGTCGGCCTGGACCTCGCGCGTAGCTCCGGGAGCGTTGCGCGCAGCGATCGCGTTGCTGCGTGCTTGTACGACGGAGTCGAACACCTGGCGCTCGTGCGATGCGAACGCCTTCACGGTCTCGATCAGGTTCGGGATCAGGTCGTAACGACGTTTCAATTCGACATCGATCTGACGCCATGATTCGGCGACCAAATTGCGCTGCGAAACGAACCTGTTGTACATGGTAACCGCCGACACGCCGGCGATGACCAGCACTGCTATGACGATGATCAGGATGACGACACCAGCGCTCACGTCGAGCCCTCCTCGGACAGTTCGATTGGTGCCCACGGTAGTGGACGTCGGGCACTGGCGCCGCGCATTACGCGTGCCTCAGACGGCAAGGTCCGCGATGGTAAAGGCAGAATACAGCGGTATACCGGCTTCTTCGATCGCTGGTTTCGCACCGCGCTCGACGATCAACGCGACCCCCACGACCTCGGCGCCGGCCGCGCGCAGCGCGTCCACCGCCTGCAGCACCGAGCCGCCGGTCGTGGAGGTGTCATCGACGGCCAGCACGCGCTTACCTTGGACGCCCGGACCTTCAACTTGGCGCTGCATCCCGTGCTTCTTCTGCTCCTTGCGCACTACGCACGCGTCCAGCGCGCGTCCTTGCGCCGCGGCAGCGTGCATCATCGCCGTCGCGACCGGGTCCGCTCCGAGGGTCAGACCGCCGACGACGTCGTACTCGATGTCCTTGGTGGCCGCCAGCATGACCTCCCCGACCAGCGGTGCTGCCTCGTGATGCAGCGTGACGCGGCGCAGGTCGACGTACCAGTCGGCCTGTTTTCCGCTAGAGAGGGTGACCTTGCCGTGCACGACGGCGATCTCGTTGATCAGCTCCAGCAAGCGCGCGCGATCGCTCATCGGTGAACTCCCAAGTGTGGTGTGGTGCGACGTTCGTGCGCTCCAAACTACCGTCTGCCTAATTGGGTGGGAGCAGGAGCGTGTCGGTGAGGTAGATCAGCCCGCCGTCGAACGGGATCGCCGAGCACAGCACCTTGGCGGAGCCGTTGAGCATGATGCCGTTGCCACTGGCAGCGCCAGTCAGCACAACGTCTGGAGCGCGAAAAGTTGGCAACTCGGCACCGGCCAGCTCATCCGGCGCGACTTCGATGGGCACCAACGCGTACTGCACGGCGTGAATGCGGCGGTCCGGATCCTCAAGGTCCTCAACGCTCGCTTCATCTAATTTTGTCCACGCCGAATCGACCGGTACGAACGCGGTAACGCCGTCGAGCATCCCGTACTTGCCGGCGGCCGACTCGTCCTCGGCGAGATACGTGGCGAACGTTTGCGTCGACGGGATCGCGTGCAACGCTTCGATGAGGTCCATCTCGCTGAACGGCGCGAAATCACCTACCGCTTCGCACCCCGGACCGGTCGGCGGCGGCAACGTCGGCTCGGCCGAACTCGATGACACACTCGCGTCCGCGCTTGAGTCCGGCGTCTCCTCCGGCGAAGACCCGCCGCATCCGCTCAGCGTCACCACGACGGCGAGTACGCCGCCGGTCAACGATCGGCGTACGGCTAGGCTCACGGCTGCTCCCTGGAGGTCTCGGTGCCCGTCCACGATAAGGCACCGCGCACCGCCAAGACCTGAGCGACTCAGCCGACGACGTACCGTGGCAACTGCTCAATAATCGAGTCGAGGTACTGGATTTCGGCGTCGACCGCACTCAGGTCGAGTTTCCCGCTGTCAGCCAGTACGATGTACGGCCCGTTGATGGTGAATCCTGGCGCACCCGCGCTCAGCATCCACTGCATCATTCGAGGATGCAGGACGTCGTACGCGAAGCGTCGTTCACCGGCCACCCGATACTTCTGGTTGAAGTCGTCCGACTCGAGTTCGATGTCCTTCATCCCCATCCGGCGCGCAAGCCGGCCGAACATCCCCTCTTGACTCAGCTCCAACCGCGGAAAGCTCTTCGGCAAACCGACCAGCGTCTTATGCATCACGTGGGTCTGCGATTCTTTACCCGATCCGGTCGTCCACTGATGTTCGTAAATCGTGATCGGGCGGCCGCGATGGGCGCCCGTCATCACATGTTTGATCTTGTGCGAGTGACCCTCGCCGTACGGTCGGCCGGTGTCGACGCGAGCCCAGCGGTTGTCACGTGCCACATAGGTGAGCGACCGCGCGGCGGCAAACGCATGGATCCGCTTCTTGCGTTGATGCTCGATCCAGAATCCGGCCGCCGTCGCCGCGACAATGATCAAGACAATAATGAGGATCGCCACCGAGCCCTAATTCCTTTCCTCCGCGGCAAGAACGGAACGAGCGTCCATGCAACTCCTTCGTCGCTCTTTATCAGTTCGGCACTGCGCATAAGGTGCGCTGCGGCGCGATCCGGTTCCACCGCAACATGCTCGAGGGGCCCGCCGCGTTAGCGGCGAGCCCCCTCGGCGACTCTGGGTGCGACGTGCCTAGACCAAGCGGGTCGCAGACGTGAAGCTCATGTACTCCATCGGCATGGTGGTAACCGTCTGGCCCGGCTGCGGGGCGTGCACGACAGTGCCGTTGCCGATGTACATCGCCACGTGACCCGGTGCGAACACGAGGTCTCCGGGCTGCAGCGCGCTCAACGACACCGAGGTGCCGTGACCGGCCTGAGCCTCGGACTGGTGCGGCAGGCTGATGCCGATCTGGGCGTACGCCGCCATCGTCAGACCGGAGCAGTCGTATCCATTGGGGCCAGCGCCACCCCAAATGTACGGCTTGCCTTGCTGAGACAGCGCCCAGTTCACGACGGTCGCGGCCGTACCGCTCGCCTTGACCTCAGTCTGTCCCTGCTCCTGGGCCTGCTCATTGACCGCCGCCTGCGCCTGGGCAGTGGCTTCTTCATTTTGCTGCTGAGCGGCCTGCGGGTCCGCAGCAGCCTGCTGCGCGGCTCCGGTATCGCCGCCCTGCGCGGCTTCGAGCGCGGCGCGCTCCTGCTCGCTCAAGTCAGCAAGTTGCGCCTCGAGTTCCGGGAGTTCGGCCTCGAGGTACTCCTTCTTCTCGGAGATGGTGTCCATCGCCGCCGCCGCTGCTGCCTTAGCCTCGTCGGCGGCTTCCTTGGCCTGCACATCCGCGGACTTGGCCGCAGCGAGCGCCTGCAACTTCTCGTCATGGAACGAGTCGATCTGCGATTTGACGCTTGCCTTATCGATGAAGTCAGACGGCGACTCGCCTGCGAGCAGCATGATGCTGGTCGGGGTGGCACCCGACATGAACTGATCCGCGCCGAGATCGGCGACGACCTGCTTAGCGGCAGCGAGGTCGGATTGCGCCGCCTCCAGGACCTTCGCGGCCTTCTTCTGCGCGGCTTCCTGCTTCTCGTACTCGAGTTTGGCGCCGAGGTACTCCTCGTTGACCGCGGCGAGTTCAGCCTGCTTCTCGGAGATTTCCTCCTGAACGCTGACCTTATCTTCGTTAATCGCCTCGGCGTCCGGTTCGGCGAAGGAGGGGCCTGCGAGGCCCACGAGCATGACGAGTGCGGTCGCCGCAGAGGCAGCGAACAGATGCTTCTTTGAGGCAGCCATACGGTTGGCGGCACTCCTCTTCCATCTCGACCGCCTACCGAGTTAGCTGACGGATTCGGGCTTGGAAGGTTGCCCTACGACTGGTAGCTACACCAGCCGATTCACCCCTGTGGGAGACCACGGTGGTTCCCCGGCACTTCGGTCCCATCGCTGGTTCCGATGTTTCGGCGGTGCCTCACGCGTCGCTCCGGGTTCGGACGACTTCATCGTGAGACCGGTGCAACGTTACATTCGTAACCAGTTCGTGACAATGATATCTGGGCGTTCTGTGGACTATTTTTCAGCGAATAGGTCACATCTGCCGCGTCATCGAGCGGCGGTCGGAGTTTCGCAACACGCGACTCCACCCATTTCAGGCTCGACTTGTTACTTTTCCGGCGCTGGCAAGGATGCGACGCAGCAGCGGTCGCGGGGTGATTCGCGCGAGCGTCATCGCCACCTTGTAACGCGTGGTCGGCACGCTTCGAGTTCGGCCACGACGCAGGTCCTGCAAAGACTCGGTCACCACTTGCTCGGGAGTCAGCCACGCCCACGACGGAATCCACGCGGTGTCCATCCCTATCCGAGGATGGAACGCCGTCCGCACGTAACCAGGAAACACACACAGCACCCGCAGCGGCGTACCGTGCACGGCCACGGCCAGCGATTCGGTAAACGTCGCGACGTACGCCTTACTGGCCGCGTACCCAGGACCGGTATCACTCGGGGTGTACGCCGCCACCGAGGACACGTTGATGATGCTGCCACGGCTGCGCTGCAGCATGCCCGGCAATGCCGCATGGCACAGCCGCATCAGCGCCGACACGTTCAGGTCAAGCATGTCCTGCTCGACCTGCGCCGCTGAGCGCACGAACCGGCCAGGCGTACCCGAACCGGCGTTGTTCACCAGCAGGGAGACGTCGTGGCCACGGACCCGATCGGCGACGAACTCCAGGTCATCGCCGTCGGTCAAGTCGGCAACCATCAGTTCGGCCCGACCGCCGAATGCGCGCACCTCGTCGGCGACCGACTCCAAGGCCGACTCGTGCCGACCCACCAGCGCGAGGTCATAACCGATAGCCGCGAGCTGACGCGCGTACTCGGCGCCTATCCCGCTCGATGCACCGGTGACTACGGCCGTAGGCACGTCGCGTTACCTCCCTGGTCCCATTGCTGCGGATCCAGTCCTGTTGTTTCGTGGCGGCCCACTGCTTCGGGCGCGGCTGCTTCTACTGCTTCGGGCGCGGTGCAAACAGCCCCCCGCCTCGCGGACGACCTCCCGGCATCGGCGGTAGCTCCACCAGCCGGCCCTTCATGAAGGCCCAGAAGGTCGCGATTCCCACCACGGTGAGCACCAGCGTGATGACGTTCATGCCACCCTGCATCACCTGCATGAGGTACATCACGGAGATGAAGCCGGAGCCGAACATGCCGATATAGCGCGCCCACGACTTCGCCCGCTGGTAGAAGAACGTGCCCAGCAGCATGACCACGCCAACGCCGCCGAAGATGAACGCCTGGTAGCGGAACTGGCTCTCCATCGACTCCAGAGTCGAGTATTCGATGTCGTTTTCGGTGAGCATGTCGTCGATCTGCTCGGCCGTCACCGAGTCAGGCTTGGCTACGTTAAGTGCATCCGCGACATTCCCGCTGTTGATATCGCGCGATTCGCCGGCAGTAGTAAATGCGTCCTTGGCCGTGTCGATCTCGTCGTCGGTGAATTCGGCTACGTCCTGGTCCTCGAGGAGCCTGGCGGTGCCCTCCACCTGCGCACGGTTCGAGTCCGGCACGAGCGCGCTCACGTCCTGCGAGAACGTAAAAATCATCAGCCCGAGCATGATCGCCGCCAGGATCGAGCCAGAGATGACGGCGAACCGCGAGGGCGGGAAAGTCCTGCGCCCCTCCGGCTGTGCCCGCTCATCGATCGCCGGAGCGGCGGGGAACTCGGCCCGCGCGCCGGCATCGCCCTCGTCGGTCGATTCCGACCGGTCGGCGACGGGCGTGGCATCGCTTCGTGCGCGGATCGCGTCGTCGATCTCAGCCTTCGACGGCTCCCGGGGGACGTCGTCCGGGTCGGGGCTATTCGCTCCGGGGGTGTCGCGATCGGTCACGGATTCTCCTTGTGATGTTCTCCGGCTTACGCCGGTGCGCACTTACTTAATTGTCGCGGGTCTGCTGGTTCTCACCGCGGGGCTGCTCGGGCGCCGGTTGATGACCGTGCACACCGCCTGGATAACCAGGTCCGCCGCCGCCCGGGCTCTGCGGCCCGCCGGGGCCCCCAGGACCGCTCGGCGGATATCGCGGCGGCGACGGCCGCAAGTACTCACGTACGGTCGGCCGGTTGATCAACGAGATCCCGAGCAAGCCGGAGACGGCGAAGAAAAAGGTCGGCAGCAGCTGCGCGCCGGAAAAGAGGTTGAGCGCGGCCAGACCGAGCAAGATGCCGCTGAATGTGAGGCCCGCCGGTCGCGCCCACGAACGGCGGTCGCTGATCGCGTGCGAGGTGAGCCCGTGGCCAATAGCGACGATCAGCGTCGCGATCCCGGACAGGATCAGCAGTGCTTGGATCAGTCCGTCTCCGACCTGCGCGGCGACGTCCGCGTCGGCTTCGATCAATGCCTTGCGAAACTCGACAACCGCCTCAGAGACCCCCATCAGGCTGGTGACGCCGATGAAAACCAGAAACGCCGCCACGACCGTGTACAAGTTACGGGTTCGTCGCACGTCGATCGGCAGATCGCCATCGGACGCAGGCTTACGTCCGCCTTGCGTGCGGTCAACCTCATGCCGCGGCGGCTCATGCGGTGGCGGCGGTGGCGCGCTCGGCGGAGCGGGGCTCGGCGGCGTCGGCTCGCTCACAGTGTCCTTTCGCGACGCGGATGTATCAGTGTTTCTGCGCCCCAGGGTACGTGACGCCGGAATTGCTGACAGGGGCAACGAAGTATCAACGACGTACGCCCCAGGTAAGTTCCGGCGCGCACCGCGGATTTGGCCAGGGCTGTGCCTCGCTAGGCTTATCCGATAGCGAGGCACAGCCACTGCGTCCGCCTTAGGCCGCGGACACCGCTGCCTTCCTCTGGACCAGGAGGCCGTCTGCATCGACGTCGACCAATACCGTGTCGCCGTCAACGACACCGCCGGCCAGCAGCAACTTGGCTAACTGGTCGCCGATCGCAGACTGGATCAACCGGCGCAGCGGCCGGGCGCCGTACAACGGGTCGAACCCGTCCAACGCCAGCCATTCGCGCGCCGCGTCGGTGACCTCCAACGTGAGACGCCGGTCCTGCAGGCGGTTCGCCAGCGTGTGCAGCTGAATGTCGACGATCCGGGTCAACTCACCACTACCCAGGCTGTCGAAGACGACCACTTCGTCGAGGCGGTTCAAGAACTCAGGCTTGAAGTGCCCTCGTACCACCGCCATCACCGCATCTTTCTTCGCGGCGTCGTCCAACTCCACGTTCATGATCGCCTGCGACCCGAGGTTGCTGGTCAAGATCAGGATCGTGTTACGGAAATCGACGGTGCGTCCCTGTCCGTCGGTGAGCCGACCATCGTCGAGCACCTGCAGCAATACGTCGAACACGTCCGGGTGCGCCTTCTCGACCTCGTCCAGCAGGACGACGGTGTACGGGCGACGCCGTACCGCTTCGGTCAACTGGCCGCCCTCGTCGTACCCGACATAACCGGGAGGGGCACCGACGAGTCGCGCGACGCTGTGCTTCTCGGAGTACTCGGACATATCGATACGGGTCATCGCCCGCTCGTCGTCGAACAGGAACTCCGCGAGCGCCTTCGCCAACTCAGTCTTACCGACGCCGGTCGGTCCGAGGAACAGGAAACTGCCGGTCGGACGGTCCGGATCGGCGATCCCAGCCCGGGCACGGCGTACGGCGTCCGCGACGGCCTGCACCGCAGCGTGCTGACCGATCACTCGGTGACCGAGTTCGTCCTCCATACGCAACAACTTCGCCGTCTCTCCCTCGAGCAATCGCCCCGCCGGGATGCCGGTCCAGGAGCCGACCACCTCGGCAATATCGTCGGCCGACACCTCCTCCTTGAGCATCAGGTCGCGACCCTGCTGAACGTCGGCGGCGTCCTCAATCTGCTTCTGCAGCGCGGGGATACGGCCGTATCGCAACTCGGCAGCCTTGGCCAGATCACCGTCGCGTTCGGCACGCTCCTCCTCGCCACGCAGTGCGTCAAGCTGCTCAGTCAACCCGCGGGTCGCCTCGATGGCGCCCTTCTCCTGCTGCCACCGAGCGGTCAGCTCGTTGAGTTGTTCCTGCTTGTCCGCGAGGTCCTTGCGCAGCGCCTCCAAGCGGGTCTTTGATGCGGCGTCGTCCTCCTTGGACAGCGCCATCTCCTCGATTTCCAGGCGTCGTACGACTCGCTCGATCTCGTCAATTTCCACCGGTCGGGAATCGATCTCCATGCGCAGGCGCGAAGCAGCCTCGTCCACGAGATCGATCGCCTTGTCCGGCAGGAACCTGCTGGTGATGTAACGATCCGACAGCGCCGCCGCAGCGACCAAGGCCTGGTCCAGGATCCGTACGCCATGGTGCACTTCGTACCGATCCTTGAGCCCACGCAGGATGCCGATGGTGTCCTCAACAGATGGTTCGCCTACCAGGACCTGCTGGAAACGACGTTCCAGGGCCGGATCCTTCTCGATCCGCTCCCGATACTCGTCCAGGGTCGTGGCACCCACCATCCGCAACTCGCCACGGGCGAGCATCGGCTTGATCATGTTTCCGGCATCCATCGCGCCTTCACCGCTCGCGCCAGCACCCACGATGGTGTGCAATTCGTCGATAAAGGTGACGATCTCGCCCTCGGACTCAGTAATGTCCTGCAATACGGCCTTGAGGCGCTCTTCGAACTCGCCGCGATATTTTGCACCGGCGACCATCGAGGCCAGATCCAGGCTCATCAACCGCTTGCCCTTGAGGGATTCGGGGACGTCGCCTGCCACGATTCGCTGCGCCAGCCCTTCGACGATCGCGGTCTTACCAACGCCAGGCTCACCGATCAGTACCGGGTTGTTCTTGGTCCGGCGCGACAGCACCTGCACGACGCGTCGAATTTCCGCATCGCGGCCGATCACCGGGTCGAGCTTGCCGGAGCGGGCACGTTCGGTCAGATCGACGGCGTACTTCTGCAACGCCTGGTACGAGGATTCCGGATCAGCGCTGGTCACGCGCCGATTGCCGCGGACCGTCGTGAACGCATTGATCAACGCGTCCGGCGTTGCGCCGTTGTCGGTCAATGAGCCCCGCGCGTCGCCCCCGTGCTGAGCGATCGCTGCCAGCAGGTGTTCGGTCGAGACGTACTCGTCATTCAGGCTGCCGGCAAGTTTCGTCGCGGCGTTCAATACGTCGAGCAGGCCCCGGCTAGCGGCAGGCGCCGCCGTCGTCGATCCGGTCGCGCTGGGTAGCCGGCCGATCTTCAGCTGGGCATCGGTCAGTACTGCCTGGGCATCAGCACCGACTGCCTCAAGCAGCGGTCGGGCAATCGCGTCGGACGGCTCGATCAAAGCGACCAGCAGGTGCAACGGCTCGAGTTGGGGATTACCGTTCTCGGCCGCCATCCGCTGGGCAGCGGCGAGCGCTTCCGACGACTTGGTGGTGAGTTTCTGCTGGTCCACGTAGGTCTCCTCGAAAGTCGCGGTTGGCTAATGACGTGGCCGCGGGTTACGCGGCGACACCTATGCAACGCTTTGCAAAGTTGAGCCTATTCCGCTCAACTTGAAAATCGCGACTTATCGGCTCCAGGCAGCCGTTCGCGATCGCGTGCGCTTCCGGGTGCCGCCGTCAAGTGCACCGTCCAGTGCCGCCGTCAAGTGCACCGTCCAGTGCCGCCGTCAAGTGCCACCGCCGAGTGCCGCCACAGGTATCGCCAAAAACGCAGGGAAACCGGTGGGACATCGCCCTATGCGCGATGCCTGGCCGATCTTGCTGCGTTTTTCGCGGAGTGCACACTTTCACGCGCAGTGCCCACTACTCCCTCGCGGGCTTCGGTCTCCAGCGCGGACTTCGGTCTCCAGCGCGGACTTCGGTCTCCAAAGTGGTGAGAGCTCCCCACTCCGGATCGCCAGGTCCGCTTCCGCCGACGATGCCCGCACCACACGGCAATCAGCCCCAGGTCGCGACAGCGATTAACTCTGCTGACCGGCGCGCCGGCGGACTTCTTGCAGAAAGGCCTTCGGATCATCGGCGTACAGCGCGATCGCGTCAGCCACCACCGGTCCCCTCGGTACATCGATGAGCGTCGGTCGTTCGAGCTCGATCAACAGGTTCGTCGCGTCGTTCATCCGCAAGTAGTACGTCGCCACGCCGTCGGCACGAACCAACGGCGGCGCCTTATCGATCCGCGTGGTCGTAACCCGTTCCACCGAGGTGATCTGCTCCCAACTGAGGCCAAGGTCGATCGCGGCACCGCTACGGACCCGAATCCCGACGTCCCCGACGGCGTGCGGCCTGTGCAGCAATCCGGCGACCATCGCGAGTTGCAAGACGATGCCGCCGATACCGAGCACGAGCAGCGGGATCCGCACGGCCGTCCATTGGTGTACGGCGACGTCCACCACGACTGTCTCGATCACCGAAACGATCGTGATGACGATGAAGACGGGTAGGAGTTGTTGGTGATATCCGAACCCGGAGGCGCCACGCGGCACGCGCGGGCGGCGCGCCAGCCATCGCCAGAGATTCACTGTCCCGGTAATCATGAGGATCCACGACACGTGAACCCATCCACGGCGGGACGGGTCGTCCCAGCATGTAGCGGCGGCGCTCGGCTCCAGTGGCCCCTCGAGCGGCTCCGCTCTCCCGTCAGCGGCGCGGGTCGCTTCGCCCATGTCGACGGCCGGGGCCCCATCACCTCCGTCCGCGGCGCGGGTCGCCGCGCCCGTGTCTACGGCCGAGGACGGATCAAGGGCGTCAGCGGCGTGAGCCCCGTCGCTCGCGTCGAGCGAATCTGATCTCCCGTCAGCGACATAGGCCCCCTCGCCCGTATCGACGGCCGGGGCCCCATCACCTCCGTCCGCGGCGCGGGCCGCCTCGCCGTTGTCGCCGGCCGGGGTCACCTCCCCGATGTCGACGGCGGAGGCCGCACCACCGGCGTCACCGGTCCGAGTCACGTCGGCCATCTCGACAGCCGAGGCCGCAGCGCCTCCCTCAGCGACTTGAGGTGCGTCGCTCCCTTCAAGGGCGGACATGGGGATTGACGGTTCACTGGTAGCGCTCGCCGGTGTCGCGGTTTCTGGCGAGGCGTCGCCTGCGGTCGCGTCGGCTGTGGTCACACCTTCTCGGGTGAGGTCTTGTGGTGTCGCGCTTTTCGCGATTCGGCGCTCCACGGTCGCGTTTAGGTCTCGCGGCGTCGCGGTCTCCACGGTTCGGGCATCTAGGGCCGCGTTTCCTACCGTGCTGTTGTTCACGGTCGAGCCAGGGTCAGCGAGCGGGCCACGCGTGGCGAATGAGCGCATCACGACATCCGCCGCAACAAGCGCAGTGCCACCTCGCGCTGGGCCGGGTCCGGCACGAAGAACGCCATGTCCTCAGCCGAGGGCAACTCCGGGCCGCCCATTCCATCCGCCCCGTCGAGGCCGCCCGAGCCACCTCTTGCAACCGCCCGGTCGAGGCCGCCCGAGCCACCCCTTGCATCCGCTCCATCCGAGCCACCCGAACCGCCCATTCCATCCGCTCCATCCGAGCCGCCCGAACCGCCCGTTGCGTCCACACTCACGAACATCGCTCGAACTGCGGGAGCGGCAACCATCGCCTCGACAAGGGCCGCTATCTCCGGCTCGACATCACCAACCCGCTTCCCTTCGATAGCAGCGAAGTCAGCGCCAATGCGCAAGGCCTCCGCGAGTTGGGCTGGATCCTCGGCGAGCGCGGCATACGCCTGCACCATTTCCTGGCGCAACTCGCCCGATAGCGCGAGGACCTCCAGCATTTCCCGGTCGCGCTCGATCACCTCGCGCTGCGGCCCCTCAGCCGCGTCGGCAACGTGGTCGAGGGCGGCAGAAAGCGCCGTAGGTAACGCCGATAGTGCCCGCCGCTCATCGACCGCGTCGTGAATCTGCGCCAACGCGGATAACTGAGGATTCAACCGGTCACGTTCAGCTTCAATCGTCATCGCGACCAAGGCCAGGTCGCGCGTGAGCGCATCTGGCGCGCCTGCGTCGGGACCGGCGGCATCCCTGTCGTCGTCCGCCTCACGCAGGATGTCGGCAACCTTGCCCAGCGGTACGCCGGCACGGGTCAACCAGGTAATCCGCAATAGCCGCACCAGGTCCGTGAATTGGTACTCGCGGTAGCCGTTGGACCTACGCGCGGGCTCTGGCAGCAACCCGAGTTGGTGATAGTGGCGTAAGGCGCGAGCCGTCGTGCGGCCCGCCTGGGCGAAGGCTCCGATCTTCATGCTTCCATGATCAACCTTGACGCTACGTCAAGGTCAACCTCGAGCCGACCGCGCGCGCAAGCCACGTTCTGCGGGACACCCAATAACGCTCAGACCGCCCGAGCGTTACTCACTGCCCCGCGGAATCAGGTGCTTGCCGCAGCAAGAATCGCTGGACCTTTCCGCTGGGAGTCTTGGGCAACTCACTCACAAAGTTCACCTTGCGCGGATACGCATGCTTCGAATACTGATCCCGCACCAGTCTCTGCAGTTCTTCAGCGAGCTTCGGCCCCGGCTCAGACCCAGGCATGAGCACGACGAAGGCCTCCACCATCTCGCCGCGTACGCCGTCCGGATCGGGGCGTCCCACGACCGCGACCTCGGCGACTGCCGGGTGCGTGACGAGGACACTTTCCACATCGAATGGCCCGATCCGGTAACCGGCCGCAAGGATCACGTCATCATCGCGGGCGTTGAAGAAGAAGTAGCCATCGTCATCGACCCGACCGGTGTCGGCGGTCAGGTACCACGCGCCGTCCGCGCTGAACCGTTCAGCGGACTTTGCCGGATCGTCGACATATCCGGAGAACCACAGTGCGGGGCTGGCAGCGACGTTGATCGCGATCTGCCCGTCGACGATATCGGCGGAGATCCCCGGCAGCGGGATCCCCATCGAACCTTCCTTGAGCGGACGCGCCACGTCCGGGTGCCACAGGTTGCAGATCACCATGCCAAGTTCCGTCTGCCCGTAGTGATCGCGCACCTCAATACCGAAGTTGGCCTTCGCCCACGACACGACATCCGGAGTCAGCGGTTCGCCGGCCGAGGATGCGCGGCGCAGCGGGTACGCCGCATCGGCGGAGGAGGCTCGGATCGCGCGGTACATCGTTGGCGCACCGCAGAAGTTCGTGACACCGAACTCGCGCATGATCTGCATCGTCTGCACCGGCTCGAAGCCGCCGGTGAACATCAAGCTGGTGCGCTTGGTCAGCATCGGGGCGATAAGCGAATAGAACAACCCGTATGCCCAACCCGGGTCGGCCGCGTTCCAGAAGACGTCATCCTCGGCAACATCAAGCGCGTAGTGCAGATATGAGTGGAAAGTAGCTAACGCACGGGTGGGGATCGGCACGCCCTTGGGCTTGCCGCTCGTTCCACTGGTGTAGAGCTGCAGGAAAATCCCGTCGCCACCAATGGCGACACCCTTCGCGATCGGCTCAGCGTCCTTCGCCAACGCAACGAGTTCATCGACGTCCAAGACCTCGACGTCCAGCGGATCGACTTTCTCGCGTTGCGTGGCGTCGGTGATCACCTGCCGCGCGCCGGAACCTTCAACGCGCATGGCTATCGCGCCGGTCGCGAAGGCAGTGAAAAGTGGGACGTGCACCGCGCCGAGTCGCCACAGCGCCAATAGCGCGACGACGAGTTCCGGGCGTTTACCGAGCAGAACTGGCACGCGGCTTCCTTCGGTGACGCCGCGCTGCGCGAGCACCGTCGCCAGACGCCGTGATGCATCAGCCAGTTCACCGTAGGTGACGCCGTACGACGACAGGTCCTCATTGACAACGGTGAAGGCGCGGTCCGCGGCGGGATGCCTATCACACAAGAGGTGTGCGATATCGGCGTCGGGCGCGCCGTACGACGCCATCCACTCCTGCAACTGCTGATCTGTTCCGGTCATGGCCACCCCTTTGTCCCGCTGAACTCGGCTAATTCTCCCCCATCGAAGCGGCTACCAGATGCGGACGCGATCGGAGGGGTCGAGCCATAGTCCGTCGCCCGCACGCGTGCCGAACGCTGTGTGGAACTCGTCGAGATTCCGCACGATGTTGGCACGGAACTCCGGCGGACTGTGCGGATCGATCGTCAAGAACTGCAGTTCCTGCTCAGTACGCCGCTTCGTGCGCCACACATACGCCCAGTTGGTGAAAAGTCGCTTCGACCCCTCGAGATCGGCGAGATCATCATCGTGCGGTGCGCCCAACGAAATCTGGTAGGCCTTGTGACCGATCGTGAGCCCACCCAGGTCGCCAATGTTCTCGCCTACAGTCAGAGCTCCGTTGACCTTTTCATCGGGCAGGTTGCGCGGCGAGAAACCGTCGTACTGCGCGATAAGTGCCTTCGACTTCACCTCGAATGCGGCCTTGTCGTCGGGGGTCCACCAGTCGTTGAGGTTCCCAGCACCGTCGTACTGCGCACCCTGGTCGTCGAAGCCGTGCCCCACCTCGTGGCCGATCACCGCACCGATACCACCGTAATTCTCGGCGGGATCGGCGTCCGGTGCGAAGAACGGCTTCTGCAGGATGCCCGCGGGGAAGCAGATCTCATTGGTGCCTGGGTTGTAGTACGCGTTCACGGTCTGCGGCAGCATGAACCATTCGTCGCGATCAACCGGCGAGCCGATCTTCGCTAGTTGCCGGTCGGTCTCGAAGGCCTCCGCCGCGGCGACATTGCCCATCAGATCGTCCGCGCGGACCTGCAGCGCCGAGTAATCACGAAACTTCTCGGGGTAGCCAATCTTC
Source organism: Cumulibacter sp. (assembly GCA_047975195.1). Lineage (GTDB taxonomy): Bacteria > Actinomycetota > Actinomycetes > Mycobacteriales > Antricoccaceae > Cumulibacter. The sequence continues at coordinate 87,753 of JBKEDB010000013.1, read as the reverse complement.
GGGCGGAACGTATCGAGCTTCTCGAACGCGCGCTGCTTGGTCTGCTCGGTCATCCAGTCGAGGGCTTCGATCGACACCCGGTAGGCCGTCAGCAGGTTGGCGACGAGCTCATCCATCAACTCCTTCGATCGGGGCGGGAAGTGTCGAGCGACGTATTGCTCGCCGACGGCCTCCCCGATCGATCCCTCAACGAACGAGACCGCGCGCTTCCAGCGCGCACGCAGCTCAGGTGTGCCCGACAGGGTGCGGCCATAGAAGTCGAAGTTCGCTTGGACGAAATCGTCGGTGAGGTACGGCGCCGCGGCGCGCAGCACCCGGCTGAGCAGGAATGCCCGCACCTGGTCGATCGGGGTCTGCGCCAGCACCGCCGAGAGGTGCTCTACGTAGGACGGCTGGCGAACGCAGACCTCGGCGAGCGTTTGCTCGTCACCACCGAGTGCGGTGATGTAGCCGTGCCAGTCAAAGTTCGGCCCGAGAGCGGTGAGTTCGTCGTACGACTTCAGGTTGTACGTCTTCTGCACATCTCGGGTGTCCGCGCGCTCCCAGTGACCTGCCGCGAGTTTGGTCTCCAACTCGAGCACCAACGCGGCGGTACCGGCAGCATCGTCGATACCGCCGAGCGTGAACATCGTCTGCAGGTACTCGGCGTACTTCGCACGGATCTCGGCGAACTTGTCCTCGCGGTAGTAAGACTCGTCCGGTAGCCCGAGCCCGCCCTGCGTCACGTGCACGAGGTAGCGGTCGGCGTTTCGGTCGTCGGTGTCAATGTAGGAGCCGAACAGGCCCGATCCGCCCACGCGCTCTAGTTCGCCAAGGAACCGCGCCACACCCTGGACGTCCTCGATCTTGCCCACAGCCTCAATCGCCGGGGCGATCGGCTCAATCCCACGCTTGTTCACCTGTTCGGTGTCCATGAACGACGCGTACAGGGCGGCGATCTTCACGCCGTTCTCGCTCAAGGTTCCCGGGTCGGCGTCCGCTAGATCCTGGATGATTTCGCGTACCTGCTGTTCCGCGGTGTCAGCAAGTTGCACGAACGGACCCCAACTCGAGCGGTCACTCGGGATCTCGACAGTATCGAGCCACTGACCGTTGACGTGACCGAACAAGTCGTCCTGGGGTCGAATATCGGTGTTCATACCCTCGCGGGCGTCATCAAGAATGCTCACCCCGATGACACTAGTTCGATCCGGCGACACACGCTGGCGTCCTCGCTGCCGATCCGGTTCAAACGAGCTCCCAGCGCCGTGACGAGTGGATTATCCCGATAGCTCGTTCATCAAAGCCTGTATTGAACCTCTACGCGGCCGATCTGGTCGCGACGCGGGCATAGCATCGCGACATGACTTCCGCTGAGCTCGATCCTGCAGACCTCCTGGCAGCCAGCCGCATCGGCGTACTCGCCACCATCAAGGCCAACGGCATGCCGCAACTGTCTCCCGTCACCCCGTACTTCGACAGGGGCGCCGGGGTGATCCTCATTTCGGTGACCGAGGGACGGGCGAAGACCGTCAATCTGCGCCGGGACCCGCGTGCCGCGCTAGAAGTGACCAGCAAGGATGGCTGGGCGTGGGCTACTGCGGAAGGACCGGTGACACTCACGGGACCGGGCTTGTCGTCCGACTCTGCCGAGGTCGACGCCCTGGTCGAGTACTACCGACGCGCCGCCGGTGAACATCCCGATTGGGACGAGTATCGGCGCGTGATGGTCGCCGACCGGCGCGTGCTGCTGACCTTGAAGGTCACCCGGACCTACGGCGCCAAGATCCGCTGACCCGAGTTGTCAACCACGCCCGGCGGGAGCCGGCGCGTGGTTGACGAAGGTTGGCGGCGGTCGTCCGCGCGCGGTGCCGAGTTAGTCCTTGATCCGGACGACGGACTTGCCGAGAGTCTTGCGGTTATCCATGTCGATCAGGGCCTGACCGAACTCCTCCATCGCGTAGACCTTGCCGATCGGCGGCTTGATCTTGCCGCTCGCCATATGCGGCATCAGGTCTTCCCACTGCTGACGTTGGAAACCGGGCGTGATCGCTGCGAACGCGCCCCAGCCGACACCGCGAACGTCGATGTTGTTCAGCAGGAGACGGTTCACCTTGACCTCGGGGATGCCCTGGCCACCGGCGAAACCGACCACCATCAACCGTCCCTGCGGCGCGAGCGAGCGCAGCATGTCGGTAAAGATGTCGCCGCCGACCACGTCGATAATCATGTCGACGCCACGGCCGTCGGTCAGACGCTTGGCCTCATCCTTGAAGCCGTCCAGCAGGATGGCCTCATCTGCACCGGCGTCGCGGGCTACCTGCGCCTTCTCCTCATTGGAGACAAGCGCGATCACCCGAGCGCCGTAGACCTTGGCGACCTGGATCGAGGCGGTGCCGACGCCCCCGGCAGCACCGTTGACCATCACAGTCTCGCCTTCTTTGAGCTCACCGCGCTCGACGAGGGCGAACTGGGCCGTGAGGTAGTTCATTGGCAGCGCGGTCGCCTCCTCGAAGGAGATCGCATCCGGCAGCGGGAACACGGAGGAGGCCTTAATGGCAACGCGTTCTTGCGCACCACCGTGCGAACTCGCGCCGACGACTCGCTGGCCTGCCTTGAAGCCGTTGCCGTCCTCGACGACGTACCCGGCGTAGTCCGCGCTCAGGGTGAACGGAGGCTCCGGCTTGACCTGGTACATGTTTCGGCTCAGGAGCAGGTCCGGGAATGCGACACCTGCACGGTGGACGTCGATCAAGACTTCGTCCGGGCCGGCCGTCGGCTCGGGGATGTCGTTGATGACCAGGGCTTCGGGACCGTCATAGTTGACTACTTGAACTGCACGCATGACCCGAGGTTACTGACCGCTCGTTCAACATTCGATTCGGGCCCACGATCTGGCACTCCCCCATCCGCGAGGCCGGCGCGCGCTATCACCGATCGCCGTCATCCGCTCCCCTACACTGAGCGGATGGCTGACGTGCACTTTCCGCGAACTAGTGCCCCCGCGAGCCGCGCGCTCGCGTCCGCCGGTTACACCCACCTCGGGGAATTGGCCGGCGTGCCGATGCGCGACGTTCTCGCACTGCACGGTATGGGTCCGAAAGCGATCGGGCTCCTGCGTCGCGCGATGGCCGAACATGGCTGGGAGTTCGCCTACGACGATCCGCGTGTGGGCGCGAGCGTTGGCGGCCTTGTGGCGATCGAAGAAGGACGCAAGCCCGAACGTAACGCGAACGCGACCGAGCCGACCGACGTCGAACCCGCCGCCTGGATCTCACGCTTACCCAAGAAGCGTCAACGCGAGGACGGCGCGGCGCTGTTGACCTTGTTCGCCGAGGTCACCGGCGAGAACCCCGTGATGTGGGGGCCGTCGATCGTCGGTTTCGGCGCGGTGCACTACACCTATGAATCAGGCCGCGAAGGCGATATGCCGCGCGTGGGCTTCAGCCCTCGCTCAGCGTCCAACTCGCTGTACGGGCTCAGCGGCCACGAGGACGTGCTGGCACGCCTAGGCAAATATCGCGCGGGCGCCGGATGCATCTACATCAACAAACTCGCGGACGTCGAGCAGGACGTGCTGCGCGAGCTCATCGCGCTCGGCTGGCGATCCAACGCACCGTGAAGCCTCGGCGTCGCCGTGATTGGATTGCAGGATGAGACGGCTGGACGAGCGGCTTGGATCGGCCACCGGTCCAGACGATATCTACGACATCTTCACCGGCTGGGCAACCGACGCCGAGATCGAGTTGTACCCGCACCAAGACGAGGCGATTCTTGAACTACTCGGTGGCGCACATGTGGTGCTCGCTACCCCGACTGGTTCCGGGAAGTCGCTGGTCGCCTCTGCCGCGATCCTGAACACGCTCGCCAACGATGGAGTCAGTTTCTACACAGCCCCGATCAAGGCGCTGGTCAACGAGAAGTTCTTCGACCTGTGCCGGCTGTTCGGGCCACAGAATGTCGGTTTGCTGACCGGCGACTCGTCGGTGAATGCGGACGCGCCGATCATCTGCTGCACCGCCGAAGTGTTGGCGAACCTGGTACTTCGCGAGGGCGCCCAGGCTGACGTGGCGATGGTCGTGATGGACGAATTCCACTATTACGGCGAGTTCGATCGCGGGTGGGCATGGCAGGTGCCGCTACTGGAACTTCCGAAGGCACAGTTCCTATTAATGTCTGCGACGTTGGGCGACGTCACTGATATTCGAAAGGATCTGACTCGCCGCACCGGCCGCGAGACTGCGCTCGTGGCGGACGCGCCACGTCCAGTTCCGCTGTCATTTCGCTGGGCAATGACGCCTGCGGGCGAGACCCTGCAGGAACTACTCGAGGGCGGCGACGCCCCGGTGTACGTCGTGCACTCCACTCAACAAGCAGTGATCGAACACGCGAAGTCTCTGCTGAACACCAAGGTCACCACGCGCGATCAGCAGGACGCGATCGCTGAGAAGATAGGCGATTTCCGGTTCGGAGCCGGGTTCGGAAGAACGCTGTCGCGACTCCTGCGCTCCGGGATCGGCGTCCACCACGCGGGAATGTTGCCTAAGTACCGGCGTCTGGTGGAGCAGCTCGCCCAAGCCGGTTTGCTGCGCATGGTCTGCGGCACCGACACGCTCGGCGTCGGAATCAACGTGCCGATCCGCACGGTGCTGTTCACCGGACTGGCTAAATTCGACGGCAGCCGCGATCGAGTTCTCAAGGCGCGGGAGTTTCAGCAAATCGCTGGGCGTGCCGGCCGTGCCGGATACGACACGGCCGGATACGTAGTCGTCCAGGCGCCCGAGCACGTGATTGAGAACGAGCGCGCGAAAGCCAAATCGGACGCTAAGAACGCCGCCAATCCGAAGAAGAAAAGCAAACCGCAGTTGCGTAAGCCTCCTCCCGGAACGGTGGTGTGGAGCGAGCAGACCTTCGACAAGCTCATTACTGGCAGTCCTGAGGCGCTACGTTCGCGGATGAAAGTCGACAATTCGATGCTGATCAACGTGATCTCCCGCGAGGAGGACGCGTTCGTCGTGCTGCGTCGATTACTCACCGATAACCATGAACCCCGCTCGAGCCAGCTGAAGCTGGTGCGGCGCGCGCTGAGGTTGACGCGCAGCCTGGTGCGCAGCGGCGTGGTGCAACGACTCGACAGCGTCGATGAGTTTGGGCGGAGGTACGTACTCCCGCCGGACCTGCCTGCCGATTTCGCCTTGAATCAGCCGTTGTCTCACTTCGCCCTGGCCGCGTTAGACCTCCTGGACGCCGAGGATCCCGGATATGCCTTGGATGCGGTCTCGGTGATTGAGTCCGTTCTCGAGGCGCCGCGGGTCATCCTGTTCGCGCAACAACGCGCCGCACGCGGGGAGGCGATCGGCGAGTTGAAAGCGGACGGCGTCGACTACGACGAGCGAATGCGCCTGGTCGAGGACATCACCTGGCCGCAGCCGCTAGCTGAGCTACTGGGCGCCGCTTTCGAGACATATCGTCAAGGTCACCCCTGGGTACCGGAGGATGCGCTTGGCCCCAAGTCGATCGTGCGGGAGATGTACGAGCAGGCGATGGGCTTCAACGACTTCATCAGCCGCTATCAGATCGCGCGATCAGAGGGCCTGTTGCTGCGGTACCTCACCGACGTCTACCGAACGCTACGACAGACGCTGCCGGACGACGCTTGGACCGACGAGCTCACCGATCTGGAGTATTGGCTTGGTGAGGTGATCCGACAGGTCGACTCCAGCTTGCTGGATGAGTGGACAGCGCTGAGCAATCCGGACGCCGTCCTCGTCGAGCGCGAGGAGCCCGTGAACAAGCCGATCCCACTGTCACGCCAGGATCGTGCGCTGCGCGTGATGGTGCGCACAGCAATGTTCCTGCGGGTGCAGCACGTCGCTTTCGATCGTGTGGATGCGCTGGTAGCGCTGGAAACTGGCGCGGCCCAGAAATGCTCACCAGAGCGCAACGCCGTCATGGATCGGGCCGCCTGGGATGCCGCACTCGATGCCTACTTCAGCGAACATGACGACGTGCTGACCGATGGTAATGCTCGCGGACCGGCGCATCTAACTATCGAGCCAATCGAGGGGCCGCCGCCGGGAGGGGACGACGATGCGATCGCGCGGCTATGGTCGGTGCGGCAGACGCTAGCGGATCCAGAAGAGCACCATGATTGGGTAATCGATGCGGTCGTGGATCTCGACGCCGCCGATGAGGCTGGCGAGTTGGTCATGCTCACCACCGCGATGCACCGACTCGGCTAGCCAACCAGCGCTCCCGATCCACTAGACGTCCGCCACCGGCCGCCCCACCTCCCGGGCGCGCTCGCGCCCATCCACACTCACCAGGTGTCGACGAACGGATACTTCTTCTCGGTGCGCGGAGCGGTCGGTGGTAGTCGGCGCATACTGTCGGCCAACCATTCTCGGGTCTCGGCGGGGTCGATCACGTCGTCGATTCCGCCGCCGACGGCCACGTTCACCGCCCGCGCGGCCTCGTACGCGGCGTCCACCTGTTTTTGGAACTGTTCGCGCCGCTCGTCCGGGTCCTCGATGGCCTGTAGTTCCTTGCGATACCCCAACTTCACCATGCCCTCGATGTTCATCCCGGCAAACTCTGCGGAAGGCCACGCCACCGAGAAGAAGCCGACCAGGGTGCTGGCCCCGAACATCGCCTGCCCGCCAAGCCCGTAGGCCTTCCTGATGGCCACCGCGAACAGCGGCGTGGTCATATTCGCGCCGACGTTGAACAACCTGGCACAGTGCCGCACGAGGGCCTTAGATTCTGCCTCCGGGCCGACCATCATTCCGGGGCAGTCGATCAGGCTCAGCACCGGAATGTCGAATGCGTCGCACAATTGCATGAACCGCGCGGCCTTGTCGGCGCCGTCCGAGTCGATGGCGCCCGCGAGGTGATGCGGGTTGTTCGCAATAACTGCCATCGGTCGACCCTCGACGCGAATAAACGAGGTGACGATACCGATCCCGAAGTCACGCCGGATTTCCAGTACCGAGTCAACGTCGGCGATGAGCTCGATGATCTCGCGCATCTCGTACAAGCGCTTCCCGCCCTCGGGTACGACGTGACGCAGCAGTCGTTGGTCGTGCGCCTCCCACTCGTCGACTGGCCCCTGGAAGTAGGAAAGGTACTTCTTTGCGACGTCGACCGCTTCCTCCTCATCCTTGACCAGGATGTCGATGACACCGTTCGGTGACTGCATCGACGGCGGCCCGAGTTCCTCCGGCGTGTACATGCCGAGCCCACCACCCTCGATCATCGCCGGTCCGCCCATCGCCGTCGTCGAGGATTCGGTGGCGATGATGACGTCAGCGCAGGCCAAGAGCGCAGTGTTTCCGGCGAAGCAACGCCCGTTGGTGATGCCGATTACCGGAACCAGCCCGCTGAGTTTCGAGAATGTCACGAACGTATAGACGTCCAAGGCCGGACCCGGACCCAACTTATCGTCGCCGGGCCGTCCGCCACCGCCTTCGGCGAACAGCACCAGCGGGATTCGGAAGCGATGGCAAAGTTCGTATAGCCGATCCTGCTTGTAGTGGTTCATTCCGCCCTGAGTGCCCGCCAGGACCGTGTAGTCGTACGAGACGACCATTGCCCGTGAATGCTCGTCGTCGAACAGGTCACCGTTGATCGAACCGGTACCGCCGACCAGCCCGTCGGCGGGCGAGATCTTCTTCAGCGTCTCTTCGTCATTGCGAGAACGCCGTCGGGCGACCACTAGCGGCCAGTACTCCTTAAACGAGCCCTCGTCGAGCAGGTGCGCGATGTTCTCCCGCGGGGTGCGGTACCCGAACGAGTGCCGCTTGTCGACTGCCGCCGTGCGGTTCTCGTCGAGGACGAGCGCCCTGCGCTCGAAGAGTTCCTGCAGGTCGTCGCGGATATAGTCCGGATCGACCCGGACGCCAGTGTCATCAACCGCCTCGGCATCGTTGTCAACCTGATCGAGCCGTATGACCGCATCTCCTTCGTACACGATATTGCCGACGTCAGTCGGTATCTCGTATACCCGCCCGGTGGTGCCGGCCCGGAGCACATGCTCCATCTTCATCGCCTCGATCACGGCGACCTGTTGCCCCTTTCGTACGACGTCTAAAACATTGACATCAATCGATATAATCGTTCCTTGCATCGGGGCCGGTACCTCTGCTGTGTCGCCGTCGCCGGTCGCCGACGAAGGCGTCCGCAGCGACGTTTGAGTGACTGGCTCCGCGGCCTTGGACGTGCCTGCGAAGTCGAAGAGCGCCAACGGGTCGGCACTGACCGCCTGTGCGATACGACCGTCCGCCCGCTGCGGGGTGGCCACCGTTGTCACCGCCGTCTCGACCATCGACAGCGGCGGGTTGGCCTCGGTCCACGCTTCTGCTGCCCTGACCAGTTCGGCCACGTAATCGTCCACAAACCGCGTGTAGAACTGATCGGCCAGGACGTCCGGGTGGGTGAGGATTGCCTGCAGGAAAGGGATGTTGGACGTAATGCCGTCCATTCTGAAATCTCGCAGCGCTCTGCGCAGACGCTTGATCGCGTCCCCGACGTCTCGCGAACCCGAGTGCACGATCACCTTGGCCAGCAGCGAGTCGAAGGACGGATTCGTTCGGTACCCCGCGTAGCCGAAACCGTCCACACGCACACCGGGACCGCCGGGCGGCTCGTAGGTCTGAAGCAGGCCGCCGCCCGGCCTGATCGACCCGTCCTCGGTGAGTACCTCCAGGTTCACCCGAGCCTGGATCGCATAGCCCCTGGGCTCGAGCGACGCACCGCCGAGGCCGATCTCATCGATTGTCGCACCCTGCGCAAGCCGAATCTGGGCTGCGACGATGTCGACTCCGGTGACCTCCTCAGTCACCGTGTGCTCTACCTGAAGCCGCGCATTGGCTTCGATGAAGACGAACTCGGTCCCCGCGCTTTCTGGCCCGACATCCAGCAGGAACTCGAATGTGCCCGCGTTGGCGTATCCCGTATGCCGCGCGAGGGCCAGCGCGGCGTCGATGATTCGATCGCGGACGGCGTCCTCGATCCCTGGTGCGGGCGCCATTTCGAGCACCTTCTGGTGCCGTCGCTGTAGGCTGCACTCTCGCTCCCCGAGTGACGCCACCGCGCCGTACGCGTCGCCCAGGACCTGTACCTCAATATGCCGGGCACGAGCGAGGAATTCCTCGACATAGACCTCATCCGACCCGAACGACATCGCCGCTTCAGACTGGCAGCGCGCGTACAGGTCCTCAAGTTCAGCCGCATCGCTCACGACTCGTGACCCGCGGCCTCCGCCTCCCGCGATCGCCTTGATCATCATCGCGCGCCCAGCCGGAAGTGTCGCGAAGAACTCGGCCGCCTCATCCAGCGACACCGCGCGGTCGATCCCGCGCATCACCGGCACGCCTGCTTCGAGTGCGGCTGCCCGAGCCCGGCCCTTGTGACCGAACAACTCGAGATGTTCGGTTTTCGGACCGATAAAGGAGATACCGGCATTGGCACACCGTCGAGCGAACTCGGCGCTCTCGGCTAGAAAGCCGTAGCCCGGATGGATCGCCTCTGCGCCTGCAGACGTGGCCGCTTCCAGCACCGCGTCGATGTCGAGGTACGAACGTGGCCCCTTGCCCGGCAGGGCCACGGCCTCGTCGACCCGTTGAACATGCAGGCTGTCCGCATCGTCGGCGGAGTACACACCTACCGTGTGGATCCCCAGTTCTGATGCCGCCCTACTGATGCGAAGTGCGATTTCTCCTCGATTGGCTATCAAGATTGACCTGAACGTCATTAACCTCTCCTCTACCGGAACGGTGTTTCGTTACGTAGCGAGTTCATTGGAGTTGCCGCACCACCGCGGCACGTTGTGTTGCCCCTGCTCGGCAGGATTCACTTCAGAATGCCGCGGGCACACAGATCGGTCACGACCTCCTCGGAGAAGCCCAACTCTCCGAGGATCTCGGCAGTGTGTTCGCCCAGATGCGGATATCTCCGATTCGGGACGACCTCCCCTCCCGGGCGAATGAACTGGTTCTGGGACATGAGCGGGTAGCCGAGCGGGTGGGTGTGCTTTGTCCACCTCCGATGCATGCCAGCATCGTGATAAAGATGATCGGCCACATTCTCCAGCGGTACCGCGGGCACCCCAGCGGCCTGCAGCTGTTCGGACAACTCCCACCTGGCGCGCTTCTTAGTAGCGTCCTCAACAACGCGCTCTACCTCATCCTGCTGAGCCAGGCGTTCACTAACGAGAGCGAACCGCTCGGCGCACTCGAGCGAAATCGAGAGCACCCGGCACAGAGCGCGCCACTCGCCATCGGTGCGAACAGACAACGCGAGCCATTCGTCGTCCCCCTGGCATCGAAAGATGCCGTGCGGCGCCATCGATCGGTCGCGATTTCCACGACGCTTCGGATCCTGGCCCTCGAGCTGAGCATCAGCAAGCGTCGTACCAGTCATCCATAGCGTGGATTCCAGCATCGCGGCGTCAATGTGCTGGCCCCGGCCACTGCGCTCGCGCTCGTAGAGCGCCGCGAGCACGCCCTGTACTGCGAACAGCGGGGTGAAGAAGTCGGCGATCATCACCCCCACGCCTCTCGGCGGGTTCTCCGGGAAACCGGTCAGCATGTTGATGCCGCCGTACGCCGCGACACCGGACCCAATCGCCCCGAAGCCGCTGCGCGGACCATCAGACCCGACCGCGGGGATGCTGAGGACAATCAACTCGGGACGATCGGCGAGCAGCGACTCCGGGTCGAGACCCCATTTGGCCATCGCCCCACCCCGGAAGTTCTCGATCACCACATCGGCCCAATCGATGGCCTTTCGCGCGATCTCCACGCCTTCTGTCTCGCGCATGTTCACGGCCAGGCTTCGTTTGTTGCCGCCGGCCAGATTCTGGTGCGAGTTGGTGTCGATTGTCTGCAGCCCGGGTGGGTGATTACCGATCTCACGCGCCAGGTCTTGACGCGTGCTGGATTCCAGACGTATGACATCGGCTCCCATGTCTGCGAGGAACCTAGCCGCGATCGGGCCAGCCAGCATCCACGTGAAGTCCGCAACCCGGAGGCCTTCGAGCGGAAGCCTGCCGGTCTGCGATACCGCTGACCGATCGCCGTGTCGACGAGCACTCTCCTGTAGCCATTCGGCCAGCATCGCCGGATCATGCGCTCCGGGTCGCGGTGGTGCCGTCGGCCGCGGCAACGTCGCCTGACTGAAGACCAACGGGGCACGAGGGACGACGACCGGTGACGGGCTATCCGGCACGGCACAGAACATATTCCGTGCGCGGAGCTGGGGGTCGGATAACAAATCGGTCGCACCCAACACCGGCGTGACCATGATGAGGCGTGACTGACCGGACTGAACGACCTCGTCGGCGGTATACCGCGTGCATAGCTCCGCCATCGTCTCGGCCAATTGCTGGATGCGTTCGAAGTAGTAGTCGTAGTCGAGCCAGGCCGGATCGTCATAGGTCTCCCCCAGACGCTCCTGTTGAAACCAGGCGATCACCTGCTTGTATCGCGCCCCGAAGAAGACCACGCTCACCCACCGGCCGTCGTTGCACTGGAAGACGCCACCGCGAGGGTTCTCAGTCCACGAGGGCCGCGATGGAATGTGGTCGTGCCAGGTGAGGTGGTTGACATCGCCGGTCTGGGCGGAGGCAAAGGCCACCGCCTCCTGGCCGGTCACCTCGAACCACCCCGCGCGGCCCTGCAACGCCCGGGCGTTCACGCCAAGCAGCCCCGCCAGCGACGCCGAGATCGCTGCATACGATTGGGAAAGCAACTCCTTCGGCTGCTCCGGTCGCCCTTCGGCGGCGCCGCACAACCAAGCCAGCCCACCGGCGGCGCTCAGCAGTAGATCCGTCGCGGTCTCCCCGTTGAAGGGCGAGTCCGGCGGGAACGGGTCGAGCAGAACCAGCGCGACGTCGGGATGCTCCTCGGCGAACGTCTCGATCGAGATACCTAGCTGATCCATGATCGGGCGCCCCGGTGAGCACAGCGTAATGTCGCTGCCCGCAATGAGCTGCCGCAACCGTTCGCGATCCTCGTCGATCCGCGGATCAATCAGCACGCTCTGCTTTCCGACGCTGAAGGTCAGGTCGGCCGCTGACAGTCCATCAGACTCGCTGTCGCTGCAAGCATCACCTGGCCGGTCGACTCGAACTACCCTCGCACCTAGCGCGGCAAGGAGTCGTCCGGCGAGCGCCCCCGACTCGTCGGTGATGTCGAGTACTCGCAGGCCGTCAAGCGGCGCGGTCTGTGCCCCGCGCTCTGAACTAGTCATCGTCACGTTGCCCCTCAATCGGTGACCTTCCATCGAACTAACTTCCTCGGTCCACGCCGTACGGCGGACTCAGCAGCGTCCTGCAGATCGTTTGTGCTCGGCTCTCGCGAGCGGCTGTACATGCCGCGCGACCTATGAACACTTGACACCCTTGGACCTGCCAGCCTGGGGATGTGAGCCGCGAACGCCGACGCCCGTGTCGGCGAGGAATCACCGACACGGGCGTCAGATAGCCACTAATTACTTCGTGACCCCATGTACGAAATCGACCACGTCGTCCATGAGGACCTTCGCGCTCGGGACAGCACCCTGCAGCCAGAACACGCCGTGGATCATGCCGTCGTACCGCTTGGCGGTGACTTCGACTCCAGCATCACGCAGCGCCCCCGCGTAGGCCTCGCCTTCATCGCGAAGCGGATCAAACTCGCACGTTCCGACGTACGCCGGCGGCAGGTCCGCGAAGCTCTCCGCGCGCGCCGGAACCACGTACGGGTTGTTGGTCGGATCGGCCGCACCGAGGTAATGCGCCCAGAACCACTGCATCGAGGAACGAGTCAACAGGTAACCGTCGCCGTTCTCCTCCAACGACGGGCTGCTCCAGTCATAGTTGGTGACGGGGTAGATCAGCGCCTGCCCGGCGATCTGCGGACCCTTGCGATCCCGCGCGGCCAAGGACACCGCGGCTGCGAGGTTGCCGCCGGCGCTGTCGCCGGACACGACAATCTTCGCCGGGTCAATGCCCAGATCCGCAGCGTTATCGGCAACCCACGCTGTCGCGGCATAACAGTCATCGAACGCTGCCGGCGCGGCATGCTCGGGCGCAAGCCGGTAATCGACGGATACAACAACGGCACCGGTGCGGTTCGCCAGTGTCCGGCATGGCTTGTCGACGGTCTCCAGATCACCAATCACCCAGCCGCCGCCGTGGTAGTAGATGATCGCCGACCTCGGGCCGTCGGTTGTCGGCGTATAGATCCGCACGGGTATCGCGCCGTCGGGACCTGGCACAGTGCGGTTCTCGACGTTGGCGACCTCCTCGGCCTCACCTTGCATCTCGCCAAACGCCTCGGTAGCCGCGCGCGCCAACGGCACCGGCGATTCGGCGGTGGGCGGTGCACCTGCCTCGGCCATAGCGGCGAGCCAGCCTTCAACTTCCGGGTTCAACGGCATAATTGTCTCCTTCAGATGGTGCCGAATGATCGTGCAGGCAGTCTCCACTGCACTATGGCACACCTCACACGCACATCACAGCCGTGCCCAACATGCGGTGAGCCGAAAGATCTGTTGCCGGAATGTCGATATGGGTAGATCCATTCCGTCCCAGGTGCGAATACGGTCGAAGGGGCCGCATCGAATCAGAGGAGATCGTCATGGCCAAGTACCTCATGCTCAAGCACTACCGCGGCGCACCGGCATCGGTGAACGACGTACCCATGGACCAGTGGAAGCCCGAAGAGGTAACCGCACACATCCAGTACATGAACGACTTCGCGGCACGTCTGCGTGAGTCCGGCGAGTACGTCGATAGCCAGGCATTAGCATTTGACGGGATGTGGGTGCAGTTCGGCGGCGAGGGTCGCCCGCCCGTCACCGACGGCCCGTTCGCCGAAACCAAGGACCTGATCGCCGGCTGGATGCTGATCGACGTCGACAGCCAGGAGCGTGCGATCGAGCTGGCCGGCGAACTATCCGCGGCGCCAGGAGCAGGCGGCAATCCGTTGCACGAATGGCTGGAAGTCCGTCCGCTGCTGAGCGGTGCGCCGCACGGCGAGTAGCCGATGGACCAGGATGAGTTACGCGCGTTGGTCCCGCGCGTGATCGCGATTCTGTGCCGCCGCGGAGCCGACTTCGCGGCGGCAGAGGACGCTGTTCAAGAGGCACTCGTTGAGGCTGTCCGCACCTGGACGTCGCAGGAGCCGCAGGACCGCAAGGGCTGGCTCATCACGGTCGCGTGGCGGAAGTTTCTCGATGCCGCACGATCGGATGCTGCTCGGCACCGGCGCGAGGAGCGCCTCGACACTGATCGACAGGTCGACGCCGAGGCGCCGGTGGTTCCGGACGTCGATGACACCCTGCACCTTTACTTCCTGTGCGCTCACCCCGACTGAGCGCCGCCTCGGCCGCAGCGCTAACGCTACGCGCTGTGGGCGGCCTCACGACTAGGCACATCGCCGAGGCCTATCTGGTGCCCGAAGCGACGATGGCACAACGAATTACCCGCGCGAAACGCACTATTGCCGACGTACGACTCGACGCTCCGGGCGACGTAGCGACGGTGCTTCGCGTGCTCTACCTGGTGTTCAATGCGGGATATAGCGGCGAAGCGGACCTCGCGACTGAGGCTATTCGCTTGGCGCGTCAGTTACACGCCGCGATCGACCATCCCGAGGTAGCCGGCCTCTTAGCGCTGATGCTGCTGCACGAGGCTCGACGCCCCACGCGGTTCCGAAGCGATGGGTCGCTGGTGCTGCTGGCCGATCAGGACCGATCGCGCTGGGACACTACGTTGATCACCGAAGGAATCGACAAGCTGCAGCGGGCGCTTGCGCGTGATGAGCTCGGCGAGTTTCAAACGCAGGCAGCGATCGCTGCGTTACATGCGGATGCTCGCCGCGTCGAGGAAACCGACTGGATCCAAATCCGGGAGTGGTACGACGAACTCATCGCGCTCACCGACAGCCCGGTCGCGCGGCTCAACCGCGTCGTCGCGACCGCGGAGGCTGACGGTGGACAGGTCGCGCTCGCGGAGCTTGCCACCCTCGAACCGAGCCTGCCCCGAGACAAGGCTGTGTCTGCGTACCTGCATGAGAAGGTCGGTGACCTCGAGACTGCCGCGGCGCTGTACGCCGACGCCGCACGCGACGCGACAAGTACCGCCGAACGCGATCAGCTCGTCATTCGCGCCGCCGCGCTGCGGCATCCGTGCTGAACGTAGCCAACCAGTCGCGCACCGCGCGGCGGCTGCGTAAACGCACGACGACCAGATGCTCAACGTCCAGGTTCTGATGCAGATCCCGGTACTTACTGCGAGTACGCCACGCCCATCTGATGATGTGCTCGCGATCCCGGAAAATCGTGCGCAGCGGAGGTTCGACGTTGTCGTTCCACAGCACCGTTCGATGTAGGCGGCGCGAGAGCGTACGGCGGATCACCCGAAACATCACGACGCGCGTCGGCAGGTCTAGCCAGATCAGCATTTCGGCCCGCGACAGCAATAGCGGCCGTACATCGCGGTACTGCCATTCAGTGACCCACGCCTCGGCTGCGACGAGTCCGCGAACGTCGTCGACGAATTCCGTTCGCAGCGTCCAGTTCGGACCGTGAAAGAGCCCATCGATCTCGGTGTGCGTGATGCCTGATATATCAGCGATCTGACGAGCCAAAGTCGTCTTCCCTGACCCCGATACGCCGGCGATCAGAATTCGCTGCGGTGTCTCGGGCATTGCCATCACGATTGGACCCTATCCCGCCAGGCAGGCCGCATCCACGCTGCGCCAAACGCCGAGCGCGGGTAACGATCGCGATCGGTCAGCGAACCAAGTCCCCGGTGGTCCTATTCTTCGGGCGCTGTCACCACCACGCGGCCGATCACCTGGCGCTCGCCGATCTCGGCCAGTGCGGCCGGCAGGTCATCGAATGCGTACTTGCTGGTCCACGGCTTCAGCGCGCCGTCCTGGTACATCTGAATCAGCTCGTCATGCACGAACTGACGGTATTGCGGGTCCTCCCGGAACGGACGCATCCGCATGCCGACTACGTCATAGTTCTTCAGCAGCACATGGTTCGCGGGCGCCGACGGGATCGTTCCACCGGCGAACCCCACAACGACGAGCCTTCCCTCCACCGCCATGATTCGACGCGACCTATCGAACACTTCGCCGCCAACCGGGTCAAATACCATCTCGACGCCGCGACCATTTGTGAGGTCCTTGACGACCTCGACGAAGTCCTCCTGCTGGTGATCGATGACGACGTCAGCACCCCATTCGCGGCACGCATCAACCTTGCGCTGCCCGCCGGCCACCGCGATAACCTTCGCCCCCTTGGCCTTCGCGATCTGCACTGCGGCCATACCGACCCCGCCGCTGGCGCCGTGGATAACCACGGTCTGGCCCGCCTCAAGATGTCCGCGTCGCATCAACCCGACGTACGACGTTTGGTAGCCGGAAAACATGACCGCTGCGTGCTCTGGCGGCATGTCCGCGGGGACTTTCAGCAGCCGCTCCGGCGCGGCGGCGACACGGCTCGTCAGCACCACGCCGCCCTTCTTCCCGGCGAGTGTGAGCACGTGGTCGCCCTCCGCGAAGGGGCTTCCCGGCGGGGCCTGCAGCACCACGCCCGATGACTCACCGCCGATGCCGAACGGCAACTCTGGCTTGTCGTGGTACAGCCCCTGCGCCATCAGGTAGTCGGGAAAGCCGAGTCCGACGACCTGAATCCGCACGAGGAACTCATCGCCGCTCGGGTGCGGTTCATCGAGGTCAGTCTGCGCGACTACTTGTGTCGGATCGCCGAGTTCAGTTACCTGCCAGGTACGCATGGCGACAACCCTAGTGAACGATCGTTCCACGGCTGCACCGGGCCTAGATCGTTGTATTGGCCGGACATTGGCCTAGCCGAAGCGAGCGGCACTGCGGGCCTTTGCCTTAGCCGCTTCAACCTCACGATCCTTCGGCGGCGCACTCGTGACGAGCGCATCCAGCAGTTTCTGAGTCGCCGCGGCGACCTCAGCAACCGCGACGTCGAAGGCCTCTTGGTTTGCCGCGGACGGTTTAGCAGATCCGCTGATCTTGCGCACGTATTGCAGAGCAGCGGCGCCAACCTCATCGGAGGTGGCCGGCGGAGCGAAATTGTGCAGGACTTTAATGTTTCGGCACATACCCCCACCGTACGACTCATCGGAGGGGTTGAGTGACACCGAAGACGTTTCACCCATGTCCTGACAGGCGGCGCAGGTCTCACGTGCCGCCGTCGCTATCGTTACCGGCACCATGGCCGCACGAATCATCTCGATTCTCTTTCCACTGTTCGCGATTGCCGCCCTCGGGTACGTCGTGGCGCGTCGCCGCGCGCCGGACCTGACCGAGGCGAATCGGTTGAACATGGATGTGTTCACCCCGGCGCTAGTGTTCGGTGCATTGGCCGGGCGACACGTCGAGGCATCGACGTACGGCTGGCTCGCGCTCGCTGGGCTCATCGTCATCGTCGGCAGCGGCCTCAGCGGTCGGCTGATCGCCTTACTCACCGGACACAGCCCGCGCACCCTCGTACCGCCGATGACCTTCAACAATTGCGGCAACCTGGGCATACCCGTCGCGCTGCTGACCTTCGGCGAGGACGCCGTCCCCGCCGCCGTCGTGCTGTTCGCGCTCTCGAACACGCTGCACTTTTCCTTCGGCGCCTGGTATCTGGATCACCACGCGAACCTGTGGTCGGTGCTGCGCAATCCATCGGTGCTCGCGGCGATCGCCGGATTGAGCGTGAGCCTGCTGGACATCCCGATCTGGGACCCCCTGTTGCAGACCGTCGTGATGGTCGGCAACGTCGCCATTCCACTGATGTTGTTCGGTCTCGGCGTTCGGATGGCCACCACCAAGATCTCCGCACTCGGGTTCGCGCTCATCGTCGCGATATCGCGGCCGATCATCGGCATGTCGATCGCAGCGGCGCTGATCGCAGTATTCGATCTGCCGCACATTCAAGCCGCGACCTTGCTGATCTTCGGTGCGTTACCGCCCGCGGTGCTCAACTTCATGTTCGCCGAGCGCTACCACCAAGAGCCCGACAAGGTCGCTTCGGCAGTCTTGCTCGGCAACCTGTTCGCCGTCCTTTTCCTACCCATCGCGCTGGCGTTCGTGCTCTGAGCCGCGTTATCCACAGACTGCGCGAGTTCACCAAGAATGTCGTAGCGATGCGCGACGATGGAGGCATGACGCATTCGCACTCGCTATCGCACCAGATCGCGGCCCTCGAGAAGTTCGGTGCGGCGATAGCGTCGGGAACCTCGTTGGCACAGTTGCGCGCAGCGCAGTTGGTTGACGCGGCCTCCTGCTGCATTCTCGAGGAGGGACTCACGCTGCGGCAACGCGCGCTGATGTTCGAGGCGCACACGCTCCTGGCGATGACCGATATGCGGTTCAGCGACGCGATTCAGTTCTCCACCGATGCGGCCGAGGCGTGGCGCGGTTTCGATGCACATGCCAACGAACTCGCGATGCGGATGGCCATGGTGACCGCGCAGATCGGCGAGACTCATCCCGACACGCTCGCGATCGTCCCACTGGCGGCAAAGTTGGACCATCTACTGACGGCGCTTGAGGCGGCGGAACCAACCCGTCGTCAACTGGTCGAATCGGTGCTCACCACCGGTTTCGCCAACCTTGCCATCGATCGTCTTGAGGTGGCCCGGGCAATATTCGAGCGCGCGCACCAACTGGCCGATGACGACATTGAGCGCGGCAAGGCGATTGGGGCACGCGCGCTGTGCGCGCAGCAAGCGGGCCACGACTCATCAGCTCGCGAACTGGCCGCCGAGGCGATCGCGCACGCCCGATCCACCGGTGACGACGTTCAACTCGCAACCATGCTGCGGTTCTTGGCCGGTGTGCACGGAATGGCCAATGAGACGCCCGAGGCGCTCGAAGTCGCCGAGGAGGCGGCCGATCTGGCCGATGGTCTCGGCGACGTCCTCTATGCCTCGACACTGCGCCTGCGCGGGATGCTGCGAATGGCGACCGGCGCCATACTCGTCGGCTGCGCGGATCTGGAGCGATCCATAGTGCTGCAACGACACGGCGCCTGGACGCACACGCTGGCCTCCGAAGTACAACTGCTGGCCAAGACGCTGATCGGTGTCGGCGAGCATGCGAAAGCCGAAAGGGTACTGCGCGAGAACGAACCGTTCTTGGAGCGCACGATGGGCGAGGAGCGTGCCGAGATCGACGTCCTGCGCTACAGCGTCGCGCTACGTAACGGCAACCATCGACTCGCGGGGTCGTACGCCGAGACGGTGGGTGGGATCCTCGCCGAAGCCCACCACAAAGATGCGGCTGCGATGTTCGAGGCGGCTGCCGATTCGTTCACAGTGGCGCAGGCTCCCGAGGATGCTCGCCGGTGCCGTGAACGCGCGGCTACCCTGCGCTAGCCGCGACGACGTCGCCCGTGGTACCGCCGCGCCGACGAGTGCTTGCGGTAGCGGTGGCTGCCGCGTGGGCGGGGAAGCAATAACGATGAACACACGAACCCCTAGCCGTCTCGGCGACCGCAACACGGGCGCCGATAGGCTCTAGTGCGCTGCGACAACGAGGGAGAAGGCGCATGAGCCAGGCACCGCAGGTGCTCGCCGGGCGCTACCGGTTGGAGAACCCGATCGGCAATGGCGGCATGGGCACGGTCTGGCAGGCGCACGACCAACTGCTGCAACGCAAGGTCGCGATCAAGCAGATCCGATCATCCGTCGGGGTCGACCGTGATCTCGAGACGCGTGAGGCTCGCCTGGCTGCGCAGTTACGTCATCCGAATGCGGTCACCATTCACGATCTGATCTCCGCCGACGGCGACCTGTGGCTGATCATGGACTACATCGACGGTCCGGCGCTGTCGTCCGTGCTCAGCCACGGCCCGCTGCCCCCGGCACGGGTCGCACGTCTCGGTGCCCAAACCGCTTCGGCGCTCGCCGCAGCGCATGCGCTCGGGATCGTGCACCGAGACGTCAAACCGGGCAACCTGCTGCTCAGCGCACAGGACGAGGCACTGCTTAGCGACTTCGGTATCGCTCGCGCCGACGGTGATCCGCACGTCACCGCCGAGGGCTTCATCACCGGCACTCCGGCGTACCTGCCACCGGAGGTCGTTCGCGGTCGGCCAGCCGGACCAGCCGCCGACGCGTGGGGCCTCGGCGCGACGCTGTTCCACGCCGTGGAGGGGTATCTACCGTTTGGCGATGGACCCACGCTGGTCTTGCTACAGCGCATCGGCAACGCGCAGCGTGAGCCAATGTGCGCAGCGGGACCTCTCGCGGCGGTCATCGACGGATTGATGGCTCCCGATGACACTCGCCGGATGACTGCACTGCAGGCAGTCGATGCATTGGACGACGTACTACGCAAACTCGCGCAGCAGCCGCTTGGCCGTGCCCGGATGGAGGCTGCTGGGACGGTGCGCGCATTGGCGCCGCCGACGCGGATGCCGCCGCCGTCTGCGGCCCCTCGCGTTGGCGATCCCGCGCCCGGCTCGGCTGACCCAGTCGCCGCACCGGCCGCCGAAGCACCGACGAATCCTCGCGCCCGAACGCGCCCTCAGGCGCCGCGGCGATCGCCGTGGTGGTTGGTCGCGATCGTCGGCCTGGTGATGCTCGCGGTGGGCTACGGCCTGCGGTGGGTCACCGAACCGACCGCCGAGGCCAGCGGATCGGGCACCGAGTCAACCCAGGACGACTCCGGCGATAGCGATCCGGACGAGTCACCCGAAAAGTCACTACCTCCAGCCGAGCAGGCCGAGGAGGTCGTCACGCAAGTCCTCGTCGGCGGTGCGGAGGATCCCGAAGCGGCCTGGCAACTGATCTCACCCGAACTACAGCAAACCCTCACCGGAGGGTACGACGGTTTCATCGCGTTCTTCGACCAGATCGAAGCACCGTCGCTCCCGTCACTGCATTGCGGTGACGACCTCGTGTGCCAGTTCGAGTGGCAGTACTACACCGATACGTCGCACGCAGCAATCATGGCGTCCCTGGCGGTCGGCGACAGCGACGGATCGCTGAAGGTCACCGAAGCGCAATCCAACTTCTTCGTGCTCTGAAAGCGGGCGTCGCCGGTAACACTGTTCGCGCCGACGGGATCCGTGTCGCGTGTGAGATTTTGTGCCTATACGGCACATCAACTCACAGTTGAGATACGGTTTCGCGGTCGATCGACCCCGAATTGCGAGGGACTCACTGGTCACGCGGCGGGCTCGAGTCGGATAACGATCGACTTACTGGTGGGCGTATTGGAGTCGATGGCCGTGGAATCCAACGGAACCAGCACATTCGTCTCCGGGAAGTACGCCGCCGCACACCCCCGCGCAGTGTCGTACGCGACGACACGAAACCCGTCAGCCCGCCGCTGCACACCGTCGCTGAACTCCGAGACCAGGTTGACGACATCACCGTCGGCAAAACCCAACACGCGCAGGTCATCAAGGTTCACCAGCACTACCCTTCGGCCGCCGTGAATTCCCCGGTAACGGTCCTCGTTCTCATACACAGTCGTGTTGTACTGATCGTGCGAACGCAACGTCTGCAGCAGTAACCGCCCTTGCGGCACCTCGGGCCACCACAGTTCACTGGTAGTAAAGCGCGCCTTCGATGACGGTGTGGTGAACGTCCGAACGTCATGCGGGCCGTGCGGCAGTTTGAAACCGCCGGGCTCGGCGACCCGCTCCTCGTAGTCGGTGAACCCCGGGACAACCCGAGAGATGTGTTCGCGAATCTTTGCGTAGTCGGCTTCCAGCCCCGACCAGTCCGCTACCGGCGCCCCGGCAATCGTGCCTCCCGCAGGATCGGCGAAGAGTTTCGCGGACAGTCGAGCGACAATCGCGACCTCCGACAGTAGGTCACCCTTCGGCGGGGCAAGTCGCCCCTGGGATGCGTGCACCATCGACATGGAATCTTCGACCGTGACGCGCTGCAGTCCCGAGGCCTGCCGATCCGCATCGGATCGTCCCAAGGTCGGCAGAATCAGCGCCGTACTGCCCGGAGCGAGATGCGAATGATTCAACTTCGTCGACACCTGCACGGTCATAGCGCAAGATCGCAGCGCTGCCTCAGTCACCGCGGTGTCCGGGGAGGCCTTGAGGAAGTTGCCGCCCATCGCCATAAAGAGATCGATCTCGCCATCGCGCATCGCGCGGATCGTGTTCACGGTGTCATAGCCGTGCTCGCGTGGACTGGTGAACGAGAACTCGGCATCCAACCGATCCAGGAAAGGCTCGGGCATCTTCTCGAAAATGCCCATCGTCCGATCACCCTGCACGTTGGAATGTCCACGCACCGGCAACAGACCTGCGCCCTCTCGGCCCAGGTTTCCCTGCAGCAGTACGACGTTCACGATTTCCTTGATCGTCGGTACGGCGTGCCGATGTTGGGTCAACCCCATCGCCCACGCGACTATTGTGCGGTTCGAGGCGAGCAACAGTTCACCGACGACGCGGATATCGGACTCGCTCAGGCCGGACGCCTCCTCGATCGAAGCCCATGACGTTGATCGCAGGTTCTCCAGATATTGCTCGTTTCCGTCGGTGTATCGCTCGAGGAAGTCGTGATCGAAAACGCTGCTCATGCCGAGGGTGCGGCGCCCGGCCTGCTCGGCCTCGTCCAGGACCTTGCCCAATCCCTGGAACAGCGCGAGATCACCACCGAGCTTGACCTGCAGGTGGTGATCGGCAAGGACGGTCCCGCGCCCGGCGATACCGCGCACCGTCTGCGGGTTGCGATAGCGAGTCAGGCCCGCTTCGGGAAGTGGGTTGACCGCGACGATCACCGCGCCCGAACGCTTTGCCTGCTCCAGGGCGGTGAGCATCCTCGGATGGTTCGTGCCCGCGTTCTGCCCAGCGATGATGATCAGTTGCGCAGTATGCACGTCGTGCAGGGTCACTGACCCTTTCCCGATGCCGATGGTCTGCCCGAGCGCCTCACCCGAGGACTCGTGGCACATGTTGGAGCAGTCCGGCAGATTATTGGTGCCGATGCCGCGCACCATCAGCTGGTACAGGAAGGCCGCTTCGTTCGACGTACGGCCGGAAGTGTAGAAGGCGGCACGGTTCGGGTCCGGTAGGGCGCGAATCTGCTCCGCGATCCGGCTCAGGGCAGCATCCCAGGAGATCGGGCGATAGTGGTCCGCACCGGGCTCCTTGATCATCGGCTCGGTGAGGCGTCCCTGCCGATTGAGCCAATAGTCGTCGTACTGCGCAAGTTCACTGATGCTTTTCTCGGCGAAGAACTCCGGGGTAATCCGCTTGCGGGTCGCTTCGCTGGCGAGGGCTTTAGCGCCGTTCTCGCAGAATTCGGCGTGGCTTCGTTCACCGGCCTCCGGATCGGGCCAGGCGCAGCTCATACAGTCGAATCCGCCGACCTGGTTGAGGTTCAGCAGCCCCTTCGCCCCGCGCACCGGCCCCATCTCACGCAGTACGTGCTGCATCGCATGCGCGACGCCTGGGATACCGACCGCGCTGGTCTTGCGCTTGCCAATTTTCAGTGGTTCCTCGCCCATTCCACCAGCGTAACTAGGCTATGCAAGGGCAGGCGTCGAACTGAGGGGGCA
Organism: Cumulibacter sp.; assembly: GCA_047975195.1. Lineage (GTDB taxonomy): Bacteria > Actinomycetota > Actinomycetes > Mycobacteriales > Antricoccaceae > Cumulibacter. The sequence continues at coordinate 64,225 of JBKEDB010000013.1, read as the reverse complement.
TCGATGGCACGCGTAACGAAACCGTGGCGGGTAATGCGCCTCGGCACGGGTATACCCGCTCGCGAACGCCCGGACGTACTCGCCGGTGAGGAGCCGCTCGAGATCCGAATCGACGGTGAACCTCTCACGGTCACTATGCGCACCCCCGGCAGCGATTTCGAACTCGTCGCGGGGTTTCTCGTTGGAGAAGGGGTGATCACGCGGCGCGAGCAGATCCGAACCATGGATTACCGCTCCGGGATCGGCGCCGATGGCTACCGCGACTACAACGTGATCGATGTGAAGTTGGCGGATGGTGTCACACCCCCCGCCGCCTCGCAGCAGCGGCAGGTCTACACCTCCAGCAGCTGCGGCGTGTGCGGTACGGCGTCGATCGAAACGGTGCAGAAGGAATCTGCCTATCCCGTCGCTGGCGATCGTGGCGCTGTGACTCTCGCGGAATTACTCGCCCTACCGGGGCGGCTCCAGGAGGAACAGCGGGTGTTCGACAAGACCGGTGGGGTGCACGCCGCGGGGCTGCTGGTGGACCAGAACCTGGCCTGCGTGCGCGAGGACGTCGGCCGCCACAACGCTGTCGACAAGGTGATCGGGTGTGGGCTGCTCGATGGCAGATTGCCACTGACCGGCTCGGTGCTGCAGGTGTCCAGTCGGGCGTCGTTCGAGCTGGTACAGAAATGCGCCATGGCGGGGATCCCGGTGCTGTCGGCCGTGTCGGCACCGTCGGCGCTGGCCGTCGAGCTAGCGGCGGACGTCGGCGTCACCGTGGTCGGGTTCAACCGCGGTGACACCTTGAACGTCTACACCCGCGGCGACCGCGTCATCGAGTGAGCCGCCACCTGGGGAACGTCGCCGCGTGAACAGGGTCCCGGCACTCGGCCGCGCCGAGCCCTGGGAGTACTCGCTGAAAACGCAGCCTCAGAAGCGACTCATCCACGCATAGCCGACAAGCAGCCTCCTGCTCTGCGTTTTCAGCAGGCCGAACGCGGAGACTGAACGCAGATCTGCAGGCTGAACGCGAAGGCTCAACGGAAGAACCCCCGCGCCCGCGCCGGGACCCCGGAGCTTCCTCGCTGAAAACGCAGCCTCAGAAGCGACTCATCCACGCATAGCCGACAAGCAGCCTCCTGCTCTGCGTTTTCAGCGAACTGGAATGCAAAGGCTCAGCGGAAGAAGCCGCGCGGAACCAACGACATCGACTTGAACGGCACAAGATCGCGGCGGTACGAGACGTGCACAGCGGCCTCGGCCGCAGCCGCGCGCATATCAATCGCCGAGATCTCGACCAGGAGTTCCTCGACCCGACGCTGCAGTGCAGCAACCTGATTTTCCAACTCGAGTATCCGTTTGATGCCGGCCAGGTTGATGCCCTCCTCCTGGCTCAACTGCTGCACCGCCCGCAGGGTCGCGACATCTCGCGGGGAGTACCGACGTCCGCCGCCGGCCGTGCGACCGGGCGAGACCAGCCCCACCCGGTCGTATTGGCGCAGCGTTTGCGGGTGCATGCCGGCGAGTTCGGCGGCCACGGAGATCACGAAGACGGGCGCGTCTTCGGCGACCGCTTCGACAGGCGGAACGCCGTTGCTCCGGTCGTATTCGTTCGCCATCTCGCCCCATCCTTTCGTTCCGCCGGCATGATGCCGACCCCTCACGCCGATCTCTCGTCGACTGTTACACGCCCAGGTGCTCGCGGGGGTCACCCGACTGCAGTTCGGCGTACTTCTTCAGCGCCTCCTCGGCGTCCGCCGAGAGGTTCTGCGGGACGACGATCTCGAGCGTGACGATCAGGTCGCCGGTCCCCTTCTTCGTGGTGATGCCTTTGCCTCGGCCACGCAGTTTGCGGCCGTTCTGTGTGCCCGGTGGCACGCGCAGCGTGACCGGCTTATCCAACGTCGGCACCTTCACCTTGGCGCCCAGCACGGCTTCGGCGTACGTCACCGGCACGGTCACCGTCAGGTTGTTGCCATCGAGTCCGAAAACCGGGTGTTTCTCGACGCTCACTCGCACAAGTAGGTCGCCGGCCGGAGCACCCCCGCTCCCGGGCTGGCCCTTACCTTTCACCCGGAATCGTTGACCGTCGTTAATCCCGGCCGGGACGTTCACGGTCACGGTCCGCGTGCCGTTCGGTCCCGAGGTACGCAGCGGCAGGCTGACTCCGCTGACCGCATCGTCGAAACTCAGCGACACCCTGGCTTCGGCGTCGGCACCTTTAGTGGGTCGCGGCTGCTGGTTGAACCCGCCGCCACCGCCGCCGAACATCCCGCCCAACAGATCGGACAGGTCCGGCCCGCCGGCACCGCCGCGGGTGCGGCCAAAGATGTCGGATAGGTCCTCGGCGCTAAACCCCTGCGAGTATCCGCCCGGGTGGCCGCCGCCAAATCCGCCAGGGAAGCCACCCGATCCGGAGAATCCGCTCGCAGCGAGGCGCTGCGCCTCGTCGTACTCCGCGCGCTTCTCAGCATCACCGAGTACGCCGTACGCCTCGGAGACCTCCTTGAAGCGACGCTCGGCCTCAGCGTCTCCCGGGTTCTTGTCCGGGTGCAGGTCACCAGCGAGCTTGCAGTAGGTCCGCTTGATATCGGCGGCGCTCGCATCCTTCTCGACCCCGAGAGCGGCGTAGTAGTCCTTCTCGAAGTAGTCCTTTTGACTCATACCTAAGATCCCTGTCGTATTTCCGTACCGTAGGCGAGGAACAAAGCCTCGTCAGCGGACGTCGACCGAAGCGAACTAGCGAGGGACGCGCTCATCGAACGAACAGTGACTTCGTTGTACGACGCCGTCATCATTCGTGGCTCTCCTCGATACAAGCTGTGCACGTTCACTCCATCCTTCGTCCGTTGCTGAAATCGGCCACCGACATTGAGTCCTGCGACGGCGCCGCTGGCTCGTTCTTCGCGTCCTCGACGACCGGGAGACTCACCCGACGCGTCCAGATGGCCATCGCCGACCGGATGCGACCTATTGCGGAACCTTGACGGCGACCATCGCTTCACGTAGCACGCGCTCGCCCTGCCGATAGCCCTTGCGCATCACGGCCGCAAGCACCTCCGACGTCACATCCGGGGATGGCAACTGCGATACGGCCTGGTGGATCTGCGGGTCGAATTCATCGCCTTCGGCGCCGAACTCCTCCAGGCCCACGTCGGCGAGCACCTTGCGCAGCGCGTCAGCGACGTTCTTGAAGCCACCGGTCAGGTCACCGTGTTCATCCGCGCGGTCAATGTCATCGAGCACGTGCAACAACGTGCCCAGTAACGACGACTGCCCCATCGCAATGAGCGATTCGCGTTCACGGTCAGTGCGCTTGCGGTAGTTCGCGTACTCGGCGTTCACCCGCTGCAGGTCGCCGGTCCGCTCAGCCAATTCTTTAGTGAGCCGGTCGATCTCGCCGAGCTCTCCTTCACTGAGCACGCCGGCGTCCTCGGCAGCCGAACCCTCAGGCGCGGCCGAGCCCTCCGGCGAATCGGGGGTCTCATCCGGGGTGCGGGGAGCGCCGTCAACGTCATTCACGCGGCGCTTGTCGCGGATGACGATCGGCTCCTGCTCGCCGTTGTCTGGGGACGTGCCGGCCGGATCTTGATTCTGGTCCATGTCATTCCTCAATGCAGATGATGTCCCGCGATGCCCGGCCCGACAGGCCGGGCATCGCGGTGGGCTTCAGCAGACCCGTACTACTTGGTGTCCTTCTCGTCATCCTCGTCGACGATTTCGGCATCGACCACATCATCTTCGGCAGCGGCCTGCGAAGCACCGGCGTCACCCTCGCCACCCGCAGCACCGGTGGCCTGCGCCTGCTCGTAGATCGCGGCACCGACTTGCTGAGTCAATTCCTGCACCTTCTCGTGCGCGGTCTTGATCGCCTCGATGTCCGAACCGCCGAGGGCTGCACGCAACCCCGAGATCGCCTCGTTGAGCTCTTCCTTCTTGTCCTCGGGCACCTTGTCGCCGTTCTCCGCGAGGAACTTCTCGGTCTGGAACAGGAGCGCGTCGCCGTTGTTGCGGGTCTCGGCCTCTTCCTTACGCTTGGCGTCCTCTTCGGCGTGTGCTTCGGCGTCCTTCATCATGCGGTCGATCTCGTCCTTGGACAGGGCCGAGCCACCGGTGATCTGCATGGACTGTTCCTTGTTGGTGGCAAGGTCCTTCGCCGTCACGTGCACGATGCCGTTGGCGTCGATGTCGAACGCGACCTCGATCTGCGGCACACCACGCGGCGCCGGCGGCAGACCGGTCAGTTCGAACATGCCGAGGCGCTTGTTGAACTGGGTCATCTCGCGCTCACCCTGGAAGACCTGGATCTGCACAGACGGCTGGTTGTCGTCGGCGGTCGTGAAGATCTCCGAACGCTTGGTCGGGATCGTGGTGTTGCGCTCGATCAGTCGGGTCATGACGCCACCCTTGGTCTCGATGCCCAGCGACAGCGGGGTCACGTCGAGCAGCAGAACATCCTTGACCTCGCCCTTGAGCACACCGGCCTGCAGCGCGGCACCAACGGCGACGACCTCGTCCGGGTTCACACCCTTGTTCGGCTCACGTCCACCGAGGAGTTCCTTCACCAGTTCGGTAACAGCAGGCATGCGGGTCGAACCGCCAACCAGAACGACCTGGTCGATATCGCTGAGCGACACCCCGGCGTCCTTGATGGCCTGGTTGAACGGCGCCTTGGTGCGCTCGAGGAGATCCTGCGTCATCCGCTGGAACTCTGCGCGGGTGATCGTGATGTCCATGTGCAACGGCCCGTCGGGACCAGCGGTGATGTACGGCTGGTTGACGACCGTGGACTGCGAACCGGACAGTTCGATCTTGGCCTTCTCGGCGGCTTCACGGATGCGCTGCATCGCGAGCTTGTCGCCAGCCAGGTCGATGCCCGTCTCGTTCTTGAACGTCTTGACCAGATGCTCGACCAGGCGCTCATCCCAGTCGTCGCCGCCGAGGCGGGTGTCACCGGAGGTCGACTTGACCTCGACCACACCGTCGCCGATCTCCAGCAGGGACACATCAAAGGTGCCGCCACCGAGGTCGAAGACCAGGATCGTCTGCTCTTTCTCACCCTTGTCGAGGCCGTACGCCAAGGCGGCCGCGGTGGGCTCGTTGACGATACGCAGCACGTTCAGGCCCGCGATTTCACCGGCCTCCTTGGTCGACTGACGCTCGGCGTCCGAGAAGTACGCCGGCACGGTGATGACCGCGTCGGTGACAGTGTCACCAAGGTAGGTTTCGGCGTCCCGCTTCAGCTTCTGCAGCACGCGCGCCGAGATCTCCTGCGGGGTGTACTTCTTGTCGTCGATCTCGACCGTCCAGTCGGTGCCCATGTGGCGCTTGACCGAGCGGAGGGTGCGGTCGACGTTGGTGACGGCCTGGTTCTTGGCGGCCTGTCCCACGAGCACTTCGCCGTTCTTGGCGAAGGCGACGATCGAGGGCGTCGTGCGCGAGCCCTCTGCGTTGGCGATGACCTTGGGCTCACCGCCTTCAAGGACGGAGACGACGGAGTTGGTGGTTCCGAGGTCGATACCGACAGCACGTGCCATGGGTGATGCTCCTTTGACTAGGGTGGTGCGAGTTGTTGCGTAGTTCGTGAGGTGAGCGAGTGAGTGCTCAAAGACTTGAGTCGCTCTTGCTCAACTTTACATTGGTAACAACGCGCACGTCCGTGCCGTAATTCCCGCGCGCAGAGACTTTTTCGGCTACTGGGGTCGGGCTGGAACGTACCGGCGGGTTCGTCCCTCCGATAGACCAGGCCACCGCCAAGTGCGCCGTACGCCGACGACCCTCCCCGCCCCCTGAGAGGACAGCGATGACTGACCCACGCGACGGACAGCAACCAGATAGTGGGCAGCCGCAGAATTCCCAGTTTGGACAGCCGGGACAGACGCCTGAACCTCCCCTCAGCGCGCCCTCCTCGGGCTCACCCCAGGATGCGTCAGCCGCAAGCCCGCCAACCGCGCCCAGCGGATCGAGCGCGCAGCCCGAATGGGCCCCCCAGCCCACGCCGCCGGCAGCTCAAGGCGCCACTCATCAAGACTCGGCTGATCAAGAAGCCGCGGGGCACGAGCCCACTACTCAAGCGGGCGAACCCGAGTACTTCATCCACACCACCCCGCCGACTTCCTTCCACAGCGCCCCGGACCCGTTCGGCAGCGCATCGGGGAGCGAGACATCGCCGGACGAACCCGGCAATGGCGAGAAAGGCGGCGCGAAGGGCTGGATCATCGGCATCGCCGCCGTCCTCGTGGTCGCGATCGTGGCGGTCGGCGGCTATTTCCTGTTCATCCAGTCCGATGACGACACCTCGGCGGGCGACCCGCCGCCCCCCAGCGCCGCCGAGCGCGCCGACGAGTCGGATGAGGCACCTGAGTCCGGCGGATCGCCCTCTAGCGACGCCGAATCAAGCGAGTCGTCAGGCCAGTCCGAATCATCGCCAACAGCGGCAACCCCCGCGATTGCCGGCACCTACTCCGTGTACGGGACTATCGACAGTTACTCCGGACCGACCACCGGTCAGCTCGGCGGTACGCCGCGCACCGAGGGAGCGGAGGCGTTCACCAAACCGCAGACTTGGACGATCGAAGACTGCACCGACACGACCTGCGAACTCACCGTGGAGGAAAGCGGCCTCACGATGACCCTCGAGCTGGCCGATGGCGTGTGGTCCGGCAAGGGCACCGATCAGATCGCATGCACGCCCACCGCCGGCGCGATGATCGATGCGAACTACACCGTCGAGATCCCCGAAGAAGGCGGTACGGCGACTCGCACCATGAGCGCCGCCTGCGATGAGGCGATTGAAGAAGTCGACTCCCTCACGCTCGAGCCCAAGTAGCTAACGCGCGACCTCTGCTGCGGGCGCCCGAACCCGGCTGCTGAAGTAGATCCCCACCGCGGAAACCGCGATCAATCCCGCAATCACTAGGTCCATCGCGCGGAAGCTGCCCAGCTGCGCCGCCATTGCCGCACCGGCCCACGGCGCTATCGCCTGCGCCAGCGTGATCGGCATCGTGAAAATTCCGATGAGGGCGCCGTACCGCTCGGGGCCCCAGATGTCGACGACCATCGTGGCGTGCATCAGGGTCCCCGCGCCGCGAGCCGCTCCCAGCAGGACGACGATGACGATCAACACCCACACCGGCCGCTCCACCACCGCTACCAGCACGGTGCTCAGGACCAATGTCCAGACGATCACCATATTGCGGACCATCCGCGCGCGGCCGTGACCGAATCGACCATATCCGAGGCGGCCCACGAGTTGGCCGACCCCGATCAGCGCGAGCGCCGTGGCACCGAACGAATGCGAGAACCCGCGCTCGGTCATCAGCGACACAATCGTCAGGCATACGGCGAACCCGCCGAAGATGAACACGGTGATGGACGCCGACAGCGCGATGTACCGCGGCGTACGCACGATCCGCCCAACCGGCATCGCCACGGCATCCGCCTTAGCCACCGGCGTCCACGGCAGGTTCAGGCAGAACCACTGCAGCGGAACCAAGATCACCACGAGCACACCGGCGAGAATCAGCCACATCGTGCGCCAGTGAAATTCGCTGAGCAGCCAACTGGTCAGCGGCGCAAACACGGTGCTGGAGATTCCGCCAGCGACGGTGACCGCCGTGATGCCCTTCACTCGGTTCTCCCCCATCCACCCGGTGCACGCGGTGAAAGCGGCTTGATAGAACAGGGCCGGCATGACGAGTCCGGCGAGGATCCAGCCGATGGCGAGTTGGGTGATCGAGGTGGCCGTGGCGACGATGATCAGGCACGGCACGACGAGAATCGAAGCGCCGGTCATCAGCAGGCGCGGGCCCCGGCGCTCGAGCAGCCAACCCAGCGGAATACCGATGAACGCACTGACCACCAGGCCCGCCGAGTACGTACCGAAGATCGACGATTGGCTCCAGCCGGTGTCGTCCGCCATCGGCTCGGCGGCGACCGGCATCGCGTAGTAGAGCACACCCCAGGCGACAATCTCGGTGATGCAGAGGACCACCAGCGCCCGACGCATCGGACCCGCCCCGATCGCGGGTGCCTCGGAGGTGGTCATTCGGCCATTGTGCCGCACACCGTTAGCCGCCCTAAGGACCCGCGACAGATCTGTGGTCGTTTCGGGTGGATCAGTCGCGGTTGTCCGTCCCCGAACGAGCGCGGGAAGTAGCGGCGTTAGTCGCGCGAGGTCATGATGATCGGACCGGACTTCGTGATCGCGACCGTGTGCTCGACATGCGCCGTACGCGAGCCGTCCGCGCTGCGCAACGTCCAGCCGTCCTTATCGGTGATCAGGTCGTTGGTGCCAGCCATCAGCCAAGGCTCGATCGCGATGACGAGACCTTCTTTGAGCTTCATCCCCCGCCCGCGCGGACCGCTGTTCGGGATATGCGGATCGCCGTGCATGGTGCTGCCCACGCCATGGCCGCCGAAGTCCGTGTTGAAGCCGTACCCGCCGCCGCGCATGATCGCGCCGATGGCGTGCGAGATGTCGCCGATTCGATTACCGACTCGCGCCTGCTCAATTCCCGCGTGCAAGGCTTCGGTCGCTGTAGCGATCATCTTCTGATCCTCCTCGCGCTGCGTGCCGACATTGAAACTGACGGCCGAATCGCATACCCAGCCATCGATGGACACCGCGAAGTCGAGGGTGACGAGGTCACCGTCCTGCACCTTCTGATCGCGCGGTTTGCCATGCAGTACGGCGTCGTTGACCGAAGTGCAGATGACAAACCCGAAGGGTCCGCTGCCGAAGGACGGCGCGTAGTCCAGGTAGCACGACTCGGCGCCTACCTCCCGGATCATCTCGTGTGCGCGGGCATCGATCTCCAGCAGGTTGTCGCCGACGCGGACCTCCCGCTGCAGCGTGCTCAACACCTTGCCGACGAATGCGCCCGCCGGCCTCATCTGCTCGATCTCGCGCGGCGAGAGGATCTCGATCATGTCGTTCTGCTCTTTCGGGTCATCTGCTCAGGTCTGCTGCTCGCCCACGTAAAGCGAAACCAGGCTCGCGTCATTCTCTCGCAGTCCGTCGTCCAGCGGTGATCATCGTTACCAGTCTCTCGGGACGTGGTGATAGAAACAGTGCACGATCTCACCTCTGGAGGACACCCTTGCCGGACATGATGCCCGCCCTGAACCTGGATTTCGACGACGAAACCTTCTTCGGGCGTGACGTCCCGTGGCTACTGCGCTATCGCGCCGAGCACTCCGGTGACGACGAATTCCTGGTGTGGGTACCCCGCGACGGTAACGAACGTCGCTGGACGTACGCCGAGTTCTGGTCCGACGTCCGCCGTACGGCGAACGGACTGCGCGCACGTGGCGTGCAGGTCGGAGATCGAATCCAGGTGCATAGCGACAACTGCCCCGAAATGATGCTCGCCTGGTACGCCTGCGCGACGTTGGGCGCGATCGCGGTCACCACCAACACCCGCACCCGTGGCGGCGAGTTGACGTACTTCGCCGAGCACAGCGGCGCCGTCGGCGCGATCACTCAGCCTCACCTGCTCGATGAACTCAAGGCCAACACGCCGACCCTCGGCTGGTACATCGTGATCGGCGAGGACTTCGACGAGTTACTGAGTCACAACGACGACTTCGACCTGCGCGCACCTGATCCACTGATGCCGGCGGGAATTCAGTACACGTCCGGGACGACGGCGCGCCCGAAAGCCGTGATCCACACGCACGCGAACTTCCTGTGGGGCGCCCGGACCGTGTCGGACAACCTGCGGATCACTCCGGCGGACGCCTACCTGACCAACATGCCGCTATTCCATACCCACGCGCAGGGCTGGAATGTGTGGCCGATGATCTGGGCGGGCGGCCGGGTCGTACTACAGCCGAAGTTCTCGGCGTCGACCTTCTGGGACGTGGTACTGCGTCACAACGTAACGGTATGCAGCATGCAGGCGTTCTCCCACCAGGCACTGTCCTCGCAGCCGGTGCCCAAGCACAACCTGCGCCTGTTCAGCCACGGGGCGCGGCTGCCGCTGATCGAACAGCACTACGGCGTGCCGACCTTCAGCGCGTACGGCATGACCGAGACCGTCTCGCACGTCTTGCGCCGGGACCTGATGATCGACACTCCCGAGGGATCGATCGGATCGGTGACCCCCGGCTATCAGATCGCGGTGATCGACGAGTCCGGCAAACGCGCCGCACCGGGAGTGATCGGCGACCTGTACGTACGTGGAACCCGCGGCGTCCAACTCGCGCTGGGTTACTTCAACAATCCGGAGGCCAATGCGAAGGCGTACACCGCCGACGGCTGGTTCCACACCGGTGACCGGGTACAGATCGACGCGGAAGGCTACGTGTACTTCGCCGACCGTGACAAAGACGTACTGCGCGTCGGCGGCGAGAATGTGTCGGCGAAGCAGGTCGAGCAGGTAGTGATGCTCGCAGCGCCAGGTCAGTTACACAGCGTTGCCGTGATCGCGTCGCCGCACCGGATGCTGGACGAGGTGCCGGTGGTCTTCATCAAGCTGCTGGATCAAGCGTCAATGAGCGAAGACGAAGTCCGAACGGCGGTGCTGGACGCGAGCGCGCGCGAACTCGCTGATTTCAAGCGGCCGCGCGAGGTGTACTTCGTTGAGGAGATGCCAACGGGGTTGCTGGACAAGATCGACAAGAAACTGCTGCGCAACCGTGCCGCCGAACTCGCCCCGGAGGGCGGACTCGAGCTGCCCACGGCGTAACCGGACCCGGGTCGCACCCGAAACAGGGGTGCAACGGGAGGGCATTGCCCGAGGCACGACTAAAGACGCAGTCCCAGCGGCCGCTCATCGTTCTATACGCGATGGGCAGCCGCGGGGACTGCGTTTTTTGCGGCACCGCAGAACATTTTTCGAGATGCCGATGAGTGTGCGGTCTCGGCGTCGTCTACCTCTGTGAGCGGGGCAGACATCCCCAAGCAGAACGGGGCACCCGGCCCCGCACCAAACTAAGGAGACAACACCATGCATCACATGATCTTCGTCAACCTGCCAGTCGCTGATGTCGAGCGCAGCCGGGAGTTCTTCGGCAAGCTCGGGTACTCGTTCAACGAGGAATTCTGCCAGGAAGGTGTCGCGGCCAGCCTTGTCCTCGGCGAGAACCTGTTCGCGATGCTGCTCGGCCGCGACCATTTCGCTACCTTCCACAGTGGCGCCACCGCCGAACCCGGCACCCACGAGGTCCTCACTGCACTAACTGCGAACAGCCGCGATGAGGTCGACCAACTGGTCGACGCCGCCATCGCGGCCGGCGCAACGAATGGGCGTACTCAGGAGATGGGCGAGTTCATGTATGGCCGCTCGTACGCCGACATGGACGGGCACATCTGGGAAATCATGTGGATGGACCCCACAGCCTCGGCGTAGTCGGCGAGCATTCGGCGGCAATCAGGTCAGCTGTGCAGGAATCGGACTATGCGTTCGCTGACCGCCGCCGGCTGCTCGTTGACTAGGAAGTGACCGGCGTCCGACACGAACTCGGCCGCTGATCCCTCACCGAAGTTCGTCACAATCTTTCCCAGTAGTTCCGGCGTGGCGACCATGCAGCCGTCGTTGGCCCCATGCAGGTACAGCCCCGGTTGGCGGCAGGTCGGCGGCGGCACCGGCGCTATCGCCGGCCGTGGCGCTCCGAGGCGGAACGCACCAAACGATGCGCGGTAGTACCCAATTGCCGCGGTCAGGTTCTCCGGCGCGGCCAGGCTTCGACGCACGTGCGTGAGCGCCTCGGTGGGATCAAAACCAGGCGACCAGTCGCGCCAAAGCCGCTCGATGAACACCCCATCGCGGGTGGTCACCATCTTCTCAGCAATGCCCAACTGGAACAGCCACATATAAAAGGAGCGCTTCAGTTGGTCATACTCCTGCAACACCTGCATCGTGTACGGCGGCGGAGGCACGCTCATCACCACCGTCTTTGACCACCGCGTGGGGTTGGCCGCGGCGGCGGCGTACGACACGCTCGCGCCCCAGTCGTGGCCGATGATCACCGCATGCTCGTCGCCGTTGAGTACCTCGTGCAGCGCACTCGCATCCGCGACCAACGCCGCTACCGAGAAGTCGCCGTCGTCGGGAATCGCCGTGGGCGCATAGCCACGCATCCACGGGGCAACGGCGCGGTAACCCGCGTCCGCGAGCGCCTCCAGCAACGGGATGAACGACACCGGAGTGTCCGGGAATCCGTGCAGCACCAGCGCCAATGGTCCCGTGCCACGCTCCAAGCACGCGAACTCAAGACCGTTTGCGTGCACGTACAAATCAGGCTTCATACCTCAAACGTATCGGCAGCGGCACACGGCCGGAACCCTCCGGACGCGCTACGCAGCCTCGAAAACGGCTAAGAACGCCGGGTGGGCGGGCGCCCGACGCAGCACCGGCATCGGTACGAACGGGGCGTACGCCGAGGCCACGCACGTGAATCCGGCCGCGCTGATCAACTCGGTGAAGGCTGCGCCAGACGGCCGGTAGATGTGCGTGGGGTCTTGGTCGTAACTGCCCCGATACAGCGCGCGTTGCAGCCGGTTGCCGATGGTCGGCAGGTGCGTGATCAACAATCCACCCGTCGTCATCCGGCGGCGTACGGCGTCCGCCGCTCGCGCCGGATCATGGAGATGTTCGAAGACGTTGATCGCGGTGACAACGTCGAACTTCACCGAGAAACCGACTCCGTCGGACAGCGACCCGCAGTCGAACGTGGCGTCCGGCAGTCGCTGGCGGCAATGCGCGATCGCGTACTCGGACACATCCAGGCCCCACAGATCGAACTCATCGCTCATGGACTCGAGGAAAAGTCCGAGGCCACAACCTACGTCAAGCAATCGCCTCCGCGAACGTCGCGGCAACCGGCTGCGAATCTGTCGGCGAATCACCCAGTCACGCCAACTATCGACCCGGTGCTTTACGCCATCGGTAGGCCGGGAGAAGTCGTAGTACGTCGCCGCGTACTCCTGCAGGTCGGTCACGCGCCGACCGTAGCGATTCTGAAGGCCCGAATCGACAAAATTGTCTGATCGGTCTGCATGCTTCACGCGCCGTTCACCGGCGCCGCTCCCGCCCGGATCAGCCAGTCAGCTCCCGCGGGTAACTACTGCTCGATAGCGGAGTCCTTGCGCTCGGTAGCGCCGTCGTCGCGGCCGAACACACCCACCGCGACCCAGGCAATCGCCACGATCACGCCACCAATCGGCGCATATGTCGCCTTGTCGTCGACGACGGTAAAGCCGACGCCGTACAACATGCTCGCCACAAGTGCGACGAAACTCAGCGTCTTGCGTGAGATTCTCATTACGCTGAGCGTAGCGGGTTCACCCGTACCGAGCACTAACCAGCAGATGAACGTTGTGGATGGCCAGCCGAACGCAGCGTATTTGCGGTGAATACCGCAGAGTATCCTGCTTCGGAACCCGAGAGGATCGTGATGACTGCCTTAAATTGGTTTTTCTTCGTCGTCGCGGTCTTGTTCACGGTCACAGCGATCGCGCTGTTCGTGGGCAAGGCTCGCAGCGTCTGGAAAATCTTCAAGTACGGCCAGCCCGACGGCACCAGAAGCTATGACAAGGGCGCGCGGGCCAAGACGCTGGCCCGCGAGACTGTTGGCCATACCAAGATGTTCAAGTGGAACTTCGTCGGTTTCGCTCACTGGTTGACCTTCCTCGGGTTCTTCGGCCTCTTCTTGACGCTGCTCGAGGCGTACGGCGAGGCGCTCAACCCTGACTTCCACCTCCCCATCATCGGCCACTGGTGGGGACTGTCGCTGGTCACCGAGATCCTCGCGCTGGGCACGATCTTCGGCATCGTCGCGCTCATCATCTTCCGGCAGCGAGCACACCCGCGTGACCCGCAGCGCAAGTCGCGGTTCGCTGGATCCACCTTCTGGCAGGCGTACTTCGTCGAGGCGGTCGTCTTCACGATCGGCCTGACCATCATGCTCATCCGCTCGTTCCGCATCGTGCGCGCGGATGCTGCCGGCGAAGAGACCCTTCAGGTGTGGACCGCTCCGGTCTCGCACGCAATCGCGAACCTATGGGAAGCGATCGGCGTGAACTGGTCGACCGCAGGCGTGCTCATCAGCCTTATCGCGTTCATCAAGATCATGACGTCCTGGACATTTTTCTTCGTGCTGTCCCGCCAACCCGCGATGGGTATCGGCTGGCACCGGCTGTGGGCGTTCTTCAACATCTTCTTCAAGCGCAACGCCGACGGCCGCAACTCGCTGGGCGATATGAAGCCGATGATGAGCGACGGCAAGGTCATGGATCTGGAGGAATCCGATCCCGAGGAAGACCTGTTTGGCGTCTCCCAGATTGAGCACTTCACCTGGAAGGGGCTGCTGGACTTCTCCACCTGCACCGAGTGCGGTCGCTGCCAGTCGCAGTGCCCGGCTTGGAACACCGGTAAGCCGCTGTCGCCGAAGCTGATGATCATGGGCCTGCGCGACCACATGTACGAGACGGCACCGTACCTGCAGGCAGGCGGACGACGCGACTCGATGGGCGAAGAGGTCGGTAACCCCAACGCGCTGGAGGGTCTGGATGTACTTGCCCTCGCCGCGCACGAGCGCCCGTTGATCGGCACCGCCGAAGAGAACGGTGTTATTGACCCGGACGTGCTGTGGTCCTGCACCACCTGCGGCGCCTGCGTTGAGCAGTGCCCGGTCGATATCGAGCACGTGGACCACATCCTGGATATGCGCCGCTACCAAGTGCTGATCGAGTCGGCGTTCCCGTCCGAGGCCGGCGTCATGCTGAAGAACCTCGAAGGCAAGGGCAACCCGTGGGGTATGTCGGCATCCGCTCGCGAAGACTGGATGACCGGCCTCGATTTCGACGTCCGCAAGATCGAGGGGGAAATCCCCGACGACGTCGAGTACCTGTTCTGGGTCGGTTGCGCCGGCGCGCTCGAGGACCGTTCCAAGAAGGTCACGCGCGCGGTCGCGGAGTTACTGGACCTGGCCGGTGTGTCGTTCGGGGTCATGGGTTCGGGAGAAACGTGCACCGGCGACCCGGCGCGCCGCCTCGGCAACGAACTGGTGTTCCAGGGTCTGGCTCAGCAGAACGTCGAGACGCTCAACGGCGTATTCGAGAACCGCGCTGAGGGCACCCGCAAGATCGTCGCGACCTGCCCGCACTGCTTCAATTCGCTCGCGAACGAATATCCGCAGCTCGGTGGTCACTACGAAGTCGTGCACCACACGCAGCTGCTCGGTCACCTCGTCGAGTCGGGTCGCCTCACTCCGGTTACCCCGATCGACAGCAAGGTCACGTACCACGATCCGTGCTACCTCGGCCGCCACAACAAGGTCTACACCCCGCCGCGCGAGGTACTCGCTGGCGTTCCCGGTATCAAGACCGAAGAGATGCACCGCTGCAAGGACCGGGGCTTCTGCTGTGGCGCTGGCGGCGCTCGGATGTGGATGGAAGAGCGCATCGGTAAGCGGATCAACGTCGAACGTGTCGATGAGGCGCTCGAACTTGATCCGGACATCGTGTCGACCGCCTGCCCGTTCTGCATCACGATGCTGTCGGACGCCGTGACGGCACGCAAGCAATCCGGTGAGGCGCGTGAGGAGATTGAGGTCCTCGACGTCGCGCAGATCATGCAGCGTTCGATGGCGGGCGCCACCAAGCGTGAGCTGGCGCCGGTGGGCGCTGTGGCGTCGGCGGGCGTTGCCGAGTCGGCCGCGCGGTTCGCGACGGCAGTGAAGTCAGCGACAGCGGCGGCCGTGGCTGCCCCGGTCGCCGCGGCGACCGCGGTTGCTGTCGCCGAGCGCGAAGACACCGGAGCAACGGCGTCCGTCGCGACGCCCGAAGCACCGCCGGCCGAGGCACCCGCCGCGGAGAAGCCCGCGGGAGGCGGCTACTCCTCCGGTGGGGGCGGCTACTCCTCCGGCGGTCCCAAGACCGGTTCGGGCGGATACTCCTCGGGCGGTTCGGCCGGTGGTTACTCATCGGGCGGCAAAGCTGGCGGGTACAGCTCTGGCGGCAAGGCAACGTCGTACGCCTCCGGCAGTGCTGCTGGTGCCGCAAGCAAACCTGCAGAGGCTGATAAGCCCGCCGCGGAGACCGAGAAGCCAAAGGGCTCCTACGGTTCGGGAACCAAGGGCTCCTACGGCTCCGGCGGTAAGGGTTCGTACGGCTCGGGTTCATCGAACTTGGCCAAATACGCCAAGAGCGATGGCGCAGCGCCTTCCTCAACGGCCGCCGAGGCTCCTGCCGATGAGGCTCCTGCCGACGAGGTCGCGGCTAGCAAGCCAACCGGGTCGTACGGCTCGGGCGCCAAGGGTTCGTACGGCTCGGGTTCATCGAACTTGGCCAAGTACGCGAAGAAGGCGCCTGCTGCTCCGGCGGGTGATGCCCCGGCTACCGACGCATCAGGTCCCGCCAGCGAAGCATCGGCTACGGCTACGCCGTCCGCTCCAGCAGCGCAGCCACCGGCCGCGCCGAAGGGCACGGGCGGCGCCAAGGGGTCGTACGGCACTGCGAACCTGTCGAAGTACGCCACGAAGACCCCGGCGGCACCGGATGCGGCCACACCGGCCACCGCGCCCGCTGCCGAGGCTCCTGCTCCCGAAGCTGCGGCTGCCGAAGCGCCTACCACCGACAATGCCGCTACCGAAGCACCTGCGGCACCGGCTACGGAGACGACGGCCGCGAGCGCTCCGGCGTCGCTGCCGAAGTCAGACGTGAAGGGGTCGTACGGCAACTCCGACCTGTCGAAGTACGCCAAGAAGGCCCCGGCGGCGCCCGCTGCTGCACCGGCACCTGCGGCGGCCCCGGCACCGGCTGCCGAGGCGCCAGCGCCCGAAGCAGCGGCACCTGAGGCCGCGACACCTGAGGCCTCGGCGACCGAGGAGCCCCAGGCCGAAGCCGCACCTGCGAGCGAGTCGACCGGCGGTCGTCACGCGGCCGCGGAAGACGAGCCGGACGCGAGCGCCCCAGTGCCCGCGGCCGCAACGGCCGCCGCTCCCGGACCGAGGCACGCCGCGGACGACTCCGCTGCCACCCCGGAAACTGAGGCTACGGCCGCAGATTCGCAGCCGGCTCCGCCGGCAGCACCGGCCAAGCCGGCCGGATCGGGCCAGGACGGCACCTACAAGTCGTCCGTCAAGGGCAGCTACAAGTCCGGACAGTAATAAACCGCACCCGCGACGGGCGTCCTCGGCTTCGGCCGGCGGGCGCCCGTCGTCGTTGGAGCACCGCCGGTCGTTGACCGACCAGCGCGCGGGAAACCGACCGCTCGCCGACCCAGCCAGGACAAGAAACGAGAGCCGCGCTCGAATTCACGACCGGTGGGGCCACCGGCGAGCCAGTGGAGGTACCTCGGGCAGAATCAGGCGCATGCCTGAGCACATTTATCGGATCGATACCGGCACGCCACAGATCGACGAGTCGGCGTACATCGCACCCACGGCCATTGTGACCGGAGCGGTAACGATGGGTCCCGACTCATCGTTGTGGCACTGCGCCGTCCTACGCGCCGACACCACGCCAATCACGATTGGCGCCGGTTCGAACATTCAGGACGGCACGGCCTGCCATGCCGACCCAGGGTTCCCGCTGTCGGTAGGCGAACGCGTCGCGGTCGGACACAACGCGATCCTGCACGGCTGCACCATCGAGGACGACGTCCTCGTCGGCATGGGCGCCATCGTGATGAACGGCGCCGTCGTTGGTTCCGGATCGATCATCGGAGCTGGCACGTTGGTCACCCAGGGAACCGTGATCCCGGCGAACTCGATGGTTCTCGGCTCGCCCGGCAAGGTGGTCCGGGAGACCACGGCTGACGAGCGCGGCGGTATCGACGCGAATTGGAAGGGCTACGTCGCCAGGATCAGCACGCACCGCGATGCCGTACGCGTCGACCGCTCCGGCAACCCCACGTAAGAGCGATCTGCGGGGTAGTGGGTAACGCTATCGCTCGATAGCGTTACCCACTACCCCGCGAGTTCGCGAAATGGACGAACTTACGGGGATGGCGCGGGTCGACGACCGATTGGGCGGCAGGGTTAACGCGGAACGTATGACTCGCGCACCCTCGAGCGGCTGATCTTGCCCGTGGGCATCCGCGGCAGTTCGTCAACCAAGTCGATGCGGCTCGGCTGCTTGTACTTCGCCAACCGGCCTTGGCAGAACTCCACCAATTCCTCCGACAGCGCCGAACGGTCCGCACCTTCCACAGGCTGCACGATCGCGACGACCTTCTGGCCCCACTCCTCGTCAGGTACGCCGATCACCACGACGTCGATCACGGACGGATGCTCTGCGAGGGTGAACTCGATTTCGGCCGGGTAGATGTTCACGCCACCGGACAGGATCAGGTCAGTACGGCGGTCCAGCACAAACAGCCGGCCTTCTTCGTCGACCTTGCCGATATCGCCGATCAGCAGCGCCTCACCTTCCCACGTGCCGGCGGTCTTCTCCGGGTCCTTGACGTAATCGAACGGTGCGCTGCCGATGCTGAAGATCAGCCCTTCCTCGCCCTGCGCGACGGGCTTGCCGTCGGCGCCGCGAATCTCCATCCGCCACCCTGGGCGTACCTGCCCGACCGTGCCAGGCGCCTCTAGCCATTGCTTCGAACTCACCGTCGTGACGACGGAACTCTCGGTTGAGCCGTAGAACTCCTCCAGCACCGGGCCCCACCACGCGATCATGTCGTGCTTGGTCGGTACCGGACACGGCGCACCGGCGTGCACCACCGCACGCAGCGACGAGGAATCAAATGCCGCGCGGACGTCGTCCGGTAGGCGCAGCAGCCGCTGGAACATCGTCGGCACCATGAACGATTCGGTCATCTTGACCCGCTCGATGAACGATAGGAACTCGGCCGGATCGAATCGGCCCATCGCCGGGAATGCCAACGTGACGCCGCGACCGAGTGCGCCGAGCGCCATACCGTTCGGCGCCGAGTGGTACAACGGCGCCGCGACGACGTGCACACCCGGCCCTTCGGTCAAGTTGAGCAGCCCCCACGTCTGCCTGCCGACCTCGTGCTCCTGTTCGGGGGTGAGCCCGCTCAACGCGCGCCGAATCCCCTTCGGCTTGCCGGTCGTGCCCGAGCTGTAGAACATGACCGAGCCCGCGAGCCGGTCCTTCGGCGCGTCGGCGGGCGAGTTCTGCCATGCGCTCACCCACGCCGTCGGAGCATTCGGATCACCGGTGGTGTAGATCCGATCGGTGCCGGGCAACCCGGCCTCCGCGGCCGCTTCGCGCACCACGGGAAGCAGGTCGGCGTTGGTCAGCACCAATTTGGGTTCAGCATTACTGAGGATGTACGCGATCTCGGGCGCGGTCAGGTGGCGATTGACCGGGACGATGTACCGCTCGGTGTTCAGGCAGGCCAACTCGAGGGGCAGGTATTCCCACTCATTCGGCAGTACGATCGCGACCGCATCACCGCGGCCAACGCCCAGTGAGTCGAGCGAATTGATGATCCGATTGACCTGCTCGTCGAGTTCACCGAAACTCACCCGCACATCGTCGGCGACTAACGCCGCACGGTCCGGGTCGGTCTGGGCATAGGAGTACCACGTCACCAGGTGTTCCCTTCCAGCCGCGCACTGCGGCTCGTCTGCCGCCGGCGCTCTGCCGGACAGTCACTAGCCGTGATTCTCGACCATGCACACCGGACTTGGCTAGGGCGAACGATCGTTATATACGAACTCGTGCCCGCGAAGCGTCGCGGCGCGACTGTGACGATCACTCAGCGAACGCGCGCGAGCCGGTGGGCCTCAACGGTAGTCCGCATGCCTGCACGCGTCCGTCCGCAGGTGGCTTCTGCGTTCCGCCCGAGCGACACCTGCTCAGATCGTCGGCCAGACCCGCCAGTTACGCGACGAGCGCGACGGGGTCGGTCCACGTTGGCCCTGATACCGCGATCCGTAAATCTCCGATCCGTACGGGTGCTGGGCGGGGCTGCTGAGCTGGAATGCGCACAGTTGGCCGATCTTCATCCCCGGCCACAGCGTGATCGGCAGATTCGCCATGTTCGACAGTTCGAGGGTGATGTGTCCGGAGAATCCCGGATCGATGAACCCCGCGGTCGAATGGGTCAACAACCCCAACCGGCCGAGGCTGGACTTGCCCTCCAGCCGTCCCGCGAGATCCTCGGCCAGCGAGATGACCTCCAGGGTCGAGCCGAGCACGAACTCGCCGGGGTGCAGGACGAGCGGCGAGCCTTCGGGGACCTCGACGCTGCTGGTGAGGTCGTCCTGCTGTTGCGCCGGGTCAATATGGGTGTAGTTCTGATTGTTGAACACCCGGAAGAAGCGGTCGAGCCGTACGTCGATGCTGGACGGCTGGATCAGTCCCTCATCGAACGGCTCAATGCCTAGTTCACCTCGGTCGATGCGGGCACGCAGGTCACGGTCTGACAGCAGCATTCGCCCAGCGTACTGAGTGCGGCTCCATGCACCACACCGACCTACGCACTCGGCTGCCCGAGTCATTAACGTGAGTGAATGTCCACGCGCGAACAGCTCGTTGTTGCGGTCGCCATCATCGCGAATGGTGAGGTCCTGGCCGCGCAACGCGCGTACCCACCTGAACTCGCCGGACGCTGGGAGCTTCCCGGCGGCAAGGTAGCGACCGGCGAGGCGCTCGCCGACGCGGCCGTCCGAGAGATCACCGAAGAGCTCGGCTGCACCGTGCGGGTGCTGGACCAATTGGACGCGTCGGCGCAGCCACGTCCAGCGATACGCCTGATCGCCGTGTACGCCGAGCTCGCCGCCGGTAATCCGATCGCGCGCGAGCACTCCGCGCTGCGGTGGGTTGGACCCGACGAACTCGACGTCGTTGACTGGGTTGACGCCGATCGCGCGTTCTTACCCGAACTGCGTGACCGGTTGCTCGATGGCGAGCCCCTCGCCGGTGGCGCGACAGACGGAGCCGTGCGGATCGGATCCACTGTGCGCCGTCCGACGGGACCCTGGACGCCGGTAGTGCACGAGTTGCTGGAACACCTGCGGCCATTGCACCTCGCGCCGACTCCGATCGGCATCGATGAACGCGGCCGCGAGGTCCTTACCTATATACCTGGGCGCACGGTTGCACCGGATGACGAGTTGCTCACCGACGCGCAGGTGTCCTCGTGCGGCGCCGCGCTTCGCGCGTTGCACGAGGCGATGGCGTCCTTTCGCCCGACCGGTCCGCGGCGGTGGCGGTACGGCGAGCGCACACTGGGCAGCGATGAGGTGATTTGCCATAACGACCCCGGCGTCTACAACTGGGCATTCGACGGTGATCGGGCCAGTGGATTGTTCGACTGGGATATGGCCGGGCCGGGTGATGCGATGGACGACCTCGGCTTCCTGGCGTGGACGGCAATACCGCTGTACCACGGCCTCGCCCCGGAACTCTTGGCACAGCGGCTGTCGCTGCTCGCCGCGTCGTACGGCGGGGTGTCGGTGCTAAGCGTCGCGCACGCGGCACAGCGGCGGATGGCGTTGGCCTGCGAGCGCATCGCGGCCGGGATAGCACGCGGGGACGCCGGGATGGCAAACTTGGCGCTCGTCGGCGAACCCGATCGCACCCGCGCGCGATTGGACGTGCTCGCGCAGGCACTGCCGGACATTCAGAAGCACCTGTAGCCGAGCCCGCCCGGACCGCCACGACCTGCTCACGGTCGCGAAGTCGTGATTAGGTGGGGCTATCCGTCCGCTCGTCGCATTGGAGCATCGCATGACCCTCCGCCACAACGAACGTGCCCGCGGCTACGCCCGCCAGGCATACCAAGCCCTCGAACCGCTGCACATCGTCGCGTACTTCGGCCCGCAGGTCGCGGAGGTGTCGAAAGCGGAGGGGCTGAACTTCTACGGCTCCTACGTCGGCTTCCGGGGAGCGCCACTCGGCGCTTGCTCGCCCGCCGTCGTCGCTGCCGCCTTCTACAACTGGAACCCGGCAGTGATCGAGAAGGGTTGGCAGGATGCGCTGTCCAGCCACACCCCGGCGCAGTTGCTGGCAGCCCGCGAACGCATCGCCGACAAGGCGCTTACCGGCGCATTCGGCGACCTGCTCGGCAGCGATCAACTGCCACGAGTAGTCGACCGGCTGAACGGGATCCTCTCGAACGCGACCAAGGCCGGGCGGGCGCTCGGCGCCGCGAACCTCGACGTCGCTCGCCACTCAGAGCCGCATGTCGCTCTCTGGCAGGCGACGGCAACCTGGCGCGAATGGCGCGGCGACGGACACATTGGTGCTCTCATCGCCCACGAGTTGCCGCCGGTCGAGGCACTCGTGCTGCACACCGCCGAGCACCCCGACCCCTCGGTCGGCGGTGGCGCGCTGAGTAAGGACGCAACGAAGTCGTCCCGCGCGTGGGGCGATGAGGCCTGGGAGGCGGCGGCCGACAGGCTGCGGACCCGCGGGCTGCTGGAAGCGGACGCCGAGCGGCTCACCGCCGCGGGAGCACAGTTGTATGACCTGATCGAAGACCAAACAGACGACGCTGCCGCGTCGATCTGGGCGAACGTCGACGACGCGGACGAGTTCTTCGCCGCCGTACGGCCGTTCGTGAAGTCGGTGATCGATGCCGGACTGCTTCCCGGCACCACGAAGAAGTAGCCCCGGCCCCTGCCAGAAGCGATGAGGCCCCATGTCCGGCGGATCATGACGATCGCTCGGATATGGGGCTTCATTATGTGGAGCGGGCGACGGGAATCGAACCCGCGCTATCAGCTTGGGAAGCTGAAGTTCTACCATTAAACTACGCCCGCAGTGACGCAGTAGACATCATACTCAACGCCGTCTTGGGCGGCTGCACGGACCTCCGCTGCGGCTCGGGGGTCGCCTGGCGACCAAGTGAGGATCACGCGATGACCGACTCTAAGCCCACTCGCTGGGACAACGAACTCATCGCGCACGGATCGCGCTGGCAGGCGTACGTCGACCGGTTCACCGGCCTGCACGACTCCGGCGCCGACACAGCCGGCGAGGCCCGGTTCATCGACGCGATCGCCGAGCGCTCCGCCGCGATTCTGGACGCCGGTTGTGGTGCGGGGCGAGTCGCTTCAGCGCTGGCGGCCGCCGGTCACCACGTCGCGGGTGTCGACAAGGACGCCGGACACATCGCGGTCGGACGCGCACGGTACCCGGGACTGCCGCTGCTGGCGCACGACCTTCTCACGCTCAGCCCGAGCGCGCTGGGATCGGCGCGGTTGCCGACGTCGTTCGACATCATCGTGTTGGCCGGCAACGTCATGGTCTACCTCGCACCGGGCACGGAACGTGACGTGCTGGCCAATCTGCGCACGTTGTTGCGCGAGGGCGGACGGATCGTCACCGGGTTCGCCACCGGTCGCGACTACTCCGTATCGACGCAAGACTCCGATGCCGCCGCAATCGGGCTCCAACTGCAACATCGGTTTGCGACCTGGCAGCTAGAGCCGTGGCGCGAGGATGCGGACTGGGCCGTGTCGGTCTACACCTGCTGAAGCGTTAACGGCCAGTAGGCGGTTGACGCTAGCGAGAGACGACGCCGGCGACGGGGATGTGCCGCAGCAGATCCCCCGGCAAGACGCCGTCGTGTTGCACAGCCACCGCACGACGCTCCGCCGACACCTCGCCGTACTCGGTGGTGCGCTGGCGAGCCGGGCGCCCAGCCTCGGCCGCTATGCGCTCAAGTTCGGTGATGGTGCGGAACGACCCCGACTCCGAACCGGCCATCCGCGAGATCGTCTCCTCCATCAGCGTGCCGCCGATGTCGTTGACCCCGCCGCGCAGGTGATCGCGCACGCTGTCTTCGGTGGTCTTCACCCAGGACGTCTGGATGTTGTTGATCTTGCCGTGCAGCAGGATCCGCGACATCGCGTGTACGACCCGGTTCTCCAGTTTGGTCGGACCGGGCCGCGCGAGACCCGCCAGGTAAATGGGTGAGGACGAGTGCACGAAGGGCAGCAACACAAACTCGCTGAAGCCGCCGTTCTCGTCCTGCAGCCGGCCGAGCAGCCGCAGATGCGCCAGCCAGTGCCCGGCATGATCGACGTGCCCGTACATCATCGTGGACGTGGTGGGCAGCCCTTGCCGGTGCGCGGCCGTGACGACCTCGATCCACTGCGCGGTCGGCAGCTTGCCTTTGGTCAGCACCCAGCGGACCTCATCGTCAAGGATTTCCGCGGCCGTACCGGGAAAGGAATCGACACCGGCCTCGGACGCCGCCGCCAAGAAGTCGCTAATAGATAGGTCCGTGCGGCTTGCGCCGTTGATGACCTCCATCGGCGAGAACGCGTGCACATGCATCTGCGGCACCCGCTCCTTCACGGCCCGGGCGATGTCGAAGTACGCCGTACCGGGCAGATCAGGGTGGATGCCACCTTGCATGCACACCTCGGTGGCACCGACTTCCCACGCTTGCTGCGCCCGGTCAGCGACTTGTTCCAGTGACAGCGTGAACGCGTCGGCGTCGGTTCGTCGCTGCGCGAACGCACAGAATCGGCAGCCGGTGTAACAGACGTTGGTGAAGTTGATATTCCGGTTGACGATGTAGGTGACGACATCGCCGTTGACCTCGCGGCGCAAGTCATCGGCCACACCGACCAAGGCATCGATCTCGGCGCCATCCTGCGCATCAAAGAGCACTGCTGCTTCGGCATCGCTGATCGCCGATTGCCGACTCTCCGCGGCCGAGAGCGCTTGCGCAAACTCAGGGCGAATCGACCCCGACGATCCACGCGGCGCAGGTTGGGTCACGGCGCGGCCGATCTCCTCCCAGTCGCCGTACACGCCGTCGAAGTCCGAGCGGGTCTTGGTCAGTCGCCCCTCGCTGTCGATGTCGCTGTTCAGGTTCACGCGGCCCGAGGAGACCATCGCGGACGGCGGCTCTTGCCACGCTCGTCCCTGCACGACCGCGTCAGCAACGGCGAGCCCAGAGTCATCGGCCAGGGCGTCGACGTGCGCGAACAGCCGAGGGTCAAGCCAGGACTCGCGCCGCGCGACGTACTCGGGGTAGATCGTCAGCCGCTCCCGCAGGGTGAATCCCTGGTCGGCAACGAACGCGGTCAGTTCGTCGAGTTGCGGCCACGGATACTCCGGGTTCACGTGGTCCGGGGTCAACGGGGAGATACCGCCCCAGTCGTCGATGCCGGCGTCTAGCAGCAGTTTCAGGTCGTCGGGTGCGAGGTTCGGTGGCGCCTGCAGCCGCATCTTCGGCCCAAGCAGCACGCGGGTGACCGCGAGCGCCGCCGCGAACTCCCGGATGTCGGCGTCCGGTTCATTGCGCATCGCCGTATCGGGCTTGGCGCGGAAGTTCTGGATGATCACTTCCTGGATGCCGCCGTAGGTGCGGGCGATGCGGCGCAGGGTGAAAATTGAGTCGACGCGCTCGGCGTACGTCTCGCCGATGCCGATCAGCAGGCCGGTAGTAAACGGAATGTTGGATCGGCCAGCGTCCTCGAGTACCCGAATCCGGATGTCGGGATCTTTGTCGGGCGAGGCGTAGTGCACCTCGCCCGGCGTTTCGTACAGCCGCCGGGATGTCGTCTCCAACATCATCCCCATGGACGGCGCTACCGGACGCAGCCTTTGCAACTCCTGCCAGGACATCACGCCTGGATTGAGGTGCGGCAGTAACCCCGTTTCCTCCAGCACCCGGATCGCCATCGCGCGCACGTAAGAGAGCGTGTCGGGGTAGCCGGCTTCATCCAGCCACTGCGCAGCGGCGTCCCACCTGTCCTCGGGTCGATCACCCAGTGTGAACAGAGCTTCCTTGCAGCCCATCGCCGCACCCTCACGCGCAATATCCAGGATCTCGTCGGGTGAGAGGTAGATGGACTCGACGCGGTGCGGGACGGTCGCGAACGTGCAGTAATGGCACCGGTCGCGGCACAGCCTCGTAACCGGGATAAAAACCTTCTTACTGTAGGTGAGGATGCCGGCACGGCCGACGGCCTCGAGCCCAGCGTCGCGGACCCGGGATGCTGCCGCACTGAGTCGCTCCAGGTCGGCGCCACGGGCGTGCAGCAGAATCTCCGCCTCAACCTCATCAATCGTGCTGCCGCGTTCGACGCGGGCAAGCGCCCGACGCATTGCCGTCTCAGTAGGCGGAGTGCTGGTGGTGCTCAATCGCTTCTCCTCAGCGTCCGACGATGGAGCCTGATCCACTCTATGCCCCAGCGCCCCCGCCTGGCAGGCCCCGCACACCGCCGCCAGTTTCCAGGATCCACGCCATCGACGCGATCGATCCGATTACCGCCCGCACGCCTCGATAGTCGCGACACAACGCTCGATTAGTGGGCTGCTTTCGCACGCCGCGGAATGAGGTGCATGATCGCCACGAGCACTGCGCCGACGATGAGGCCCACGATGGCGGAGGCAATGGTGTTGATGAGCCAGTCGAGAAATCCGCCAATGCCGGCGACGCCGTGCACGGCCTCCTCGAGGTGGTGCACCTGGTCGTACAGCCATCCCCAGCCGAGTTCGTCGACACCTACCAAGAGAATGTGCCCGCCAACCCACAGCATCGCCACTATTCCGACCGTGGACAGCACGCTCATGACCTTCGGCATCGCGGCGACCATGCCGCGCCCGAGCTTCTGCGAGAACGCCGCCTCGCGCCTGGCCAACTTGAGCCCGATATCGTCCATCTTGACGATGAGCGCGACCGCGCCGTAGACGATCACAGTAATCAGCAACGCGACGACGACCAGGATGATCGCTCGCATCCACAACGCTTGGTCAGCGACCTCGTTCAACGCGATCACCATGATCTCAGCGCTGAGAATCAGGTCGGTGGTCACGGCGCTCTTCACAATCTTGTCTTCGTCGACCTGGGTGGCCTTGGCCGCCGTTCCATCCGCAGGCGCGTGCGCGCCATGTCCGGAAATCCACTCCCAGACCTTTTCGGCGCCTTCGTAGGCGAGATATGCACCGCCACACATCAGGATCGGCGTGAGCAGCCACGGCAGGAGCTCACTCAGCAGCAACGCGATCGGCAGGATGAAGAGGAGTTTGTTGCGGATCGAGCCGACGGCGATGCGTTTGATGATCGGTAACTCTCGCTCGGCCGCCAGGCCTTCGACGTACCGCGGTGTCACCGCGGCGTCATCGATAATGACGCCAGTTGCCTTCGCGCTCGCCTTGCCGGCTGCCGCACCGATATCGTCAAGCGACGCGGCGGCGAGTTTCGCGAAAGCGGCGATGTCGTCCAGTAACGCGGCAAGTCCAGCGGCCATCGAGATGCTCCACGGTGGTCGGTGCGCAAGGATCACGCGCAGGTGACGGCGAACGGATGACCCGTCGAATCTTACGGGTTTACATCGTGTCGGTGTGAACTGCAAACCCGTTCACCGAAAATGTGCCGCACGTCGCATCCGAATCATCAAGTTCCCCGAAACCCCAGGTCAGCAGGGACAACAGGGGGTGAACGACGGGCGAACGGGCGGGGTACAGAGTGTTACCTATGCCCCGATCGCTCGACCTGTCGGCCCGAGCGCACTACCGTGTTACCGGATCGTTACGCAGTGGGTCGTGGCCCCTTCGAATCGATCCACAACGCTGTAAGCCGGCTGCCGGTTATCCCTGTGGATAACTGAACTCCGGGAGTGCGGCCGGGTAGAGACTGTTGACAGTCTTTATCTGTCCGTTATCGTTTGTCTCGCTGCTGAGGAACCGAATCAACGTAAGGACCCGACCTAGTGCATCGACGCAAGATGGCGATCGTGAGTGCGCTCGCCGCCACCACGGTGGCACTGAGCACCCCGCTCGCCGCGAGCGCCGCCCCGTCTTCTGGTTCCGAGTCCGATCAGTACGGATACAACAGCCAGTACCAATACGACGATCAGTCCAGCGGCTACGGCGCAACTGGCGACGCGGACACCGGATATAGCGACGGCACCGGATATAGCGACGGCAGCACCGGCACGGGCGACACCAACGGAGCGACCGGCGGCACGGGCGGCCAATACTCACCCGAGGTCAGCCAACTGCAGCTCGAGATCGAGAAGCTCAACGCCGAAATGCTCGCCGCCGCAGATGCGGCGAACCAGGCTGCGGGCAAGGCGAGCCTCGCCAAGGAGAAGGCAGATAAGGCCAAGAAGGCCCTCGCGGAGGCCACGGCTGAGGCTGAGGCCGCTACCGACCAGGCGAACGCCGTCGCCGCCGATATGTACATGCAGGGCCCGATGTCCCTCACCGAGCAGACGCTGCTCTCCTCCGATGGTCCGCAGGAGTTCATCGATAAGGCTGTGCTCGGCGACACCGTGACCGATTATCAGCTCAAGCACATCAACGCGATGCTCGCCGCAAAGGCGACTCAGCAGGCTGCGTCCAAGTCGGCCGACGAGGCCGCAGCAACGGCAGCCGCGCAGTCCAAGAAGGCTCAGAAGGTCTCCTCCGACAGCCAGGCCAAACTCGCCGCGGCGCAGGTCAAGATGGACGCGCTCCAGGCCGAAGCGGGCATTCCGCAGACCTCCAGCGACGCCCCCAGCGCTGCCAGCACGCCAAAGGACAAGATCACCGGCGAGGTCAAGGGCAAGTGGGCAAAACCGGTCGACGGCACCCTCACCAGCTGCTACTGCGCCCGCTGGGGCACTTTCCACGAGGGTATCGACCTGGCGAACTCGATCGGTACGCCGATCTTCGCAGCCGGCGACGGCACCGTCATGCGCGCCGGCCCAGCGACCGGCTTCGGTCTCGCGGTCTACATTCAGCATGAGAACGGCGACGTGACGGTCTACGGCCACATCAACGAGTACTTCGTCAGTGATGGGCAGAAGGTCAAGGCTGGCCAGCACATCGCCGATGTCGGCAACCGTGGCTACTCCACCGGACCGCACCTGCACTTTGAGGTGACGAACGGGATGTACGGCGCGCGCGAGAACCCGCAGGTGTGGCTCGCCGAGCGCGGCATCGCGGTCGAATAACCCTGCACAACACCGTGCCGTATAAAACCTCAAGGGCCGCTCTCGTCAACGAGAGCGGCCCTTGAGGTTTGTTGGTAGCCGCTGCAGTGCGGCGTGCGGGCCTACGGCGTACTCGTCGCTTCCTGTACGTCCGCGGAGGTGATCGTGATGAGCTCGCTCAGCTCCGGACGACTCGCCAGCTGCCGTAACCGACCAGCCTGGACCTTGCGGAGCTTCTCGAACAACTTGCGCGCGTCTCGCGCGTTGCCGAAGTTCTCATCCCGCGGAATCCGTTCGAAGTAGTCGCGCAATAGCCCCACGGCGTCGTCGGCGATCGCATAGTCGTTGCTGGTGATCATCCCGGTGATGATCTTGGTGAGGTCGTCGGCATCGTAGTTCTCGAACTCGATGGTCTTCACGAAGCGGGAGGCAAGGCCGGGGTTCGCATCGAGGAAGTCACGCATCTCGTGCGTGTACCCCGCAGCGATCACCGCGATGTCCTTACGCATGTCTTCCATCAGCTTCACGATCATGTCGACGGCTTCTTGACCGAAGTCGTTGCTGCCGCCGCCAGCCTGCCTGGTGAGCGTGTAGGCCTCGTCGAGAAACACCACGCCGCCCTTGGCCTCGTCGAACACAGCGGCGGTCTTCTCTGCGGTATGCCCGACGTACTGCCCGACCAGATCGCGACGCGAGACCTCCTTCAGCGGTCCGCCCGGAAGCGCCCCGAGGGCTGCGAGGAGCTGACCGTAGATGCGCCCCACTGTCGTCTTACCCGTACCCGGCGCACCGGCGAAGATGAGGTGGTTCGACATGCCGCCTACGCTCAACCCAGCGGCACGGCGCCATTCATTCACCTGGATCTCGTCGATAATCGACCTGACCTCGGCCTTGACCCCGTGCAACCCCACCATGCCGTCGAGTTCGGCGAGCAGCGACTCGACTCGCTGCGGGTCGCCCTTGGGTGCCTCCACGGCACCCAAGCCTGCCGATTTCGCGTTCGTATCAATCCGCTCGACGTCCGCATCCTGGGCGATATCGATCTCGGGCGCGCTGCAACGCTCGGTGGTGCAATTGCGCAACTGTCCTGCGGTACCGGGACCGAACCTAATTCCCGAAGACCCCGCCCCGATCACCCTGCACAGGTTCAGCGTCGGCGCGCCACCCTGGGCGAT
Source organism: Cumulibacter sp. (assembly GCA_047975195.1). Taxonomy (GTDB): domain Bacteria; phylum Actinomycetota; class Actinomycetes; order Mycobacteriales; family Antricoccaceae; genus Cumulibacter. The sequence continues at coordinate 34,253 of JBKEDB010000013.1, read as the reverse complement.
CGCGATTCCCTCGGCACGGCTGCCGGTGATTTCACAGCCCTCGACGACCGGCTTGGCCGACTCGTACACATAGATTCCGCGACCACCGACGTTGGCGATCTTGCAGTTGCGCAGCGTGGGCGAAGCTCCGAGCCGCACCACGACGCCATCGTCGCCAATCTCCCGGATGTGCGCGTCAATCAGCTCGCCCTCGGCGTCCTCTACGACCAGCCCCACCTGGGAATTCTCCAAGGTCACGTCGCGACCTGAGAACGTCGAGCCATCGGAGATCCGCAATGCGTTACCCGATCGTGCGGTGAACACCGACGACTCCACCGTGAGGGTCCCCTCGACGACCTTCACCGCGTCGGCATCCGCAGCACTCACCACGATATGGCGCAGGGTCAACTCGCCACCGGTCTGCTCGACGATCGGCGCCCATCCACCACCGCCGACGATTCTGGTCGTCAAGGACGACTGATCATCACCACCCTCGGCGAGAGGTTCGCCCTCCAGGATGAGCACCTTGGAGTCCAGGCGAATGCTCTCTGGGTACTCACCGGCAGCGATTCGGATGGTCGAGCCCGTAGGCGCCTCCGCTATCGCTTCAGCGAGGTTCACATAGCAACCGGGGCTGTTGGGGTCCACCTGGATTGTCTGCGCCATTGGCTCCGCTCTTCGGCTCGTAGAGGCTCGTGGGGATCGACTGCGATTATTGCAGCGGGTATCGCCGTGTGCCATGCAGTCAGGCAGGCCACAGATCAAGCGGCCTGACCCCGACGCTATCGACGCCTATGATCGAGCGTGCAGTCACCAACCACTCGATGGGAAGCGCATGACGAAACCGCCTGAGGGGAATCACGCCCCCACGGGCTCCGAACGTCCGCCGTCGCCGCTTCAACCCCCACGTTCGCGCCGGGCGTACGACGGTGACCTGCAGGACACGTCTACGCCGGGACCGCCGCCCACCGCCCCGCCGACCGCGCCGCCCGCACCTCAGCCCGACGGCGCGCCGCACCAGTCAGGCGGGGCTGCAGAACCCTCGGATTTTGACGCCGTCCTGCAGCGCGCGGTCCCCCGTCAGCCCGAGAATGCACCACAGAATCGGCTACGGCCGCCCGCGCCACGCGCGACTCCCCCGGCGCCGACTGAACGATCTGGACCGAAGCACGCCGCGCCCGGACGCGGCTTCGACGATCACGACAACGGCGTCCCAGGTGCCGCTCAGGATCCGATAAATCACGAGTTCACCGAGCCGGGTAATGCAGCACAGGGCGATCGGCGAGCCGACGATCTCCGCCCGACCGCCCCGCATCTCGACCCGCGGGTGTCACACCTCACCGACATCAGTCCCCCGAAGCGACGCTGGTTCGGGCGCGGGCGACCGGTACCGGCAGAACTTCCGGCCAACACCACCACGGATGCGCTCGCCAGCATGATCGAAACGCCACGGCGGATCAGCGTCGTCGGCCTCAAGGGCGGCGTGGGCAAGACGACCTCGGCGATCCTGCTGGCGCGCACCATCGCCCGCGTGCGCGCCGAACCCGTGCTACTCCTGGACTCCGACACCACGTACGGATCGCTTCTGTTGCGACTCGGTACGCCACCGATCGCCTCCGCGCACGACATCGCGTCCATGGGTGATCCCGGCACGCTGGATGTGCTGCGCGGCGTGATCGCCCGGACGAACGACGGCGTATGGATCCTGCCGTCCGGGCGCAACCCAGCACAAAGCGCTGAGTTCGGCGAGCAAACCTACGTCGCGGCCGTGCGCGCCCTGTACCGCTACTTCCCGGTGTCCGTCACCGACTGCGGGACCGGCATCGCCGGTTCGCTCATGCGCCGCGTGATCGAGGCCTCACATGCATTGGTGATCGCGACGTCGGCGAGTGTGGACGGCGTACTCGCGGCCCACAACGCACTCGATTGGCTCGCAGCGACTGGGCACGGCGAACTCGCCAGCCGCTCAATTGTGGTGATGGGCAATGTGCCGGACCAGCCCGTGATCAACGTCGCAGAGACCAAGCGCGGGCTCGAACAGATATGCCATGCGGTGGTCTGCATTCCCACCGACCCGGCGATCTCGCCGGGCGGCTACATTGATTTCGACAGCCTGCAACCAGTTACCCAGCAGGCCGGGCACGCGTTGTCGTCATTGGCCTTCGGATGCTCCTTGCACGGCGGACGATGACCGGGCCGATCCGGACGCACCTGCCCTGGCAGGCATCCAGCGAGTTCGAGGAGCAGTTGACCGAAGCGTTCGCTGCGGCAGATATCGCCCGCTGTTACGGGCTGCTGATGCCCGCACAGTTCGTCATGCCCACTACACCGGAGGCCTTCGAGCAGGAGGAACCGAGCCGATGGCCCACGTACACCGACGACGAACGAACCTTCGTTGTCGTGTACACCTCATTCGAAGCCATGGCGATGGCGGCGTCGGGCAACCTGACGCACGGCATCATTGTCCGGCTGGATGATCTCGCCGCCGCCTGGCCCGACCCGGCGTTCGGGCTGGCAATCAACCCCGGACTCGGCGTCGCGTTCTACTTTGAGTCGGGCATGCTCGCACGGTTGGCCGCACCGCCGATGGAGCTACTCGATACACCCGAGGGGCGTTTCGATCTAGTCCTGCAGAAGGTCATCGCGCCGGCCGATGTAGAGGCCATGATCGAAGCCCGCGTGCGCACGGTATCGGGATACTGCCAGTTCTACTGGCACGTCGAACATCTCAGAAATCCGGGCGTTCTGGTCGATGACCTCGGCCTACCGAGGGAGCGTTACCTCGACGCGTACGGCGCCACCTTCGCACTACGCTGGCGTCCATTGGCACTCTGTCTCTACGCGGACGCGTACGGCGGTCAGACGGCCGCCGCGCGAGACCTGGTCGGCGGCTCAGTTATCGAAGAGCCGCCCTTTGTGGGGCTCGGGTTCGGGCCGGCGCCCACGCAGGTCATCCGCGAATTCAAGGCAAACTGCGCGCCGCTGCCGACCGGCGCCGAGCTGTGGGAGATCAGCGAAACAGGTCAACGCCGAATCGCGATGCTCGACCTGGCTGCCGGCGGCTGGCGACTCATTGCTCGCACCGATGAGGTGCAGGCGTCCACATTCGGGCATGGTGAGCGATGATTGCCCGCGCCCGCATCGTCGCCAGTTATCTCGGCACCGAGTATGACGCCGCGATTTATCTGGGACAGGATGAACAGCTCGTCAGCCTGCACAGTCCGCGCGACGGTGAGGGGTTCGAACCCATTGGCGAGGAGTTCGTGCGTGAAGTTCCATTGGCCGAGTGCGACAGGATCCACTATGTGCGGCCGATCGGAGAAGTTGGTGACGTACCGGTGGCTATCCTCGACGAGCGAACCGAACCCTCCGAACTGCTCGTAGAGTCGTTGGCCAACGACGCGCCCGCAGCCGCCGAAGCAGGCCTAGAACGCGTCGAGCGCGGTGTGTACCGCAGTTGGGTGCCGGCGAGTCAGGTTCGCCAGTATCGCTTGGAATTCATCGACCTCAATCCCGCGCAGCAGCACGGCGGCGAGTTCGGCTGACGTCCCCGATCATGTAACGCTCGACCGCCGTCAACTCAAGGGTGACGACGTCCAGGTTGTTCCCGGACAGCAGCCCAATCCCCTCATGAGAGACCGCTTCGAGCCGCTGCGCCAGGTCGCCTCCCCTGATCCTCCCGGCCGCCAGCCGCGCTTCGGCAGGGGTCAATCTCTGCAGGATCGCCAGGTCCGCGTAGGTCAGGTCTGGGACGTTCCACGGCGTAAGTTGCGAATATAGCGTCAATACCGTCGTCCACGAGAGTCCTACCTGGTCATCTTCAGCGAGCGACGAGTCGCTGTCTACCAGCACGAACACGGGGCGATCTTCGCTGGCGAATCGCGCATCAGGAAACTCGCGGACTACTCGAATCGCGCCGGATGCACCTGCGGATGTTCGGATGAACGCATCCCAGGCCGCGACGCGGCGGGTCTCCACCCATACCTGAGCTCCCAATGCCAAGGCACGGAAGGCCAGAACCTTGGCCAGCCCGATCGTGCCGACGGCGAGGATCTCGCGTGGCTCACTGCTGAACAGTTCGCGCACCGCGAGCTGACCGCCGGGCTCGCGACCGAGAATCATGCCGGCGCCCCCGGCGGTGTACTCCACCCCACCCAGCACCTCGTTACTAGTGCGCACCCCCCGCACCTGGGTGGGCGCATTCATATCGACCATGCGGCGTACGTCCGCGAATTTATCGGTCATATCGCGAAACCGCCGGTGGGTAGCGTCGCACCGACGCCGAAGCGATGTGCACCATCGAGTCGGCGCAGATCGGCTCCGGACTGAGCTAGCACTCGTTGCAGGCTTCCGTCGACGGTTTGCTGCGTCGAGTCTTCTCGCACCGTAAATCGGATGACCGCCTCCACATCCACGCAGTCACCAACGCGGCGTCCCGCCAGTGAGGTGGTGCTGGCCAATGCGGGCACCGACTCGATGCCTTCGATCAACGCACTGGCGGTCTCCCGTTCGCAGAGCGCTGGCCATTCGCGCACGCCGTACGTCACGTGCATCGCAGTGTCCGCCTGCCATTGACGCCAGCCTTCGCGCAACGTCCCCGTTGGCTGCGCCGGATCCATCCGGATCAACGTAGCCAGATCCTCGGCAGCTTCACGAACCGTCCGCGCACGCGGCCGGAATCCGGCTTTGCGCATCCTGCGCTCTACCCGCCGTACCGCGTTCAGCAGTGACCGCTCCACCGTCGCCGGCGAGGGAACATCGGCAGAAAACATCGCCTGTACGCACACCCAGGTGCGGCGTCGAGCGGGAATGGCGCCCCCGCTCAACTCTCGGTAAGAGTTGGCGGCGGCGTCGTCGAGAGCCGCGACATTCGGCGCCGGTACAACGTGCGTGATGAGTTGGACCGAAATCGGTACATCGCCGGCTTCGTTGTGCGGCAAGAGTTCAGCCAGCGACGGCAGGCTTCGTTCACGGCTCAGATCCGCACGCTCGCTGGGAGCCACCTCAAGCACCGCGGCGAACCCGGTCGAGTCAGTGAGCACCGCAACCCCACGGCCGTCGACGTCGAGGCTACGCAAGGCTCCCCCGTGCGCAACTGCGGACAGGATCGCTGAACCTGGTGAAGCCGCGTCGAGGGCAGTGACGCGACGCCGGGCGAGATACCGCGCCGCGGTGCCTAGCCATTCGTACAGCCATCGCCCATCAATGCGCACGAAGCAGATGGCGAGCGCGATCAATGAGACCGCTGCCACCGATAACAAGGTCACCATCGAACTTCGAGAAACCGCCGCTACAGCGACGATCGCGCCTTCAGCTGTGATGACCTGTCCGGCATGAACGGTGCCGAATCGGCGTTGGCGGATTTCGACCGGCGGTTCGATCACCCGTTGATCGTCCTGCGGGTCGGCCGGCGGTGCGGCGTTCTTCGCTGCCGCCGCGATCGCCTGCTGTTCGGCGAGTTCACGCGATGACCGCTGCGCGGCCTCGCGGCGACGTGCGATCGGGGATGTCGCGGCAGACGATGCGGACGCCGAGGCCGTCACGGTGTTGGCCTCGGTGCGCCGTCCCTGGATGACCTCTCGCTGCGAAGATTCCTGCTGCCCGGCAGCCGGAACAGGCGTCGCTTCAGCAGGTCGCTGCGCGGTACCTTCCGAGCGCGCCTCGGTCGGGGCCGCGACCGGCTCGGCCGCCGGCCGCGGCGCGCGCAATACGGCGTCTGGTGCCTGCTGTTGACGATCTGTCACGTGAAATCCTTTGCGATGGACGCCACTATCCTAACGAGACATCGTCCGCGCTCTGACCTCAATCAGTCTCGCTTGGCGCCGATTGCGGGGCCGGATCGCGTCACGCGCTCGTGAGGCGTGCGCGCCGCGATGACGCCGTCACCGGCACCGTCCGCCTCGAACAACTCGGTGCCGCCGACCAACGCCAGTTCCGTCGATACCTGCCCATCCGGCTTCTCCTCCGAGCGAGTCCGCGGACTACGGTCTGCCCTCCGGGCCTGGTGCGGCTGGGTCGCGGGTTGGCGCTGGGATGTCGCGCCTCCGCCGGCCTGCGGATGCCCGGCAACGTCGTTGGGGCGCCCTGTCAGCGACGCACGCAGCGCGCGACGCGCCGCTTCGGCGTTGGCCTGCCGTGACGTCGGTACCGCAGTGGAGCGCCCGCCCAATGCCCCGGAGCCCTTGGGCGTGCCGTACTCGAGCCGTGGCGACGCCGAACTGCCAATTCCTGCTCTGCCGGTCGCGCCGGGTTTGCCGCTCGCGCCGGGGCGCGCGCCGATGCCGGGCGCCGTCGGACGGCCCTGCAGCGACGTCGGCACGTTAGGCGACGTGCGCGGCGTGATTGGTCGGCCACCTGCAGTCCGTCCACCGAGACCAGGTGCCGCGGGGCGACCACCGGCACCGGGGGCGCCTGGCCGACCACCAACGCCAGGCGCACCTGGTCGACCACCAACGCCGGGTGCGGTGGGCGCCCCGGAGCGCCCACCAAGGGCGGGTGAGCCGGCACCCAGGCCGGATCGCGAGGGCGGCGCAGCAGGGCTGGCGCTCCCGCGCCCGCCAAGACCTGGTGCTGTCGGCGGTCGGGTCCCAGCCCCCGGGCCACCGATGCCCGGCGCCGCAGGCGCCGCGCCGCGACCATTGAGGCCCGCGGGCATCCCGGGCGCTGCCGGCCGGGCGCTGCCGGCGGAAAGATTAGGCGCTGTCGGGGCCGCACCGCGGCCGGTTTGCGCGGAGTTCGCCGGAGCAGAGCTCGTCGGACGCAGTAAGGCCGGAGCGACCGGCGGGGGCGCGATCGCGGGAGTGGCGATTCCTTCCGGCGCCTCGGGTGCAGGCAGATGATCGAGCATGTGCTGCTGCACGTCGCGCATGGCCTGTTCGTTGAGCGGATTCGTCGGCGGCTGGCGGAAACCCGCCATGATGTGGTCGCGAATCTGCCCGACGTCGGGCGACTGCGGGCGTCCGTACATGCCGATCAGCGCAGCCGTAGGCACGGCCCCCGGCAATGGCTGATTCAACCCCCCGGGCGCGGGCGGCGCGGCTCCGGCAGGTGCACCCGGAGCCGCGGGAGCGCCCGGCGCACCTGGGCCGGGGCCGACTCCCGGTGCCGTGAACTCTTTCACGAGCGCGTCCTTGGGGCCCTGGTAGACCGCACCCGTGCTCATGGACTGGAAGGCAGTGTCGTACGCCGTCGACATCGGCGTGAGAATTTCTTCCCGCGAGCGCCTCGAATAGTGCTCCAGGTTCTCCGCCAGGCGATCCTTGCCGCCAAAAGCTTCGACAATGTCGTTGCCGAGTTCCCCGATGCTGTCATTCGCGTTTTCTTCCGAACGCAGCGTGTCAGACCTTTCCTTGTACTCCTGCCACAAGGTGACCATCGCATTACGTTTGCGAACGACTTCGCCGTACAGATTGAAACACAGCGCAGACTTGTTGGCGTTCGCCTTCTCAGCCCAGTTATCCAGCACTGCGGTGAGCATGCCGACCTTCATCAGGAAGGCTTCCTTTGCCGCGCCCTCCCATTTCGAAGACAGCGTGATGCCCTGCTGCCGGATCGCGTCGGCACCTGAGGTCAGTGCGGTGCCGATCTGGCCCCAGGCCCAACCCGCGTCCCAGATGGTGTCCGGCTCCTCCTTCGTGATCGCCACGTAGTGCATGTTGATGTCGCCGTACTGCAGGTCTTGATTGGCCGGAATCGGCGCGGGCGCATCACCGTAGGACGGATAGTAACTCTGGCTTGGAACCCCGGGCTCGTACGCCCCGGCACCGGGATCGGGCGCGCCGAAGTTATCGGACATTGTTGATCGCCCCTTACGCTACTGCCGTCGGATCCGGCCCGGATGGCTCCGCCCCCGGCGCAAGAATCACCTCGTCAGGTTGTTCTGCCTCAGGCGCGCCTGGCACGTTGGCGCCCTCCGGAGTGTCCTCCGGAGCTTCGTACTCGTCGTAGTGGGTGTGCCCACCGTTCTGCTGATCGTCCTGATCATCGGCCTGGTGCTGGTCCACCAGCGACTCGGCACCCTGAGCGCTGTACGGATCCGCCGGGCGGCACGCGTTCGTCGAGGACGTCACCGGGGCGGTCGGGACATACGACTCCGTGATCGAGGTGTTGGCCGCCTCGTTCAGGATCTCCTGCTCGGTCTGCTCACCGTTCTGTTCGGCCGCAGCCTGCTGCTCAGCTCGCTGCGCGCTGAGTGTCTGATCACTGGAGACCGGGTAGAACGCGGAGTTCACGGCGTTCATCTGCGCCTCGGCGTCGGTGTCACTCTCCTGGTAGATCGCCGCGACAGAGACCGCGCCCGTCGTGACGGCCTGGAGTCCGTAGTTCACGTCCATCAGGAAGTTCGACGTCGCGAGCATCACGTTGTTGTTCCAGGTGGCCAGCAACGCTGCGGACGGCAATCCGCTGAGTCCAACCTTCATGCCCAACTTCGAGAAGTTGTCGGAGATCGTCGTGCCATGCGTTTGGTAATCCTCGGAGGCGCCCTGAGCGAAGTTCATCAATGCTTGGGACTCCACCTTGATACCGGGCAGGTCGAAATCGCCCACAATTACTCCTTCGCCACATCATCTGAATTCGTCGGCAACCGCGTGTGGGACGTCACCGCCCGCCGAGCCGTTCCCCAACATACAGAGCGTCCTGGACGGCGGCGGCGTGCTTGCGAAGAAGTTCACCGGACGTTTCCGTCCGCCTCAGGCGGATCCGACATCGTCGCCGCACGACACGGGAATTACAGGTCTGCGGGAGGCTTCCACGCGATCTGGATGAGGCGGGTTCCCTCACGTCGCGTCACGTAATAACCGCGCCCCGCCGGCAATGCCTCGGGACGCACCGTGCCCACCAGCGCACCCTCGTCGCGGGTGCCGGACATCACGATTCCGGGCGCGGCCAACTCCTTCATGCGCTGCAGCATTTGTTCGTACTGCGCCCGTCCGGCGCCACCGGATCGGCGGGTGACAGTCAGATGCAGACCGATGTCACGCGCTTGCGGCATGAAGTCCACCAGTGGTTGCAGTGGCGGCGGTGACCCGGTGCTCGCGAGGTCGTAGTCGTCGATGAAGAAGAAAAGTTCCGGGCCGCTCCACCAGGTTCGGTTGCGCAATTGCTCTGGCGTGACGTCGCTGCCGGGCAATCGTCTGGTCAGCGAACGCGACAATTGTTCACTCATCTTGCCGGCGTGATCGGACGTCGTCCCGTACGCGAGTAGGTAGTCCTCCGGAACTTCGCCAAGTAGCGACCGGCGCGGGTCGATGATGATGATCTTGGCCTCGTCCGGCGAGTACTGCTCCATCACCCGATACGCCATCACCCGTAGCAGGTTCGACTTACCCGACTCACTGTCGCCGTAGACCACAAGTAGCGGTTCGTTGAGGACGTCCACGTACACCGGTCCGAGGTCGGTCTCGGACAAGCCGATCGACACACCGCGGGCTGGATCGCTTGGCACTGCCGCATAGCCGATCTCAGGCGGCAGCAGCCGAACACTGGGGGCACCCGGGTGCGGCCAGGCTTCCTTCACGCGCGCGATCAGGTCGGCAACACCGTCCGGTAGCGAGTCCACCTCCTGCACGCCATCGATTCTCGGTATAGCCGTCAGCATGTGTAGCAGGTCGTCGGTGAGCCCGCGGCCTGGCTTGTCATCGGGCACGTTCATGGCGACGCGACGCCCCAGCACTGAATCTCCGGGATCGCCCAGGCGCAACTCGAACTTGGTGCCGAACATGTCGCGCAGCGCCAATCGCAGGTCCATCCAGCGCGACGCCGAACCGACCAAGTGGATCCCGTACGACAAGCCCCGGGTGCCGATCTCGTTCAAGATGGGTTCGATCGGTTCGAAATCGTTGCGCACGGTCTGCCAACCATCGATGACCAGAAACACATCGCCGTACGGGTCCTGGGCGAACTCCCCGCGCGCCTTGGCCCGTCGATATGCGGCCATATTCTCCACGCCGTACTGCGCGAACAGCGCCTCACGCATCTCCAGCAATTGCTTCAACTCGGCCATGGTGCGCCGCACCGTGTTCGTGTCGCGCCGTGAGGCAACCGAGCCGACATGCGGAAGTTCGCGCAACGCGCCCAGTCCGCCGCCGCCGAAATCGAAACCGTAGAACTGAACCTCCGCTGGGGTGTGCGTCAGCGCTAGCCCACACACGATCGAGCGCAGGAAGTTGGATTTCCCGGACTGTGGCGCACCCACGACCATGACGTGCCCACCGGCTCCGGTGAGGTCGATCTGTAGAGTTTCGCGACGTTGTTCGAAGGGTTTGTCGATCACTCCGACGTTCGCCCGGAGCGTGCCGCGGAGGTCGGATCCCGAGACCGTCAACCCATACTGCGGGTCAGTGGAGAGCCCCGGCAGCAGCTGATCCAAAGTGGGAGGCTCGGCCAACGGCGGCAACCACACCCGGTGCGCCTCCGGGCCACGTCCCTCGATCCGGTCAACGACGATGTCGAGCAGGCTCTCACCGACGCCCTCGTCCGGATCGTCGGGCTTCTCCTCGATGTCCGTCGTCGGTTCGGTCTCGACCTTGGGTGCGTGGTAAAGCGTGTCGTACGCGAGAATCGCTACCTCGCTCGGCGTTCCGCCGGCAGCCTGGCCGGCCTTCTTTCGCTTGTACATACCCGAGACATACGCGGCGCGAAAGCGATCGAGCGGGTCGGTGCCGAACTTGATATAGCCGTGTCCCGGGGCACGCGGAAGTTCGAACGCGTCGGGGGCTCCGATGACGACTCGCGACTCGGACGCCGAGTTCGTGCGTAGCGATACTCGGTAAGACAGATGCGTGTCCAGGCCTCGAAGGCGCCCTTCCTCCAGCCGCTGGGACGCGAGCAGCAAGTGCACGCCCAGCGACCGGCCGACGCGGCCGATCTGCACGAACATGTCGATGAAGTCCGGTTTGGCCGACAGCAGCTCAGAGAACTCGTCACAGACGATCAGCAGGCTGGGCATGGGATCCAGCGGTGCGCCGGCGAGTCTGGCCTTCTCGTAATCGCGCAGGCTGGAAAACTTGCCGGCGGTACGTAGTAGCTCCTGACGGCGTAGCAGCTCACCGTTGATCGCATCAACCATTCGGTCAACCAGCGGCAGTTCGTCCGACAGGTTCGTGATGACCGCAGAGGTATGCGGTAGCCGGTCCAGCTTGGTGAACGTCGCGCCGCCCTTGAAGTCCACGAGCACGAAGTTCAGATTCTCCGAACTGTGCGTGATTGCGAGGGCGAGCACCAACGTTCGCAGCAGTTCGGACTTTCCCGAACCGGTCGCGCCGATCAGCAGCCCGTGCGGACCCATCCCGTCCTGCGCCGATTCCTTGATATCCAGATCCACAGGTCGACCGTCCGGACCGATGCCGATCGGCACTCGCAACTGATCACGGTTGGCGCGCGGTTTCCAGCCGCGAGTGACGTCGTAGTTGTAAGGGTCGCCGAGATCAAGCAGCTCACCTAGGCCCATCGCCGAGCTCATCGCCTTGTCCCCGACCGACCCAATCGACATCCGACGAGGTGCCAGGTAACGCGCGAGCGCCTCGACATCGGCGAGGCTCAACCGGTCGGCGATGCCTAGCTTAGACTCGACATCGTCGGTACGGCTGCGAACCGTCCGATTCTCGTCCACATTCAGCACGAGCATGGAACTCTCCAGCATCCGCGGCGGCGCAGTGGAGAGATCGATCACGGTGACGCCCTCGAGGCCAGAATCGGCCATGAGGTGACTGGAGCCGGCCACATTGCCACCGTCGATGACGACCAGCAGGTGCGGGCCGGCGATCTGCGCCTGCCCTCCGGCCGGATTGAAGCGAGGCCGCACGCTCAGGATGTCGTCCAGCATCGCTTCGATCGAGGGCATGTTCGGCGCAACGAGGCGTAGATTGCCGGCGGCGTCCTCACGCTCGGGATGGAATCCGTGCGGCAGCCACTTCGCCCATTCCCAGTTCGCTCGCTCCTCATGCCCCACACACATCGCGATCATCACGTCGTCCGGCGAATGGTGCACGGCGGTTTGCGCCAATAGCGCGCGCACCATCGCGCGTGCGTCCTCGTCCGCTCCGGTGATGTAGACGCGACTGAACCCGTTGAGCGCCATCGCTATTGGCAGCCCTGGCACATTTGCGTAGGTGTTGACGAACTTTCGAAGGGCCGCGGCACACACGGGTTCGAGTTCATCCAGTGGTTTGGTCTGCGGCGTGATCAGCGGCGTCGCGAGTTGTTGCGGCCCTAGTCCAAGCCGCACGGCGCCGAAGTCGGCGTCCTCGCGGCGGCGTTCCCATAGCCGATAACTCGCCGCCGTGACGAGGAGTTGATCGGGTTCCGGGTGGCGATAGAACATCGCCTTCGCCTGCTGGGTAATCGTTTTCTTAACATTGCTGCGATGCGAGGCAAGGTGACGCATGTAGTCGCGCCGCTGCGCAGTGCGCTCACGCTTGCTACCGCCGCCGGTGTTCTGCATCAGGCCGACACCGATCATGCCGAGCGCTGACAGCCCGAACAACGCACCTAACACGTACCCCATCGGTCCACCGCCGCCGCGGCTGCTGAACATCAATGCCATCGCACCGGCGCCGGCGAGCATCGGCAGCATCATCAGCATCTGCGACCAGTTTTTCCCGCTGTCGCGCGGAATCTCTGGGGGCGGGTCGATCACCACCTCGCCGGTCGGAAGCTCCGGAGCCTCCCGTCGCGGCTGACGGCGAACAATCAACGTTCCCAAGCGGTATCTCCTTCGACGGGCGGAAAGCTCCACGGTCCGAGAGGGGTGCCATTATGGTAGCCACGCCAGCCAGGACCCCTCATCTCATGGAGTCACCCGTGACGCGCGCAGTTTCAGATGACCTAGCCCGAATTACGGTAGCTGCACCGCAACGCAGAATCGACATCGCGCTCCCGCAGTCCGTGCCGGTCGCGGAGTTGATGCTGTCGTTAATCACCGCCGCAGGCGAATCCGCGGCAGACGACGCTCAGCGAGATGGCGGCTGGGTTCTGCACCGCGCCGACGGTACGCCCATCGATCACGACCGCACGCTGGAAGATCAGCAAGTACGCGACGGCGAAGTCCTTCACATGGTCGGGCGATTCACCGAATGGCCGGAAGTCGACTACGACGACGTTGTGGACGCGATAGCGACCGGCACTCGTAAGTCGACGAGCCCATGGTCTGGATCTCGCACCCATCTCACCGGACTTCTACTTGGCGCGCTGAGCCTGCTCATGGGGCTGTTCTGGCTGATGCTGTCGGGACCCTCATGGCGAAGCCCTGGCCTGATTGCGTTGGCTATCGCCGTCGTACTGCTATTCGCCGCTTATGGCCTTTCACGCACCCAACCTGGCGATACCGCGTCGGCGGTGACCTGCGCGAGCATGGGCACACTGTATGCCGCAGCCGGCGGGTTAGTCGTGCTCGGCGGGGACCAAGCATTCGCTGATTTCGATGCGTGGCAGTACATCCTGGCCAGCGGGTGTTTGGTCGTGGCGTCAATGCTCTCCATCCTGCTGGTCGCGCAGCAAATCCAGTACTTCATCGCGACCGCGTGGATCGGGCTCGTCGGCCTGCTGGCCTGCTCGCTGGCACTGGCCGATCACATCGATGCGGCGGACACCGCAGCGATCGCCATCACGACGGTGACCATCTTCACCGCCGCGTTCCCGATCCTGTCGATCCGATTGGGCAAACTTCCCGTACCGGCGCTGCCGACGAGCACCGATGAATTGCTGGCCGACGAACCGCAGATCCCGATCGAACGAGTGCACGGCACCGTTCGCCGCTCGGACGAGATCTTGACCGGGTTGTTGATGGGATCGGCCGCGGTCTCGCTCGTTAGCAGCCTGCTGCTCCTGGGTTCCGGCCGTACCTCGGCGATCATCTTCGTCGCCCTCGTGGCGGTCACCGTTCTGCTTCGAGCACGGTTGTTCCCCACCGCGCGTCACCGCGTTCCGTTACTCGTCAGCGGTGCAGGATCACTTGCTCTCATGGCCTTTTCACTCATTGCGGAGTTGGACGCCGAACAGCGGGCGACAATTGCCATACCAGCGCTCGCATTACTAGCACTGCTGCTGATCGCCGTGGGCCGTTACTTCCACACGCGGCAACCTACGCCGTACGTCGCCCGAATCGCAGACATCATCGACATACTGGCGTCGCTGGCGATCGTGCCGATCATGTGCCTGGTGGTCGGCCTGTTCTCGTACGTTCGAGGACTGTGGGGCTGAGGGGTGGCAACCAAACGCGATCTGTTCCAGTCGTACCAATTCAGTCTTCGCCGCGTTGTCTCCGGGCTCGTGCTGCGGGAGACCGACCCCGCTCAGACTCCGCTGCGCAGGTTGGGCGGTGCGATGTTCGGCAGCGTGATGGTCGCCGTCCTCGCAGTGGCGGTCTCCGGAGTCATCGGCGTCATCAACGGCGGCGGTAACACGACGTGGAAGGACGCGGGCGAGGTCTTCCTCGAGGAGGAGACCGGCGCGACCTACGCGTGGCTCGAGGATCCCCAGACGCGGGAGTTCGCGTTACACCCGGTCCTCAACTACGCGTCGGCTGCCCTGCTGGTGGGCAATCCCACCCCGGTGTCGGTATCGCAAGCCTCACTGGCTGGCGCTCCCCGCGGCCCACGACTGGGCATCGCCGGAGCACCGGATTCGATCCCGCAGCCGGACAGCTTCCTCGCCGATCCGTGGGTGATGTGCAGCGGTATGACCAAGACTGAGACTGGCGACCTGACCCCACGCACGACGCTGCTGGTCGGTCAATCAGACCCCGGCGGCAACTCGATCGGCGACGGCAGCCTGCTCCTGGCAGATATGAACTCCGACGCGGTGTACCTGGTGTGGCATGGGCACCGTTTCCTACTCCCGGACCCTGACCCTGCGATCACCGCGCTCGGATTGCGTGATGCGCCGCAGATCGAGGTCGGTCCAGCTCTGCTGGACAGTTTGCCGGTCGGGCAGGAAATCAAACCGCTCGCGACCTCCTCCGCGGGCCAATCCTCATCAGCGGTGAAGCAATACAAGGTCGGGCAAGTCCTGGTCGACGCGACGACCAAACAGTTCTACTTGGTCCGCAAGGATGATCTGCGCAACATTAGCGAGGTTGAAGCGAACGTGACGTTGTCCGCTCCCGGGACTTCGGCGGCGTACGACGGAAAGAGCCCCACGGCGCTCGAGGTCGACAACGCCGTGGTGACCGCCGCGCCACGTGAGGATCTGCCGCCGTCGTCATTTGACGATGCTCCCCGCGATATCCCCACGCCCGCGCAGGTTTCCAGCGCCAGTTCCACGGTGTGCGCATCGCTCGGCAGCAATTCCGCCGAACTCGACGTCGCGGTCGACCCGTCATCCGAGGACGATCAGTACGCGCTCGCGACTCCGCAGCGCACAAGCAACGGCACCGTGCTGGCTGATCAGGTGCTGGTACGCGGCGGGCACGCGGTATATGTGCGTTCTGCGCAATCGCCGACCGCGACCGACGGCGCGCTATACCTGGTGACGGATGAGGGCGTGCGATTCGCGGTGCCCGGAGAGCAGGCCGCGGCCGCGTTAGGTCTCGATCAAGTCAGCCCCGTGACGATGCCCGCAACGCTCGTAGCCAGGATTCCCGAGGGACCCGCGCTAGATCCAGTGTCCGCGCGGGCGAGCGGCTAACTGCCCTGGCCAGCATTGAGTGACCACCACATGAACCTTTCCGAAATCGGTTCCGCGCCAGGGCGGAACGCAATTAGCCTGGTGCTCGTCACAGCGGGGCGGCTGTGTCGATCAGGAGCGCAGGACCGCTCGAATACAACCAACCGAGGAGCCAGAAGAGGATGTCGACAACCGGTACCAGTATTGGTCATTCCGACCCGGCGGAGTACGCGAAGCAGGCTTCCGACGCGGGTGAGCGCATCAAGAACATGCTTGCCGCACTGATGAACGGCCTTGAGCCGCTTCAGTCCACATGGAAGGGCGCAGGCGGCACGAGCTTCATCTCTGCTAAGGCCCAGGTCGAGGCCGCGACGAACAAGCTTCACTACGCTCTCACCACATTGGGTGAGGACATGTCGCAGGCGGGCGTTCAGTACAACCAGGCGGACGAGCAGGGCCAGCAGGCAATTCAGAAGTCCGAGGCCGAGTTCGCCAACCTCGGCAACGTCTAGAGACTCGCGCACGAGCACACTTTCCAAGGATTCGAGGAGAAGCAGCAATGGCTGGAGAAGTTTATGCCGTCGACTGGAACATCCAGGGTGACGGAGTCGGCTCGATCGGCAACGCCGAGTCGGCGATGCAGGCTGAGGTCGACCAGGTAAATCGCGATGGACTCGCGCTGATGAACAAGTGGGAGTCGGCGTCGGCTAAGGACGCGTTCGTCCGCCGCAAGCAGATCTGGGATTCGGCTGCGCAAGAGATCCACACGGCGCTCGGGTCGTTCAAGAAGAACCTCGGCGAGGCCGCCGAGATCGCACAGCAGGGCGAGACCCTCGCTAAGGGCGTACTCGACCGCTAAGCCGAGCACCCGCCACGAGGGAGCGTCAGCGAATGCTGACGCTCCCTTCGCGTTCATGCAGCGGCTTGGGGCTTGGCGCCTGTGGGCCTAGAGCTTCCTGCGACGGGGTCATCTGGAGGGCAGCCGCGTCTGTTGACGACGTACACCCGATCAGGTGCGGCGAGGTGCTGCTGGTTACTCCGGCTTCGCGGGCGGCGCGAACAATTGCTCACCGGGCACGTACTGCAATTCCTGATCGCGTTCGCTCTCCACCCGTTCTGGCGTACTGAGCACACGAGCCTTATTGGCGCGGACACGGCGAAGTAGCGACAGCGCCAGGACCACCGCAGCCAGGCCACCCAGGGCCCCCCAGGTCAGCGCGAGTGCACGTGACTCGCCGTCCTCGGCAAACTTCTGCTGAGCCAGTTCCTGCTCACTGCGCACCGGGGGCTCGTACGGTGTCGCACTCGCAGCGGCCTCAGAGTTGGTCAGGTCCGTCAGCGCGCGGGCCGGATCAACCGCGCCTGCGCCGTAGCCCAACTCGGCGAAGTGGCCGGACACTGGCGATGCCGTGCTGCGTAGCCGAAGCTCAACTGCCAGAGACTTCTCGATGCCGCCACTGGGTACCCATGGCGTATCGGGCTGGGCCAGCAACAACGTTACGGCGGCTGCGGCGAAGCTGGAGGCTATCGCCGTTCCGCTATATACCTGATGTCCACCACTTGGCGCGCCCGCAGGCACATCCTCGCCCGGAGCGATGACATCGACATAGGGGCCGACCTGTGAGGACGGTACCCGAATACCACTCGAACTCATCGCCCCTACGCCGATCACACCTTCATATGCCGCTGGATAAGGAGTTCGATCCGCCGGTGTGGGCTGCAAGGACGCCGGCTCCTCCTTCGGATGGTCGTCCCCGACAGGTGCGACGATCACGGCGCCGGCGGACTGTGCCGCCTTTACCGCGCTCGCCAAGGCGGGATCGTCGACGAAACTGACGTCAGCGACCACGATGACTCCAGCCCCCTGCTCGGCGGCCCATTCGATACCGCTGGCGATGGTCGCGGGATCGAGGGGTTCATCGGTATTGGCGACGACCTGCTCCTTCTCCGCAACCCGGACCGGCAGAATTTTCGCGTCCGGTGCGAGGCCGACGAATCCAGTCTGATCTGACTCTTGCGCAGCGATCACGGTCGCGATCGCGGTGCCCTGGCCAATACAGTCGTCCATTCCTTCGCTGGTGTTGCGCACGAAGTCATAACCGGTGAGCATCTGCGGTGCCAGTTGACTTTGGGTGGGCGCCACCCCGGTCGATACGACCGCGACGGTGACGCCCTTACCGCTGCTGTAGGGCCAAAGCCGCTGCGCCGGGTCATAGTTCGCTACGGTCCAGGGCACTTTCGGGTTGATCTGGGCAGCGGACGGCGGGTTGTCACAGGCTGGCTCCGGTGCGCTGGATGTCGACTCGGTCTGCGGCGACTGATTGGACGCCTCCGATTGCTCGGAATCACCCGGTGCCGCATAGGTCGGTGTGGCAAGCCCCATAACCGCTGCGAGAGCCCCCGCGATCAGCGCGGTTCGGGCACGTCGGCGGCGAAACTCGATCACGGCGACCATGGTAGCGATCGGGGAGGCCACTGTCCGGCGGGCGTCTGGCCGTAATATAAGGACCGGCCTGCACATCGATTTCTCCTGCATTGAAAGGACTCACGATGAGCACCGACGACGACCACCGCAGCCCGCCCGACGACGTTCAGCTCCAGTCGATGCGCTCGTTCGCCGAATCACTGCGCGGGCAGTTCGAGACGCTCGTTTCCGAAGGGCCCCGTCTGGCACGCGAAGCGCGAGAAGTATCAGTCACCGAACGGTCATCCGATGGCCTGGTCAAGGTGACGGTCGACCCGCGTGGCGCGATTCTCGCGCTCGATCTGGACCCACGTATCTATCGGCGCCCAGACGCCCGCGCACTCGGCGAATCAATCCTCGACACGATTCGCCGAGCCAGCGAAGCTGCCCAGGAACGAGTGCTCGATATCTTCGAGCCGGTGGTCCCACGCGATCAGATGCGAGTGCAGCTTCAGGGCAGTCCGGAAGATGTCCTCGATGACGTACAAGATCGACTGAACCGCAGAGAGGGGATGTGACGTCTCAGTCCCGGTGCGCACGAGCGTGCGGCTTTGTCACGCGGCAGCCACCTGAAGGCAACCCGAATGAGACGCATTCGCTGATAGTTCTGGAAGCCTTGTCCGTAGACCGTCGAGGAGATGACGAGGAGGCACCATGACGGAGCCAACCCACGTGCGCGTGGACCCCGCCATTGCCGCGCGCGGTATCAGCGAACTCAACAGCGCAAAGGGCCCACTGGAGTCGCGCTGGAACTCAATTATCGGAAGCATCAAGTCCGTACACGCGGCAAATCCCTGGGGCGAGGACAGCGACGGGCAGGAATTCAGTTCGAGCTATCTGACCGACTCGCAGGCTGGCTCCTTCGATCAGGACGCCAAGATGGTCATTGATCCCGTCTTGGCGCTCCCGGAGAACGTGGAGGCTGCGCTCAACACCACGTACGCCGCCGATGCCGTTGCCGGCCGCAGGATGGACGCCGTTCAGGTGGACGCGGACCCCACCGCGGGTTCGGGCGGCGGAGGCGGTGCCACGGCTGGCGGTTCCCTTAGCGGAGCGGGCGGTTCCTCCGGCGGAGTGGGCGGTTCCTCAGGCGGAGGGGGCACAGCCTCCAGCGGCGTCGCCTCACTCGCGGGCAGCGGGCTCGCAGCAAGTTCCGTCGCGGCGACCTCAGGCTCGTTCGTGGCGGGGACGTCAACCGCGTCGGGATCGTTCCTCGCAGAGAGCGGGCTGACCGGGACGCCCGGCACCCTCGCGGCCCAGCCCGCCGACGGGCACTTCATGGCCCGGGACGCCGCCACCAGCGCGAGCGCCGATGAGGCGCCGCACGATTCCACTTCATCTGCGACACCACAGACGGACGTCGCAGATACGGCAGGCGCGTCGGGCACTTCGACGTCCGATTCGGGCAGCGGCTCTACATCGTCATCCACCCCCGGAGCAGACCAAGCCCAGTCTGCCGCCGGATCGTCTACGGCCAGCGGGTCAGGGTCAGGCGGCGCAGGTGGCAGCAGCGGAACCACCATCGGCTCCGGCGGCGAGGCTGCTGCAGGTGGTGCCGGTTCCGGTGGCGGCGCAGGTTCTAGTGGCGGCGCAAGTTCTAGTGGCGGTGGACCCGGTTCCAGCGGCATTTCGGCCGACTCGGGTGGCGGTGCAGCGCCGACCGCTGCGCTGCCGGGCGCAGACTCCGGCGCTGGTGGACCCGGTTCCGGAGTACCGATGATGCCTCCGGGCGGCGGTATGCCGATGATGCCGCCATCGGGCGCGCCCATGATGCCGCCATCCGGGGGCGCGCCCATGATGCCGCCTGCGGGCGGTGCTCCGTCGGGGGCGCCGGGCTCCTCCGGGAGCTCAGGCACGTCGGCGTCCCCAGCGCGTTCGGGGTCGCCGGGCGGGTCTTCTCGATCGGGAGCACCCACCGCACCGACGTCGCCGGGCCGGGCAACTGCGCCGTCCAGCCACGGCGTCTCAGCCCCGCCCGGATCGGCAGGCGGCTCCACCGCGACTCGAGGAAGCTCGTCAGCGACCAGCGCCCCAGGTGCGGCACGCCCAACGAATTCAACGAGCGCGCGAAAACGCCCCGATCGTGCGGCCGATACGGCAACCACGACCGGAGCGACCGATCAGCACGAGGACCGGCTCGCTGACGATGCGGCTCAGCCCGACCCGTGTGTGCAGCCACATCATGGCTCACGCTCGATTGAAAGCCCGGAGCCGGCACCGCCGGGCACCGCCCGAGGGTCGACGGCGGGCTGATTCTCGAGTTATGCCGGAGCATCCGAACGACGAGCAGATGGCCTGGGCCGTCCTCGATCTGCCTGACTGGGCCAATGAGGTCATCTCGTGGGTCGCGGGCGGTCAGAGCTGGCCCAAGGGCAGCGAGACAATGCTCCAAGAACTCGCCGACCACTGGCAGGAACTCTCGGAGGTCCTGCAGGAAGCCTCGTCGGAATATGTCGCGGCGGCCACGACGCTGAGCGAAGGCTGGGAAGGCCCCTCGTTCGAACAGTTCTACAACTTCTCCGAGGCCGCCTTCTTTGGCCAGGACGCCGAAGTGCCGGTGTTGGCCACGATGGCCGGACAGTACTCACAACAAGCGAGAGCATTCGCCACCGAGGTCAACTACGCGAAGATCTCGATCAATATCGCGTTCTACATCGCTATTATTGCTGCCTTCATCTCGGTGATGCTGTCCTGGCTGACCGGCGGCGGATCGCTGGTGATTGGCGCGGCTGTTCGTCAAGCGTTGGTGACGGCCATCCGCATGGTGATGCAGAAGCTGCTGACGGCCGCCGGTCGCAAGTTCGTGCAGAACGTCGTCAAGAAGATGGTCATCAAGCAGGCGACCGTCGCCGCGGCGCGGACCGCAGGGCAGTCTGCCGCCCGCCAGATCGCCACGCGGGTCGGCCGCGAAGTGGTCGAGGAGGTCGCAGAAGAGGTCTTCATCGACGTCACCACTCAACTCATTCAAATGAATCAGGGCAACCGAACGTCGTACGACGTGCAACGAACTGTCGCCGCGGGGGTCGGCGGCGCAGTCGGCGGACTCGTCGGTGCCGGACTGAGCTTCCCGCTCGGGCGCATCCCCCGACCCAGCAACGTTGTCGGCCAGCACATGACTAACCTGGCAATCTCTGCCGGTACGAACATGCTGGCCTCCCCTACCGGCAGCTATATCGCAAACGGCGCGGTATATGGGAACTGGGACCTCGCGGCAGCGTTCAGCCCTGATGCTCTGCTTGGCGCGGCGGCGACCGCGGCCGGGCGATACAACACGGCGAGTCCATTTTCACCCGACACGATGACCAACCTGCGGACTGCGGCCACCTCGATGGCTGCCGACATCACCGCGCCCAGCCCCTCGACCACAGCAGCCCCGAGTGTCGAGCCCAGCAACGCCGGGCAGCCCTCGGTGAGCACGAACCCGGACGGCGCGACACAGAACGGCGGACAGTCGCAGAGTTCGACGCAAAGCAGCGCATCGTCGCAAGGCAACAGTGGCACGCAATCGTCCGCACAGACCAGCGGCCAGGCGTCACAAGCTGGTGCCCAAGGTTCGACCGCCACAGATTCTGGATCCGCTACGCAATACTCCTCCAGTACGCCGGCGGCTCAATCCGTGGACACCTCCAGCGCCAGCGACGGCGGACAGCAGAGCGGCGCGGTCGCCGCCGCACCGGGCGGCCAGGCTGCGCCAAGCGGTCAGTCGACACCGAGCAGTCAGTCGACACAGGCCGGGACCGGCTCGGGATCGCACTCAAGCAGCCAAAGCAGCACTCAATCCGGTAGCCAGTCATCGCAGACCAACTCGCAGTCCAACGCAACATCGAGTTCGAACGCGACCGAATCGACGTCGGCAGAAACCACGTCATCACAGACCACATCACCAGAATCCGCCTCATCAGAGACGACGAGCTCGACGCCGGCATCCAACGCCGAGAGCACCGCCGCTACCGCGGAGGCGAGCGACACCGCAGCTGCCAATGCGGCGCCCGACAACGCCGCGGGCGAGAACAGCAACGCGGCCACCGAGGTCGCGGCCAGCGCGAACACCGACGTCACGTCGGAAGCAACGAGCACCGTCGAATCGAACGCCGTCGAGGAGCCCAGCACCTCCGAACACACCTCTGCCGAGCACACGTCGATCTCCGAGCAGAACTCCACCGAAGAATCGGCCACCGCCGCGGACAGTTCTGCGGAGACTGCCTTGAGGGCGACAGATCCCGACGCCACGCCCAGCGACCCGGCGGTAGCCAACCAATCGTCAGAGGTCGACACGCAGGTCGACGAATCAGCAGCGAACGAGGGCGGCTCATATTCGTCAATAGCGGCCACGCCGAATGAGCAGTCCGGCACGTCCACCGCCGAGGACAACACCGCCGCTGACCGGCCGAACACGCAGACAGATGCGGTCGCCAGCCCAGCCGCTCACAGTTCGACCCCCGGCGTTACGACGACCTCGGACAGCACGGCTCGCGCCGACACCCAACAATCGCTGCGATCGCGCCTCGGATCGATGATTAGCCCGATGATCGCGTTCAACGTGCCGGTGGTGCCGCCTGCCGTCCGGCTGGCTGCCGACAGCTTACAGACGGCCGACTTTGATACTCACGGGATCAATCTGACGCCGACTCAGATCAGCGCGGCGATGTCGCACACTTTCTCGGCCGATTCTTCGGTGAGGCGCGATGGGCAGCACGCGGTTACCGCGGCGCAAGAGGCGTACGCACGGCTCATCGGTGGAGACCCGACCCAAGCCGATGTCGATCTACTTACCCACCAGGTAGCCGAAGTAACCGTGTTGCAGCACCTGACGAGCCAGGCTGCAGCAGATGGACCAGCGCCCGCGACGCGCCAGGAAGCTGCGCAACAAAGGGATGCGCGCAAGAGCGCTGCGGCTAGGATCGCGGATCAGGTTTCGCCACGACAGCACACCTCGGACTCCAGAACCGACACCCAGAGTGCGTCATCGCCTGCCGAGCGGTCGGCCTCCGTTACCGAGGAAGCGAATCCCGCCACGCCTGCCACCAGCGACATCGACAGCACTGCGGCGCGTGACGAGCGCGCCGAATCCGTCGCCGAATCAAACTCACCACGGCTAACCCAGATCGCATCAGGCGGGACCAACCAGACCACGCCCGCGCCGCCGGATCGCGCGCAGGCCGAGCTCGCCGAGCGGGGGCGACTGATGATCGCGGCGTTGACAGATGATGCGCTGCGCATTGCCGCGACTCTTGACGGTCAGCAGATCCCCACGGCGGACGGTCCGGTCCCGGTCACGATGCGGATGATCCAGGACATCAAGATGCATCTGTTCCGGGACATCATCACGCATAGTTTCAACGGCCGCGAGATCCAACTACCGTTTGCTGGGGACGTGAACGTCGCGGAGGCGTGGCTCCGCCTCGCAATCGGCGACACCAGCCACCTAGATACCGATCTCGACCTCATCGCCCATGAACACGCCGAGATCGCGGCCATGCGCGAGGGCATGACACAGGCGCAGGCGCACGTGCTCGCGAACGAGATCGCGCCGTGGGAAACACATATTCCGAACACCGGCCATCCGCTGCTCACGGCGCTGGATGCCGATCACGGCGTCGTCACCTCTGGGACCTATCAGAGCGTTCCGGTCCGGTCCGCGGATTACGCACTCGCACGCATCGCGAACGCAATCGTCAATGAGGAGCTCCCGCAGCTCGACGAGGTGCTGCTCGACAGATCCGTGCGTCAGCGCCTCGCCACCCAGATCGCTGATATCCGGGCACTACAGGATGAAGCCATCGCGAACGCGGAAACAGCCCAGCGCCAGTCGGAGCGGCTGACTTCCGCCGCTGCGGCCGAAACCGACCCGACTCGCAGCGCGGAATTGCGCGCAGCCGCGCAGAACGCCCAAGAGGAGGCGTACGCGCATCGGCGTACCGCGCAGGAACACGAGGGCATTGCCACCGACCTGCAGATCGACTTGGACGGTACAGTCGCCGCGCGACGGGCCGACCTGAACCAGGCGCTGACGACCGCCGGTCCACCCGGAGTCCTCGAACTCCTCGGAAATCCACATCTCACGCCCGGCTCGATCGATCCTCGTTCCGGACGCGGACATAACACCCATCCCAATGCACTCGCCAGCTACCGCGCCCCGGCGCTGCGACAGATCGCTGCCGATCTTGGAATTTCACTAGCCGGCACACGCACCAAGAACGACATCATCAGTCAGATCACCCAGCACCTGAGTTCCTTGGCCGACCCGCCACCACCCGGCGCGACTCCCCAGCAGCGAGCCGATCACGAGGCCGCACAACAGGTGTTGGCGGCCCAGGCGGCAACGGCGCTCACCGACAATGCCGAGTTCGACGCGCACCACGATGATCTACACCATGCGATCACCAACCGCCTGTTCGAGCACTTGCGGTTGCGCTTTTTGGAAACGGTCGCCGACAGCGACCCTCGCCCAGAGAGCGAGCGTGGCTACGGGCGCCTTGAATTCCGCTGGACCGAGTTGGGTGGTACGCCGAGTTCGACGGAGTTCGAAGTCGAGCACACCGGGCTACCGATCGGCATTACTCATCCGCTCGGGCTCGGCTCTGCGGTCGCGAACCTCGATGGGATGCGAGGACGGACGGGGCTGGAACTGAAGGACGGCTACGCCGCCATGCTCGAAGACGGCGAGTTCGTCGGACGGCACCGCCGCGATCTAAGCCGCCAGTTCGCGCGGGAGGTCGCCGCCTTGCGCAGCCACGTCGAAGGTGAGGCGAACCAACGGGCCGATGAGTTGGCGCGGACCATGCTCGACGAATCCGGCCACACTGCCGCGACCGCGCCGCCCGAGCTACGCCGGGATATTCTCAGCGCACGCAACGCGGCCCGCGCGGAGTTTCTCGCCGCTCATCCGCCCCACGTCGATGTCGTTGCCAGCAATCCAGACGCACGCGCGGCGTTCGCGTCAATGGTGGCCAGCGATCCACGCCTCGCGCCGTTCATGACGGTGCTCGCACCCGACGAGCACCGCTCGTTGATGCGACAGGAGATCGAGGCCGCCGCGCGCGCCCGGTATCCCGCCCTCGCGGCTGAGGCGGTCGCGATCGTCGAGTATCACCGAGAACTACTCGGTGGCACGCCTGGGTCGGGTGGGCGCGAAGGAACACTCCCGAACAATGATCCCGAACCCGGCCCGAGTCGACCGCCTGATCGCCAACTGGCTGAGCACGGCCTAACGATTGATCCAGATGATGGCGGGACGCTCACCCCCGCGGCGCTTCGCGCACTGGTGGAGGACACCCCGCGCCGCGGCGCGTCCGTGCTCGATCGGCTTACTCGAGCACTCGGGATGACGATCACTCACACGGCCAGCGATGACAGCACCGTTCGACTCACGGTGTCCTCGCCGACCCGCTCATTGACGATTAACCTGTCGACGGTCGACACCTCAACCGATTCCGTCGCGTCAATCGAGGACGACATCGCCCGCACTCATATTTCGGATCCCGTCCGCATGCAGGGCAGGGGCGCCGAGCGGGCGATCGAGGCAGTCGTGGACATCACGCTCTCGACGCATCTGTCCACCGCCAACGTACCCATCGTGATCGCACAAGGGATTGCGCGCGCAAGCGCTACCCTTGAGCCGGACGCGGTGAACAACTCCGAAGACTTACTGACCGACGACCCGCACCAGCAAGTCCCTTCGGTCATTTCTCAGGTGGCCACCGATACCGATCCATCACTCAGCCCGCGCGATATCGGCCGGCTCGCTGGATTGCTCCTGCGGTTCGATGACCTCGAGGCGCTCAAGCCACGTCATCGCGCTGCGGCCCGCGCCGCCGTTGCCGCCGAACTGACCGCGCTCGGCCTCGATCTCACCGTCAACCGCGACTCGGACGGCAATCTCGATCCGGATACGGTCAGTCAGTACTTCGCTCGCCTACAGGGGATTCCGGACCTAGATGGCAGTTCTCGGTTAAAGGACGCTGTGCGTTCGTTCAACACCAACGAGAACGGAGCTATCCCGGACACCCCCGCTCCGGTTCGCCAGTTCACCGTCAAAGCACTGGCGGCGCAGGCGATCCCTGCCGCAGCGAGTGTAGGCGCGGCGATGTCACTCGGCTCTATCGACACCGTCCCGATACTCATCGCCACCGCGGCCGGCGGCGCTGTCGCCACCGCCCTCTCGGTCATCGCGGACATCCGAAAGTTTCACAGCGCCGCCGACAACACCCGAACCGCCAATGACCGCAATCCGCGCACTGCCGACCAGGACCGCCAGGCAGGACAGTTGCGCAAGGAGCTGCACGACGTGCGCAGTGCGCTGGCTGAGAGCGAGTCCCTGGCTGGCGCGCATGCGGATGAGTCCACGAACAGCACACAGGCCCAGGCGAGACTTCGCGCGCTCGCTGACGCGCACGCGCGCGGGCAGGCCGAAGTAGATGAACACATCGCGCGTCAGCGGGAGAGCTCCCCTGGCCGGGACGTCGATTCGCTGGACAAGATTGCCAGCGCGTCGACCGTACGGTTCAAGGCAATGGGCGGCGCTTTGGCCCGCGCGATGGCATTTGGCGTCTTCCCCATCGCCGATGTGCTCACCGATCACAACGTGATCGACGTGATCCAGATGTCGACGACCCAGTCCGTCGCGATGAGCGTCGCGTCGGCCGGGTACCTCGTTGCCGGTGCGATCGGCGGCGGGCTGCTGCGCAAGGTCGGTTTGAGCGGCGATCCGGGGATCGACCGCACGAAAGCGGAAAGAGAAAACCGGGTCCAGGCGCAGAAGGCTCGAGCACGCCAGGTCGCCACCGACGTGGCTGCCAAAGACGCGTACGAAGCTCAACGCACACAAATCGAGTTGCTGCTGCGGCGGGCCGAGCAGCAGGAGGCCGACGCCGAACGGATCGCCGAGATCACCGCGCTGTTGCAGGACGACGCGGACAATATCGAGCTGCATACCGAACTCGCCGCGATCGCCGACCGCGCACGCGCCGCACTGCCCGGCACCTCTGTGGTTGCTCCGACGATCGATACCGCTCGCCTTGAGCAGGCTCTCGACAAGGTCCTCGACGTCACCGCACAAATCGTGTCGGCGCCACTGTTCACTCGGCTGAATCCATTTCGCCGGCTACGGCGCGAGATTCGGTTGGCCATCGGCGAGGTCGACCACGCCGTCGCCGACATCGCAACCCGATACGGCGAACACATCGCTACGTCCCTTGACGAAATCTCCAACGGTCCCGACCGGGAAGAGGCGATCCGGCTGCAGCAGCGACTCGAAGAGCGAGTCCAGCAGAAACTCGCCGTGCTGCAGTCTCATCCGGAGAACGGTGCGCGGCTCACCGCTGGACTGTCTGACTTCGCGTCCGGGCGCTACTTCGCCGCAGGTATCTCCGTATTCACCAGCCGAATCGCCGCGACGATGATGGCCGCCGGCGGCATGAGTAGCTCCGCGATCGGCGCTGCACTATTCGCCGGCGCGTCTGCAACGGGCCTCGGTTGGCAAGGCGAGCGGTCGGTCGAAATGACCAACGAACTGCGTAAGTTCCATGACCGGTTCGCTCGCCCGGACAAGTGGAAGTCTCTGGTCGCCGTGCAGGAGGCCGCGCAGCCGGGAATGGCCCGTGACCTGGTGGCCGGCCAGGTCACTGACCGGAACATCGAGATCTTGGCCCGGATCGCCGACCTCGATCCGGTCATAGCCGAGCAGACCGCGGAATCCGAACGAGACGTCACCAGCAAGCCCGCGGCGTCCGAGTCAACAGCGGGAACCGTAGCCCCTGCCGCAACGGCGACCTCCGACCCGGCGGTACGACGAGTCGCGTCTCGGCTGTTTTATCTCGGGCGCTTCTCCACCGCTCCGTTTGTCACTGCGATCGCCGACGTGCTCACCGGACGCTCTGCGGTTTCGGCGCTCGCGGCAGTTGCCTCGGCCATTGGAATCGGACCGGCCGAACGCGCAGGCAAGATCGCCGAAGAACGCGCTCCGGCAAAGGTGGAGAAGGTTCGAGGCGCCCTACAGAAGGCCGAGCGCGAGGCGCAAGATGCGCGACAGCGCGCACATCGCGCGAATCCGCAACTCGATCGCACCCCTCGACAGCAAGTCGAGACCCTACAGACGACACTGCAAGGTCTCTCGCGCAACGACATGATGGTTCGCGGCGAGGCAATCCGGCGGGCACAACGGCTGCACCGTTGGCTCGATGTCATCGCGGCAACACAGGCCACGGAGGCCGACGAGACCGTGCCGGAGGAGTTACGCGACCTTCGTGCCGCCGTGGACGCGGCGCTTGGCGAGGGCCAACCACGTACCGCGATCGACGCGATGAACGAGTCCGAATCCAGGCGACTCAACCAGACCCCGGAGAGGGTAGCCGCGTATCTACGCGGCGAGGTGGCCGCTGCGCGGGCACGAATCGCGCACACCGACGACGCCACGCGCGTTCTGGACCTACCTGAAGAGAAGGTCGGTTCGCTCACCGTCAACTCGATCGCCACATTACTCACCCAGGAGTCGGAACGCGCGGACACGATCGCTGACGACCTTGCACAACTGCGCACCGAAACGGCCGGTCTGCAACCGCGATTGGCCACATATCTGGCTTCCCACCCTGCGGCGCGCGTCGAGATCGAGAACGCGCTCACCTCGCTCGACGCGGCCCGGAACGCAGCAGCGGCCGCCGAACGGCGTCTCGAACGTGCCAAGACCCTAAGCCGCCGCACCAACCGGCTGATCGAACAACCTCACCCCGCACGGATTGACGATGCCGTCCGTACCGTCCACTCCGTGCGCGGGCGGACTGCGCTGAGTGCGGAAATCGATGCCGCCTCGCAGAACCTCGCAGAAGTCCGCGACGCGCTCGAAGTAGCGAACAAGGCGATTCCGATCGCCGACCTCGCCGCGCGTAGCGAGCAGGCGCGAGACACCGCGCGCAGCATCATCGCCGACAGTACGTCGGTGCTCGAGGATGCCCGTGCACTGAGCACCCGGGTCGGTGACGGCATCGACACCACCGCCCTCGTCGAGATCATCGCGCGGATGGACGCACTCAACCGCGGCGCGGCCAATCTAGCTTCCGACGCCGCACGCGCCGCCGACTCGGCGCGGGCGCCTCAGTCCACATTGCCTCCGATCAGCGCGTTGGTCATCGTCGAGGATGCGGCCACCCAGCTGCGGGCCCAGCGCAATGACCTCGACAATGCGCTCGCACTGCTCGAACGGCACAGCGCGGTCGCCATCGCGGAGTTCGAATCCCACCGCGCCACACAGCGGAACGCCCTCGCGCAACAGGAGGCACACCAAGCCAACGAGCACGCGCGGGCAGCCTTCGCCGCGCAGCAACGTCTCACCACCCGCGCCCTGCACAGCCCGAGCACTCACGAACACATCAACGCCCTACGCACTGCCGCTGACGCAGCGACCGAAGCAGCCGCGCAGGCGCAGCAGCAGGCTCTCGTCGTCGAGAACACCCACACCATGCTGCAGCGCGTCGCCGCCCGGATCGGCGCCGAGCACACCAACGTCGACACCGAGCGCCTCAGCGCGATCGTCGAACGTCTCGACGCAGCGGTCGCCGCCGTAGCCGAGCACACGGCAACCGCTGAGCAGTTAGCGTCGAGCGCCACGGTTCACGCCGCGCACGCCAATGCGATCGCCGCGCTCGACGCGCACGCGGAACACCGCACCCTAACTGCCGTCCAGCTACGTGAGATCGCTGACGCGCGCACACGGCGCGGCGATTCCGCGCCGTCCGCTCTCGCTGACCAGGCGATCCGGGACCTACAGCGCTCCCTCGGCGCGGAACTCGACGAGCGGGTAACAACGCTCGAGACACTCTCGGCGCTGCAGCGGACAGACGTAGCGCAACTTACCTACCTGACCGCTCGGCTCGAATCGGCGGACGAGCCCGCCGCCATCGACCGACTCTCCGAAGGGATAGTCGCCCGCCGCGCGCAGATCGATTCGGTGATGGCGGAAGCGCGCGAGCGCACTTCCCTGCTACAGATGGCAAATAGTGCTGGCGACGCTGCGGATGCCGTACTCGCGGCGCAGCGCTCGGTCGACGCACACACTCGCGACCTCACCGCGCTCGACGTCCGCATTGATGCCGCCCTGGCCGATATCCCGGCCGATTTCGTCGCGTACGACGCGGCCGGCAACCCGACACGGATACCGGCCGAACGTGCCCATGAAATGTACCTCGACGGGCGACGCAAGATCCAGAGCGCACAAGGGCTCCTCTCCACGTCGACGACGTCGCTGGCTGGGATCCACGAACAGCTTCGGGCTGACCTACCGGCTGCCGCCACTCGCATCCGCACCGCCAGTTCGGCCGCGGATCGCGCTGCGGCGCTCCTGAGCGACGTACGCGATCACCTCGCCGACGCCGCACGCGTGCTCGCCAAGGACCTCAACGCATCTCCGCCAGATACCCGCCAGGGCGGCACAGGTCGGCATCGGATTGTCCTGACCGAGACTCCGCAGGCACTGAACGCGGACGATCAGGACGCCGCTGACTCGATGCCCCCGGCACAACAGGCCGCGCGCGACGTCTCGCGAGTGGCTCAAGACGCGACCCGCGCGGCTGCTGAATCGTTCGCGCAGTTCGGGCCCGTCGGCGAGGTGTTCAATGCTGCGGCGGTCGTTCCCCGCGGCGAAGCTAGCCAGATCGACGCTGCACTGGCAGCGGCCGAGGATGCGGCCGCAGCGATGACCGAAGCGGCCCAACGTGCCCAGGATGCCCTCGATGAGGCCTCAGCACTCGAACGCGCTGCAACCGAGACTGCCGCTCGGATCGGGAACGCACCGCGCGGTGCGGACACCTCTGTCGATCTAGCGCACGTGCTCGCCTCTGCCCGGCGAGCTGCGGAGTTGTCGGCAGAATTCGGGTACCAAACGGGTCTCCTCGACGATGCCGCGGCGAGGGTCACGCACCACTCCGCACTCGCTGTCCTGTCGCATACCGCCGAGACGGTCGCGGCGGCGGTCACCTCGGCCAACGCCGACCTTGTTCGGCTGCGTGAGGCGATCGACCACCGTTCCGCGGCGCTGGATCAGACGCTCGCCGACGAGAGCACGCCGCTGCCGGCCGCAGACATCGCCGAGGCCGCCGGATCGCTGCGTTCCCTGCAAACCGACCATGCGCGGTTAGTGCCACTCGCACAGAGCCTTGAGCAGTTGGCCCAGACGACTAGAGACGCCGTCGCCGGACTTCACGTCGGCACCGAGGCTCGAGCCGCTTCCACACTCCTCACCGATGCGCAGGCGCACCTGGCGCGCGCCACTGAGCTGAGCCAACGGGTCACCGAAGGAGCGCGGGAAGCGTTGGAGTCCGCCGGGCACTTCGTCGCACCGGCACCGGCTGGTATCCCCGCTCCCGATCCGGCCGCGCAGGACGCCATTCGACTCGCCGTTGACCGCGCGACTGCCAAGGTCAATGAGATCCGCCTGCTGTTAAGGACGGGCGACCCCCAAAGCCAGGACGCAGCACGCAGTGCACTGCAGGCGCGTCTCGCCGCGAATCGTGCAGCCGAGCGTGGCGCTGCGTTGACCGGCGACTTCATGACGACCGGATCGTCCACTCAGCCAGGCGCGGCCGATGTCCTGGCGCGCGCGGTAGCAGACGCCGCGCACGCCGAGACCGCTGCCGAGGAAGCCCTTCGCACTGCACGGGCCGAGACGACCGCGAGCTCCGTGCGTACGGCGTACGCCGCAGCGCTCGAGGCCGCAGCGCTTTCTGCCGTGGACGAGATCGCGAACGCTCGTCGATTGGCAGCCGATCCGAATGTCGTCATGTCTGCCGCCCATCGCGATGCCTTGCTGTCGACAGCGGCGAGCGCCGAGCAGTTGACGGCCCAGATCGCCGATCAGGTACGGGAACTGGAGCAGCTCCGATTCGATGCGAACGCCGAAGCTGCAGAGTCCGCACCACAGCTCTCCACGCTGGACGCAATGGCGACGAGATCGACCGCCCTGGGTACGCGTATCTCGGGCGCGGTCACGGATCTCACCGCTCAGTCCCAGCGCCTTGGGCTTCTTACCGAGGTCGTCCGGGCCGCTAGCGCGGCACGACACGCACTCGATGCGGCCGGCACCAGGCCTACCGTCGCACTCGCCGATTACGTCCGCGAGTCGCTCCCCGGTGTGCCGGTTGATAATCCCGACGCCGCTGACTCGGTCGATGGTGCGAGGCAGGATCTCGCCGCGATCACCGACAGTGAAAACGAGTTGGCTGAACTCTCCGAGGCGCTGCGTGCTCACGAGGCCACATTGATGTCGGCCGCCGACGACCTACTCGCAGACCCATCGACCCGTGCGCACGACTTCCGAGGGCGCCTAGCGCGCGCTGGCGAGGCTGTAGCCGACCTGAGTGCACAGCTCGAGGTCACCGCCGCACAGGGACCGGCGCGTGCTGAATCCGCGTACGGGCACCTCACCCAGGCCGCGATTCAGAACCTGTCGCCGGCTGCCCGGACGCTTCTCACGGATCTCGAGGGACGCGGCAACGACATCGAAGCTCAGCTCGCGGATCTGCAGGGTCTGCGCCAGGACGCCGATCGCCACGCGACATCGACGGATCCCCGCGTCATCGACGCCACCGATCACGCCCGCACCTCCCTGCAGGCACTCGAAGCAGCCCATCAGCGGACGATCGCCGAGCGGGAAGAGGCGCGTCGTGCTTTCAATACACTTGATGACCTGCGCCACCAGCCGCCGCGTTCCGTTGCACAGGCCGATTCCGCACTCTCCGACGCGCACGCCGCGCTGACCGTGCTAGAGCACACGCGAACGCAAGCTCAGGTGCGCTCCGAGGCCGTCGAGCACGAGATCGCGCAGGCCCAGGTTCAGCTGGCCATCGCCCAGACCACCGTGCAGCTGAACGATACGGCGGCGACGCTGGAGGCGTTGCAGGACCGTCTCACCGCGACCCTGCAGCGCGCTTCGGACCTGCAAGCCGAGATTCCGGAAGCCTTGAGCTGGCGCTCGGAAGCCCCCGCAGTGCGTGCACACACCGAAGCCACCCAGACCGCAGACGTCTTGCGCGCCGCTCGCATCGCCTTCACCGAGGCGACCGCATTGTTGTCCACTGCTCCTGATCTCGTAGCAGTCGATTCACAACTCGCCGAGCAGCGCATTCGCGCCGCCGAAGAACAGCACGACGGCGCCGCGAGACTTATCGAAGACGCACACGTATCGCTCACCACGGTCGCCGACAGCGTGCGCCATGCATCCTTCGATATCGCCCGCGCGCTGCCGGAGTCCACAGTGCGCACGCGAGGAAGCGACCTGCCGATCGCCACCGGTCGGACCCTGATCGAGGCGAACGCGGCGTTGAACGACTCACCCGAGGGACAACAACTGCGCCTAGCGAGCGACGCGGCATCGACGCTGCGATCCGAATCCGCAGCGACACTGCACGCAGCCCGTGCCCATCTGGACACCTCGAGTGCCCAACTGCAGTTCAACACTCGCGGGCTGAGCCGCGCTGACCGCGATTCGCTCGCTTCGATTCTTGCCGACATCGATACTTCCCTTCGAGGTATGGAACGCAGCACGCGGGCATTCGCGGCGACGGCGGCGCGAATCAGTCGTATCGGCGACCCGCTCGGGACGGCGGCGGTGCAGCTAGCCTTACCCGCCAACCAGGGCGAGATAGACAATGCCGCGACCGCCGCAGAACGGGTACTTGCCGAAGTCGCCACGGCGCGTTCCGAGTCCGATGCCCATACCGCCGAGGCCACCGCCCGCTCACGCGCGCTGGTGCAGGCATTGGAACGTCTCACTGCGCACCATCGGATCGGTGATGATCGACGGGCCCACACCGAAACCACTCAGCTCGTGGCAACACTCGAACGGCTCTATGCAGCGCTGCCGGGCGGCGAGCGGACGGTGCACGTGGAGGCAGCCAATGACCATTTGGCCGCCCTACGTCAAGCGCACCAGGAAATCAGCACCGCCGTGGCGCGACAGGACAGGCGTCGTGGCGCAATCCTGGACGGCTCCGATCCCCAACAGGCCGCCGATGCGCTGACCGAACATGATCGGGTTGCGCAGAATGTGCGGGTCGCCCACGACAGTTACCGCGAGGCACTCGCCCGGCTCCGCCACCACGCCCACGCCGGCGCCGCGCAGCAGATCGCCGACGCGAGAACGCGAGCCGACGAACGTCGGGACCGCGATGCTGCGGCGGCCGCGCAGGCGGCCGAATCCGGGCGCGAGACTCTCCATCAG